>JAFUEH010000001.1 GCA_017463985.1 Eubacterium sp. | reverse complement strand
TTTTTTGAAATCTCCAGTGGTAATTTTAATTGATATGGTGTATTATATATTTTAGTGATTTTTTGTTTTTTCATTTCAACTACATTATATCACTAAAATGACTGCATTCCTACCCTTCGGCGGAATGCAGTCGACTTTTTTTATTCAGGCCGTTTTTTTACAGCGCCTTTTTGTGTGCGTATTAGTAACATTATATTCATTCGTAACCTATTGAGAGCGCTCCTTGTGAAGTGTATTCCTGAAGCAGGGAGACGGCGGAGGGTTGGCAAAATTGGTACAAAAAATGAAAAATAGCAGGGGGTGCGCGGTGGTATAATCAACTCACAACAGAGAGATGGCCATCTGCCGGTGGGAACGCCGGGAAACACGTGTGAATGGAAAAAAGTCAATTGTAAACTGTTATGTAAACTGTTAATTATCACAAAATAAGGAGAAAATTTATGAAAAGAATGAAAAAAATAGTAAGCTTTGTATTATCCCTGATCATGCTGGTCAGTGTGGGGATCGGCGCTTGTATGCCAGCGGCTGCGGAAAGCGCCGTTACGGTCAGCGTAGTGGGCACCTACGGCCAGACGGAGGCGCGCAAAATGCTTGCGGGCATCAACACCTTCCGCCGCGGCAGCGATGCGTGGTATTGGAACGCCAACAACAAAACCAAGACCTATTGCAAGGGCTTGAAGAACCTCACGTATGACTACGATCTGGAACGCACGGCGATGCAGCGTGCCGCCGAGGTAGCGCTCGTTTGGTCGCACACGCGTCCCAACGGCAAGGACTGCTTCACCGCCTACACCTACCGCGGCAAGGGCTGCGGCGAAAACATTGCTGCCGGCTCCGCCACCTACGACGGCGCGTTAAAGCAGTGGCGCGAGGACAGCGAAAAGTACGCCGGTCAAGGGCATCGCCGCAATATGCTCAACAGCAGCTTTACGGCCATCGGCATTGCGCATTTTGTATGCAACGGCGTGCATTATTGGGTACAGGAGTTCCGTACCGGCACGAAGGACACCAAGGCCACGACGGCGAACAACAGCGCGGCGAAGGTGGCTGTCGGCATTACGCCGTCGTCCGTCACCGGCGCATCGGTGCAGCTGTCGTCCTCCGCTGTCAGCGTGGACGCGCAGAAAACCGCGCAGCTTCCTACCGCTACGCCGATGCTGACCGTCAAAAATCACTGGCCGCAAAACAGAGGGGTTCCCGTTGCTGCAAACGTTACCTGGAGCGTTTCCAACACTGCGGTTGCGACCGTTTCGGGCGGAAAAATCACCGGTAAAAAGGCCGGAACCGCCACCGCCACGGCGCGCTTTACGGCAGCGTCAAAAAGCGGCAGCGGCACCGTGAGCATTACGGTAAAGGGATCGGCTGCCTGCTCCCACACCTACAAAAGCGTTGTCACAGCGCCGACCTGCACGGCACAGGGCTACACCACCAAAACCTGTACAAAATGCGGCAAAAAGGTGGTGGACACCTACACGAAGGCGAAGGGTCATAAGTGGGACAGCGGCGTTGTGCGTCCGTCGACTGCGCAGCAGGGAAAATACGTAAAAATCTACACCTGCAGCGTCTGCAAGGCGACCAGACAAGAGGCGACTGCTACGCCGACACAGCCGACACAACCAACACAACCTACACAGCCAACACAGCCGTCAACGTCCGCTTCCACGGACCGCGATTACTGCTTCTTCCGCAGTGCAAAGCTGAACACGCAAAAGCCTGCTGAAATTGAACGCGGCGTCGGCGGCTATGAGGACAACGGCGTTTACCGCTATGATTTTATGCCGCTTGCCTCCTATCTGACGGTCGGTGATACGCTGGTCATTACCCTTGCCAACCGGTCCGGCGACACCACCGACGTTACCTATACGTTTGGCGGCAAGCAGTTTGTGAATAAGAGCGGCAGGGCGTTGACCGTGGAATACGATCTGGCCGGCGGTGTAACGCTGACCGAAAGCGGCGGCTCGCTCCTGCTCGGTATTGCGGAATATAACGAGCACGTGACGCTGCCCGTGAAGCTGGTGACCCCAAAGGAGGGCTGGCACACGATCAAGCGCGAATCGTCTATCTCTGAGGAGCCGCGTTATTACGTCAAGAACGGGAAGATGGTTACCGGTTGGCAGACCCTCAACGGCACGAAGTATTATTTTTACACGTCAGGCCGCTGGAAGGGCTATCTGTGCCGTAACTGCACGCTGGCGGTCGACGGCGTGACCTACCGCTTCGACACCGAGGGCAAATCCGTTCAGCTCAGTCAGTCCACGACCGCGCCAAAGGCGAAGAACGGCTGGGCTACGGAAAACGGCAAGCGCTGTTATTACCGCAACGGCGTGAAGCAAAAATACCGCCAGACGATCGGCGGCAAGCTGTATTACTTCAACGGCAACGGCGTGATGATGACTGGCTGGATCAAAGGCGCCAATTGGCTCTATGCGGACGCGAACGGCGTGCTGAAAACCGGTTGGGCAAAGCTCGGCGGCAAGTGGTACTACTTCAACAGCGGCGGCATCCTGCAGCGCGGCTGGCTCAAGGACGGCGGCAAGTGGTATTACCTCGACAGCAACGGCGTGATGCTGGCGAACACCTCGCGCAAGCTCGGCAACAAAACCTACCGGTTCAACGCTTCGGGCGTCTGCACCAACAAGTAATCCGAAGCGGCGGCAGCGTAATCCTCTCCGACAAGCGCTGCCGCCCAAAGGGGGAGGCAAAACCGCGTCCTCCAAAAAGCCTGCGCAGGCTTTCACTTCCTGAAAAAAGTTGACAACCGATGAAATATATGTTATAATTCCTCCACAATTTCATAAAATTATCATCAGTTGATATTTCGGTAAAATTGGGCAGTGGGGAAACTGCGCCCAAAACACTGGAATATCGGCTTTTTTTGTGCCGATCGCACCTTGAAAAGTGAATCTGCAGCTGCAAAGGGGGCGCTAGCCGGGGGAAGCACCGCGAGGATAAGAGCGTGCCAACGGAACCGCCTTTGCAGACTGCAACGGAAAAATCGATGAATCAATTTTACGAACGAAGTAAAGAAAGAGAGGCACAAAGCTATGATGAATAATTATTGTGAAAAAATGACCGGTATTGCCGCACTGACCTTTGCTATGAAACAGATCGCCATCCTCCCGACGGATGCCGTCAAAAAAGCGCTGAACAGGCTGATGCACGCCGTCTCCCTGTTACCGGAAGGGGACTGCCTGGCGTTGCAGCTGTCACCGAATGCGTCAGGGTCGACCGACTGCTTTGTTTTGGCAAGCACGGCTGAAAGCGTCAGCGCTGACGATCTGGCATGGATGTTCGGGGACTGTGCTGACGTCACCTACCGCCCCGAGGCGGCACCGGACAGCCTGTATGCCGACGGCCGCCGCGCGTATCTGCTGCTGACGGACGGCGAGAACAATGAGTCGCCAATCGGTATTGACAGCGATCCGCTGATGCTGCAGCGGCATTACCGTGAGCTGCTGAAACTGCTGCAGGAAGCCGGCGCTTTGCTCCGACTGGCAGCTGTTTCTGACGGCAAAGGCGGCGTGGGCTGTGGCCATCTTTACGTCAGCACGCCGGGCGTTCTTCCCTTGCGGCTGCGCGCGATGCTGACGATGACGTTTTTCGCCGTGACCGTAGCGGAGCTGCCGGAGGGAGAGCGTTCGTCCTTGACGGAGCTGCCGTGCTTTACCGACGGCTTGGCCGGACTGGCAGAGGCCGTAATGATACAGCAGCGCTGTCAGCAAAAGCCTGAACAGCGGAAAGAAACGCCTGCCGCGCCTGCCGTCCGCAACACGCCGATCGAGGTGCTGGACCTGAGCGTGCGCGCCTTTAACTGCCTGAAACGGGCAGGGATTCACACCGTCGAGACCTTGCTGACCATGAGCGATGAGGACTTCGCCTGCGTGCGCCTCCTGGGCAGAAAAAGCACGGAGGAAGTGAAGGAAAAGCTCGCGCACTATCAGGCGTCGCCAGCCGAAGCGGCGGAGGCGGTCAGCAGCATCGATTACCGCCAGCGCCTGGCAGAGCTGATCGGTCTGGCGGCTGTAAAGGAGCAGGTCAGGCGGATCGCCGCCTTTGCCAGAATGAAGCAGGCGATGGAACAGGAGGACGGCAAGCAGCTTTCGCTGGCGCTGAATATGGAGTTCGTCGGGAATCCCGGCACCGCCAAAACGACCGTCGCGCGGATTCTGGCCGGTATTTTGCACGAGGAGGGACTGCTGGAGAGCGCCGAGCCGGTGGAGGTCGGCCGCGCCGATTTAGTCGGCAGGTATGTCGGTCACACGGCCGCCAAGGTGAAGGAGGTCTTTGAGCAGGCGAAGGGCAGGCTGCTCTTTATTGACGAGGCCTATTCCCTTGTGGAGGACATCACGGGCGGCTACGGCGACGAGGCCATCAGTACGATCGTGCAGGAGATGGAGAACCGCCGTCACGAAACCGTGGTGATTTTTGCCGGCTATCAAAAAGAGATGAACGACCTGTTTTCACGCAATCCGGGGTTAAAATCACGCGTACCCTTTCAGATCGTTTTCAGCGATTACACGGTGGAGGAAATGGCGCAGATCGTCACCCTGCAGGCGGCGCAGCTCGGCTTCGACATCCACGCGGACGCGCTCGGCAAGGTAAAGGCGCTTTGCACACAGGCAAAGGACAAGGACGGCTTCGGCAACGGCCGATTCTGCCGGAATTTGGTGGAAAACGCCGTTCTTTTCTATGCCACGCGCGTATACGGCGACACACCGTGCACCGCCGCACCGCCGCGTGTGCTCCTTGCCGAGGATTTCAGCGCACCGCAGGAGGTGAACAGCCCGTCGCCGGCACCGCTCGGCTTCCACTGATATTGCCCGTTTCCAAGCTTTCGTCTGAATAGGCGTTTGGGTTGATTCTTTTTTAATAAAGCGCTTGACAAGAACGGCGGAAAAATATTATGATAGTAGGGAGGGAGTAGCAAGCGGCGTTGGCCGCAGCAAGTCGTCATCACGGCGCAAGCCCGGCTTGCTTTAAAATGCGAGACTCACAGCAGGACCGCCGCGTTCTGCGTTATTGCTGTGGCTCCCGATACAGGCAGTCAGACCGGGCACGGCAAGTGTCCGGTCTTTTTTCAGGAGGGCTTATGGAACGGTTTATTGACTATATTAACGGGGCGCTGCCGGACAAGCGCGGCGACAAGCTGCGCTATCAGTTCAAGAAGCAGCTGCTCGACGAAATGAACGCCCGTGCGGTGGAGGTCACCGGCCGCGGCGGTATTGCCAGCCGTAAGGTCGTGGAGGACCTGATCATCAGCGAGCATCCGGACCTGCCGGCGGAGTATGCGGCGTACCATCAAAAAAAGACGGCGCAAATCAAAACGCGCCGCGGCATCATCGGCAATATCCTCGGCTCGGTCGTGTATATTCTCCTGCTCGTGACCGTGTTCCTGATGGTGAGCTTTTCCACGCACGCGTGGAGCATGACGTGGATCATCGTCGTGGACGGTATCCTGCTGTGGGTGGTTTACCTGCTGCTGCTCGGCGTGAAAAAATTTACGTCGATGAAACGGATTTTTCATATCTTTGCGCGGATCGCGCTGTTCGGTGCAGTGGTGAACGTCACGGTGGCGGCGTTCCTGTTCCTCGTGGCGCTGACCGATTGGCCGCACACGTGGCTGCTGGTGATCGTCGGGCTGATCCTGGCCTTTGTCGGGGACGGGTTGTATGCTACGCTGACGAAGGCGAAGCTGACGATCTTTTACTGGCTGCTGTATATTCCGGTCATCGCGACGTTTTTATTTATCATCGTCGGCGTGCTGCACCTGCTGGCGTGGAACGTTGCATGGCTGATCATTCCGCTGTCGCTGGTGCTTGACGTGGCGGTCATTGTGGCGGCGCTGGCCAGAAACCGTGCGGAAAAAATGGAGGTGACCGATATATGGAACGAAAGCTGAATGCCGAGCTGTGGGACAAGATGCACTACCTGTTCCGCGATTTTAACGACCGCATGGTGCACGTGGAGCTGCACTATGATTTCCGTATCGATATTGACGCGCTGAAAACGGTGATCACCTGCTTTTTTGAAAAGGCGCCGGTGCTCCATTCCTCCTTTACGGATAACCGTATTCATCCCTATTGGACCGTGAAGGATTATCATATTAACGATATTCTGACGGTGAAGGAGGTCAGCGAGGAAGCGCTGGCCGAGGAGATCAATGCCTTTTTAGTACAGTACATTCCGCCGGAGAGCGCAGTACAGATGAAGGTGGCGGTGTTCTATTACGGCAGCTGCTCGGCGCTGTGCCTCGTCGAAAATCACATGTGCATGGACGGCGGCGACCTCAAATACTTTATGAAATCGCTGTGTCAGAATTACACAGATTTTGTCGAAAACGGTATCAGCCCCGTGGCGCTGCGCACCGGTACGCGCTCGTACGAGGCTGTGTATGAGGACTTTACGGCCACCGAACGGAAGATGGCCAAGAGCCTGTATAAGAACATCAACACGAAGGACGATCACGGCTTTCCGCTCACGCCGGACAGTATTCAGGACAAATCCTTTATTGCCCGTCGCAAGCTGTCGGCTGAAACCTTTGATAAGATCCGCGCTGCCGGCAAACAGCACGGCGCGACGGTCAACGATATGCTGCTGACGGCGTATTTTTACAGCCTGTACGAGCTGGCGCTATACGATCCGGAGGACAGCGTTTCGATTTCGTGCGCGATCGACCTGCGCCGCCATATCAAGGATAACAGCGATCAGGGCGTGACGAACCAGACGGCATGGATGCAGTGCCGTGTGCCGCGCCGCGGCGGCAATATTTTTGAGACGCTGGATTATGTGGTAGCGTCGTCCAATCAGTTTAAGCAGGACCGCTTTATGGGGCTGCACGGGCTGCCGCTGCTGTCGCTGGGGTATAAAATTATGCCGCTGGCGGCCAGTGAGGAAATTATCAAGGTCGGCTATGCCAATCCGCTGCTGGCGATGAGTAATATCGGTATCCTGGAGCCGGATAAGCTGGCTCTGTCCGGTCATGAGCCGACGGACGGCTTTATGAGCGGCGCCGTAAAATACAAGCCTTATGTGCTGCTGTCTGCCACCTCGCTGCGCAAGGAGCTGACGCTGTCGATGTGCGTGCGCGGCAACGAGGAGGACCGGCGCATCGTCGAGCATTTCTTTGACCTGCTCGAAAAGGCCATCGGTCTGCTGACCGCATGAGGCAGGACAGCTTTAATGTTCGTTTAATGTTACCGGCTATGATAGAAACGGGTGATAACGATGCGTATTTTGATTGTAGAGGACGAATTTAAGCTGGCCGACGTCGTGGCGGCACGGCTGAAAAAAGAGAATTACGAGGTGGATATTTCCACGGACGGCGAGGACGGTCTGTATAACGCCGAAAGCGGTATTTACGACCTGATCATTCTGGACGTGATGCTGCCGAAGATGAACGGCTTTGAAATTTTAAAGGAGCTGCGCGCGGAAAAAATCACGTCCAAGGTCATTATGCTGACGGCCAAATCCATGCTGGAGGATAAGCTGGAGGGGCTGACCGGCGGCGCGAACGATTACGTGACGAAGCCGTTCCATATTGACGAGCTGGTGGCGCGCGTGAACCTGCAGCTCAGACAGGACGTCCAAAACGTACCGAAGGATTATATCGAATTCGGTGACCTGCGGCTGAACACCAAGGCCTCTAAGCTGGTTTGCACCGCGTCCGGCGAGGAGATCGGCGTGGTGAACAAGGAGTTCCAGCTGCTGGAATACTTCCTGTCCAATCCGAACCAGATTTTGTCAAAGGAGCAGATCTACGACAAGGTTTGGGGCTATGATAACGAAATTGAGTCGAATA
The DNA here is from genome assembly GCA_017463985.1 of Eubacterium sp. Classification (GTDB taxonomy): domain Bacteria; phylum Bacillota; class Clostridia; order Oscillospirales; family Acutalibacteraceae; genus Eubacterium_R. Next base: position 108,134 of record JAFUEH010000001.1, on the reverse strand, counting down.
ACCTGGAGGCGTACCTGTCGTTCATCCGCCGCAAGCTCAAGGCGATCGAATCGACGGTCAACATCAAGGCGGTGCGCGGTATGGGCTACAGAATGGAGCAGGCATGAAAAAGCTAAAGAAAAAGGTGTTTTTGGTCATTTTTTTGATCTTAACGCTGGTGGCCACCGGCGCGGTCGCGCTGTACAATATCCAGCTGTATCAGCAGGAGCAGGTGATGGTGGAGCGCGCACTGAACAGTGCCTTTGAATTCGGCATGAAAAACAGCTTTAACGACAAGGACGACAACACGCTGCCGCCGAAGGCGGACGGGGAGCTGGAGGCGCCGCCGGAGAACGGTGAGCCGGAGTTTAACCGCGAGGCCTTTGGCAATATGCGCTTTCTGGATTCCACGGTGTACACGGTCTGCCTGACTGAGGACGGCGCGGTGGATTTTATCATTAACCATTCGCCAAGCGAGTCGACCGAGGAGGATATTGACGCGGTGGCGACGGCGCTGCTGGCGGAAAATTGCGATAGCAAGATCGGCAATCTCTATACGGAGCCGTATGCCTATTCCCGTCAGGGCAACACACTGGTCATTGTGGAAAACAGCGAAACGAATGCGCTGCTGCGCCGCACGCTGCTGGTGTCGCTGCTGCTGTGGCTCGTCGCCGTGGCGGTGATCGTTTTACTGGCGCTGCTGCTGACGCGCTGGATCGCGCGGCCGGTGGCGGAGAGCTTTGACAAGCAAAAGCAGTTCATCGCTGACGCCTCGCACGAGCTGAAAACACCGCTGGCCGTGATCATTGCGAGCGCCGACGCGCTGGAGAGCAATCCGGCGGAGGCAAAATGGCTCGAAAACATTAAAAGCGAAAGCGACCGCATGAGCAAGCTGATTGCCGACCTGCTGGAGCTGGCGAAGAGCGAGTCGGTCAACGACAAGGAGCAGTACGCCGAGGGCAACCTCTCGAAGCTGGTGGAAAAGGCGACGCTGACCTTTGAGAGCGTGATGTTTGAAAAGGGGATCGCGCTGGAGGACAGTATTGACGAGGGCATCCTGCTCAATATGAATTCGTACAAAATCCAGCAGCTGCTGTCGATTTTGCTCGATAACGCGGTGAAGCACAGCGAGCCGGGCGGTCAGATCACCGTCAGCCTGAAAAAGGAAAAGGACATTATCCTCAAGGTGACGAACCGCGGCGAGGGTATTCCGGCAGGCGAGGAGGAGAAGATCTTTGAACGCTTCTACCGTGCTGACGAATCGCGCAACCGTAACGAAAACCGCTACGGACTCGGACTGGCGATCGCAAAAAACATCTGCGCGGCGCACCGTGCCGAGATCAGCGCCAAGAGCGAGAACGGGCTGACGACCTTTAAAGTCGTATTTAAACAGAAATAAAGCATCATATATGAACGGGAGGCGGAGACCTCCCGTATTTTTTTGCAAAGCGAGCCGCGAAAAGCTATTTTTGAAAAATTTTGAAAAAGGCGGCGGTTTTAATATTGGTTTAAGGTTCGGCGGTTAGGATGAGCACAACAAGGGAAGCTTCCCCGAAAAATCACAAAGGAGTAATGGTTATGAAATTCGGAAGAACGTTTAAAAATATCGTGATGATCCTGATGATCGTGGCGCTCGGCGCCGGTGCCTATTTTACGATGGATTATGCCGGCAGCCAGCTGAACACGCCGACGGCGGATTTTGCGCAGTGGGGTGATTTCGGCGGAAAGGGCGGCTTTGGCCCGATGGGCGACGGTCAGTTCCCGGGCGACAGCAGTACCGACCAAGCCGGTCAGACCGGCGGCAAGGTGCATAAAAAGAGCAGTGACACCGAGGGCGCGACGGACAGCGCCACCGGCGACACGACCTTAGAGGAATTCGATTCCTTCGGCGCGGAGCAGACCGACACACAAACGGCGGCCGGACCGCAGGGAACACGGCCGGAGATGCCGCAGGACGACGGCAACAATCGACAGGGACCGCCGGAGATGCAGCAGGGCGAAATGCCTTCCATGCCGGACGGTGAGAATACGCAGCAGGGCGAAATGCCTTCCATGCCTGACGGCGAGAATGCACAGCAGGGCGAAGCGCCTGCAATGCCGAACGGTGAGAACACAGAACAGAGCGAAACGCCGGAAATGCCGGACGGTGAGAATGCACAGCAGGGTGAATTACCGGAAATGCCGACGGACGGCACGGAGATGACAAAGAACGCCGACGGGGAAACAAGCCTCGATACCTTCTTTTACGTGCTGCTGGCGGTCGAATGGATCGGCATCGTCGCGCTGGTGCTGTACCTGATTTTGTCGAAGTTCAACAAGAAAGGCTTGCACGCAACGATCAAGAGCGTCAGAACGCTGCTGATCTATGTACTGTGCACGCTGATCGTCGGTACGGCGCTGGGCGTCGTACACGGTGAAGTGACAGCAAGAGTCTATGCTGACAAGGCGGAAAGCATTGCCGCCGTGAACGATAGTCAAAGCAGCGGCGCGGATGCGACCGGTGCGCTCACGCTCGACGCAGCGGACGACACCCTGACGGATACCTATACGGCGACGGAAAGCGACGAAAGCGCCGTGCTCGTGACGGGCGGCAGCAGTGTAACGCTGAGCGGTGCGACCGTGACGAAAACCGGCGACAGCACGAATACCGAAAACTCAGAATTCTACGGCGTGAATGCGGCGATCCTGGTGCAGGAGGGCTCCTCCGCAACGATTGAGAACGCCGAGATCACGACCGACGCCAAGGGGGCGAACGCGGTGTTTGCTACCGGCACAGACGCAAAAATTACGATTACCGATTCCACGATCACGACAACCGGCGCCTCCTCCTCAAGAGGACTGGACGCCACCTACGGCGGCACGATCGAAGCCGACCGCGTAACGGTCACCACACAGGGCGGCTCCTGTGCTGCCCTCGCGACGGACAGGGGCGAGGGAACGGTGATTGCGCGCAACTCCACGCTGGAGACGAACGGCAGCGGTTCACCGGTCATCTATTCCACCGGCGATATTCAGATTGAAAATACGACCGGCACGGCCAACGGCTCACAGATGGTGGTGATCGAGGGCAAAAACAGCGCCACGGTGACAAATTCCACGCTGACCGCCTCCGGCAAAGGCAACCGCAACGACGCGGACCACGCCGGTATCATGATCTACCAATCCATGAGCGGTGACGCCGGCGAGGGCACCGGCACCTTCACGGCGACGGATTCCTCGTTATCTGTGCAGGCAAGCTCCGATTATTACACGGTTGCGCCGATGTTCTTCGTCACCAATACGGACGCGGTGATTAACCTGACGAACACGCAGCTCAGCTTTGGCAGCGGCGTACTGCTCAGCGCGACCGCCACCTCAGAATGGGGCAACAGCGGCGCGAACGGCGGCAATGTGACCCTGAACGCCACCAACCAGACCCTGACCGGCGAGGTGGTAGCGGATGAGATTTCTACCGTCGCGATCAACCTGACCGGCTCGACCTTCGAGGGCGCGATCAACAGCGACAACACGGCCAAGGCGGCCACGCTCACGCTCGACGCGGCGTCCACCGTGAAGCTAACGGGCGACACCTATCTGACCGCGCTCGAGGACGCTGACAGCACTTATTCAAACATTGACTGCAACGGATATACCTTGTATGTCAACGGTGTGGCAGTCAAGTAAGACGCTCGCAAAAGGGCATCAATTGTCGAAAAAGCGCATAAAACATCAAAACAGGAAAGTCCTTGCAAGCCTCGTGCCTGCAAGGCTTTGCCTTTTATTCGTGACAGGTGACAGCGTTGTACAATGCCAGCTGTTTACACAAATATTACAAAATTTACAAAAAAATAACACAAAACCCTTGCATAATTTCCGCTTTTGATATATGATAGATGAGTGTATATAGGGAAGTGTCCCTAAAATAAATAATCTGTTTATTTTACCCAATCTATAAAAAGGGAGTAACCGACTGTGATTGAACTGAAAGACGTAACAAAGGTGTATGACAGTAACGGTACAAAGGCGCTGGACAAGGTCAACATGAAAATTGAGGACGGCGAATTTGTATTTGTTGTCGGTGCATCGGGTGCCGGTAAGAGCACCCTGCTGAAGTTAATTATGCATGAGGAAAAGCCGACCGAGGGTGAGGTCATCGTCAACGGCTATTCTTCTAAAACACTGAAAAAAAGAAAGGTGCCGTATTACCGCCGCACCATGGGTATCGTGTTCCAGGATTTCCGTATTATCCCGAAGATGTCCGTTTATGACAACGTTGCGTTCGCGATGCGCGTTATCGGCGCCAGGGAAAAGGATATCCGCAAGCGCGTGCCGTATATCCTGAACCTCGTCGGTCTGTCAAAAAAAGCGCGCTCGATGCCTAACGAGCTGTCGGGCGGTGAGCAGCAGCGTGTTTCGCTGGCGCGTGCGCTGGTGAATAATCCGGACCTGATCATTGCGGACGAGCCGACCGGTAACGTTGACCCTGAAATGAGCCACGAAATCGTTGACCTGCTGACAAAGATCAACAACAGCGGTACGACGGTCGTTATGGTTACGCACGAGCATGAGCTGGTACGTACCTTCCAGCGCCGCGTGATCGTGATCCAGAACGGACAGGTCGTGTCCGATACGCCCGACCCGACTTATGCGCAGTTCAAGACGCAGCAGCATGAGGAAGTAACGGATATGTTCTACTTTGAGGAGAGCGTCCAGCAGGATCAGGTGGCCGACGTATTTGAATCGGTCGTCAAGGGCAGCGAGGAGGCTGCCGCAGACGGGGCGGAAAAGGAAGAAAAGCCGGAGACCGCTGCCGCGGAACCGGTAGAAGAAAAAACAGAAGAAAAAGCGGAGGACAAGCCCGAAGAAGCCGCTGAAAATAAGGACGGAGGTGAGCAGGAATGAATGCATCAAGCTTACGTTATCTTATTAAGGAAGGCTTTAAAAATACCTGGACAAACCGTATGATGACCTTTGCGTCGATCTGCGTACTGCTCAGCTGTCTGGTGCTGATCGGCTCCGCCGGCATGATCTTTTTGAATATCAATTCGCTGGTGGACCGTATTGAGGACGAAAACGTTATCATGGTCTATATCGCCGATAAAAAGGAGGATGAAACCGCGGTAACGCAGGAGGATATCGACGCCATGGAGCAGCAGCTCACCGGCATTGCGAACGTGGAAAAGGTCGAGTTCGTCTCTAAGGAGGAGGCCTGGGCCGAGCAGCTGGAGACCATGGAGGACGCGCAGGCGCAGTTCTTTACGGAAATCACGACGGATATTCCGCTGCCGAACGCCTTCAAGGTTACGGTGACTGATCTTGCGCAGTTTTCTGACACCGTCAGCGCGATCAAGCAGCTGGATTACATTGACACGGTCAGAGAGAATACCGACCTTGCCAAAAAGCTGGATACCATCAGCCACGGTATTTCCATCATCGCGATCGTGATCATTGCCGTGCTGTTTGCCATTTCGCTGTTCATTATCTCGAATACCATCCGGTTGGCCGTTTATTCGCGCCGACTGGAGATCAGTATTATGAAATCCGTGGGTGCGACGAATTCGTTCGTCCGGCTGCCGTTTGTGGTCGAGGGCTTGATCATCGGCATTATCTCCGCGGTGGTTTCGCTCGGCGTGGTATGGGGCGTCTATATTTTGGCGCTGCGGCAGTTCAGCTATCTGCTGGATTCGATTCGGCTGGTGCCGCTGAACTTTGCCGATTATGCGCTGTATATGCTGTTGGCCTTCCTGGCGATCGGCATCATCAGCGGCGTCGGCGGCTCCCTGATCACGATGAGAAGATATCTTAACAAGGAAGGTAGTGAGATTAGTGCGATCTAAACGGTTAACGAAAACACTGGCGCTCGTCATGACCCTTGCGATGCTGCTGTCAACCGCCTTTGCGTTTGACGCTTACGGCACCACCCGACAGGAGCTGGAGAATAAAAAGGAAAAAATTCAGCAGGAGATCGACGCCGCCGAAAAAAAGGTGAACGAGCTCGCCGCCGAAAAAAAGGAAACGCAGGAATACGTGGAGGCGCTGGATGCGAAGATCCAGCTCAAGCAGGACGAAATTGACGTGCTGCAGGCGAGCGTTGACGCGATTCAGGCTGAAATCGATCAGCTCGACAGCGACATCGCGGATAAAGAAGCGCGTATCGAGGAAAACCAAAAGCAAATTGACGCCAAGCAGGCGGAGTTTGACGAGACCTTTGAGGAATACTGTCAGCGCCTGCGTGCGATGTATGTGTCCGGCAGCGCCAGCAATATTGAGGTACTGCTGACCTGTCCCGACATCAGCTCGATCCTGACCCGTTCGCAGATGATTAAGTCCGTCTCTGAGCAGGACAGCGCCGTGCTGGACGCTCTGATGACGAAGATGAGCGAGATCGAGGCGGCCAAGGCACAGCTTGAGGCCGACCGCATTCAGCTGCAGGAGGATAAGGCGACCCGTGAGTCCGACAAGGCGGAGCTGGTAACGGAGCGCGATAAGATTGAAGCGGCTAAGGCAGAGCTCAAGAGCGAGGTCGACGAGGCGAATGAGCTGATCCGTAAGCTCGGCGCGCAGCAGAGCGAATACCTGGAATCCATCAGCGATAACAAGGCGGAGCAGCAGGAGATCGAAAGCGAAATTCAGGCGATCATCCGCGAAAACGAGCGCAAAAAGCAGCAGCAACAGCAGCAGAGTAGCTCCAGCAGCTCCTCAAGCAGCTCCTCCAGCCGTGATACGACGCCGTCGAGCGAAACGGCCGGCAGCGGCAACTGGATCTATCCGACCAGCTATCACACGGTATCGGGCGGTTATCCGAACTACTCCAGCGGCCGTTACCACGGTGCGCTTGACTTCCCGTGTCCTGTCGGCACGAGCGTGTATGCCGTCGACAGCGGAACGGTTGTGTATGCCGGCTGGCATTACAGCTACGGTAACTACGTGCTGATCGATCACGGCAACGGACTGAGCAGTATCGTGGCGCACAACTCCTCCCTGGCAGTCAGTGCCGGACAGCACGTGACGCAGGGACAGGTCGTTGCTTACAGCGGCAGCACCGGTAACTCTACCGGACCGCACGTGCACCTTGAGGCGCGCGTCAACGGCCAGCGTGTGAACCCGTATAATTATTTATAAGCAAAATAGCCGAAAGGACAGCACAGGTCGTTCTGTACTGTCCTTTTTTGTTGTCGGCGCGGCGAATGAAATGTATATATATACAATATTCAAATTTTATTTGCAATATATATTCATTTGTGCTATGATATGAATATCTATCTATTGTGAGGAGGCGACGGAATGACAAGAGCGCAGATCGGTATCATGATTTCCATCGTGATTTATCTTGCGGCGATGGTGATAATCGGCGTAATTTATTCCAAAAAAACAAAAAATGTCGGGGACTTTTATTTAGGCGGCAGAAGGCTCGGCCCGCTTGTTGCGGCGATGAGCGCCGAGGCGTCGGATATGTCCAGCTGGCTGCTGATGGGTCTGCCGGGCGTGGCGTATCTTTCCGGTGTGGCGGACGCCGGCTGGACGGCGATCGGACTGGCGGTCGGCACGTATTTCAACTGGCTGATCGTGGCGAAACGGCTGCGGCATTATTCTGCTGACATCGGTGCCATCACGGTGCCCGATTTCTTTTCACGTCGGTATCAGGAAAAAAACAATGTGCTGATGGCGATTGCGGCGCTGGTGATCATTGTGTTCTTCGTGCCGTACACAGCCTCCGGCTTTGCGGCGTGCGGCAAGCTGTTCGGCGCGCTGTTCGGGATCGATTATCATCTCGCGATGGTGATCTCTGCGATCGTCATCGTTGGTTACACCTCGCTGGGCGGCTTTAATGCGGCCTCTACGACGGACTTTTTGCAGTCGATCATCATGACGGTGGCGCTCGTGATCGTGCTGGGCTTCGGCGTATCGCAGGCAGGCGGCATGGATGCCGTCATGGAAAATGCCAAGAGCCTGCCGGGCTATCTCGGTATGTTCAGCACCTACAATCCGGAAACGGGCAAGGAGGTACCGCACACCGCGCTGACGATTGCGTCCACGATGGCGTGGGGTCTCGGCTACTTCGGTATGCCGCATATCCTGCTGCGTTTTATGGCGATCGAAAAGCCGGAAAAAATCAAGCTTTCCCGTCGGGTTGCTTCTGTATGGGTCGTGATCTCTATGGCGATCGCGGTCGTGATCGGTATGGTCGGTCTCGGCATGGTCAAGGCCGGTAGCCTCGGTGCGCTGGAGGACAGCGAAACGATTATCGTTCAGATCGCGAACCTGCTGTCGCAGCGGAGCTTCCTGCTGGCGCTTGTCGCCGGTTTGATCCTGGCCGGTATTTTGGCCAGCACGATGTCGACGGCGGATAGCCAGCTGCTCGCGGCTTCCTCGTCAGCCAGCGAAAATATTTTGGGCGGTCTGTTCAAGGTGAAGCTCAGCGAAACCGGCGAAATGGTCGTGGCCCGCGTCACACTGATCGTGATTTCCGTGATCGGCGTCGTGATCGCCTGGGATTCCAATTCCTCCGTGTTCGGCATTGTGTCGTTTGCGTGGGCAGGCTTCGGTGCGGCGTTCGGTCCGGTGATGCTGCTGGCGCTGTTCTGGAAGCGCTCCAACAAGTACGGCGCTCTCGCCGGTATGGTGGCAGGCGGTGCGATGGTATTCATCTGGAAATACATCATCGCCGTGAAGGTTGGCGGTGTGTTCGCGATCTACGAGCTGCTGCCGGCGTTCCTGATCGGTCTCATCGTGAACGTCGTCGTTTCCTTACTGACGCCGGCACCGGAGGCTGCTGTTACGGAAACCTTTGATCGGGTCACTAAACAACAATAACGAAATTCCTTAGCATAAAAAAGAACCGCTTTGCTGCAATGGCAAGGCGGTTTATTCTTTGGTACGGTTATTGGATTATTGATGCGCCTGCTCCGTCAGTCGGCGGCGCGCCTCAAACAGAGAGATATCCTGCTCCAGCGCATAGCGCTTGACGGCTTCAAATTCCAGCTTTTCCGTTTGCGTTCCGTAGCCTTTGGCACGCTTGATGAGAACGCCGTTCTCCTCCACCTGCTCACGGTGCAGCGTGTAGCGGCTCGGCAGGTACAGACGAATGCCGAGCGTGGTGGTGTGCTGAAACAGGAGGGCAGCAAAGCGTTCACGCTCGTCCGGTCGGCAGAGCACGGTCAACAGGTACGCCGGCCGTCCCTTTTTCATAAAGCTCGGCGTGATGAAGCAATCCAGCGCACCGGCGGCCATCATGCGCTCCGCTGCAAACGCAGCCTCCTCGCCGGTCATGTCGTCGATATTGCAGGCAAGCTCAGCAATGCGTTCGTCCGCTTCGGACTGAAATACACGCAGCAGATTCGCCTGTGGGAGCTGCTTGGTGCCGGTGCCGATGCCGGTGCGCACGGTGCCGCCCAGCGGCGGCGTATCGGTAAATTCCTGCACGTAATATTTTAAAATCGCCGCGCCGGTCGGTGTGCAAAGCTCGGTTTCAATTTCACTTTTATAATACGGAATGCCGCGCAGCAGGTGCTCCGTCGCCGGTGTCGGCACAGGCAGTACGCCGTGCGCACAGTGTACCGTACCGTTACCGACGTTCACAGGGGAGGCCAGCACGGCGTCCGGCTGCAGACGGTGCATCAGATAGGCGCAGACCGTGACATCCGCGATGGCGTCCCACATCCCCAGCTCATGAAAATGCACCTCGCCGACGGGCTGTCGGTGCGCCGCCGCCTCTGCCGCAGCGATCAGTGTGTAGATGGCTTTGGCGTCCTCCTTGACCGGCACCGGCGCCGTCAGTCCGTCAATGATTGCCGTGACCTCTTCGAGCCGTCTGCCGTGGTGATGGGTGTGTGCGCCGTCCGGCGTTTCCTCTGCGCCGTCGATCAGCATACGCACGTGCGTACCGCCGATACCGCCGGCAGTCGCCGTTTCCGCCGTTACTACGGTATGGGGCAGGGAAAGGCCGTTCAGCGCCGCCAGCACGGCCTCTTTGTCGTCCAATAAATCCAGCAGCGCGCCGGCCAGCATATCGCCGGAAGCGCCCATGGCACATTCAAAATATAGCTGCATAGCGTTCCTCACATTTTGTTGATCATACCGGCCAGATAGCCGGCACCGAATCCGTTATCAATATTCACGACGCTGACGCCGCTGGCGCAGGAATTCAGCATGGCCAGCAGGGCGGCAAGTCCTTCAAAATTGGCGCCGTAGCCTACGCTGGTGGGCACGGCAATCACCGGACAGTCGACCAAACCGCCTACCACGCTCGCGAGCGCACCTTCCATACCGGCGACGGCAATGACGACGCGTGCTTCGGCCAGCAGCGCCGTATTGTCCAGCAGGCGGTGCACGCCGGCCACGCCCACATCGTACAGGCGCGTGACGCGGTTACCGTAAAATTCTGCCGTGAGCGCTGCCTCCTCAGCGACGGGGATATCGCTGGTGCCGCCGGTAGCGATCACAATATGACCGGTATCCGACTGCGCCGGTCGTTCACCGGCAACGGCGAGCTTCGCCGTCGGGTCATAGAAGAGCGGCACCGCCTTGCCGACAGCTGCCGCAGCGTCAGCGCTGAGGCGTGTGATCAGCACGGATTTTTCGCCGGAGGCTAACAGCTCCTGCGTGATGGCAATAATCTGATCTACCGTTTTGCCGGCGCCGTAGATCACCTCGGCAGCGCCCTGACGAACGCCGCGCTGCGTGTCCACCTTGGCAAAGCCGAGGTCGCGGTAGGGCTGTAAACGGATTTGCTCTAGCGCGTCCTCCGGTGCGGTTTCGCCGGCGGCAACGGCCTCCAGTAACTCCTTTAATGCTTCCTTAGTCATCGTCCGGTCGCTCCTTTAAATCAAGATATACCGCCTCGTAATCGGCGGAAAGGGTCTGCAGGACGGCGTTCTTTTGCGCGAGAAGACGCGGAAAATCGTCTTTGCCGAGCTGCAGCAGCGCCGCCCCGCGGCGGTACCGCACCCGAAAATTCACCAGCCCCATCGCGCGCAGCTGCTCCTCCGCCCGTTCTGTTTTTTGCAACAGTTCGTCGGTGATCGCCGTGCCGGCCGGAATCCGTGTTGCCAGGCAGGCGTAAGAGGGTTTATCGCTGACCGGTAGCTGCCGGTCGCGTGCGATTTGCCGGATCATCGCTTTGGTATAGCCACACAGGCGCAGCGGCGAAAATACGCCCAGCTCCTGCAGCGCGCGCATCCCGGGCCGGTCGTCGGCGCGGTCCGTGGCATTCGTGCCGTCCAGCACCGCGGCAAGGCCGTCCGCCTTTGCCTGTCGGAGGATGGCAGCAAATATCTTTTGCTTGCAGTAATAGCAACGGTTCGGCGGATTGGCGGCTATGCGCTCGTCGCTCAGCACGTCAAGCGGTAGTACGGTCAACGGAACGTCCAGCTGCGCCGCCAGCGCACGTGCGTCCGCCAGCTCAAACTGCGGTTGAAACGCCGACTGAACATAATACGCCTTGACATCGGCGGCGTACTGCTTTGCCAGGCACAGCAATACGGCGGAATCCACACCGCCTGAAAAGGCAACCGCCACTGACGGATGCTGTTCAAAAAACTGCTGTAGTTCCATGTTCGCTGCTCCTTTCTGACGTAGAGTAAAAACGAAAATGCCAAAGTTCGCTTAAATACTGTATTTTAGGCGGTTCGGATTTCCCTTGCTCTGCTTATGCCCTTATCATACCATATTCCGCCTGATTGTCAAAGCTAATTTTCAAAAGAAAAACTGTCCTCTCAAAATGAAAGGACAGTTGGACTTATTCAGCTGTTGGTTGTAGGGGGCCGTAATAATAGGATGCCGTTGCGCCGCCGTCGATCAGGACGGTCGTACCGGTAATAAAGGCGCCTCGATCACTCATCAGCAGCTCGGCTACATTGGCGATCTCGTCCGCGGTTGCTGGTCTGCCGGCAGGGCACTTGGCGAACATATTCTTGTAAAAATCGCCGCGCGGTCCGTTAAATTCATCGATCGCCAGCGGCGTCACGACGATGCCCGGCGCAATATCGTTTAAGCGGGCGCCGCGCTCGCCCCATTTTACGCACTCGGCCATGACACGTTTTTCGTTGCAGCGCTTGGCCAGCTGATAAGCGTGCAGCGTATCCCGAATATTTTCCGGCTGCAGCAGCGGCAGGTTGAGCAACTCCTCCGTCGGTGCGGTGGCCAGCTGTCGGTCCTCCTCGGCCGTGAGCTGTGGCATACGCCAGCCGCTTTGGCTGGAGATCGTCACACCGCAGCCTCCCTTGGCAATGACCTTGCCGACCTCCTCGAGCAGCACGGCAGTGCCGTAAAGGTCTACCTTCAGGATCGCCTCAATCGGCGCCTGGCTTGGCGATACACCGGCACCGTTGACCAGCATCGTGATCGGCCCATAGCTTTGACCCTTGGCGATCATGGCACAAATTGACGTGCGTGAGGATAAGTCCATTTCGATCGGCTCCACATCGTAGCCGGCCTCGTTCATGATTTTTGCGACCGTTTGCGCATTTTCTATCCTTTTGTCACCTAATATGATCTTTTTTCCGTAACCGATTCGGCGCGCAATGGCCATACTGATCTGGCCGGCACCGGTGACAAGCATAACGTCCTTCATCTTGTGTTTCCTTTCTGCATTTTTATTCTTCATTCTTTGACGGCTGAAGCCGCTTTTTTCGGTTCAGCAGGGCGAGCAAAGCAAAGCCCGTTACGCTGAACATACCGCCGATCAGCAGGTATTTCAACAGGAACAGCGGCAGTCCTCCGGCGGTATCAAAAGCCACAAACCGGCGGCGCAGGTCAGCATGAAAAGAAGGGTCAGTAAAAGGGAAATGGTCTTTTTCATGATGCATCACTCCAATGTGCCTGACCGATTAAAAAAGGTTCTTTTTTACCCACTTTTCCACTGCCTTTTGCGAAGCGGCAGCGTCTGCACCGTGCACGGCTAAGCCGGTACCGACCCTTGAGCCCTTGCAGTGCCTTTTCAGCGCCTGCGGCGCGCCGGCCAGACCGCTGCCCTCGTGGGTCATGATCGGGAATACGGCTTTGCCGGAAAAGTCCAGCCGGTCAAGCTGGGTGAAAATCGCCATCGGATACGTGCCCCACCAGCACGGACCGGCAACGACGATGTTGTTATAGCCGCTGATGTCGTCAAGGTATTGCCTGAGCTCCGGACGGGCGTCGGCGTTCAGCTCCTCCTTCGCCTCCTCAATACACGTCATGTAGGACTTGTCATATTCGCGGACGGTCTCTACCTCAAACAGGTCAGCGCCGGTCGCGTCCTTGACATATTCAGCGATAATTTCCGTGTTACCCTTCGTCAGGTTTTTGATCGAACCGTTCCAGTAGTTTTCTCCTTTTCTGGAATAATAGATCACCAGTGTTTTCATACGTTTCTCCTTTTGTTCGTCTGTTTTTTAGTCACTCTATTGTACCGTACTGTCTAAGCCTTGGCAAGCGGGAAAACGCGGTCGAAAAGCGGCGCGTTTTGACGGTGGTGGTCAGGCTATGTCAGCTCGATCGTGATATCGCCGGTATCGGTGATCAGCTCGCAGCGGCCGCCGGTAACGGTTTTCGGCACGTTGATCCGGCCGGTGTCCGTCTCCGTCAGGAATACCTTCTCGCCACGCAGCGTGCCAGCAATATCGCCCGTATCGGTCTTGGCATAGATGGCTGCCGCGTCGCAGCTGTTGAACGTAATATCGCCGGTGTCGCTCACCAGCCGGAATTCACCTTCTGCAAGGACGTCGGTCAAAAGGAGGTCGGCAGTATCGCTGGTGCCGTTCAGCTGTTGACAAAGCACGCGGTTCAGGGTGACGGCGCCGGTGTTCGACGTGAGCTGCAGGTTCTCTGTTAGCGTCACATCAGACAAGGAGATCTTTCCTGTATCGGAGGTCAGCGCCATGGCAGCCGCTGTGCAGTCCGACAGGTTGATCGCGCCGGTGTCTGTTTCAATGGCAACGGTGCCGTCGGCAGAGGCGGAGCAGGTCACGTCACCGGTTGAAAGCGACACGCTGATGCTGTCGAAGGAAAAGTCCTGCGGGATCACGGTATCGCCGGTATCGGCAGCGACGGTGAGCGTCCGATAGCTGTTCTGCGGCAGATAGACTGTGATAGTGAGATGTTCTGTTACGGTAAAAAGGAAGAAATTCACCTTCGGCTTTTTCTCGCCGCCGATCATTAAGGTTGCGTTCTCCACCCTGACTTGGTGCGGCGCGTTTTCCTCCTCATAGCAGACCACACTGCACGCGCCGTCCGCTGACGGAACGAAGCGTATTTCCTCCGTATCCGCGTCGATGCGGAGGCTGTCAAAGGCTTCGCTGACCTCGTAGGTGTTCGATACCATGGTGCCGGTGCGCAGCTGTGACGGATAGAAGCCAAAGACCGCCAGCGTTATCAAACAGATCAACAGCCCTGCGCCGACAAGCGCGAACCCGGCAATCGCCCATTTCTTAGTTTTGCTCATTTTTCGTATCCTCCTTACCTGCGCATGATAGCTTTATTTTGACGGCAAGCCTGCCGGTCGCCTGGATCAGCTGCTTCGTGAGCCAACGACAGGCGAAAAATACCAATATGGACAGACCGGCACAGACAGCAGCGGCACCCAAGGCAAACAGCGCGCCGGCCGGATTGCCGAGCCGGATATATTCAACCGTTCCGATGAGGCAGGACACTGCACAGAATGTCAAGGACAGATCAGCCGCCCACAAGCAGATCAAAGCCGCCCATACTGTGATATACAGCGACGCCAACACGGCCAAGACGGTAAGCACGAGCGGCACCCAGAGCGGTGCCCCGAGGATCAGCAGCACGAGCTCCCATGCTTTCAGCTTTCTTTTGGGCTTGACCTTTTCCTTGACAATGGACAAAAATGGCATTTCTGCCATGATCTTTTGGGTTACGTCGTCAACGCTGCCGATTTTGGCAACCGCCTCCTCCTCGGTCAGACCGTCCTCTATCAGGTCGCTGATCATCTCATTATAAAATGCAATCCGTTCCTCCGCTTCCTCCCGCGGAAGAAAAGACAGCCGATCGCGTAACTGGCGTAAGAAATTTTCCTTATTCATGCTCCCCATCCTCTCTGGTGATAAAATGATAGATGGACTGGATTTCCTTCCAATCCTCCCGAAATTCCTCGATACGCTTGATGCCGGTATCGGTAATGTGATAATACTTTCTGAGCCGACCGTCGTGTTCTACGCTCCGGACGGTGAGCATATCCGCCGCTTCGAGCCGTTTCAGTATCGTGTACAGCGTCGATTCGGACAGGGTAAGATACGGCTTCATATCCTTGATGATTTGATAGCCGTAGGAATCCTTGCTTTTGATCGCCGCCAGTACGCACACATCCAGCAAGCCACGCTTTAACTGATTGTCCATAGTGTATTGCTCCTTTCAGAATACATCATAACACGAAGTATATCGCTTGTCAAGGTATTCTTTGCGCGATTTTTTTATGAGCTATCAAGAAAAGAGCTATCCGATCCTTTAACAGAATCAGATAGCTCTTACTTTTTTAGATAAACTCAATTGAGATTGTCGATCATGGAAACGCCTGCCTGCATTGTCAAGATCACCTCAAAACAGCACTGATATGCCCTTCCCGCGCTTAGCAGCGTCATTCCAGCTCTGCAAAAAAACTCTAGAGATTTATCTTTTATTACGTCTGATTATTTGTGTTAAAATTCCCACTTCGTTAGAAAGAACCTCAAAAGCATTAATTGATTCTTCCAGCGAAGGAGATAATTCGGTATGCCGTAAAAGAAAATACAAGTCACGTGCTGACAAGTCATTACTATTTTACCATATCAAAAATGCTTTTTCAATCTATGCCAAACAGTCAGTGTTTATAGGCTCTAAAACGTCCTACACCACAATATTTCAATCGTCAACAAGAGGCTATCTTGCTCTCGCAAGACAGCCTCTTAATTACTTGAAATCACTTTAATTAGTGTCGCAAAGCGATTCCGAATCGCTGAAAGCTACAAAAATTCCGATCTTATTGAGTCCTTGCTATTATTCCCACTCGACGGTGCCGGGGGGTTTGCTGGTGATATCGTACACAACGCGGTTGACGTTGGGGCATTCATTTGTGATACGGTTCGATACCTTCGCGAGAATATCGTAAGGAATGCGCGCCCAGTCCGCCGTCATGAAATCGTCCGTTGTGACGGCACGGATTGCGATCAGTTGCTCGTAGGTGCGGTGATCGCCCATGACGCCGACGGTTTTGACGCCCGGCAGCACGCAGAAAAACTGCGCCAGGTTCCGTTCATAGCCGTTTTTGGCCATTTCATCACGTAGAATGGCGTCCGCTTCCTGCAGGGTTTTGATCTTTTCGGCGGTGATTTCGCCAATGATCCTGACGCCGAGGCCTGGACCTGGGAAGGGCTGGCGCCACACCAGCTCCTTCGGAATGCCAAGGCGTTCGCCCACGCGCCGCACCTCGTCCTTGAACAGGTCGGCCAGCGGTTCAATAATACCGAGGAATTCCACGTCGTCCGGCATTTTGACACGGTTGTGGTGGGTCTTGATCGTATCGGCATCGCCCTTGCCGGATTCAATACAGTCAGGATAAATCGTACCTTGGGCAAAATAGCCCTTGTCGTTCTGCTTTCGGATCTCATTCCAAAAGGCGTTGAAAAATTCAGTGCCGATGATATGACGCTTTTCCTCCGGATCGGTCACGCCCTTTAGGGCGGTCAGGAACTGCTCGCCGCAGTTCACGCGGATAAAGTTCATATCAAAGAGGGTGGTGAAGGTATTTTCCACAAAGTCGCCCTCGTCCTTGCGCATTAAGCCCTGATCAAGGAATACGCAGGTAAGCTGCTTGCCTACGGCACGCGACAGCAGTGCGGCGGCCACCGAGGAATCGACACCGCCGGAGAGGCCGAGAATAACGTTTTTATCACCGATCTGACGGCGCAGCTTGGCGACGGTATCCTCGATAAAGCTGTCCATTACCCAGTCGCCCTTACAGCCGCAGACAGCATACAAGAAATTGTACAGCAGCTGGTTGCCGTATTCTGAATGGGTGACCTCCGGATGAAACTGGACGGCGTAAATGCCCTTTTTTTCATTTTGCATTGCCGCGCAGGGGCAGTCAGGCGTTGTCGCGACGACCTCATAGCCCTCCGGCGCAGCGGCGATATAGTCCGTATGGCTCATCCAGACAACGGATTTTTCAGGAATGTTTTCAAACAGCGGCGACGGCTGCTTCACCGTCAGCTCTATTTTGCCGTATTCGGATACCGGCGCGGTTTTAACGGTGCCGCCGGCCATCCAGGCAATCAGCTGGCAGCCGTAGCAGATACCGAGCACCGGAATGCCGAGGGACAGGATGTCCTTGCTGTAATGCGGCGATGCCATATCAAACACCGAGTTCGGCCCGCCGGTAAAAATAATACCTTTATATTTATTCGCTCGGATGGTTTCCAGCGGCGTGGTATAGGGTAAAATTTCTGCAAATACCCGATGGTCACGCACACGGCGCGCGATCAGCTGGTTATACTGACCGCCGAAATCCAGCACAAGAATCTTTTCCATGTAAACGCCTCCCGCCTTTTAATTTAATAGGTATATTATAGCACTTCAGACGGGGATTGCAATAAAAATGTTTCAGACAGCCTTCGCTTGCAGCAGCTCCTGCGCCGACGCGCATACCTTTTGCAGGCCTGACAGGCAGATTACCGGATTAAACAGCGGCAGGCTGTCCGGATAGGCAATGACCGGCAGCTCGTCCGTCAGGTCTGACTCAATGCTTTCGGTAGTGACGAGCAGCACTTCGGCACCGTGCAGGTGCAGCCGACGGAGCAGGCGCAGGGTTTCCGGCGCTGCCGCCGGGTCAGTCAAAAAGGACAGCACCAGCAGACCGCCGAGCGGCGAGCGGCTTTCCGATACGAGGGAATACAGGCTTTGGCGGAATGCCGGCACGCGCAGGGTACGCCGCAGGGTGGCGGCTGCCTCCTCCGCGACGGCTGCGTCTGCGCCGATACCGGCGGTGATTACCGTGTCAGCATGGATCAGCCTGCCGGAAAGGCGCTGCACCGGCGGCACCGCCTTGATCGCGGCGCTCACCTTGCCGGCCAGCATTTCAGCCAGCTGTACCGTCACGCTCAGGTAAACGTCAGACAGGATCTCGCTTTTGCTGCCGATATACAGCATGAAAAACGTCAGTGCCAGATACGCGCCGATCACGCCGCTGCCTGCCGGTATTGTCAGCACCTCGTCAGCCAGTAATGCGATCGGGGAATAGCGGCTTTCCGTTACGGCAACGGTCGGCGCACCAAGCCGTGCGGCGCGCTGCAGAACGGCTGTCATACCGTCCTCCTTGCCGCCGCCCGACAGGACGATCACCAAGGTGTTGCGATCCATCAACGGGTTGTCGAGCAAAAGCGCGCCGGTCTCATGCGCAACAGCGTCCATGTCCGTCAGCTGCGGAAAACGGTGCGCTGCCAAACAGGCGGCAGCGTAGGCCTCACCGCTGCCGGCGAGAATTGCTTTATGGCAGCGCAGCAGCATTTTTTTAGAGGAGGGGAGTGCCTCGCGGTTGAGCGTCCCGCCGCTGATATATTGCGCGATGCAGGCCTTTACGGCGAGCGGACAGGCAAAGGGAGACGGCGGCGCGCCTGCTGCAGACAGCAGTGCTGTTTCAGTGGATAAGAGCGGCTTTTTGATTTTACGTAGGCGGGCGTCCAGCAGCGTCGCATGCTCTGCCGTCAGCTTAGCGCCTTCACCGTCACGGAGCAGATAGAAGCGAACGGCGTCTTCAGGCAGCGCCGACAGCTCGTTCGTCACAAAAAAGCCGTGCTCCGCCACGCCGATATACAGGGGATTGACGCCGCTGCGGCAATAAAGACAGTTGTCCTTGGCGGAAAGCAAAACGGTGGATACCTGTTCGCCGCCGGCGGCGCGGCGCAGTGCCTGCAGGCACCCGTCTGCACCCAAGCTCATCAGATGCCGCAGCCACAGCGCCTCGGGCGACCGGTTATCGCCGCTGCTTACCGCGGTGAGCAAACGGCTGTCGTCTTGCAAGGTGCCGTCCAGCGCCAGCGCCGTCTCTTTTTCGGCATAAGGCGGCGCCGTGATATCCATCGGCTGTGCCTGCAGCGCAGTACAGGCGGCAGCCAGCCCTGCTGTGCCGTCCTCCTGCAGGTGACGGCAGCGCTGCGCCAGCTCCTGTTGCGAGCAAGCTGCCTTGGCGGCGGCCAGTCCCTTTTCCGTTTGTACCGTCACGCCGGCAAGATCGCCCTCACTGCATCGCAGCAGTCCCTGCCATAACAGCTCCCGGCACGGACGGTCGCCAGTGTATGCAAAAATTGCGTTCATAAGATCAGTTCCTTTCCAGTGTTGCCACAATCACGCTCATATCATCCTGTTTTCGGTTACCGCGGGCTGCTAACGCCTCCGCTAAAAGGTGATCGGCGCACGTTTGTGCGTCGCGGTCACCCAGCGAAAGCAGTGCCTCCGGCAGCCATGTCTCATCCGGTTCGCAGACGCCGTCGCTGACAAGGACGATCTTTTCCTCCGGCCGCAACACGGCGGTGCGCCGCGCAAATTCAATGCCTCTCAGAATGCCGGCCGGCATGGAGCTCAGCTCGCATTTGGTTACGCCGTCGGCTTTCAGCAGGAAGCCTGCCGGTGCGCCGGCCTTCAGCAGCTCCGTTTTGCCGGTGAACAGGTCGATGTTGGCAATATCCAGGGTCGCCAGACTTTCGTCGTTGCTCTTGACGAGCAGCGCACAGTTCACGACCTTGAGCGCGCTGTCAAAACCAAAGCCGGCGTTGATCAGCTTTGACAGCAAGCCGGCACCCATCGCCCCATCCAGTGCGGCGCGTGAGCCGGTTCCCATACCGTCGCTGATGATCAGGATGGTATGACCTTTGCGGTCATTGATGATTTTTACGGTGTCGCCGCAGAGCTTTCCCTCCGCGCTGTGCTGGGAAAAGCCGATGTCTAAACGGTAATTCGGCCGCTCAAAAAAGGACAGCATCGCGTCGTTTTGAAACTGTGTGACGCTGCCGCTGTCAAAATAGCGGGAACAGAGCTTGCCGATCTCGGAGGCGAGCGCAGGATTGTCCAGCCCTTCCGTGCTGCGATCCGTCAGTATCTCCACGCGCATCCGGCCGTAACGGTCCTCTACGGCAGAGATGCTGTGCGGATAGATATCGTATTCGGTGAGCAGGCGGCGGATGCGTCCGGAAGCGGCCGCGTCAAACACCTCTGCTTCGTCAAATTCAAAGGCGAGATCCTCCAGCATATCCGCGATCGAAAAGAATTGATCCGACGCCACACGGCGTAGCTGGTTCGTTTTTTCCAGTACCGTTTCGCGGCAGAGGTATTCCTGTTCGCTGATCTCCTCCCGTAGGCGGCTGTTTTCACGGCGGGTGATTTCGTTAATCTTCTCCCGTACCTGTTCCACGCTTTCGCTGATGGCTGCCATTGCAGAGCCGGCAAAGCGCAGCTTCAGCACCAGCGATTGCCGCAGCGAACCGTCGTTTTTGGCGTCACGGCGGCGATCAGCTAGGTCCTCCAGGCGCTCCGTCAACGTCGACGGCAGCAGCACAAACAGTAAGGCGCCGACAGCGCTGCTGACAAAAAACGGCAGGGCTGTCTCTGCGCCGGAGGCAACGGCAAAAAAGGCGGTGCAGGCCGTGAAGGCCAGCGCGGTAAAAACGGTGCCGGCCGGTACGCAGAGCGAGGCTGCCACGGCGGCACAGGTCAATGAGCCGGCCATGAACAGCCTGTCCGGATAGCAGACAGCCAGCGCAAAGCCGAAAGCCGCTGCGGCAAAAAAGCCGGTCTTGCCGCTGTCATAGAATACGGACGTCAATACCGCCGCGGCAGCGACGGTGACCGCCGGAAACCAAGGCCCCAGCTGTAAACGCGCGGTGTTCAGCAGGACAAGGGCGAGCGCAATGAGGATACACGCCAAGTCGTTAGCCGGCAGGGCATTCAGCCGCAGCTGCTTGTAATTGGCGTGCAGTGCGCGGTAAAAAACGGCGGCGGCACCGCTGCATAAGACCGTTTCACCGGCTGTCAGCAGGTACGCCGCCGGCGGCTGGTTCGTCTTGAGATCGTAGAGCAAGCCGGTAACAAGGCAGGCTGCCAGCGCTACGGCCACGGAAAAGAGCGGTCGGTCATTGAAACGGAAGGCCGCTGAGGCCAGCGCGCCGAGCGTCGCGAGCGCGACGGCGCAAAGATAGCGTGCAGACACGGCGTTCAGGCCGGTGAGGAGCGTACCGAGCACGGCACCGACCGCGCAGTAGGCAAAATAACGGCGCTTCGCCACTGCCACCGCCGCGATCCCAAACGGGTGCAGTCCGTCGAGTACGTTGCCGACGCTCAGCACAAAGCCGAGCGCACCGTACAGCAAGGCCTTCGTCAGGTGCGCCAGCTGCCGGTTGTTGCGGAGTGCCGACGGAATAGGAAATTTTGTTTTTATTTTCATGCTAGCCTGTCCTTTTTGTGTTGATTCAACCCGATTATAACCACCGGTGCCTGCGGATTTTGTCAATTCGACGGCGCCAAAAGAACATTTTACAAAAACAGGAAAAGCTGTTATAATAAGGACGGGTGATAGAAAATGAGCATCAAGGAAGAATGGAACCGTACCGTGACCAAGGCCGTGAGCCTGGCGAGCACACTGGCACAGGCTGAAACGAACAGAGCAGGCGTGCCGAAAACCGTCACGCCCGGTATGCCGGAAAAGCTGCGCGCGGCGGCCGCCGAGGGCGCGGTGCTGCTCGAAAATGACGGCGTACTGCCGCTGCCGCAGGGTACGGGGGTGGCGCTATTGTCGCGTGTTTGCTACGATTACTTTTACGTTGGCTATGGTTCGGGCGGCGATGTGAACCGCCCATACACGGTCAGCCTGGCGGACGGTATCCGTCAGTGCGAAACGCTGACGCTGAACGAAACGGTCGCGTCGGCTTATGAGGCATGGCGACAGGAAAACCCGATCAACCACGGCTATTGGGCGCACTGGCCGCTGCGCTATCCGGAAATGCCGCTCAGCGACGAGCTGCTGCAGCAGGCGGCTGCGGAGAGCGAGGTGGCGATCGTGACGGTTGGCAGGGCAGCCGGTGAGGACCGTGACAACGCCCTGACCGAGGAAAGCTATTATCTCCATCCGGAGGAGCTGGTGCTGCTCCGCCGCGTGACAGCCGCCTTCAACCGAGTTGTTGTGCTGATGAATATCGGCGGCGTGATGGATTTTTCTGCGCTGCAGGCGTTTGACATCAACGCGCTGATGATCGTATGGCAGGGCGGTATGGAGAGCGGCAATGCTGTCGCGGATCTGCTGAGCGGTCGGGTCTCTCCGAGCGGCAGGCTGTCGGACACGATCGCCAAGCGCTATGAGGATTATCCGTCGAGCAGTCACTTCGGCGGCAAGCAATATAACGATTACTTTGAGGATATCTACGTCGGCTACCGCTATTTCGAGACCTTTGCGCCGGAACGGGTGCTGTACCCGTTTGGCTACGGTTTGTCCTACAGCGATTTTAAGCACCGCTGTCTCAAGGCACGGGCAACCGACACCGGCTTCGCCTTTACGGTCAGCGTCAAAAACACCGGTGCCTGTGACGCCAAAGAGGTGATACAGCTGTATTTGGAAAAGCCGTGCGGCAAGCTGGGCAATCCCTCGCGCGGGCTGGTTGCCTTTGCTAAAACGCGCACGTTGTCACCGGGGAAGACGCAGCAGATCACGCTGCACGTCGATTTTGCACAGCTGGCGTCGTATGATGACTGCGGCGCAACAGGTCATGCGTATGCTTACGTGGCAGAGCAGGGGGAATACCGCTTTTATCTCGGACAGGATGTGCGCCGCGCGGCGCCGGTGTTCTCCTATTATCAGGCGGACACCGTGGTGACAGCGCAGCTGCGTCAGGCTGCCGCGCCGCCGCAGTCCCTGGAGATCCTCTGTGCGCGTGAGGAGAGCGGCAAGCGCGTGGAAAAGATCAAAAATGCACAGGCGCAAAAATATGACTTAGCGACGCGGATCATCAACCGTCTGCCGCCGGCGTTACCGCTGACAGGCGACCGCGGCATTCAGCTGAGCGACGTCAAGGCCGGTAAGGCGAGCTTGGCGCAGTTCACCGCACAGCTCAGCTTAGACGAGCTGGAGGCGATCACGCGCGGCGATTACAATATGGACAGCGCGCTCGGCGCAAAAGGCAATGCCGGCGCACTGGGCGGCGTGCTGCCGTCGCTGCGCGAAAAGGGCGTGCCGCCGGTGATCACAACGGACGGGCCTTCCGGTATTCGCCTGCAGGCCTCCTGTTCCTTACTGCCGAGCGGTACGCTGCTGGCCTGCAGCTTTAATACGGAACTGGTGGAGACGCTCTGCACCGCGCTGGCGGCAGAGATGCAGGAAAAAGGCACGAATGTGCTGCTGGCGCCGGGCATGAACATTCACCGCAATCCGCTGTGCGGACGAAATTTTGAATATTTCAGCGAAGATCCGTACCTGACCGGCAAGCTGGCGGCGGCTTATGTGCGCGGCATTCAGAGCGGCGGCGCGTCGGCCTGTCCGAAGCACTTTGCCTGTAATTCACAGGAGTACCGCCGCAATGTATGTGATTCACGCATGAGCGAGCGTGCCCTGCGTGAGATCTATCTGAAGGGCTTTGAAATCTGCGTGAAGGAAGCCGCACCGAAAAATATCATGACCTCCTATAACAAGATCAACGGCGTGTGGGGACATTATCATTACGATCTGTGTACCACGATCCTGCGCGGTGAGTGGGGGTATCAGGGCAATGTGATGACCGACTGGTGGATGAAGCCGTCGCAGAGTCCGGAATTTCCGTGTCTGCGCGACCAGGCCTACCGTGTGCGCGCCCAGGTGGACGTGCTGATGCCCGGCGCAAAGCGTTTGAATAACGGCAGGCCGGACGGTACGCTGCTGGCTTCCTATTATAAAAAAGCGCCGCAGGGAATTACCCTCGGCGAGCTGCAGCGCAGTGCGATGAACGTCCTGAACATGATCCTGCGGTTATCATAATTTCGATTTTCATCATATCTATCATAAAAACGGTTCCTGTGTAGGAACCGTTTTTGCTTTGTTGTGAATGCCTTTATGCTTCGGTGTGATTTTCAGCCAGGTAATCCTGAATTTGCTTTAAGACT
The DNA here is from genome assembly GCA_017463985.1 of Eubacterium sp. Classification (GTDB taxonomy): domain Bacteria; phylum Bacillota; class Clostridia; order Oscillospirales; family Acutalibacteraceae; genus Eubacterium_R. The sequence continues at coordinate 84,092 of JAFUEH010000001.1, read as the reverse complement.
ACGTCGCTGTCGATGCCGTGTACCATGCATGCCTCCTCCAGGCTTTCGCCAATGGAAGCAGGACAGCCTACGCAGTGCATACCGGACTGCATCAGTACCAGCGCAATGCCTCTGTCATAAGCCAGCATATCGCCCATGGTGGTCTGCTTTGTGATTTCCATATTTATTTCCTCCTTTAAGGTTTGAAGCTGCTTAGGTAGAAGAACAATTCCTACCAATTTGCTATACTAACATAATCCCCTTATAATGTCAAGAAAACTTTTTCGTATTAATCGTTGCAAAAAAATGGTATAAATGATACAATATTGATTGAATTTTGTGAAAGAGGACGACGGTATGTATAAAATAGGTTTTGATAACAACAAATATCTATCCATGCAGAGCGAACGCATCCGCGAGCGTATCAGCGAATTCGGCGGCAAGCTGTATCTGGAATTCGGCGGCAAGCTGTTTGACGATTACCATGCCTCCCGTGTGCTGCCGGGCTTTCAGCCGGACAGCAAGCTGCAGATGCTGCTGCAGCTGAAGGACGAGGCGGAGATCGTGATCGTCATCAGCGCGCAGGATATTGAGAAGGCAAAGCTGCGCGGCGATCTCGGCATCACCTATGACGACGACGTGGTGCGCCTGATCGGTGAGTTCACCGGTATCGGGCTGATGGTCGGCAGCGTCGTGCTCACCAAGTATGCGCCCAGCGAAAAGGTGAATCACTTTGAGGAGCGCCTGAAGAAGATGGGCTATCCGGTGTATCATCATTACGTGATCGACGGCTATCCGTCGAATATTACGAAGATCGTCAGCGACGATGGTTACGGCCGTAACGATTACATCCGGACCAGCCGCCAGCTGGTGGTGATTACCGCCCCCGGTCCCGGCAGCGGCAAGATGGCCACCTGTCTGTCACAGCTTTACCATGAAAACAAGCGCGGCATCAAGGCCGGCTACGCCAAGTTTGAGACCTTCCCGATCTGGAATATTCCGCTCAAGCATCCGGTCAATATCGCTTATGAGGCCGCTACCGCCGACCTCAACGATGTGAACATGATCGACCCGTGGCATCTGGAGGCTTACGGCAAAACCACCGTTAACTATAACCGTGACGTGGAGATCTTTCCGGTACTGAAGGCGACCTTTGACCGGATCTACGGCGAGTGTCCCTATAAATCGCCTACCGATATGGGCGTGAACATGGCCGGTAACTGTATTGTTGACGACGAGGCGTGCCGCGAAGCGTCTTATCAGGAAATTATTCGCCGCTACTTTACGGCGTATTGTGCTGCCGCCGCCGATGAACGCCGGAGCGACGAGCTGTATAAGCTCGAGCTGCTGATGAATCAGGCGAATATCAGCGTGACGGACAGAGCGTGCGTCCCTGCCGCCAGAGAATTAGCGGCGCGCACGGGTGAGCCGGCTGCGGCGATGGAGCTGCCGGACGGCGCCATCATTACCGGCAGAACGACCGACCTGCTGGGCTGTTCCTCCGCGATGCTGCTCAACGCGCTGAAATATCTTGCCGGTATTGACGATGACATCCTGCTGATCAATCCGGAGGTCATTAAGCCGGTGCAGCAGCTGAAGCTCGGCTATCTCGGCAGCAAAAATCCGCGCCTGCATACCGACGAAACGCTGATCGCGCTGTCGATCTCTGCCGTGACGGACGAAAATGCCGCGAAGGCAATGGCGCAGCTGAAAAACCTGAATAATGCCGAAATGCACTCCACTGTTATCTTAACGGAGGTAGACGCCGGTACGCTGAAAAAGATCGGCGTGCGCGTGACCTGCGAGGTGCATCAGTCATAAAATTTTTCGGTTCCGTCCGACAATGGCGGAACCGCAGCGATAGCAACAGTGTAGACCAATAAAATGAGGAGAAACAATATGCCGCTGCTTGATGCAAAATGCCCAAATTGCGGCCAGGTTTTACAGGTGGATAACAGCAAGGAGGCTGCGATCTGTGAATACTGCGGCTCTGCGTTCATCGTAGAAAAAGCTATCCACAATTACAACATCACGAACGGTTACCATATCGGTGAAGGCGCGACGGTGAATATCCACAGCACCGACTCGCTGGAGAAGCTGCTCCAAAACGGTGAGACCTCTCTGCGTATCAAAAATTACAGCTTAGCGCTGGAAACGTATACCAAGTGCACAAAAAGCTATCCGGAGGCCTACCAGGGCTGGTGGGGCTTTATCCGTGCGCATACGCATGATTTCACGGCCTTAACGGGTGTGGATACCAACAGGATCAACAGCTGTTATTCCTATATTACCAAGCTCTGTACCGACAGAAACGAACTGGCGAAAATGGAGGATGCTTATAAGGGCTATCTTTATATCTTGGCACAGCATGATACGACTGCAGTAAGATGTTCGCTGGGGGAAACCGTCGACAAAACAAGAGCGAATATTGCCGATTTTGCCAATGCGATTTCCACCGCGGAGAACCGATTAAAAAAATTAAAAAAAGAGAAAATCAAACAAATTACCCATTTAATAGTAGCGCTGTGTTTGCTCGCTTTGATCGGGACTTATGCGATGTATGAAATTTTCAACGATTCGGGTGGCATAATCAGCTTAGGTGCAATTTTACTTGGTATATTTGGTGGAATCGTTGATATCAAATATCAAAACCAAAAAGGTCGTTTATCGCTCAGTCAGCTAAAGAGCGAGATAGCCAAAGAAAAACAAACCGTTAGCAGCGGCAATAACCATCAAGCTGTTGAAAAAGCAAATCTTCAACAGCTGCTACAGCTTCAGCAGCTCAGTGACGACACCTTCAGCCGTTTCCTTTACATCGAGTATTGCAATAAGTATCAGCTTGATCCGGGCTTCACGATTCCGGAATTCAACCAGATCAAGCAGCTGCTCGACCGCTATAGCGTTCGCTATCAAAGACGATAAAAATTTTTCAAAACTTTATATTCGTTTAATGTTGATTTAATAAAGGAGAGGTATTCTTTAGTCAACGAAGGGAGATAACCCTTCCATACTTTAGATTTTTCATTATTTTCTCTCCTAACAGAAAGTGCTGACCAATTGTTTTGGTCAGCACTTTCTGCGTTTATACGGTTAAGTAAACATAGAGCTTCAGGAGTCCCATAAAGGCGTACAGCAGGGCATAGATCACCGGCTGGTGACCGAGATAGACCCACAGGCTGTTGCGCCCGATGAAGGCAAAAAATTTGACGCGCCGCTTATACGTCCATGCCGGAAAGACGCCGTCCGCCGCATATTGCCCGAGAAAGGCGCCGAACAAAAACATAAAGAGCCAAGGCAGCAATGAAAAATAATCGGCGCTCTGAAAGCTGCTGTTGTAAAAGCCGAGCGGCATCAGTACATTGGTGCGGTACAGTGCCTCCGGCAGCGGAATGGCGCCGAACAGCAGGGAATGCGCGCTGACGCTGTAGGTGAGCGCAAAGAGCGCGGCACAGCCGAGCATGCCGGCAACGGGCGGTATCTTCCTGATCAGCGGCAGCAGCAGTCCGGTTAGGATCATGCAGCACCCGAGGCAGGAAAGAATCCCAAAATAGATCTCTGCGCCGGTGATCCCAAGCCGCGGCATGATCACAGCGGTGACCAGCGTTACGGCCAGTCCTGCGCCGAGCACCACCGCGCCGCGCTTCACCGTATTGCGCGACAGGCGTGAGCAGATACCGGAAATGATAATAAAAATGCTCCAAAACAGCGGCTGCAGCACACAGAGCCGGTCAAAGATCTCATACCCGATGTCCAGCCCTAACACAAATCCGAGATCGAGAAAAAAGTGGTGGACGATCATGGCAAGGATGGCAAAGCCGCGCAGCTCATCCAGCAGCTCAATGCGTTTGGTCTCCTTTTTCACCGGCGTCACCTCCGTTTGGTAATAGTTTTATCATAGCGCATTTTAAAAGGATTGTAAATAAAAAAATTATATGGTATAGTATTACCGAAAGCGAAAGGACGGTACACGGCATGAAGGAATATAATGTCATACAATACGGCGCCAAGGGCGACGGCGTGACGAACGACGCTTTTGCGATCCAGCACGCGATCGACGACTGCGCCCGCCACGGCGGCGGTCAGGTGGTGCTGCCGAGCGGCAGGGTGTTTTACAGCGATTCTGTACGCCTGCGCAGCGGGGTGGATCTGCATATCCAAAAGGGCGCGACGCTGAAGGCGACCGGTAATATCGACGGCTACATCCGCCCGAACAAGCTCATCAACGACCCGAAAACGGCGCTGATCGGCAATCCGGTGACGGGCAAGCCCAGCTTTGTTTTTATCTACGGCTTTGAAGCGGACGGCTGTACGGTCAGCGGCGAGGGTGTGATCGACGCCAACGGCCACGCGTTTGTGCAGCGCAAGGATCGCTACTATGTGACGGGCGATTTTTATCCGCGGCCGACGGTGATCTATATCGAAAAAAGCGATCATATCACCTTCAAGGATTTCACGGTGAAGGACGCGCCGTTCTGGACGCTGCATCCTGCCGGCTGTGACGACGTGCTGATCGACCGTATCCGGATACTCAACGATCTGGATGTGGCGAACTCTGACGGTATTGATCCGGATCACTGCCGCAATGTGCGCATCCTTGGCTGTCATATCGAGTGTGCGGACGACTGTATCTGCCTCAAGACCACTGCCGGTAATCGTGAGTACGGCCCGTGTGAAAATATCCTGATTCAGGGCTGTACGCTCGTCTCCACCTCTGCGGCGATCAAAATCGGCACGGAGGGCGTGGGCGACTTCCGCAATATCAATGTGTCCGACTGCGTGATCAGCCGCTCTAACCGCGGCCTGTCGATCCAGATCCGTGACGGCGGCAACGTGGAAAATGTCAGCTATTCTAATATTATGATCGAAACACGCCGCTTTTGTCCGGACTGGTGGGGAACAGCGGAGCCGATCGTGCTCACGACCTTCAACCGCGACGAGAACACGACCAGCGGCCATATCCGTCATGTACGCTTTTTCAACGTGACGGCGAACGGCGAAAACGGTGTGCTGCTGCACGGTAATGCGCAGAACCTCATTGAGGACGTTACCTTTGACAGCTGCCGTATCACGGTAGGGAAAACCTCTAAGTGGCCGTGCGGTCTGTACGATCTGCGGCCGTGCCTTGAATGGGGTGTGGAGCAGCATCAAAATGCGGCGTTCTTTATTCGCTACGCGAAGCATATTACGATCGAAAAAACAAAAACCGCCTGGGGCACGCTGTGCGACAGCTACGGCCACGCGGTGGACGCCGAGGCTGTCGAGGGGCTGTCGCTAATCCGCTTCAGCGGCGAGGCTGCTGTGCCGACGGACGAGGCAATACATTTAAAAGAAGTAACGGAGGGTGAATGATGGTAGATATTAAATGGAGCAGAGTGACCGGTATTGAATATGAAAACCGTGTTCAGATGGGAACGGAAATGCGCTTAAAGCATAGCGTCAACCGTTATGAATTACGCTACAACGAGGCGGAGCAGCGCTGCCTTGGCGTGCTGGAATTCCGTATTGCCGACGAGGAGCTGCGTCCGTTCAGTATTAAGGTGACGATGGAGGCGCTGTTTACTTATGAGGAGGGCGACGATCGGGCGGATATCCACGTAGCGTCCTTTGATCAGCTGTTTCCGTTTTTGCGCCAGACGGTGCATTCCGTCACCGCGATGAGCGGCATGGCTGGACTGATGCTGCCGATGATGCACCTGAAAAAAACCAGCGTCGTCAGCAAAATGACGCCGCCCTCGGATGATTCCCTGCTGAACTGAGGAGACGGCTATGGCACTGTGCGACGAATGTTGGTATAACCGCTTCGATGAGGAAAGCGAGGAGGCATACTGCAGTCTGCAGCTGGATGAGGACGAGTACGCCCGTTTTTTAGCCTTGCAGAACAGCGGAAAGCAATGCCGCTATTTTCGCCCTGACGTGGACGAATACGGCATTGTACGCAAACAAAATTAATGGAAAAAGCCTGAGGCTGTGTCGCAGCTTCAGGCTTTCTCTGTATAGACCGGAGAGGTGACGGCCAGCAGCGCCGGCTCGCCGTTGAACGTGCCGTAAAGCTCGGCGCGATACCAGTGATCCGGCGCGAGCGTGACGGCGACGCGGCTATCGCTGACCGAAGCTTCTGTAACGGTTTCGCCGCCGTTCGTCACCACACGAACCGTTTGGTGCACAAGCTTAGCGCCGTTAAAGCGGCTGCGCGCGTAGATGTCTGTGTAAAAATCCAGCACTGCTTCGCCGGTCGGCACCGTATCACCGATATGATACACCTGACCGTTCTGCGTGACGGTGAAAAAGAAGCGTGCGCCGGTGGAAACAACCGTTCTGCCGCCGGCAATCGCTGCCAGTGCCTTCGCCTGACTCGGCGCGCCGTGCAGATCAAGGTAGGTACAACAGAAGTGACCGCCCTTTGCCGGACGGTGCCAGTCCCTGCCGTAGCTCGCTGCCAGCCGGTAGCCGCGGTCCAGCAGCGACGTCCAAAGCTGCAGGGCGTTGCGGTTTTCGTAGCTGTCGGCCGTAAAGCGCTCGTGCCAGATTTCGATATAATTGACCTGCTCCCACTGCTGCACACGGAATTCCCATCGGCCGCCGGTACACATCGGGGAGCCGAGCTGGAACGGATGCGCTACGCCGACCAAAGCGCCGGTCGCGCGGACGGCGCTGATTTTTTCGTCAATATTGTCCGGCACCGCGTCGCGCCAGTCAACAAAAGTGTTAGCGCCTAACACAAGCAAGTGACCAAAGTAGGTCGTCCATTCGATTCCCTGCACGAACGGTAACACAGCGCTATCCATGGCGGCGGCACCGCTGAAGGTGTTGTGGTCTGTCAGGGCGATCATCGCCAGCTCGTTGTCCACGGCTGCCTGCTGCAGCGCTTGCGGTAAAAAATCACCGTCAGAGTGTACGGTGTGGCAATGCAGCTCACACGGAAGCCAGCTCATGCGCTCACCCCCTCTGCCGTCAGCGTGTACTGTACCGTACAGCCGGCGTAGTGTACGTTGAGTACCGCGTGCCATGTACCGGCCGTAACGGGACGGTTCAGGATACCGGGGGTACTGTCGGTGCCCAGCAGGATGTGCTGCTCGTTTGGCTGTCGGTGACACGCACCGCGGTAGCCTTCGGGATCGTCAAAGGACAGCGTGATCAGATTTTTGACCGGCAGCTGTGCCGCCAGATCGAAGGATGTAACGCCGCACGCCGCCATGCCCTCGCGTACGGCACGCTCCGCGGCAGGGGAGGCGACGGTTTTGGGCGTATAGGTATAAACCACGCGCACGGCGTCCACGCCCTCCGGTACGGTAAAGGACAGATCGATATTGGTTTTGCTTTGCTGCGGCGTGACAGTGCCGCTGTGTGTGAATAGCTTCATGTTATTTCCTATGCTTAACTTCTATTTTATATTATAATTATAGCCTGCCTATTGATTATCTGCAACATTTTTGTTATACTTTTTTCGGTGATGTCAAATGGAACTGACAGATTGGATGAGGGCGCTGGACGGCACGCAGCCGTTGCTGTCGCTGAACCTGCCGGCGACGCATGACAGCGCAGCGGTGAAGGTACACTTTCCGCGCCGTTCACAGTGCCAGCGCTACAGCATTTACGAGCAGCTGTGTTTGGGTGTGCGCTCGCTCGATATCCGCGTTGCGCCGAAGAGGGACGGCGGCTTAGTAGTGGTGCACGGTATCGATCGGGTGCTGGACGGGAACGGTCGGGCAATGGATTTTGCCGCGGTCACGGCACAGTGCCGCCGCTTTTTAGAGGAGCATCCGCAGGAGGCGGTCGTCTTACAGTTTAAAAACGACAACAACCGTCATCAGCAGCTGTGCGCTCGGCGCTTACGGGAGCAATATATTGCCCCGATGCAGGCAGCTTGGTGGCTCGGTACGGCGCCGCCGTCACTGGAGGAGGCGCGCGGCAAGCTGGTGCTGGTGCGCCGCTGTGCTTCGGACAAGCCCTTTGGGATCGACTTTTCGCGCTGGCGCGAGCAGGATTTTCGTGAGCCGCAGCCGCTGGTGCTGAAAACAGGAAACACGCGGTTTTTGATTCAGGACCGGTACGCCTATCCGCCTGCCGAAAAATGGGAGCAGGTGCTTTTGCCCCAGCTGGACCGCGCCAAGGCCTACGACGGACAGGTGCATTATCACTATACCTCCACCGCAGGCGGCCGCGGTGGCCCAAGGAAAAACGCCGCTTATATTAACCGCCTGCTGGCAGCTTATCCCTTTGAAAAGGGAAAATACTACGGCACGGTTTACTATGACTTCATCACCGAAGCGCTGGCACGTCAGCTGGTGGAAACCAATTTTTAAAACAGGAGAACACTATGGGTAAAAATATGATGATCGGACAGTCCGGCGGACCGACCGCCGTGATCAATTCCAGCCTCGCCGGTGCCATTGAATACGGCTTGCTGGCGGAGGAAATTGATAATATCTACGGCATGATCAACGGTATTGAGGGACTGCTGGAGGACAATATTATCAATTTGACGCTGATGTTCAAAAGCCTGCCGCACGAGCTGAACCGGCTGAAACACTCGCCGGCGATGTTTTTGGGCTCCTGCCGCTACAAGCTGAGCGGCAGCGAGGAGGAATACCGGAACATATTTAACCTGCTGGAAAAGCATCAGGTCGGCTATTTTATCTATATCGGCGGTAACGATTCGATGGACACGGTAAAGCAGCTGTCCGATTACGGCGCACGTCATAATATTGATGTCCGCATTGTCGGCATACCCAAGACGATCGATAATGACCTGGTGGGTATTGATCATTCTCCCGGCTTCGGCAGCGCCGCCAAATATATTGCGGCGTGCGTGCGTGAGGTGGCGTACGATACCAGTATTTATTCTATTAAAAGCGTGCATATCATCGAGGCAATGGGTCGGGACGCCGGTTGGCTGACGGCGGCGTCTGTATTGGCGCGGCAGGACAATATGCCGGCGCCGCACCTCGTCTATCTGCCCGAGGTGCCGTTTTCGGTAGAGCAGTTTATACGGGATGTGAAGAAGAAGCTGGAGGAATATAACTCTGTCATTGTGGTGGTGTCGGAGGGCATCAAGGACGAAAACGGCGAGTATATTTCGGCCAAGCAGGATACCGGCGCTGACAGGTTCGGTCACGCGCGCCTCAGCGGTACCTCCGCTTATCTGAAAAGCGTGATCGAAGAGGAGGTGGGCTGTAAGGTAAGAGCCCTGGAGCCGAGCGTACTGCAGCGCAGTGCCGGGCATATCTGTTCGCTGTGTGATGTCAACGAGGCGTTCAATCTCGGCTCTGTTGCCGTGAGAGCGGCGCTGGACGGCAAAACCGGCGTATTCTCTACGCTGCGCCGCACCTCTGACAAGCCGTACTGTGTGGAGTATTATACAGAGGATGTTGCCGTGGTGGCCAACAATGAAAAACGGGTGCCGCGCGGCTGGATCAACCAGGAGGGGAACGATGTCACCGAGGAAATGGTGACCTACCTCCGACCGCTGATTCGCGGCACGGTGCAAACGCCATTCCGCAGCGGTCTGCCGGATTATATCGATATACGTCATCTGGATATCAAAGCACAAAAATATAAGGATTGACCGAAATATTAAACTTTTCACGTTAACCGACAGGCAAGACAAAAGCCGCCGCGGATATTCTCCGCGGCGGCTTTGCCGTTCATATATAGATTATTTACCGTTGCTTTGCAGCCGCTGCGCTGCCGCTCGCTGACCCTCCGGCGTATCGCGCCAGTATTGCGTAAAGGGCTTGAAGCGTTCCTTTTCTTCCCAGATGCGCTTGGCCACCGGCGCCCAGTCAGCGGCATAGTCGTCGCACTTGGCGCACAGCTCCTCAACGCTTTCCGGTAAAATCAGGTTCGTTGATTTGGCACCGGTCTTTTTGATCAGTGCACGCAGCGCCTCCGGATTTTCCAGCATCGGACAGGGCCGCAGCATATTGTCGTTGAAGGGCTGACCCTTGTAATATTCGTGGAACAGCGGTGACTTTAAGCACTCTAATACGCTCTTTTCTTTAATATTGCAGTCGCTGTAATGGATGAATACGCACGGCTCCACATCGCCCTCGCTGTTCACGTGGAAATAGTTTCTGCCGCCGGCGATACAGCCGCCGACAAATTCGCCGTCGTTCTGGAAGTCTACCGTGAAGATCGGCTTACCGGTCTTGCTGTTGCGCTTATCACGGATCGCGCGATACACGTGCTCGCGCTGCTCCGGCGTCAGCAACAGGCTGGTATCCGCGTCGCTGCCGATCGGCATATAGTGGAAATACCAGGCAAATTTGGCGCCCATCTCGATTTCCATATCATAGAAGGCGTCGCTGGTGACGGCCTCATAGTTTTGGCTTGTGTAGCAAACGGAGGTGCCGAACAGGCATTGGTGCTTTTTGAGCAGGCGCATGGCGTCCATGACCTTGTCGTATACGCCGGGACCGCGGCGTGCGTCGGTGGTCTCCTGCGTGCCCTCCACGGAAAGCGCCAGCGTCAGGTTGCCGGCCTTTTTCATATCCTCACAGAATTGGTCGTCGATCAGCGTGCCGTTTGTAAAGCACAGGAAAATACAGTCGCGGTTTTCGCTGACCAGCGTGAGCAGATCTTTTTTGCGTACCAACGGCTCGCCGCCGGTAAACATAAAGAAGTGCGTGCCGAGCGCCTTGGCCTCGCTGATGAGTCGGCGCATATCGTCCAGCGCAAGGTTGGAGCGGTGACCGTATTCCGCCGCCCAGCAGCCCTTGCACTTCAGGTTGCAGGCGCTGGTCGGATCGAGCAGAATGACCCAAGGAATATTACATTCGTATTTTTCACGGTTTGCACGCAGCGAGGACGTGCCGACATAGCCGGCGTCGATCGCAAAGGTGAGCGCAATGCTTTTGAAATGCTCACGGTCGATGTCCTCCAATCCCTGAAATAGGTATTGGTGCCAGATGTTGGTTTCGTCCGAAATGATCTCCACCGGCTTGGTGAAGGTGCTTTCGGGGTACATACCGCCCACAGCCAGTCGGGCAACCTTCAACAGCCGGAGCATATTGCGCTTCGGGTCTTTGTAGGTATAATCCAGCAGCTTGTCACCGATTTTGTGTAATACCTTGGGGCTTATTTTTTTCATAACAACAGCCTTTCTATGCTGCCGGTATCCTTGTTACATGGATTCCGGCGCTTCAATTTTGAGCATGGTCAAAATGTTTTTGATGGTGTTCTTGACGGCGGTGCACAGGTACAGCCTTGCTTCCGTCAGCGCAGCGTCCTCGCACATTACGCGCTGCGCGTTATAGAACTTGTGGAACAGCGTGGCAAGCTGCGTCACATAGTGGGTGATCCTGGCCGGATCGTATTGCTTGGCGGCGGCAATGATCTCGTCCGTTAGGGCGGAGAGATGCGCGATCAGGTCGTGCTCCTCCTCCGTCGTCAGCAGCTGCAGCAGCTCCGGTGTTGCATTCTCTAGCGTTACGCCGCGGTCGGCTGCGCGCTTGAGGATAGAGCAGATACGCGCGTGGGCATACTGCACATAGTAGACCGGGTTGTCGCTGCTCTGCTTTGCCGCCAGCTCCAGGTCAAAGTCGAAATGAGAGTTCGGCTCGCGCAGGTTGAAGAAAAAGCGCGCTGCGTCGATCGGGATCTCCTCCAGCAGGGTGTTGAGCGTGATCGCTTTGCCCGAACGCTTGGAGAGCTTAATGGTTTCGCCGTCACGCACCAGCCGTACCATCTGCATGATCACGCAGTCCAGTCGGGAGGCGTCAAGGCCGAGCGCTGTCAGCGCTGCCTTCATGCGCGGTACATAGCCGTGGTGATCGGCACCGAGCACGTCGATCGCTTTATCAAAGCCGCGCGTTACCAGCTTGTTATAGTGATAGGCGATATCCGGTACGATATAGGTCGGCAGACCGTTGGCGCGTACCAGCACGATGTCCTTGTCGTTACCGAATTCGCTGGCCTTGAACCAAAGCGCGCCGTCCTGCTCATAAGTGACGCCCTTGGCCTTAAGCTGCTCGATCACAGCCGTGACGGCGCCGCTCTCGTGCACCGAGGATTCGCGGAACCAGTTGTCATAGACAATGCGGTACTGCTTCAGATCACGCTCCAAGCCTTCAATATTCTTAGGTAAGGCGTAATCGACCAGCGCCTGGCGGCGCTCGGCACTGTCCGTATCAACGTAACGGTCGCCGTAGACGGCTTTGAAGTTTTCGGCGTGCTCTGTGATGTCAGCGCCGTGATAGGCGTCCTCCGGCAGGGCGATATCCTGGCCGCACGCCTGCAGATAGCGCACCTCCAGCGACGTCGCAAATTTTTCAATCTGATTGCCGGCGTCATTGACGTAAAACTCACGCCATACCTGATAGCCGGCGCGGTCGAGCACTGCGGCCAAACAGTCTCCGATCGCACCGCCGCGTGCGTTGCCGATATGCATCGGACCGGTCGGATTGGCGGAAACGAATTCGACGATGACCTTTTTGTCTTCGCCGTAGTTGCTCCTGCCGTAATCGTCGCCGCAGGCCAGTACGTCCGCCACGATCGCGGCATAGTATTCCTGTGAAAGATAAAAATTGATGAAGCCAGGACCGGCAATTTCTGCCCGGTCAAACAGCGTGCCTTGGAGGCTCAGATGCGCCACGATTGCCTCCGCAATCATCCGCGGCGCCTTTCGGAAGGCACGGGCGCCGGCCATCGCGGCATTGGTGGAAAAATCGCCGTTCTTTTTGTCTGCCGGTCTCTCAATAATAAATTCAGGTACTTCCGCCTCCGGTAGCGCGCCGTCGGCAATCGCACCGGCGATCGCCTCGGTGATCTTCAGTTTTAACAGCTCTTGGGTTTCTTTTACTATTTTTGACATGATTGTTTCCTTTAATGCGTTGTTAGTGAATTTTGTATTCCAGCTTGACCTCGTTTTGTGAGGTGAGCGCCCCGTTGACATCAATGTCATAGCCGAAGGTGACCGTACCTTGCTTTTCACCGATACGGTTTTCTATGCTTTTGCCGTAAATGCCCATCAGCAGCTCACCGTACGGTGTGCCGTAGGAGCACAGATTGCGCTTGGCGCGCTCGATGATCAGCAGCGAACCGTTGTCGCCGGAGCGCAGGATCTCTACACGCTTTTCGTCCTTGAACACCGTCAGCGTCGCCTGCACCGGCCGCAGCGGCGGTTCCTGCTCCTCGTTATAACAAAAGACATAGCTGTTCGGCTTTTCCTCCATCGTGCCGACAGTGGTGAGTTCAATTTTATCCTTATCACGGCCGAGCCGCTGTGTGCCCGTGACCTTGATCAGTGTTTTCTTTGCCATAGTGTACCTATATCCGTTTCATAATATCCACAAATTCGCACCGGTCCGAGATGTCCTCGCCTAAAAGTGCGCCGGCGGCAACAGAAAAATTCTGCGTTTTATCCGACACGAAATAGCGGTGCGTGCCGACGTGGTCGGCGCGGTTGGTGAGCCCCTGTGCCTCCAGCACCGCCTTGACGTGCTTTGCCTCCTCTAGACCGGAGTCGATCAGGGTAACGTTTTCGCCGGCAAGGCGCTGAATGATCGGCGCCAGCAGCGGAAAGTGGGTGCAGCCTAAGATGATTGTATCCGCACCGGCAGCTAGAATCGGCTGCAGGTAACGGCGCACCGCGGCGTTGGTGACCTCGTCGTCGGGACTGATCCAGTTCGCCTCCACCAGTGAAACCAGCAGCGGACACGCCACGGCGGTCACGGTGATCGACGGATTGTGTCGGTGCAGCTCTCTGTCAAAGGCACCGCTGTTGATGGTGGCGCTGGTGCCCATGATGCCGACGCGGCCGTTTTGCGTGGCGGCAGCAGCGGCGGCCGCCGAGGGCTTGGCGATACCGGTAGCCGGTACCGGCAGGCGTTCGATCAGCGGAGCGGATACGGTGGATACCGTGCCGCAGGCCACGACGATCATTTTGCAGCCAAAGGTCTGCAAAAACTTGATATCCTGCGCCGAGTAGGTTTCGATCGTTTCATTGGAGCGTGTGCCGTACGGTACACGGCCGGTGTCTCCGAAATATATTATGTCCTCGTTCGGCAGCAGCCGCTTCAGCGCACGCACCGTCGACAGGCCGCCGAGGCCCGAATCAAATACCCCGATAGGGCTTGTGTTCATAAAATCATCCTCATATATAAATATGCATACTTATCCATTCTTATAGATTAAGTATTTTAACACAAATTGCGGACAATATCAACATAAAAATGAATTAATAGAAAATAATTAGTGACAACAGCCTTTTTTTGATGTATAATATATGAGAAAATAAAATGGAGTATTCCGTGAAAAAATATTATTTGTGCGAAAGGAAACAGCCATGCAGTTGAACGAAGCATTTAACGTAATGAAAAAAAGCCTGGACGCCGTGAACGGTGAGCTTGGCTTTAAAATGGCGGCAGAGACGGAAAACAGCCTGATCTATACCGGCGAGCAGGGGAATTACCGTATTGTCTGCGATAAGGAGAACAGCGTTCTTGCCTTTGAAGTGGCGTATGACGGCGACCCGGAAACGGCAGAATACAGTACGGTGTCCAAGACGCTGTTTGAGCCGGACAGCGCCGATGAGCGCGAGGCGCGTTCAGCGGCGAACGAAATGATTGATGAGGTAGAGCGCCTCTTTAAAGTCAAGAAGAAGGTGGATCTGGACAAAGTAAAAATGCCCAAGTCCGTATCGCGCTCTAAGGCAAAAAAAGGCACGGTGAATTATGATGTGGATTCGCTGGCAAGCCGCTTTGGCGGGCTCTATCCCGATATGAAGGACGAAATTAAGCGCAATATTTTGACGTACGGTGAGTTCCTGCCGGAGACGTTCTTTACGGAGCACGGCAACGCCAAGGTGATGGACGTGCTCAAGCGCGGCGAGCGCAGCGAGTGCCAGAAGCTGTTTAAGATGCTCAACGAGGTGTTTGAGGACGGCACAAATGAGGTGCAGGATATTATTGCCGTGACGATCCTCGGGGAAATGAAGAACGACCCGAAGCTGATGGAAGTGGCGGAGCAGTATATGTCTGACTATATGGCCGGCCCTGTGCGTGAGGTCAACAAAATTACGGCCAAAAAAAACCGTTACACCAAAAAGCTCAGCAATCCGCCGGCCTACCGTCCTAAGAAGAAAAGAGGCCTGTCGCTGGCGAACACGCTGAACGATGCCAACAATATGCGAAATTAAAACAGCAACCACCCGTTATTTTAATCCGACAGACACAAGGCAGGGATTTTAATATGGATTTTGATTTTGTAAAAAAAGTGATTCTGCTGCCGGTCATTACCGGCGTGCTGCTCAGTGCAGTAGCGGTGCTGTGCTTCAGCAATGCTGTCAACAGCGTGATGCCCTTTAACCGTGACGCACAGCTGGCTAATCATGAGGCGCTGGCGCTGCCGCAGGACAGCGCGGCGGACTCGATACAGAACGCAGCGGATAACGAGCCAATCGGTGCAACGGCCGAAGGGATGCTCATGGTAAAAAACGCGGACTACACCCTGATGACGGACTGTATTTCGGTCGACCCGTCGAGCAGCGAATGGACAGCCTCCGGCTGCCGGTATCTGAAAATTCTGAACAGCCGCGCGGCCGATTTCGGTACGGAGCTGACAGTGACGCTGTCAGACGGTACGCAAAAGTATTTCCGCTTTACAGAGGAGTATGATGTCGATAACGAGACGCAGGCGCTGGCGGTGGCACCGTTCGATGGGAGCAGTGTGGTGATCTATTATCAAAACACCGAAGGCGTCGGCCTGTCCGATAATTATCATCTGATGATTTACGGGGAGGTGGCATAATGGGCATTAGTGCAACCAGAAGAATTTTATCAACTGTGCTGTCGGTGCTGCTGGCGATTGCGATGGCACTGCTGATCAGTATGCTGGCGATGAATGTGACGCTCTCCAACCGTACCTATCTGGAACAAAACTTTGTGACGGACGAGTTGGCGACTGCCTGCACTGACCAGCTGGAGGTAAAGTACACAGTGCTGGAGGAGGAAACGGGTATTCCCTCCAGGGTGTTCATGGCGGTGACGGAGGAAAATCCGGTGCGCACCACGCTGTCTAGCGTGTTCCAGAATGCGTTCGGCGCGGAGGATACGCTGCTGTATAACGACAATATGGTGGATTATTTCGAGAACCTCTGCACGGAATATTTGGACGAGAGCGGCGCGCGCTACGAGGAGGCGGACGTTCACCGTGCCGCCGATAAGGCTGCTGTGATTTACGGTGAAACTGTCGGCCTGCACGAGGTGGAAAGCGTGAGCAGTAAGGTGCTGTCGATCCGACACCGTGTTTCCGGTATCCTGGCGCTGGCTGCCGGCTTGGCAGTACTGAGCGCATTGCTGATAACGCTGCTTTATTCCGACCGTAAAAAGGCAGCGGTGTATTTGTGCAGCGGTGCAGCGGCCGGCTCGTTCGGCATCCTGCTGGGCGCAGCTGTTTGCCTCCTGCTCCACGTGAATGAACGGATTTTGCTGTCGCCTGCGGTTTATCAGGCGGTAGCGGCCGGATTGGTACAGAAATATTTTTCGCTGTTGCTGGCAGTAGGACTGGTGCTGAGCGTGCTGTTTTATGTACTGCTGGTAACCTTTGTCCGGCAGCAAAGAGAGGGCAGCAGCCGCAGCCGGCGCTCCTGACAGATAGCTAATTCGTTTAGCGATACGCAAACGGAAAGTATCCAATCGCTCATAGCACTTCACGGTGCCTACGGGACAGAACATCATAAAGCGTATAGAATAATATAGCGACTTAAACAGAGGGTTAAACGGAAAATAAATAAGCTGCAGATCAGGGAACTGATCTGCAGCTTTTTGTTATGCCTTGCGGCGATTGATTATGCAAGTCTTCTTGCGGAAATCGAGATGCTGCCGTCCATGGAGTCGATGCGCAGCTCGTCACCGATATTGATATTGGTCGGTGTGGTGGAGATCGGAATACCGGAGATCGTGACGTTCAGGTCGGAGGAATTATTCACCACCTGTAACTGCGGTGCCTGATTGTTGCCTGCCGTGACGAACATGACGGTTCCGAGGTTGGTAAGGTTCGGATGATAGGTTTTCATCAGGTCATAAACCGAAGCAGAGGTAATCTTCTTATTACCGCCTGAATATGCCTGTAGGTTCCAGATTTGCAGGGATTCGTATTCCTGAGCAAGCATATTGGAATAGGAGTACTGGAATTTACCGAACAGCGGCGGTCTTCTATTTCCGCCCGTCTTCTTGAGCAACAGTAAGATGAGACCAACGAGTACGAGTACGCCAACGCCGATCAGCACGAACAGCAGGATGTTCGGCTTAGCCTTGGTGGCAGTGACGGGGATCTCCGGCGTTGCGCAGATCTCGATGCCGTTCAGGTCCTGTACGGAAACAACAGCAGTATAGTCGCCCTCGTCCGGTGCGGCCAGCTTGCCGGTATCGTAGTGACCGTCCTTGCCGGAAAGCTCCTGGCTGGCCACTTCCTTGCCGTCCTTGTCATATACCTTACCGATGATTTTCAGGCTGCCGTCAGCGTCTGATACAAGCTCGTTCTGGGTGCCAACGGCCTGGAACAGCTGTGCGGTGATCTTCAGCGGCGACTTGGCCGGTGCCGTTACCTGCGTCGGCTGTGCGACGATCGTAAAGGCAGAGGAGGCTGCGTAGTCGATAGAGATGGTCTGCTTTTGGTCGCTTAAAATCTCGATATTCAACTCGCCCGGTGCCGGATTATCGATCTTAAAGCTGGTCAGCGCACGCTTGTTACCGGCGTTCTTATCCTTCACGACATTCGGCTTGTCGTAATTAACGGCATTGCCGTCCTTATCTTTTACACTGATAATCTCAATTTTAGACTTCGGATCGTGTGAAATCTGTACCTTTGCGTACACAATTCCCTCGGGAACATTGAAGGTGCAAATGGTCGGTACACCGGCTTCAACGTTCTTATCCTCATGAACCGTCACCATGCCGGAAATCAGTGAGGACTGAATGTCGCTGATAAACTCATCTACCTCATCGGCACTGTTCGGATAATAGTCCTTACCGGCGGTGTCCTTTGCCACACCGGCAAAATCGACCTTCAGGAATTCCGGAACGCCGGCAGTGCTGTCGTCCTTGATTTTCAGCGTAAAAATCTTGATCTGCTGGGCTTGCGCCTTTTGAACCTGCTCCGCCATGACGGTGTTGGAGGCCTCGGCGCGCGTCTGTGCGTCGGCCGGCTCCTTGTCATCTGCGCCGGCGTAGCTGTACTCGCCGTCGGTTACCAGAATGATCGCCTTGTTGGAGGACTGACTGCTGCTGAGCATATCAACGGCGGCCTTGATACCGGTAGAGGCGTCTGTCTGGCGCTCGGTCTGTACAACGTGATCGCTGACAAACTGGTTGATCTGTGCCACGCTGTCCGGTGTGATCGCGGTCAGCGGCATCTGCTCAGATACATCGCCGCAGAAGGTAACGATACCGACGTTATTATTCTGCGTAGAGGCGTCCAGCTTATCGACATATTTATTGATCGCTAAGCTGGTTAAGTACTGCGGGTCGTTATGCTGCATGGAACGGGAAACGTCGACCACGAACACGACGTCAGCAC
Source organism: Eubacterium sp. (assembly GCA_017463985.1). GTDB lineage: Bacteria > Bacillota > Clostridia > Oscillospirales > Acutalibacteraceae > Eubacterium_R. The sequence continues at coordinate 65,597 of JAFUEH010000001.1, read as the reverse complement.
CGTCATTGCTGTCAGCCATGGCCGTAAACGGCAGGCACGCCGCGAACGCCAGCAGCACAGCGAACATTACGGATAAAAGCTTTTTCATGTTTATCATCTCTCCTTAGAAAATCAGTAAAAAAATTTTATCATAAAATATTGCTTTTTGTCAACTAAATTCAAATAATTCGCGTTCGGTTTTTCTTACATCGTGATTTTTTGCAAAATTTTACTGAAAATGTACGCTGCCAGCTAATAGCTTTTTGGCGTTGATCGCAGTATAATATGATTATATTACTGTCACATTTTGTCGACGTAGCAAAAAAATGCATCTGCCCGTGCGATTTTCCTGAATGCCGAGCGATCACTTTTTTGTAGTACTGCGACAGGCAGCAACATTAAGGAGGAGAAACCATGCTGACACAAGAACAAAAGAGCAATCTGGACTGTTTCCGCGCTGCGAGCGGTGAGCTGTACCGTCCGCCGCACGAGCAACAGTATCCCTATCAAGGAGGACCGGCGTTGGTGATTGGCCTAGGCGGTACCGGTATTGACGCGATGCTGCGCGTGAAGGAAGCTGTCAACGATATCTTCAACGTCAGTTTGACAGCGTTCTCAACGGGCAACCGAATAATGGAAAAAGCATCCAAAAAAGTTACAATTCAGTTAAAAAATCGATCCGATTTTTATTGAATTTTCATAAAATTTTAACCCTTTTTATAATTGTGCTCCGCAGGGCAAAAGAATGTTGATTTTTTCATAAAAAATGTCGAAAATTCCTTTACTTTACGGCGCATATTATGATATTATACTTTTGCATTATTTTGTATTATAGCAATGCAGAAAAAATTCTTTGAGGAGGAAATTTATGGCTATTTCACCACAACAAAAAGATGTTCTTAACCAAGCCAATTTCTCAGAGGGCGGTATTAATTTCATCTCGGATTTGTCTAAAATCAATATCCAGAGTGAACCGATCCTGGTAGTTGGTCTTGGCGGCTCCGGTATCGATGCGTTACTGAGAGTTAAGGCGAAGGTTAACGAAATCTTTAAGACAGGTAAGGATGTTCACAGCGGCAAGCGTAAGACTGTGCCGGATAACATCAAGTTCATCGGTATTGATACCGATAAAACCTTCTTCCCTGACAAGGCGAGCGGTCAGCCCGGCAGAATGTACAGGGGTATGTATATCGAAAGAGACGAGGAGCTGAATATCGGTACCACGACGCTGTCCGGCTTTGTACAGCACGCGGTAGAGAATAAGCGTACTTATGTAACCGACTGGCTTGCTTCCGGTCTTGCGATCGAGGATGCTTCCGGCGGTGCGAACGGCGTACGTCAGATCGCCAGACTGTGCCTGTTCAATACCTTTGACACCATCTACAACAAGTTCACCAGCACAATCAACGCGCTGACGGCTTCCAGCCGTAATGACCCGAACAGTAAGCTGTATGTTTATGTACTGGGCGGTATTTCCGGTGGTACCGGTTCGGGTACCTTCCTGGATATCCCGTATATTATTCAGTCTGCTGCTAAGAGCGCGCTCGGTATGACGGACGCAGATCTGATTTGGGACAGACTGGTTATGTTCGGCTACTTCGTAACACCGGATATTAACGAAAAGAATAAGAGCGCTGAGTGTATCGGCCGTAACGGCTATGCCGCTATGAAAGAGCTGGACTACCTGATGGGTCTGGAAGACCGTCACGAAACCTTTGTACAGGATTACGGTCCGCGTACGATCTATTCCAGAAATAAGCCGTACTCCCTGGTTAACTTCGTTACCTCCTATTTTGAGGGCGGTAACCCGGTTAGCGATCCGTACGATACGGCGATGCAGGTCATTGCGGAGAATGTTATTTTCTTCATTGCTAACGATGCTAACAACGATTCCATCGGTCCGTGGTCGTTCCAGAATAATGTCAACAAGGACATTATCGACATGGTGGCCAGCCTGTCCGCTAAGGGTTTGGTAAAGCCGGTTGGCTATCGCTACGGTATCATCGGCTCCTCCGGCCGTATCCTGCCGGTACAGGACATCATGACCTGCCTTGCCTCCAAGCTGCTTGACCGCGTGAACGAGATGTGGGAGGCTCACGGTGAGCCGTCGACGCAAGAGGTACAGCAGATCGTCGGTCCGGCCTACTTTGGCTTTGACCCCGGCACGCTGACCCAGAAGCTGATGGCGAACGTACCGTTCAGCTTTTCGAGCATTAAGCAGGAGCCGCAGTCCTATCCGGCTTCCGCTGTTGACAGAGTTTCGCAGAAGAATTCCGGCGGCAGCCCGGACTTCATTGGCATGTACAATCAGATCAAAGCACAGGTGGACGCTAACTTCGCCAGCGATCTGTTCATGAAGAATATCGAAGATAACTTTACCGATAAGCTGCGCGGCTTCTTTGAGAACACGGCGCCGTTGCTCTTCCCCGATCCGCTGAACCCGAATAAAAAGCCGAACTACGGTCCGCGCTTTGCGAACGATATTCTTGTCGGCGTCGGCGGCGGTACGCAGCTGAATGCCTACGATTACTGCTTCCAGCAGTTAAATATGCTTGTAGCGGCCAATAACGATATCAATGCCAGACTGCAGAATCTGCAGGCAGCGGCACAGCAGGCGTTACAGGAGCTGCAGAGCACGCTGTTTAACAAGAAAAAATACTACGGCGAGTACATGACGGCGATGGAAACGCTGTTCGGCACGATGCTGCAGCAGCATATCAATACCCGCCTGATTAAGATTTATCAGGATCTGCGGGATATGATCATCAAGGCCAACCACGAGGTATTCGGCGTTATCTATGAAACCCTGACCTCGCTCCATAAGATTTTTGATGAGAATATGGACATCATGGGCAACGTTGACAGAAGAAAGACCTACGAGGGCGTTGTCATGAGCTGGTATGTTGTCAGCTTTACCGATGTCAATTCCAAGATTCAGGAAATTCTTGACAAGAAGGGCTTAGAGGTGCCGGTTAACGACCTGTACAAAATGATCTGGGACAAGAGAGAAAGCTGGAGCACCGACGATGTCAGCCAGTATACTGTCTTTGATGACCTTACCAATTTCCTGACGCAGGAATTTACGGATGCACTGGATCTCGGTCTGGAGGCCTTCCTGGAAGAAAAGTACAACAGAGAGCCGAACGGTGCAAACTCCTTTGAAGAGTATATTCAGTACCAGTTTGATCATCAGCTGACCAGCGAGGCGGCGATCATGTTCAATGACCGTCCGGGCTTCAAGGTTGACGCCGGTTCTACGATCCCCGGCAGAATGCTGATTCAGGTACCGAAGCAGTGCAACAGAATCCTGACCGCCGTGAAGGCTGCTCATGCCGGCAAGAAGGGCGAGCAGGTAGCAGAGTCCGACAGCCGTTCAAGAATCACCTATACGAAGGCGCTTTACGGTGTGCCGATTTACAGCTATGCCATTATCGAGAATTATGAGAAGGTATATGAGAGCCAGCTTGTTACCGGTGCAGCAGGTGTACATCTGTATCAGCACGGTGATGTCAACTGGAGAGACCTGCCGGCTCTGTGTCCGGAGAGCACCTGGTCCGCAAATTATCAGAACCCGCGTGAAAAAGAGCGTGTTGCCAAGGCGAACGCGATCTTTGACGAGGCTGTGAAGTACGGCGTTATCAGATTTTCTGAGCCGGACGACAACCATATTGCGGTATTTGCCGGCAATATTGACATCGAGGCACTGCGCGCCGGTACGGCGAAGACACCGAGCGCACTTGGTGCACTGTGCAACCAGCTGAAGAGCTATCTGAACACCACCACCGACCTGCCGGGCGACGTACCTGCTTATGCCGGCGACGGTTATCAGAGAATTCAGATTCAGCACGGTAAGACCTTAGAATCTGCCAAGCTTTGGTTCGCCTCCTCCTACCAGCTCATCAAGAGAGTAGAGAAGGAAAATGCCAAGTATGCAGCGATCGAAAAGGCAGTAGAAGAGATTTCTGAGGATATGAAGCAGTTCGAAGCTTACACAGAATTTGCGCAGGCTTACCTGACCAAGATTCTTGTAAGACAGGGTCCGAAGTATCTTTACAATCCTGCTAACGACGCGATCGAAGCGATCGAGCTGGTCAGCAACTCTCAGCTGAAGAACAAGGAATATCCGCATTTTGACCTCTTCAATCTTCTTTACAACGAGGGCAAGCTGCCGACGGCACAGTTTGCACAGTTCAAGAAGGATATTGAAGCAAAATTCCAGGAGTTTGAGAACAGCGATTATGATACGGTATATGTACCGACCATTCAGGCGCTGCGTGAAGAGCTGGAGAGCAAGAAGCAGACAGCGGAATTCAACAGAGATTTCCTTGGCGATGCAGAGGCAATCATCACGTTCTATAACATCGTGATCGCTTATCTGAGAGGTATCCAGTAAGCCCCTTGCGGTGCTGTAATGCACAATTCATAACGGGAGGGCAGTGAGCTGCCCTCCCAAAACTTGAAAGCGCCGGTCACGGCGCAGACGGCTGCCGCCAATGCAATACAAGCGGCGGCAGCTGTGCAATCATCTTTTGGAGCGGTTGACATTATGGAAGATAAGGACATTATTTTACGAGCAAAAGAATATATACAGGCGTATAGAAAAAACGTGGACACCACCATCGAGGCGCGTAAAAAACACGATCATCCGATGATCGTGCTGTTTTTGGATAATGAGGCGGCTGAGGACGGCAAGGAGCCGGTGATCGATCTCGATACCTGCCGTAACACGGTGGAAGCGCTGACGGGCAATTTCTGGATGAATTACGACTCTGTTGCGTATGCCACGATTAAGGAGACAGCAACGTTACAGGACGTCTTGGGCAAGGTCTGTGATCAGGCGCTGGGCGATTCTACCGCCACGGACGCGCACACCTTATCCGTCAATATCGTTATGAAAACCTATGACGGTGCGGTGGACTGGCTGAAGGAGATCCTGACGACGATTTACAAGAAAACGTCATTCCGCTTTTCTAACATGGATACCTATCTGTATTCTCTTATTTCTACTGCCAGTTTGGAGATGTGCGAAAAGCTGAGCGAGTTCTATTTTTCTTTACAGGAAACATTGCTTTCGCCAGAGTTCCGTTTCTCCATCAAGTCCTTGCTGTTTGGCGATGTGTCTGAGGTTTCTAACCAGCCGATTCCTAAGACGACGATCTATAACAGCGTCGCTTCTAATATTATTATCATTAATAACGTGGACAAGCCTGCCTCGCTGAATGACTGCGTGGTAGCCGGCAAGAGTGTGCTGACCGGCTTTTCTAAGGCGGACCTGCCGATGGAAACCGTGTACATTATCGGCTTCGATATTTTCTCCGATACGATTCTGGATGTATTCCAGCACGGGAGCAAGATTCCGCCGGAATACAGCTTTGATATTCGTAATACGCTCCTGAGACAGCAGGTCGGCGCGATCGAAGCCTTTGCGCAGGAGTGCCTTGCTAACACCAAATACCTGCTGCGCCGGAATCAGCTGACGGACGGGTTATATCCGTTTAAAGCGATCGACGCAGAATATAACAACGCTATTCGGGATTTTGTGGAAATCAATCTGAACAGGCGCCATATCAATACGCTCAGCGAGGAGCAGATACGTGAAGCCTTCGTAGCGTATCTAATGAACTATTTTAATCAGTACGGCTTAGACAATACCAAAAAGCTGGCGGAAACCATCAGGGCGAAGGAGCAGCAGCTGCTGCAGGGCTTTGGTGCGTCAAACGCTTATGAAGCCAAGAGCTACCAGTTTACGGCGCGCGAGGACGCTGCCGTGGATGGCATTATCATGGATATTATCCAAAGCAAGGTCAATGAGATGATCTCGACTGCCAGACAGGTGGTGCTGAGATACCTCAGCGACCCTGACGCCAATATCGTGACCAAGATTGACAAAACGATGCGCAGCATCAGGGACGCTACCGAGCGCTGCAAGAACGAAGCGATCGCCATGGACAACGAAATGAACATGGCGCTGGCCAAGCGCTATGAGGGCGCCGTGATTGAAAAAACGGCCACGATTCAAAGTATTATTAAAAGTAATGATATTGTCCTGGATGTTGACAATATCGATAATTTTGAAAGAACGATCTTCAATTTCTTTGAAGAGCATGTTGTCAGGACGGTGCTGCTCGGCCAGATGAACAGCTATGAGCAGGACATTGAAAACCTGAGCTATGACGAGGCCGGTCATTGGCTGAGCAATCAGCTGGCAAAGGCTGATTTGTCGATGTGCGTGACGAATCAGACGCAGACGACACGGCAAATAATTATGACAGATATGACGGTAGACGGCAACCACAAGAGCAAGGTGGTTGACCTCATGAATGAACGGGCGAAGAACGGCGACTTTTCTGTGCTGAACGTCAAGGGTACCTCCATTTTCCGGTGCCTGTCCTACAGAACGGTGGCTGCGGCCGACGATTTAACCGTTTTACAGAATATTAACAGGAGGTAACGCTCATGAACAAATCAAGACATATTAACGGACTGATGCTGGTGTTTTCTATCATCGGCGGCATCATTGGCTACATCTTCGGTGAGGCGATCATTAACTTCTATATGTACCGTATCCCGAACGTACTGCTGGTCGGTATGTATTTTGGCGTATTTGGCCTGTGCGTGCTGACGATGTGTCTGCTTGCAGAGAAAATCAAGCCGCGTCTGACCGGTGTTAAGTGGCAGAGCAAGGATTGGAAAAATGCACTGATCGTGATTCCGCTGGCAGCGATCCTGATGTTCGGCACGGGCTGCCTGACGCAGTTCATCTACGGTCTGAATGTAAAGCAGGTAGCGGCGCCTCCGATCGACGACTATGTATTTATTATTGACGATTCCGGCAGTATGTACGGCAACGACCCGCAGGAGCTCCGCTATTCCGAGGTCAACAAGCTGATCGATGAGCTGGACGATTCCAAACGTGTGGCTTACTATCTTTTCAGCGATACCGTAACGCCGGTATTCGATTTTCAGTATGCAACCGCTGCCGGTAAGGAGCAGATGCACGCCGCGATCGACAATGCCTATAACGACGGCGGCGGAACGGATATTAACGGCGCGCTGACCATGGCGCTGGAGGATGTGAAGAGCCAGGCGATCCCGGGCAGAAGCATGGCGCTGGTACTGCTGTCGGACGGTGAGGATTTCTTCGATACCAATCCGATTATCCAGGAGTGCACCAAAAACAACATTTCGGTTGACTGTATCGGTCTCGGTATCAGCATGTTCTCCAGCGGCAAGATCATGAACGAGCTGGCGGACGGTACCGGCGGTAATTATTACGACATTCAGTCAGCTGACCAGCTGGTAGGCGTATTCACCAACATTAAGCGCCATATCGGCAACTCTCGCCTGCTGCTGGCAAGACGCTACGGCAGAGAGAGAACGACCGCGATTTACGGCATTGAGCGCGTCATCTTTATTGCACTGTTCGGTCTGCTGCTCGGCACGGCGATCGGTGCGATGTTTGACAACAAGCAGCTTTTCAAAAACCTGCTGCTGGGCGGCGCCGTCACCGGTCTGTTAGCCGGTCTGGCTATGGAGCTCGGTATGTATGCTTACCTGAATACACGCTTCTGCCGTACCTTGATGGATATTTTGCTTTCCATTGTGGTCTGCATCTTTACGGCGGCAATTTCCTACGAGATCAAGGACGAGTTTGCGAAGCCGGCCAATCAGTGGGATCCCACCGCTATGTACGGCTCGCAACAGGTGAATCAATTCGGACAGAGTACCACCGGTAACGATTATACCGGTCCGATAGGAAGGTTTTAACGATGGCTTTTGAAAGTTTGTTCATTCGGTCAGTCGTGCTGGAACGGGCACCGGAGCCGAATAAAATCAATGTACATATTCCGTTGCTGAATATTAATGACCCCAGCGGCATCAGCGTGATCGCGCTGGACGTGATTCCCTGCGACGAGGGCGGAGAAAATTATCAGTTCGATCGGGCGATGCGCGTGTCGCTGGAGGCGTTTAACCACCAAAACAGACGCTTTCAGCTGCCGGCCAGCGCGGAGGGCGATACCTATTACCGTATTGCACCGGTGATCTTTCAAAACGGCGAGCACTGCCGCGTGCAGCTGGCGCCGGAGGATGACAAAACGAACATTGTCAAAGTGGTGCAGGTGAAAATTCCCATTACGTACAGCTTTACACCGCAGGTGATCACCAAGAACCTGTTCGGCAAGATAAAAAGCGTGACGCCGGCGGAGCTGGTAATCAACTGTGACCAGGAGCTGGCGGCCGGTACGATCGGCTATGTGATGAACGGCTTTTTCTTCCCGCTGCCTGCTGTGGTTAAGACGGCAAGAATCAGTATGGCACAATATAGTGAGACGGGCATTCAGCTGGAATTCAGGGATAGTCAGATGGCAAATTCCTACGTTTTGATCGGCGGATAATTTTTCGGAGAAGCAAGCAAACATGAGTAACAAAATCAACAAAATCGGGGATACATTTGTATGCCCGTTCTGTTTACATCAGTCGAAGCTGGATCACATTCAGTTCCGCAGTTTAAGTCCGTATCTGGCCAATAAGCCGGATCAGAAGCTGACACAGTACCGTCAGCAGGTGACGGGAGATAAAACGGAATTCTGCTTTCGCAATATGGCCGTTACCTCTCGCGGGCACGGCAGAGGCGTCATCACGGTGATGAACAAGGCGCTGCGGCAGGTGCCGGTGGCGTATACCGACGAAAGCGGCGCTGTTTCACAGGAACGCCTCTGTCCTGTTTGTCACAATCCGCTGCCGCCGAATATCGGCTTTGTCAATACGGCCAATATTATTGTTGCCGGCAGCAACGCGGAGCTGGCTTTTCAGTACACAAAAAAGCTGTTTGAGGTATTGTACCGCGACTGTACGATAGAATATGTCGACTTTTTCTCGCCGCAGGAGCAGGTTGCACGGGCGCTGGACACCAACGCGATGGACGGGCTGACCTTTGAGGAGGAAAAGCTGCTGATGGGCAAGCTGCTCTACAGTATTAAAGGCAGTTTGCTGTGTGAATTCACGGTGACCTACTTACCGCTCGGCATGGAGGAGCTCGGCCGTTATTCTCCGGCGCTGCTGCATGATCTGCTGGCAATGGCTAACGGTATGATCCTGGTAGAGGAGTACAGCGATCTGGAGTGCTTTATGGACCGCAGTGTGCATCGCTCTGTGGATAATACCAACGCGATGGAATACCTGCTGCATATCGGCGGTACCATTGGCTACAGCGGCACTGCAGAGGATGCCTTCCCGGCGGCGATCGTGCTGACGGACAAGGACTATCTTTATTCACACAAAACCCATATTACGCCGGATCGGCGCAGCTTTGGCAATTATGAGGCGGATGCGATCGACGGTTACACAGACAGTGTTTTGAGCGAGCTGGACAACAATTTACGTATCACTGTGGAAAGCACGCTGCGTAATAATTGCTTTTTCAGCGTCGGTAATGTGAGCGGCGCTGCAACACCGGATTTTGAAAATCCGATCAAATGGCTCATCAAGAGCTTCAATCTGAAAGAGCTGAAGCAAAAGGAGACGCCACAGGCAGCGCAACCGCCACAGACAGCGCAGCCGCCGCAGGCAACACAGCCGTTGCAGGTAGCGCAACAGCCGCAGGCAACGCAACCGCCGCAGGCAGCACAACCGCCGCAGGTAGCGCAACCGCCGCAGGCAACGCAACCGCCACAGGCAGCACAGCCGCCGCAGGCATAAATTAGCAAGGTACAGGAGGGGACAAAATAAACCGTGGGACTGTTTGATAAATTAAAAGGAAACAACAACGACAAGGCAGCCAAGGTCAAGAAGAATGAAAAGACGGCTGCCAAAAACAGAAAGAAGGGCATGATCGTATGCCCTTACTGCTTTAAGCAGTTTTCTGTGAACGATGTACATTTCAGAGCGGATGCCTCAGACGAGGTTGAGGAGGATCAGCTGTTAAAAGCCTTCTATACGGACTTCAAGCACAGCAGCTATCCGTGCGTCGTGAGAAAGGCGTATAATCCGGCTGTAGATCCGGGTAATGCTACCTATAAGATTGTCAGCACAACGGACGGCAAAAAGGTCAAGATCCTGGATGAGTTTACGCCGGCTGGCTCTAATGTGCCGGCCAAAACCAGGCTTTGTCCGCATTGCCACAATAAGATTCCTTCCTCTGCAGGTAACGGCGATGCAAAGGTAATCGCGGTAATCGGTTCTACCCAGATCGGTAAAACGGTGTTCATCAACAGCCTGATTGCTGAGATGCTCAACATTAACCGTAAATTTAATAATTTCACCTTTAACTTCGAGGAACCGTCGATGATAGAGGATTACAGACAGCAGAAGAAAGCGATTGAAAACGGCGAGATCGTTGCCACCAACCGCGGTTACATCCGTCCCATCATCTGCAAGCTGTATAACAACGTTACACGCGCCACGACGGTTCTTAGCTTTTATGATTTTCCGGGTGAGTCAACGCCGGACGATATCGCCAAGTATAGCCAGGATCAGTTCCAGCACGCGGATGGCTTGATTTTGCTCTTTGACCTCACGGCGACGCGTTCGCTCTATGACGCGTGTAAAAAGAATAATATCCGTGAGCTGCAGGAGAGCATTAACGCGGTGTACAGCGGCATGGGCTTTTCGCCGGATCAGTATGACGCGCTGAGCCGTCTGAACGTCAACCTGCCGGATGTTGAAAACACCCGTGCGATGATTCAAGGCGTTGCGGAGGAACGGGAAAGCCTGGCAAGACAGGTGGCGAACGCGACCGGTATTATGCAGGACAGACTGAAAAGTCAGCTGGCAGAAAAGGAAGCCAAGGAGCGCAGCCTGCGCGAGCGTTATACAGAAGAGCTGGCGACGATGGAGCGCTTTTCGGAGCAGGTCAAGAGCATTATCGGCAAGGAGCTTTCCGCTAACGAGATCGCGGCGCTGAAGTCGGTGAATGATACAAAGCGACAGATTGATAAGAAGCGCGCCTCGCGTATCGGTAACCAGCCGACCTCGCTTGACTGGCTGACAACCACCTATAATTCTGCATTTTCGGATATGGATGCCAGTGCGCAGGATGACCGTCCGGTGGCCTTTGTCGGTACGAAGAGCGACGAGATCTACCGAGCCGTGCAGAATAACTGTATTGACGACAGTGTGCTGGCGGAGAACGCCCACATCCTGTCCGGCGGTACTACAAAGACCGTGAATTGCCTCAATCTGAGAGACGTGGATATGATCGACGCTTTTGTGCGTCAGCAGCTGCTCTCGCGCAATGACTCCGGTTATGTCAGCTATGTTGACGGTAAATTCACGGATAACAAGTTCTTCGCTGTATCCGCACTTGGTACCCGTTATGTCGATAAGATCGTGATGGACGAGAGCGGTAACAAGAAGGCAATCAAGGAGCTGGACGGTTATAGCTATATCACCTATCAAAATGATATAGTGGATGCGGCGACCGGTGAGCAAAAGACAGAAACCGTGAAGGTGCTGGACGGTGAGATCACACCGTGGCGTGTGGACGAGCCGTTGCTTTGGGTGCTTTCTAAATTCGGTATTATCAACGCGCAGTATTTGAATCAATAAAGGAGACAGCCATGATAGAGCAACAGTTATATACGCGAAGCAGTAAAGGTTATTTTCTTCAAAGCGCCGGTTATGACACCGTTCGGTTTTCCGTTGGTCTCAGCACAGGCGACGCGCAGAATTATAACGAATTATATACCTATAACGGTGCTGACGTAAAGGGTGCCTCCGGCAAGCTGGACGTTGTGACCCGTATGACGCTGGCGGACGGCAATGTGATGCTGTGCGGTACAAAGCCGTATGACTATATGAGCTATGACGGCATTAAGCACGTACATATTGCGCATGCCTATATTATGAAAAAGGATTCGCCGGAGCTGGCGGCGCAGGCACTTGATATTCGCAAGCTGGCCGGTGTTACGCAGTTCATTTCCTCTCATGTCGACGGCTCTAATGAGCCGCTGGACCAGCTGGCGGAGCTGCCGTTTGAAGATAAATATGCCCAAACGGAGTATATCACCCTGATCAACAGCCAGTACGACGGCAGCTTTTTTGCACAGATCGTGCACGCTGTTATGAATAGTGTGTTCAACGGCAAAAAGGTGTACCTGGTGGCGAAGAAGATCGAGGACACTTACGAGTCTCTGGATATTTTAAAGGCAATCTATTATTTCATTCCGTATTGCCTGCGCAATCAGATCGGCTATACCACTCTGCTCAACAATCAGGGCTTGCCGGCCAATATCAGCATTGCGTTCATCAGTAGCGGTAACCTGCCCGATGCCGAGAGGGGCAACCTGTTCGGCTCCATTATTAACCGGGATTACTGCTTTGATCTGACCTCGCAGCGCGTGCTGTTTGACGGTGAGGGAACGCTCGACACGCCTTCTGATTATATTCAGCTGGTAAAGCAGTTTTATGCTTCGCCGGAAACCTTCGGCAGCATACTGGACATTATCAATGAGCAGGCGCAGCTGAAGCCGGACGCCATGGCGTCCTTTGAACAGGTCGCGAAGCTGTTTGTAGTGGGCGATCCGGATACCCTGCCGCTGGCCGCCTCTGTGTATTTTGATATTCAGAAGCTGTTCGGCACGGCACAGCCGGTGCTGCCATATATGCGCGGCCTGATCGCCAGCGCAGCCGCTGCGAAGGGCGGCGACCTCAACCTGGAGGAGCTCCCCTGTGTGTGCGATATTTACGACTCCGCCACAGAGGCAGAAAAGGACGCGCTGATTGAGCTGATTTTAAACTCCATTGCCTATTCTGTCAGCAACGGTAATAAAGAGGAATTTTTGGCAAAGCTTTTGATCTGCGGCGATCATTTTGAGATCGGCGGCGTGGTAAACAGCCGTTTCATCAATAAGGACAGCCGCGCGATCGCGCTGTATTTCGGCGAGCAGTTTGCAAAGCACGGCACCGTCAGAGACCTGATGGCCGAGGTGTCGTATATTGAAAAAAATCAGCCGTATCTTGACGATGGGCTGAACACGAATCCGGATTTTATTGAGGCAGTGGTCAACCGCCTGAACGGCCTGTATGCCGTTAACGGCAGCATTGCGCTGCTGACTGAAATTATTCAGTCTATCAGTAACCTGCGCACGCCGGAGCTTAAGAGCGCGATAAACGACTTTGCGGTCCGTCAAGTGAACACGCTGACGGCCGGCGGCGAGGCAAGTGCGTACAGCATTGACGTTTATGACCTCTCTCGCCTGCTGGACACTTTTGATTCTGTGATTACAAACGAGGACTTTCGGAATACCGCAACAGGGCTTGTGAACCTGTATAACCGCGGCGATGCGCTGCCGGCCGATCAGCTCTATCGTTGTTTTAAGACATCGACTGATGCAAACGCCAATCGGCTGAATGATTATTTCAGACAGCATTTTGAGCAGCATCCGCTGAAGAATAACTTCCTGGCCTATTCGATCGCCTATTTTGATCAGTACACCGGCTATATTAACTTGAAGCTGGCGTTCTCACGTATCACCAGTCTGGCAGTGATCTGCGATTATGCTAACTGGCTGGCGCGCTCACTGCGCTATTTCAGAAGCGATAACCCGCTTCCGACCAGCCGCGGCGCAATCGACCGCGAAAATAAGTATGCGGAGCTGGCGAACGCGATCGCTGACGGCGTTTATACCTGCGGTGACAACCAAGACAGAAAGACGACCTCCGATATTTATAATCAGATGGTCGATGATCTTTATCCTGATAATCCGAACCTGCTGTATCTGCACAAGGCGTACAGCAAGAGCCTGAAGCGTGCGATCGACGGCAAGCAGCCGGACCGTGTAGTGGTAGAGGTTGCGACGCCGAAGGAATCAAAGCGGGAGGCCATCACAAATTTTTCAGAAGACGGTGATAGCAAGAGAAGCAAGACAATCCTGTATTTGGTCATTGCTGTTATCGGTGCACTGCTTGTTGCCGCTATTATCGTCTTTGCCGTGATCAAGCCGTTTTCAAAACCGGAAGAGCCGGAAACCACTGTTGTTGCCTCAGAGCTCATGAGCGAGGAGAGCACAGAAACCGTTACCGAGGACCCGTCCGCTGTTTCGGAGGACGGTGAGGAGGCACCTGCTGACGACGGGGAAGAGACCGATAACCGAGATGCAGAGACGGAGGAGCAGGCAGGTGACGAAGCGGCGCGTACGACGGAGCCGCAAAGTGAAACACCCGATGCCGCCGATGAAGCAACGGAAGCAACCGCCGACGGCGTAGACGTCGTCGACACAGACGACGAGCTTTAACGACTGAATCTGCAGGCTCCCGAAAGGGGGCCTGCAGTGGAGGAATTATGAAAAAACCTAAAATCTATAAAGTGAAGCGCTTTCGTGAGATTCGCCACATTGCCGATAAAATTTATGTGGACAAAAAAATCACGAATATTACCGGTATTTATCCGGATGTAAAAAAATCGAAACGGCACAGCCTCTACGGCGTAGCCGTGCGCAATACGGTGAAGCAGCTGCTGTGGAGGATCATCTTATGGGCGGCAGTGGTGGCCGTTTTTGCTTTTCTTGCCCGTGCGACTTACGGTATTATGCCGATCGTGGCGATAACAGGCGTAGCGGCGTCGAGTGTGGCTGCTGTTGTGGCAATTTTGACTTACGCTGTTACGTTTCGCTATGATGTGCTGTCACAGGTTTTATCGCTGGACGGCACGAAGCTGGTGCAGGCTATTAATGAGATTGCCGGCAAAATCACGGTATCCAAGTACCGCGACAATAATAAAGATAATTACCAGAAGCTGGACGCCCTGTCACAAATCGTGGATACAGAGCTGGTGCGCAGGCGTAAGATCGATCTGCTGCTCAGCTTTACCGATGACTTTGGCTTTGACTGGGAGTTTGAGACAGATACCGTGCTGTTAAATTCCGATTCAAAGCTCACGCTGCAGTATCTTGACAAGGTAAAGAGTATTGACGAAAGCAAGCTCGGTCCGGCGTCGTTGATCTATATGCAAGAAAAGAGAAAGGGGAGAAGATAACATGACGGTTGCGATCGAAATCGTATTTGCCATCGTATTGGCGGTTGTGATTTTGGCAGCGGCTTATTTTATCAGAATTCGCTCCCGTATCAACAGCTGTATTCAGGCCGTTAAAGATGAGCGTGCGCTGAGGAATCCCGAAAAAGCGGATAAAAACACAGACTATGACAATCGCATTACGGTGCTGCTGCCGTCGAAAAAAGCAGCCTATCGCAAGCGTTTGGAAGCACCGAGCTATCGGTATACACTGTCTGCCTTCGACAATGGCTACCGTTATGCAGATGAGACAAAAATCAGCCCGACGGCCTTTAAAACTGTGCCGCTGCAAAACAACCTGGCGCTGATCACTGCGGCAGACAACGCAGTGGCATCGGTGACCAGCAATCATTTCCACAAGTGGTATGACGAGGGTAACCTGATCGTCACCGACAATGTGGCGCTGATTCAATTTAGAAAGAACATCATTAGTAACAGAGATTAATTGGTAATAAAGAAGCTATGGCATTTTCAACCGAAGATCTACTCAAACAACTGAACCGCGAAAACGAGCGGCAGGCACAGCAGCAACAGGCGCGGCAACAACAGCCGCAGACCGGTCAGCAGGCCTCGCAGCAGCCGCAGGCACGTCCACAGCAGCCGCAAGCGCGTCCGCAGCAGCCGCAAGCGCGTCCGCAGCAACCGCAGGCACGTCCGCAGCAACCGCAGGCACATCCGCAGCAGCCGCAAACGCGTCAGCAGCAGTCGCAGGCACGTCCGCAGCAGCCGCAGGCACATCCGCAGCAGCCGCAAACGCGTCAGCAGCAGCCGCAGGCACGTCAGCAACAGCAAAAGCCGCAACGCCAAAAGCAAACGGCGACGGCTAAGAAAACACCGGCAAAAAAGCCTGCCAAGGCGAAAAAGCAGCTGTCTAAAGCAGATATATGGTTCAGCAAGCCGTCGCATACGCGTTTGCTGAAGCTGGCAGCGCTGGTGATCTGTATCGTGATGCTGGTGACACAGGTGCGTACCGGCGCCGATCTGGAGCAAAAAACAGCGACGCAGCGGCTAGTGCATCAGTATAACAGCCATCAGGTGCATACCGTGGAGGTTGACCGTTTTCGCAACACGATGAACGAGGGCGAGCTGGCAGTCGATCCGGATAACGACGGTCTGACGAACGCGGAGGAGCTGTCAGGCGAAACCGCTGTTTACCGTCCGGACACGGCGGACGTTGTACTGTCGGCGGGAAAGAGCACTGACTACACCTACTATAACCAGATGCTGTCTAACGCCATTGAACTTGACGCATCCTTCATCGGTTCCGTGCCGAGCAAGACGCTCGTGGAGCAGTATGACGGTAATGCGTTTGAGACCTATAATGTCATTGGCAAGCCGTTTATTTTATTCGGCTTCAGCGGTAAAATCGAGATTAATATTGACAGGGATCTCAAATCCTCTCGCTTGCTGGTAATGGCGGAATATAATGAGGATAAGGATACCTTTACGGCACTTAGTTATTATGAATCCTTTCCAAAGGGTAGCACCAGAAATTTTTCCGTCAGATCCGGCCATCCCTTGGCGCTGCTGTTATGTGACACTACCAGCGACAATTTGGACGCCTATATGAAGAAGTATTCTCCGCTTTATTCGGTGCTGTCCAACCAGCTGAAGGACAAAACCTTTGACGGAGCAGTCGTTTCCAGGGTGGACCGCGACGGCGACAAGGTAATGCAGTTCTATTCGTTTGATACGGAACAGCATTTTTCCGAAACAGAAACGGAGCGCCTGCTGTCGCTCTTTGCCAAAAGAACCGGCGCCAGTGCCAACTATACTGCCTACAGCACGGGCATGATGGGTCAGTTCGCCACAGTTTCGGCCATGAACGACGGACATTACCGCGCAATCCGGTGGCAGGAGCTGCCGCTTACCTTCCTGCGCCCCGGTGCCGGACGGAACCGTACAGTGTCGCTGCAAACCGGCGAGGACGGTGTACCTTATGCTGATCTGCTGGGCTACTTGGCCGGATGTGGCGAAGTGAAAAAGTCCGGCGTCACGGAAAAGGTGAATAAGCCGTTAGATACTGAAAAAAGCAAAACTAATAATCCCTTTAATACGGACAGCCATGCGTTCCTGTTCGGTAACTTTACAACAGACGCCTGCCCTGACGGCGTGGCGCTCGGTATGGCGGATGTCGTTTCAAACTACTTTAACTATCACACGTTGCCGGCAGTGGACGGAGTGGATACAGAGGCTGTCGCTGCCAAATTCCAGAATGGCGGTCTTGCCGTGACGGATTTCTGTGAACGGCAGGAGGCCTTTGACAGCAACAAGGTGATTGTGCCGACGGACGAAGATGTTATCTCCCTGCTGGAGGGACAGACGCTGCAGAACTACAATACGTATTTTGCAAAAGACCAGCTGCACAGCAACGGCTGGGGAACGATCAAAAATGTGAAGGCTTACCTTGAGGCAGGGTATACTGTGGTAGCCTACCTGCGAAACGGCTCGTCTGTGACGGCGGTCGTTGTGTATAAAATATCCCAAAGCACCCTGACACCGAATGAATACACCCTGTCGGTATACGACCCGAACTATCCAAAGAGCAAGGTCAATGTTGTCAGCACCCTGACCGATGAAAAGACGCTGGTAACGATGGATAATCAGATCCATATTCACTGCAAGCCGAGTAATGCTACGGTAGACCAGTCGGGCAAGGTTAAGGTGAATTATACCTATACCTTCGATTACGGCGAAACGGCAGCATATTGCTTCGGCAATTCCGGCCTGCAGCGCAACGGTCTGCTATATACCGGCGGCGATATCGCCTTTAAGGTACCGAAGAATCTGCAAACGGATCAGTCCACCTCTTTCTTCACGGACGTGGAGAGAACGCCGGAGGCAAAAAAATGATCATTAAATCCTGCCCGACCTGTTCGGGCCACCCCTATACAACCGATATTTCTATGACAAGCTGTCCTGTCTGCGGTAGTATGCTGAGCATCGAGGCAGTGGAGGACGGCGCAGTCGGCGGTCGTCCGCAGATCGGAGCCGGTACAGCGCCGCAGCCCGGAGGGCAGCCGAATCCCTACGGACAGCCCGGCGGACAACCAAATCCTTACGGTCAACCGGGCGGACAGCCAAATCCCTACGGACAGCCGAATCCTTACAATCAGCCGAACGGCAACGGCTACGGTGTACCCGGTATGCCGCCGAATGGTTTCGGACAACAGCCCGGGATCGGTAACGGAATGTCGCAGGGTAACGCAAAAGGCAAAGCGAAGCGCGGCTCCGGCAAGGAACTGATCGGCAACGTATATAACTACAGCAATACGGCGAACGAGGCCGGTCGGTACCGCCGTCTGGTCATTACAAAAACTATTGACGCACTGATCTTCGGTCAGCGTACCGAGGACGTGATGCACCGCTTTTATCTCCGTCCGGAGGGCGGCGTAGGCAATGCTGACGATATTCCGGTCGTCGTGCACGGTACGTTATCGGCCGGCAGCGGCATTCAGGATAATTCGCTTGTCAAGGTGTCCGGCAGGTATAAGCGCGGCACACTGTATGCGCGCAAGCTGTCGGTACTCAACAACAGCTTTGAATCACCGATCAAATTCCAGTTTTCTTTGATGAAGCTGTTTGCGACCGTATTTGCACTGCTGTTTATCCTTGTAGGGCTGATCTTTTGCCTGATCGACCACTTCACCTACAGCGAATTTGTCACTACGGCGGTCACCTTTATTATCACGTTCGGTATTATATTTGTCATTGTCTTTATTTTGTCGTTGATCGTGATGGCGCATCTGCAGCTACTGATGGTAGCAACGGTCGCCAGCGGAAAGAGCGGCTTTAAGGGCTTTGCGATTATTGATATGCTGATTGCGGTGGCGCTGTCCATTCTGCTGTTCCAAAGCAGCACGATCGTGGACTTTATGACCGATATAACCGGCGGACTGACAGTGTTTGCGCCGGTAGTGATCGTATTGACCGGACTGATGATTATCGGTTCCGCGCTGAAAAATAAAAACTAAACATGAAAGATGTGAGATCGGATGCTGAGAAGAAATATTGAAGAGCTGTCAGCTGTTTTCACTGCCCGTTACCAGCAGCTGCAGGGTCAGATGCTGGCGGACAAGCTGGGCTGTGACTATAACGACCCGACAGTGAAGCAATTTGTTTATTACAAAATAACAGGCTGTTCCGCACTGTGGGACGAGGACAACCTGGAAGGCAAGCAACCGTATCAGTTTATGGAAGAGGCGCTGACCGGCTTGTTTTCGGTTCAAGCGCCTGTTTCCGTTATATACAAGAGCGAAGACAACAAAATCGCCGTATATTTCGGAACGGACTATCATAACGATGCGGCTGTCCGTCAGCTGCTGGAAAGCAGCTTTCCGAACATAAGCTTTGAGCATAACGGTGATCCGTACCGTACCGATAACCTGGCGCTGTACGATTATTTCCGCGTTGTGGGCGAAAAAAGCTTTGCGCACGGCGGCTATATTAAGGGAAATCCGAGTATTCCGGAGCAGATGGACCTGAACACCGGCATCAAGCGCGTGATCGACGGTATGGGAAAAGCGGATTGGGTCGTCACGATCAATGCGATTCCGCAGCCGAAAAGCCTGACCTTTAATAAGCTGAACCTTTGGCTGAATGAGGCAAGCGCCTGCAGTGTTCTAAGCAACGTGACCTATAACGACGTGGACGTCAAGGAATCTACCTCTCACCAGCAAAAATACCACCTGTGCGACAAGTATTATGAAAAGGTGGAGCAGTTTTGCGAGCAAATGTCAGACGCCTTCAACGGCGGTGAATGGCTCACGACAATCAGCTACGGTGCCGCAACGCCGAAGGAGGCGGATATTGTCGCGTCACTGTTTGTATCTGCCTTCCACGGCGATAATATCGGTCCGGAGCCGCTTCACTTTATTAAGAATACAGCGCCGCAGGGCTTTGTACCGCTAGCGGTGCCGCCGCAGAACACCCTGCACCGCAATTTTAATAAGGACATTAATTATTATAGCCTTTCCAATAGCCTGAGCACGCGTGAGCTGGCGTATTTTGCCATGTTCCCGAACCGCGACACCTTCGGCTTTTCCGTAGATGATTACGTGGAATTTGATGTTTCGCAGGACAGAGAGGGCGACATCGAGGTCGGCAAAATCATCTATAACGGCCGCCTGACAGACGCGCCGTATACACTCAATGTGAACGCTTTTAACCGCCACTGTCTGGTGATCGGTCTGACCGGCGGCGGTAAAACCAATACGATCAAATCACTGTTCAATTCCGTAGCGAACGGAGCGCAGCGCGTGCCGTTTATGCTGATTGAGCCTGCCAAGCGCGAATACTGGGAGCTGTATAAATGCGGCTTTGACGATTTACAGGTGTACAGCATCGGCGCCAGCGCAGCCGGCGGCAACCGCTATTGTCTGAATCCGTTTGAACGCGTCGGCAAGCTGCCGATTCAAACACATATTGACTATGTTTTTTCGGCTTTTAAGGCGAGCTTTATCATGTATACGCCGATGCCGTATGTGCTGGAAACGGCGATTTATGAAATTTACGAGGACTACGGCTGGGACATCAAGAACGATATAAATCCCAACGGTGAGATCTACCCGACAGTAGAGGATCTGTATCATAAGATCCCGAAGGTGGTTACCGATATGGGCTATGACGCCAAGATGCGTAACGACCTGATCGGCTCGTTGCAAGCGCGTATTAATTCGCTGCGTATCGGCAATAAGGGTAATATCCTGAATGTGGCGCGTTCCTTTCCGATCGGACAGATTTTGGACGGGCACGTGGTAGTAGAGCTGGAGGACATCGGTGACGACGACGTGAAGGCGTTTGTCATCAGCCTGTTGCTGATCCAGCTGTCAGAATACCGCAAGCAGCAAACAGACTGCCAGACCGGCGTCAGACATCTGCTGCTGATTGAGGAAGCACACCGCTTGCTGAAAAATGTGCAGTCCGGTTCAGGCGAAAGTGCTGATCCGCGCGGCGCGGCAGTAGAATTTTTCTGCAACCTGCTGGCTGAGCTACGTTCAAAGGGGCAAGGCTTTGTGATTGCGGACCAGATCCCGTCAAAGCTGGCGCCGGATCTGATCAAAAACACCAATATCAAGATACTGCACCGTACCGTTGATGAGAGCGAACGCCTGTTAATGGGCGGCGCGATGCACATGACGGACGAGCAAAAGGAGCAGATCGCCGCCTTTGCGCAGGGCGTAGCCGCTGTTTATGCGGAGGGCGATTTCCGACCAAAGCTGATCCGTACCAAATATGCAAAAATATATGAGCTGCCGGAGCGTGACGGCCTGACGCGCGAGGAAGTGGTAGCGATCACGAAAAAGAATTGCATTCCGGCGGAGGATTATCCGGCGCTGAGCGACAAGAATCCCGCTTGCCTGCAGTGCGACAGGGCTTGTGAGCGCCAGTATCAGGCGCTGCTCAGCAAGTTCCCGCCGGCCATGTTTGACGCGCTGATGACAAAGCTGAACGCCGCCATTAAAGGACACTACACCGCCAAGGAGATGCGGCTGGAGCTGGAGTCGTTTGTCGGTCAAACGCTGATTTCACAGAATGACAGGGAATTCAGAAAGAACACCAACTGCCTGCTGCTGTGTGTGCTCGACCGTTTAGAAGCAAAGGACAGCACGAAAGAGGCAATACTGGAACGGTTTAATTTTAAAGGAGAATAACAATGTGTGAAGGCGGATATAGCGGCGGCGACGCGTCAGTTGGCGACAGCGGTGCCATGGATACCTCTGCAGCAGACAGCGGTGCGATGGACAGCACGGCATCGGATGCCGGTGAAGCCGGATCAATCGGTGAGGGTAGTGACACGTCAGAGCCGTCAGCTGAAGCCGGTGATATAGGAGATAGCACGGACGCAGCTGATGCCGGCGACGCAGCAGAAGCCGACGACGTAGGAGAAACCGGTGAAGCTGACGATGCAGCTGATGCCGGCGATGAAGCAACGGATGTGGGCGAAGCAGAGGCGGAGGAAACGGGAAAGCCTGAAAACGAGGATGTTGGCGAAGGTAGCGAGGATGATGAAAAGCCGGTGAATCCGGACGGTGCTGAACAGGCTTATGAGGATCATCAGGAACCGCAACCGGAGGACGCTGACGTCAATCCAGATAACCACGAGGAGGACGGCGAAACTTCGGAAGCTGACGGCGAGCAGTTGGAAACCGATGGCGAGCAACCGGAAACCGATGGAGAGCAGTTAGAAAGCGACGGCGAACAGCCGGAAACCGATGGAGAGCAGTTAGAAAGCGACGGTGAGCAACCGGAAACCGATGGTGAACAGCCGGAAACCGATGGAGAGCAACCTGAAACTGATGGCGAACAGCCGGAAACAGATGGTGAACAACCGGAAAACGAAGGCGAGCAACTGGAAACCGACGGCGAGCAGTTAGAAACCGACGACGAGCAACCGGAAACCGACGGCGAGCAGTTGGAAACCGATGGCGAGCAGCCGGAAGGGCAAGAGCGTGCTGACACTGGCGACAAGGCGGATGTCAGTGACGATTGGCGCAACGGCGACAATTCCGCCGAGCGGCATAATGCCCATCCGCATGAGGATACAGACCGTGCTTTTCAGGAAGCGGAACAGCATTATGACCACGACTCGCCGGAATGGCAAGAGGCAGCGAACCGCCGACTGGAATCAATCGATGCCCGTCAGAACGAGCTGAGGCAGCAACAGACGGAGGCGGCCGATAGGATGGCGCAAGCGCAAGAAAATATGCAGCAGTTGGGCGAACAGGCCCGTGCGACGAGTTCTTCGGAATATATCGACGCCTACCGCGATTACAGTGACGCGCTGTCACAGTACAAGGACGCCGGCCAGCAGTTCCGTCAGCTCGAGACAGAGAAGCAGGGGATTGAGGCGGATATTGATCCGGATATGAAAACCACCTTTGTCGGTCACGACGGCGCTGATTTTGAACACGCTTACGACGGCTTTAATACCGATCAACAGGGCAATGCGGTTGAAAATTTCAAGGGCGACTGCGGCGTAAATTCCTCCGTTAACGCCTCTAATCAGCAGCTCGGTGAAAACCGTACAGAGGCAGACGGTGTGAACGAGTTCTCAGAAAATGGCTGGTGCAGAACCGGCAGTGATAATCCCGCTCAGAACGGTGAAACCTACCTGAGTGACCACAAGAGTTACTTTGAGTCAAGGGGCTTAGAATGCGAGATACGGGAGCCTTCTGCGCTGGAACCGAATGCCGGCAATATTGATGAGATGGCAGAGCATTTCCGAAACGGTGACAGCTGTACGGTCGCACTGAAGGCGGAGGATCTCAGCCAGCCGGAGCTGTCAAAAAGAAGTCGCCTGTACTGGTCAGATAAGAACCGAGCCAACCACATGACAACGGTAGCAGGCTTCAGCTATGACCGCAGCGGTAAGGTGTCCGGCGTATGGCTGAACGACACCGGCGGCCATACCGAAAGCAACCGCGTTTATGTCAGCCGCGATAAGTTTGAACAAATGCGCACGAAGACGAAAGGCTTTGCTACGGAATATATCAGGAGGAAAAAATGATGAATCTGACAGAACGATGGAATAATCTTCGTCATCATGTCTACATGAGTGAAACACCGGCGTTGCCTTTTTCTGTAGCGACAAAGGATGTGCTGTTCCTCTTTGAGGCGGAGGAACAGGAGGAAACTTGCTTGTGCCGTGTCAGCGGTATCTTAATCGGTGATGCTGAGGGTCAGGTACAGCGCATCGCTGCGACACCGGCAGCGGTGACAATTCCTATAGAAGAGGTGGAGGAGCCGGAGTGGTCCCCGATTGATTATATCAATGCAGCGGCAGCGCTGTCGAAGGAACCGACCTGCCTTGACGATGTCAAGACGCTGGTGACAAAAGCGGAATCTGCCCTTCTGCTTCCATTGTACGAAGCCGTTGAGACGTATGTAAATGCCTTATCACTTTGAATAAATCAAAAACCGCTGCGAGCCTTGCGCTCACAGCGGTTTTTTAGTATTCCATTTTTAATTTGAACAGCTTTTTGCCGTCCTTGGTGCCGGACAGGAACACGGTGCTGTCCGTGGCGGCCAAGGCAATGTCAAAGCGATCGCCGTAGCGCGCCTCGCCGTTGTATTCTGCCGCAACGTAGTGCGGCGTTTTGCCGGCGGCTGCCGGTGCGGTCATATCCTCTGCAATATCAAAATACCGCGTGTTGGTCAAGTGACCGTTGATGTCGGAATAGCTGTACGGGACCGTAAAGTCTTTACTGCTGTCGGTAGCCTCCGGCTTCAGCGGCTTCGGCAGCGGGTACTCCCGTCCGGTGACGATGCCGTTGATCGCGATTCCCTCTGCGTCAGGGAAGATCATGCTCCTTGTGTTCCGATCCATCAGCATCCACAGCGCGCTGCCGCGAATAATACATTCGCCGCTTTCGTCGTAGATCTCGTAATGGCGCGGGAATATCACGTGCATCGTCTTGCCTGCCCAGGATACGAGCTTGATCCTTTCGTCATATTCCGGCAGGCGACTGATCTCGGCGTGCTGCATCGTGACGACCCAAAGAAAGCCCCGATCCAGCGTCTTGGCCCTGCCGGCGCCGAGCGCCTCGGTGTGATGAATCGCCGCCTCCTGCGTGAAGGTAAAGAGCTGTGAAACACGCAGCCGGCGATACATATCAACTTCCGAGCTTTGAATGATATATTCCTTTTCGTAAAAGTCCATACTGCCCTGTTAATCCATTCTTGATTCAAAGGCATTGACCACATCGGCAAGCGTGGAAAGGCTGTCCCACTCCTGCTGCGGCACCATGATGTCAAAGTTGCCCTCCAAACGGGTAATAATCATAATCATGCCCATGGAATCAATACCAAGATCGGTATTGATGTTTGTATTTTCATCGATTTGTGTTCCTTCCAGCTCCGGCTGGCAGTCATAAATTGCTGCAACAATTTCTTGTAAAATCTCTGTTCTACTCAGCTTTGCCATTTTTTTCTTCCTCCGTTTTTTGGATTTCCCATCTTTTTATTTTACCCGTTGCCGTTCGCGGGAGCGGCTGATCGGTGAAAATAACATCTGCAATTTGGTGTGCGCGCGGCAGCTTTTTCATCGCCTGTGCCACCTTGTCCATCAGCTCCTTGCGCTTTTCCGGCAGCTCCTGAATCACGAGCACCGGCTTTGCTTTGAGCAAAATCACAGCAAGCTCGGCATTATCGAGCGCCTTGGCAAGCTCGTGCTCATAATCAGGCAAGAAAATTTTCGTACCGTTGGGCAGTACCAGCATTTCCTT
Organism: Eubacterium sp.; assembly: GCA_017463985.1. Lineage (GTDB taxonomy): Bacteria > Bacillota > Clostridia > Oscillospirales > Acutalibacteraceae > Eubacterium_R. The sequence goes on along the minus strand of JAFUEH010000001.1, from coordinate 40,382 downwards.
TTTTCTGCCGGTGATATGGAGCCGGCCGTCGTGGTCAAGATAGCCAAGATCGCCGGAATGGAACCAGCCGTCCTGCAGCACGGCGTCCGTGCTCTCCTGATCCTTATAATATCCCTGCATGATGCAGGTAGGCGCTTGGATTAGAATTTCACCGTCCGGCGCAATCTCTATCGTGTCGTCTGGACAGATCTCCATCGCGTGCGGATCGCCTGAAACGCTGATTGCGACGCCGGAGCTGGTTTCCGTCAGCCCGTAACCGAAGCTGACGCGCTTGCCCATCGCGGCTGCTGCGTCGAGCAGCGACTGCGGACAGTCGCCGGCGCCGACTAAAATCAGCGACAACCGGTCGTTGAGCAGCTTTTGCTTGAGCAGGAATCCGAGCAGCATCGGCACGACGGATACCGCCGTCGGGTCAAAATACTGCAGGTCAAAAGGCATATAGTGCGCACCGCGGCTCAAGGCGACGGCGGCACCGCAGGAAAGCCCCCACAGCAGCGAGCACACAAAACCGAATACATGCGCCAGCGGAAGGAGACACAAGAGCGTATCGTCCGGCGTCAGCGGCAGCTTTGCCGAGCCGTTATAGGCGCTTGCGCAAAGGCTCTCTTCTGTTAGAACAACCGCTTTAGACATGCTGGTTGTGCCGGAGGTGAAGAACAGTATTCTGCCGGCATCGGCTTCAACGCCCTCTGTCAGATACGGCGTTAATGCCGCCATCGTTGCCGGATTCGTTCCTAACAGCATATCCACGTCTGCCGCCTGTACCAGCTTGGTAAGTGCGGCATCATTCAGTCCGCCATCCAGCATCACTACCTGCATTTTTGCTGCAGCCGCGGCAAAGATGGTTACGATGCATTCCAAATCGGCAGTGCAAAGAATACCTATGCTGGTCTTGCCGGTTGCGCGCAGCTCGTCTGCGCAGCGCTGTACCCGTTCCAGCAGCGCACTGTAGGTGAGCGTATGCCGTTCACCGTTCACATCATAGATCAGCGCCGTGCCGTTCCCGTTTTGCGCATAGTATGTGAGCATTTGAACAAAGCTTTGAAATCTCATCGCGTCATCTCCTACTCAAGTTTTGATTATTTTAACATATTTGTGCCTGTATTTGTAGACCTTTTGTAAAAATTTTCAAGAAATTCAAAAAAATTTATAAAAAAGTAGTGCAATTTGCGCGAAAGTATTATATAATGAATTTGCGATAATTTTATCAATCTTTAAACGGAGGAATAAAAAATGGAAAAAGACATTCGCATTTGTATCATCGGCGGTGGTCCGGCCGGACTTTCAGCAGGTATGTATCTCGAGAAAAAAGGCTACGAGAACTATACCATTCTTGAAAGACTTGACCGCGTAGGCGGCAAGTGCTGGTCCCCGACCTACAACGGCAGACGTTATGAGATGGGCGCTATCATGGGTGTTCCGTCTTACTATGCTGTTCATGACGTTGAGGAGTTCTGCGGCTTCACCCACGACGGCCCGAAGCTTAACAGAAACTACAAGGACGGTAACGGTAATGTGATCGAGCCGTTCAATCCCAAGAAGAACATCACCAAGATCCCGCAGCTGATGAAGATGAAGAAGCAGACCAAGAAGCTGGCTGAGATCCTGGAAACCAAGTACAAGGGCTATGACCTTAACGGTCACCGCGGCGTTGCCGAAGGCAGATATGAAGGCTTCTCACAGCAGAACGCAAAGCGTGAGCCTGTCAGCGGTGTTAACCCGAACCTGAAGAACCTGACGATGCCCTTCAAGGATTGGTGCGAGATGGAAGGCGTTGAGCTGACCCAGAAGGTATGGATCGGCCCCTTCACTTCCTTTGGTTACGGCTATTTCGACGAAATTCCGGCTGCTTATGTTCTGAAGTATCTTGACTTCCAGACCACCATGAACTTCGTTAACATCAATCTGTGGACCTGGAAGGACGGCACACAGTCCATCTGGGAAAGACTGAATGACCACCTCAAGAACCCGGCAAGACTGAACTCCACCATCGAAAAGGTAGAGCGTAAGGACGGCAAGGTTTACGTTACCGTTAACGGTGAGGTTGAGGAATACGACAAGATCATCGTTACTGCGCCGCTGTACATCCCGAACAAGCGTGACGACGGACAGATTGGTATGGTTGATTACTTTGATACCCGTGACGACGAGATGGAGCTGTTCTCCAAGATCGATTACGAGCGCTATGACGTACTCGCTGTTGAGACCAAGCCTGAGGATCATCCTGACATCTCTTACTATGTATTCGACAACATGACGCCGGAAACCCTTGGCAAGCTGATGGTTTACTATCGTCGTTGGAAGGACACCAAGGATCAGGTTATCACTACTTATGCCCTTCGTAAGCACAGAAATAGCGAAGAAATTCCGTATGACGAGTGCAAGCAGCAGGTTCTTGATGACCTCAAGACCATGCATAACCCGGCTTCCAACGTTGTGAACGAGTGGAGCGTTTACTACTTCCCGCACGTATTCAGCGAAGATTACGCAGCAGGCTGGTATGACAAGGTAGAGGCTATGCAGGATAAGTATGACACCTTCTATGCAGGTGAAATCATGTCCTTCGGTGACATGGATGAAACAGCCGAATACTCCAGAGAGCTGGTTGAGCGTTTCTTCTAAGCATTAAACCTTATATAAATGGGGAGGGGCCAGCCCCTTCCCGTTTTTTGAATGACAAATACGATTGTTTGAAAGGAAAAGAATATGAGCTTTTTTAAAGATCATTACGATGTGGTCATCATCGGCGGTGCGCTTTCCGGTATGTCAACAGCCCTGCATCTGCAGGACAAGGGCGTGAAGGATATCCTGATCCTGGAAAAGCATAATCTGCCTGGCGGCCTTGCCACGGATTTCGTCAGAAACGGCTTTGAAATCGAGGCGACCCTGCACGAAATGATGTCCATCGGTAAGCCGGGCAAGCGTCTGAAGGTCGGTCAGTTTTTTGACGACATGGGCGTGGATATCGACTGGCTTCCCGTGCCGGAATGTTACCGCGTTGCGCTGCCGAATTCGGGCATCGACGCGATCATTCACGACGGCTATGAAAAGGCGGCGAAGGAAGTGGACGCAGTGGTACCCGGTACTTATGAGAAGGTACACGAGCTGTTCCTGCTCTGCCGCAGAGTCTATGACAGCATGAATATCCTGTCCGTTACCCCCATGAGCAAGGTGCAGATGCTGCTGAAGCATCCTGATTTTGTTAAGACCGTCGGTTATTCTGCGACCGAGGTGATCAATACCTTTAACCTGCCGAAGAAGGCGGTAGAAATGATCACGCCGTACTGGATCTACGTCGGTAACAGAATGGACGATCTGCCGTTTACGATCTATGCGTTCCTGATGGCAGACTACCTGACCGGCAGCTATGTCTGCCGCGGTTATTCGCACGAGATGAGCATGAAGATGGAAAAGAAGATCGAGGAGAACGGCGGCCAGTTTGAATTCAAGCAGGAGGTCGAAAAGATTCTTGTCAAGAACGGCGAGGTTTACGGCGTCAGAACGAAGAACGGCGACGAAATCCATTGCGATTACGTGGTTTCTGCGCCGTATCCCAACAAGGTTTACACCCAGATGATCGAACCGCTCAGCGAAGTGCCGAAGGGCGCGATCAAGCTGATCAACGGCTTGCATCTTTCCGTATGTCCGGTGTCGCTGATTGCGGTCCTGGAGGGTACGCCTGAGGAAAACGGCCTGATGAATTACTCCACCTTCTCCGGTACCACCATGGATACGAACGAGATTTGGGAGAACTACAAGAATATCACCGAGCCGTATAATTATATCACTACGATCTGCCTGAACTACGCCAATCCGGACTGTGTGCCGGAGGGCTACACCCAGGTTTCTATTACCGCGCTGGTGCCTGTCACCGCCTTTGAGGGCGTGAAAGAGGAGGATTACTTTGATCTGAAGCGCCGTCTCGGTAATGAGATGATGGAGGAATACATTAAGATTTCCGGTATTGATTTCCGTCCGAATATTACAGAGATTGAGATCACCACGCCGATGACAATTTCTCATTACGTCGGCGCCTGGAAGGGCAGCATCTACGGCTATACCCATTCGATGGATAACCACGCCGTTGCCCGCCTTGGCATGAAGGAAGAGGATCACTTTATCGAGGGTCTGGAGTTCAACGGCTCCACCGGTATGTCCGGTAACGGTATGGGTCCTGCTGTCACCAACGGCAGAGCAGCTGCGAAAGCAATCTTAGAAGATATGGCGAAAAAGGAGGGTGCAAAATAATGGGAAAAAGCATTAAAGTTAAAGGCTTTTTGAAGGATGTCGGCGGTGCTTCCAGAATCACGGCGCTCCGTCATCAGGTTATTGAAAACGCCTCCGATGTGCCGCAGCCGAAGGACTTTGTCAGAGAGCTGGCGGACAAACTGCACCCTGCAAAGATGGAATTCAAGGTAACCATGATCAAGGATACCTCACCGACCTCCAAGCTGTACCGTCTGCAGTCCACCGACGGCCATATTCCGGTATTCCAGGCAGGCCAGTATATCAATTTCCGTTTGCAGATCGGTGACAGCCTGTTAACAAGGCCGTACACCATCAGCTCTGCGCCTTATGAGGCGCGCGGTGAAAACGGCTATGTAGAGGTGACGATCCGCCGCAACAGACCATATCTTGTGCCCGATTATTTCTTTGACAATGTCAAGGAGGGCGATGTGCTGGAGGCAAATATGCCGTTTGGCTTCTTCTACTGGGAGCCGCTGCGCGACAGTAAGAACATTGTAGCGCTTGCCGGCGGCAGCGGTATCACACCGTTCCTGTCGATGGCAAGAGAGATCGCTTTTGGCAAAATGAAGGGCTGTAAGATCACGATCATCTACGGTTCCGTTCATTCCTCCGACATCGTTCTCAAGGAGGAGCTTGACGCAGTGGAGAAGGCTTGCGACGACGTAAAGGTCGTTCACGTGCTGTCTGACGATCCTGACTGGGAGGGCGAAAAGGGCTTCGTTACCCGCGAGGTGATCGAAAAGTATGCCGGCGAGGATCCGACCTATATGTTCTGCGGCCCGTTGCCGATGTATAACCTGATCTGCAAGACGATGAACGAGATGGGCGTAAGACAAAAGCGCTTCCGTCATGACGTCATGAATAATCCGGTGGATTCTACCAAGATCCCGGGCTATCCGATCGGCAACGAAACCAAGACCTTTAACATCACGGTTGTTCGCGGTGTGGAGGAAACCGTGATTCCAGCCAGCGGCAACGAGCCGGTAGCCGTTGCGCTCGAGAGAGCGGCCATTCCGGTGGATACCCACTGCCGCTGCGGCGAATGCGGCTTCTGCCGTACCCAGCTGCTGGAGGGCGATATCTTTGTTTCTCCGGTGGGCGACGACCGCCGGATGATGGATAAGGAGTTCGGCTGGTTCCATGCCTGCGCAACCTATCCGACAAGCGACCTGAAAATCAAAATTCCGATTCTGTAAAGAATCATCAAAGGCTGACCGACACTATCGGCCAGCCTTCTTTATTGGGTCCATCACTTTCATGTTGACTAACAGCTGTGAAAATGCTAAAATATGAGTGCAACACAAATCTGAATATTGTTGGCTTCTTACGGCACGTGTTTTTATCTCCTTTGATAAAAATGCATGCTCTTATTTGACGTGCCTTGGAGCCATCAGATTTGTGTTGCAGCATTGAGCATTGCGTTTTTGGCGCAGCTTGATGCTGCGCATTTTTATTAGAGGAGTTTGCGATGGAGCCGTTAGTCAGTATAATAATACCTGTATTTAATGTTGAGCTTTACCTTGATCAATGCCTCACTTCAGTTATAAGGCAAACATATAAGCATTTAGAGATTATTCTTGTGGACGATGGATCAACTGATACAACAGGGGAGCTTTGTGATAAGTGGGCAACCATTGATAGCCGTATCAAAGTGTTTCATCAGTCCAACAGCGGGACTTATCAGGCACGAATCGCTGCGCTTCGCGCTGTAAGCGGCGAGTATGTTATGTTTGTTGACGGCGATGATTACTTGGCAGAAAATATGGCTGAGTTACTGTTGCAGGAATGTCAAAAAAGTCCGTATTCCATTGCCTCTTGCGATTATTATCTGGATTACGGTGACCGGAAAACGGCACAAGCACATACAACATCAACGGTACCGGTAACCGATCGCTGTAAGATGCTAACCGATAATTTTAACAGTTTCCTGTGGAATAAAATGTTTTCAGCAACAGTGATTCGTGTTGCCGAGTTGCCTGACCTTGCAGTTAATTATAAAGAGGATGTCCTGTTATTGCATTTTTTCTTCCGCAACGCAAAAGCACTGTATTTTGTCCACCAACCGCTATATTATTATCGCAGAAGAAGCGCCTCGCTGACTTCAAATCGTGTTAAAGAAGAATACATTAATGATATTTCTCTTGTTCTTAATACTCTGTTAGAAACGGAAAAAGACGAGGCAATTAAAGACTACTATGCTGCTATCTTAATCAATACGGTAACCGTTCTGGTAAAAAACATTTTGATAACCGGAGACTGTATTGATAAAATCGGTTATATGCGAACATGGTAAAGGCGCAACATTCCTATTTTGTCCGTGCGCCACAGTATTACAATACAAAACAAAAAGTAGCATATATTTTATTGACGAGATGTTTTTTACTTTTCAGGTGGATGACAAAAGCACTGGGATAACCGCTAAAACAAATGTTTGGCCGGCAAGGACTTCTTTGGGCGTGACGAGTCACCTGCTTGCTTTGCTTTTGCCTGTATTAAAATGGCACACACTAATGGTTACAGTATGACAGCCTTCGGGGAACCGAAGGCTGTTGGATTATGCTGATAAGTTTGGATTATGCCGATAAGCTGTGAACGAGTTCCTGAAATGCCGGCGTCGCCTTGAAGGCATCGAGCAACGGATATTTTTCCTCCAAAAGATATTTTACCCTGCTGCAGGCAACAAAGGTGCTGCCGAGAGTGTGCTTATCAAATTCCCGTCCTTCAAAAAAGCGCGAGTGCATCACCGTTATTCTCTCAAGACTGTCAAACTGCTTAGCAAGCGCGGCCTCCTTTCTGAAGAAACGGAGACCGTTTTTTGTATCACCTGTTTTACAGTACAAATAGCCAAGATAGCCGTAGGAAAAAATGATATTGCGCCATGCCCGTCCGTAATTGCCGTCATCGTAAAACAGCTGCAGCAGTTGGATCTCTGTTTGAACGCCGTTGATCAAGTCGTCAATATGATTGCTTTCGTCCGTGACGTCAAAAAGATGCGCAATACCGTGGCATAAAAGACTGATCTCTTCTTCAATGGCTTCCCTATCATGCTCTTTCCACGCCTCCGTATCGTGCGGAAACAGATAAGAACGCAAAAACTCCTGACCGTCGCGCATATACGGCATTTCATTGATGATCTTTTCGCAATCATCAAACGTGATACCGCTGTCTTCATATTCTGAAAGCATACTGTAATAAATTGCTAAATAGCGCTTTGCACAAATACGAACGGTGTCGATCCGGCAATAGCTTTGGATGTTGTCGTAGATTGCACGGACCTTTGGCAGGTTATCATGAAAATCGGTGCCTTTCTTGTAAAATGCTAAATCGCTCATGCGGCGCAACTGGAGCCGAAAATCGTTGGGGAATTTTTTCATGGCATCGACAATGATGCAGTGCTTTGCTTCGTCGTCCGTGAGATTGTCATACGCCTCAATGATGCGAAGAATTTCCGCTTCGTTTTTTGCCCGATCAACGCCGAGCAGCTCGTCGGTAGACACGGAAAAGAAATCCGCGATCGTCGGCAGCAGCTCAATATCGGGATAGCTTTCGCCGCGTTCCCATTTGCTGACAGCCTGAAAGGTCACGCCGAGGAAATCCGCCAACGACTCCTGAGTTAGCTCGCGCTCCTTGCGCAGCCGCTTAATGCTTTCGCTGAAATAAAGTTGCATAAAATCACCTCATGTTGTGTTAAATTTTGTGCAGCGCTACGGTTATTATTTTAACTGGAAGAACATTGGTATGCAATAACCCGATGCTTGAAAATTCTTCAACCAGCGGTTGAAACGTGAAAATTCAACTCTATTTTCAGCTGCACAGGACTAAAAAGAAGTGCGCTGTCTAAGAAGTGGGTATTGCAATAGCAAAAAAATTAGTATATAATGAATTCGTAATAGTCTATCTATTCGGTAGTAAATATGGAATAAGGAGAAAAAGTTATGCCAAGAGATGTCAATCCGGCGATCCATGTAAACGAAAAAGACTTTCCGCTTACGGATTACCACTGCGACGACCCTGAAAAGAAAAAGCTCGTGATGAAGCTCGCCCTGATGATTACGGACAATATTCCCCGTAAGCTGCCCGGCGGCATGAAGGAAAACCACATGGATTTCTGGATTCTGGACCGCCTGCTCACCAAGGAAGAGGTCAAGTTCATGCTCAGCTTCAAAAAGCGCCGTGTGCCGCTCCGGATCGGTGAGCTGGCGAAGCGCAACAACATGAGCGTGGAGGAAGCGCAAAAGATCGTTGACCACATTTTGTGGATCGGTCTGCTGGAGCAAAACAGAGAAAATCCTGACAGAGAGCGTCAGTTCCTGATCCCCAAGTGGGTAGTAGGCTCCGGCGAATATATGGTGGAACACAAAACCCTGCCGGACACCAATCCGGAGGTGGCCACCATGTTCAACCTGGCGCCGCAGGAGCCGCTGGAGCTTGCCTCCAAGCTGATCCCTCCCGGAGGCGCCGGTATCGGTATGCACGTTATTCCGGTTGAAAAGGCGATCGAGCATGAGAGCACCTCTGTTTCCGTAGAGCATCTTTCTCATTGGCTGAATAAGTATGATAAGTTCTGCTCCATGGTATGCGCCTGCCGTAAGGCGCAGCGCATCAGAGGCGAGGGCGTCGGTGATATTGAGGGACACATGTGTATCGCGCTCGGTGATATGGCTGAGTTCCTGGTGGAATCCGGCAAGGACGCGCGCTATATCACCCGTGAGGAAGCGCTGGAAATCATTCTGCGCTCCGAAAAGAAGGGCTACGTTCACCAGATCACCAATCTGGACGGTCCCGATAAGATCGTCGGTATCTGTAACTGTTCACCGGGCAGCTGCTACGGTCTGAGAACCTCTCAGCTGTTTAATACCCCGAATATGTCCCGTTCTGCTTACAGAGCGCACGTTGAGCCGGAGAAGTGTGTGGCTTGCGGTAAGTGCGTAGAGGTTTGTCCTGCCGGTGCGGCAAGACTTGGCCAAAAGCTGTGCAAGAAGGACGGCTCTAAGGTAGTATATCCGATGCATGACCTGCCGGATGATCTTCCGTGGGGCGAGGAGCAGTGGGATAAGGACTACCGCGACCACAATAAGATCAACTGCTATGATCAGGGTACGTCCCCCTGTAAGACTGCCTGTCCGGCTCATCTGGCTGTACAGGGCTATATCAAGATGGCTGCCGAGGGCAGATATAAGGAAGCGCTCAAGCTCATCCGTCAGGATAACCCGTTCCCGGCTGTCTGCGGCGCTGTCTGCAACAGACGCTGTGAGGATCGCTGTACAAGAGGCCTGATCGACAAGCCGGTTGCGATTGATGAAATCAAGAAGTTCCTGGCTTACCGTGAGCTGGATGCAGGTGACGATTATATCCCCGAGGTATGCTTCAACGGTGTCGGTGAGCAGTGGGATGATTATAAAGTAGCCGTGATCGGCGCCGGTCCTGCCGGTCTGTCCGCGGCCTATTACCTCAGAACCGAGGGCTATCCCGTTACCGTATTTGAACGCGAAAGCCGCCCGGGCGGTATGCTCACGAACGGTATCCCGAATTTCCGTCTGGACAAAAAGGTTGTCGAGGCTGAGATCGATATTATTAAGAAGATGGGTGCTGAGATCAAGTGCGGCGTTGAGGTCGGTAAGGACATTACGCTTGACGAGCTGCGTGCTCAAGGTTATAAGGCGTTTTATATCGCCATCGGTCTGCAGGGCGGCCGCCTTGCCGGCGTTGACGGCGAGGACGCCGAGGGCGTAGAAAGCGGCGTCTCCTTCCTGAGAAGGATCAACCAGGATGAGAGCATCCAGCTTGACGGCGACGTTGTCGTTGTCGGCGGCGGTAACGTGGCGGCTGACGTGGCGAGAACGGCCGCAAGAGCAGCCAGCGGTAAGGTCACCATGCTCTGCCTTGAACAGCGCGACGAAATGCCGGCTGCGAAGGATGAAATTGCCGAGGTTGAGGAAGAGGGCATTACCATTATGAACGGCTGGGGTCCGAAGGAAGTGCTTAAAAATGAGGACGGTACGGTGAAGGCGATCGTCTTTAAGAAGTGCCTGTCCGTCTTTGACGACCAGCATCGCTTTGCACCGCAGTATGACGAAGAGGATACTGTCACGATCGAATGCAGCAACGTGCTGATGGCGATCGGCCAGAGCGCGGAATGGGGCGAGCTCCTGAAGGGCTCGAAGGTAGAGCTGAACCGTAACGGTACGGCGGTAGCAGATCCTGTCACCTATCAGACCGGCGAGCCGGATATCTTTGTCGGCGGCGACATTTACCATGGCGCACGCTTTGCGATCGACGCCATTGCAGAGGGCAAGGAAGGCATGGTCTCCATCAACCGTTTCGTACATCCCGGTCAGTCGCTCACGATCGGCAGAGATTTACGCCAGTTCATCGAGCTGGACCGTGACGATATCCGTGTGGATTCTTACGACAATGCTGACCGTCAGGCGCCGGGTATGCGCGACGGCGATCCGCTTAAGACGTACGAGGATCTCCGTGAACCGTTCACCGAGGAGCAGATCAAGATCGAGGCAAGCCGTTGCCTTGGCTGCGGCGCTACCACCGTTGACCTGAACCAGTGCGTTGGCTGCGGTCTTTGCACAACACGCTGTGAGTTCGACGCGATCCATCTTTCCAGAGATATTCCGCAGGCGAGCGATATGCATACTGCCGAGGAAATGATGAAGGTCGTCGGCCCGTATGCTCTCAAGCGTTCCATGAAGATCATGAAGCGTAAGATGACCGGCAAACCGCAGGTGTAACATACTGTCACCGATACATAAAATTGCATCGTATATAATAAGATAAGCGGGGAGTTTTCTCCGCTTATTTTTTGTGACCGATCGACGCCCTCGGTTGTATTAATAGTGAAAGGAGGGAGATAGCGTGAAAAGCTTTGACGAGGTGTATGAGCAGTATGCCGATATGCTCTTTAAAATAGCTTTTATGTATTTCGGCAACACTGCGGACAGCGAGGACGCTGTGCAGGAGGTGTTCATCAGTTATTTCCGTCATTCGTCGCCTTTTAAGAGCGAAACGCACGAGAAGGCCTGGTTGATCAGAGCGACGCAGAACCGCTGTCGGAATATGCTGAAATCACCGTCAAGAAGAGCGTGCGCGCTGGAGAACCTGTCGCTCGCGCAGGAGGAACCGGACAGGGAGCTTCACTTAGATACACTTGGCAAGGTGGTAGCGCTTCCGTCCTCCTACAAAACCGTGATCTTACTGTATTATTACTACGGTTGCTCGGTTGCCGAAATCGCGCAAACACTGAAAATCAGTCAATCGGCAGTGAAAATGCGGCTGAAACGGGGCAGAGCACTGTTAAAGAAAGAGCTGGAGGGTTATGAAAATGTCTAAAAATGAATTTCAAAAAAGTATGGAATTGGTCACGCCGGACGCTTGCATGAAAACACGCGTGGAAGCCGCGGTACAGGCTTCCCGAAAACCGGCGGCAAAGCGTCGCCGGCCGATCGCGGCAGCTGCCGGTTTGCTGTGCGCGGTGATGGTGCTGTCGGTCGTGACGGCGTCAGCCTTCGGCGGCCGTGTTGCCTTACCGTTCCGACCGTCTGTTACAGAGAGCACGTCCGTTCGGGCACCGGGCGGTATACTGGTCGCTTATGCTGACGAGAACGGCGTAACGCAAGAAAAATTGCTGGAGGGTGACGGCTTTTGCGCCGGTCATCTTTATGCTTGTAATATCAGCGGTATGACGGAGGAAGAGGTTCGGCAGGCGTATAAAAGGGGCTGTGAGTTGGCGGGCGTTGACGAGATTCTGCCGGTGTCGCTGGCGACATCGGAATACGACGAGTTCAAGGATTACGGCGCACAGGATATTATTGACGCCGGTGACCGGATCATCTTTACCTGGAGCAATATCTATCCGGTGAACGATAGCGGTTGTCCGCTGCGGCTGGACGCAGACGCAGAACAAATCGAGCGTATTGACGTCAGCTGTGACAGCGATTACCTGGAGCCTGAGTTTAATAACGCCGGCGCCATGCGCTTTAATGACAGCTTGGTGTTTGACGAAGCGCTGAGCGAGGTTGACCCGTTCCTTTACGGTAATTTTACGGTCAGCGGTGAGGATTATCGCAAGGACGCGGCCGTCGGTGAAAAAATCGGAATGAATAATATGTGCGACTTTTACTGGCGGTTCAAAGAGGATTTTGAGACGATGCTGAACCGTAACCCTGCCTTTGATTTTGCCGATGCGGACAGCGACATTGTCTTTACCGTGCATTTTAAGGATGGCACAACCGCTGTCAGCACCGTCGGCGTACGCTTTGAAGCGGAAGGAGATTGGATCACTGTTCAGCTGGTGCCGGTAGATTATCAGTTTTTCAATTAATACCTATTTATATTACTGCTTTTTGTACGAAAAAAGGGTAAATGGTTATTGCATTACGGCGGCTTTTCTTTTATAATGTATATGTGAAATACTAACTGTTGCTGACAGTTAGCGGAATAGGAACGAATGAGAAAAGGAGAAAAGCTATGCCTGAAACCTATGACAAGATGCCGGCTACCAAATCGAAGTATGACGGCGAGGAGCAGAAGCAAAAGAAGTATGCCAAGCTCGGCGCAAAAATTACCGATAACGTACCGCATAAAATTTTTGGCTTAAAGACCACGGACGAGGAATACTGGGGCCTGCGCGAGGTGCTCAGCGAGGACGAGGTGGATATCGCCCTGTCCATGAAGCAGCGTAAGTGGTACACCTTTGAGCAGCTGTGCGCCATGAACAAGAAGATGAGCGAGCAAAAGGTAAGGGAAACGCTGGACCAGCTTTGCTATCACGGCTTTGTGGAATACGACTACGGCGATCATTACGACGACAACGGCCCGATCGAGGGCGCGCCGAAGGAGATCCGTTACCGCACCAGCTACTTTGTACCGGGCAGCGCGGAGCTGTTTAACTCCTCGGTGGACAGAATCAAGAAGAATCCGCCGGTCGCTAAGATGTTTGAGCGTATGACCTTCCTGCCGCTGGAGCATATCACCTCTATGGTGCCTCCCGGAGGCGACGGTATCGGTATGCACGTCATTCCGGTAGAAAAAGAGGTCAATGCTAACCGTGAGGCTGTCAGCCTTGAAAAGATTTCTTACTGGCTGCAAAAATATGAGGGCCACCTGTCTGCCGGTATCTGCTCCTGCCGTTATTCCCGTGCGGAAATCGGTGAGGGCTGCACAGACGACGGCGACGATTGGTGCATCCAGGTCGGTGATATGGCGGACTATACTGTAGAGACCGGCAGAGCGCACTATATCACCAAGGAAGAGGCGCTGGAGATCCTGCAGAAGGCAGAGGATAACGGCTATGTGCATCAGATCACCAATATCGACGGCTCTGACCATATCTTCGATATCTGTAACTGTAACGTCAAGATCTGTAACGCGCTGCGTACCTCCTTGCTGTTCAATACGCCGAATATGTCGCGCAGTGCGTATACCGCGAACGTAACGAAGGAGAACTGCGTTGCCTGCGGCCGCTGCGTAGAGGTTTGTCCTGCCGGCGCTGTTAAGCTCGGTCAGAAGCTCTGCCAAAAGGACGGCAGCGAGGTGAAGTATCCGAAGGCGGTTCTGCCGGACAGAATCCGCTGGGGCAAGTACGCTTGGGATGAAAATTACCGCGATACCGCCCGTGTGAATACCCATAAGACCGGTACCGCTCCCTGTAAGTCCGCCTGTCCGGCGCACGTGCCGATTCAGGGTTATCTGAAGATGGCGAACCAGGGCCGCTATGACGAGGCGCTGGCGCTCATTAAGCTGGAGAATCCGTTCCCGGCGATCTGCGGCCGTGTATGTAATAAGCGCTGCGAGGATGCCTGCACAAGAGGCACGATCGACAAGGCGGTAGCCATCGACGATGTTAAGAAGTTCCTGGCGGAGCGTGATCTCCACGCCGAGACCAGATATATTCCAAAGAAGATCACCAAGCGCGTCAGCGGCGAGTGGGAAGACAAAATTGCCATCATTGGCGCAGGTCCCGCCGGTCTGTCCGCGGCGTACTATCTTGCCACGATGGGCTACAAGCCGACCGTGTTTGAAAAGAACGAAAAGCCGGGCGGTATGATGACGTACGGTATTCCTGCCTTTAAGCTCGAAAAGGACGTCATCGACGCAGAGATCGATATTATCCGCGAGCTGGGCGTAGAGATCAAGTGCGGCGTTGAGGTCGGCAAGGACGTGACCATCAGCGAGCTGAAGGAACAGGGCTACGAGGCCTTCTATATTGCGATCGGCTGCCAGGGCGGCAGACTGCCGGGCGTACCGGGCGATACGGCCGAGGGCACGGAGATCGCCGTGAAGTTCCTTGAAAAAGCACTGTCTGATACCACGAAAGATATGAGCGGCGATGTCGTCGTGATCGGCGGCGGTAACGTGGCGATCGACTGCGCAAGAACCGCGATGCGCAAGGGCGCGGAGACGGTCGCTATGTATTGCCTCGAGTCGCGCGAGACCATGCCTGCTTCTGTGGAGGAAATTGAAGAGGCGGAGGAAGAAGCCGTTAAGATCAATCCGGGCTGGGGACCGAAGGAAATCCTGACCGACGAGGCCGGCAAGGTGACCGGCGTTGTCCTGAAGAAATGTCTGTCCACGATCGATCCGGAAACCGGCCGCTTCTCACCGAAATATGATGAAGAGGATACGATCACCGTACCGGCCGATAAGGTCGTCTTTGCAATCGGTCAGGCGATCGAGTGGGGCAGCCTGCTCGAGGGCACGGCGGTGACCTTCCACCACGGCAATTATCCGGTGGCCGATTCCTTTACCTATCAGACGGCCGACCCGTGCATTTTCGTCGGCGGCGACGTCTATACCGGACCGAAGTTCGTGATCGACGCGATCGGTCAGGGCCACGAGGCGGCGGAATCGCTCTCACGCTTTGTGTCGAAGAACAACGTTTCTCAAACGCTGGCGAGAGACCGCCGTTACTTCAAGGAGCTGGATAAGAACAATATTGCGATCGATTCTTACGATACCGCGCAGCGTCAGGTGCCGCCAGTTGATCCGTCGATCGACTACAAGCACGGCTTTGTGGATAACCGCCTGATCTTTACGGAGGAGCAGGTACATACCGAGACCTCACGCTGCCTGAGCTGCGGTCTGAGCATTGTTGACCCGAATAAGTGCATCGGCTGCGGTCTGTGCACCACGAAGTGCGAATTCGACGCCATCCATCTTGTCAGAGACCATCCGGATGCAACGACCATGCGCCGTGCGGAGGACAAGGTCGGCGGCCTGGCGGCGTACGCTATCCCGCGCGCCTTTAAGATCCTGCTGCACAGCGGCTCTGAGGAAGCGAAGGAAATGCGCAAAAAGCGTAAGGAATACAACAAGGCGACTAAGGAATTCCACAAGACGCATCCGCATACCGGTAACGGCGTAGACATCGAAGAAATGATGAAAGACTAAGTGTACGGAGGTAACGGATCGTGCATGAAATGGGAATCATCATTAACCTGGCGAACACGCTGGACCAAACTGCCGAGGAGGAGAATATCGTCAATATCGGCAGAGTTGTGCTGCAGGTGGGCGAGGTGTCCGGCATTATGACGGACCTGTTCGTGGACTGTTGGAATTACTTTAAGGGACGGCATCCGGTGCTGAAGGATTCAGAGCTGGTGCTGGAAACGATTCCGGCGGTCACCTACTGCTCGAGCTGTGAACGGACTTACGAAACCGTGAAGTACGGCAAGGAATGTCCCTACTGTCACAGCGGCGAGACGTGGCTCGTGCAGGGGAATGAGTGCGTCATTAAAGAAATCGAAGCCGAAACAGCATAAAAATATATCATTCACAAAATGGGCTATCTCATCGGGGATAGTCCATTTTTATGTAATGGAATTTGTGATATTTTAATATAATTGTAAATAAATTATTAATTTTTTGTTAATGATCAATGTATTTCTTGACAATATATATATAATTTATTGTGGCTTTTATTACGAAGTGCACTTTTTGTCTAACAGTGAGGAGAATGCTTATGAAAATGAAAAAACTGTTGTCGCTTCTGATGGCGGCGATCTTGATGATCACGGCGCTGCCGCTCAGCAGCGTAGCCGCTTTTGCGGACGGAGAGACGGCGTATGCGGTGTTTGACGGCGTGGATACGCTGACGTTCCGCTATGATGACGCCATGCCGGACGAAAACGCCTGGGATGTAAGCAATACGGAAGGTGGTCAGCCGTGGGGTGACTATACGGAAAGCATTACCACCGTCGTTTTTGATGATTCCTTTGCAGCGGCAAGACCGCAGAACACGGCATGCTGGTTTATTGAGTGTTCTAATCTTGAAACAATTAGCGCGATCGAAAATCTGAACACTTCCTCTGTAACGAATATGGGGGATATGTTTAATGCTTGCCGTTCACTGAGTTCGCTGGATGTCAGCAATTTTGATACAACAAGTGTTTTGGATATGTCCTTTATGTTCTGCGACTGCAATATTGTGAGTTCGCTGGATGTCAGTAATTTTGTTACATCTAATGTAGAAAACATGAGGGCTATGTTCTATGGTTGCAATTGCTTAACGTCACTTGATCTCAGTAGCTTTAACACCGCTAAAGTATGGGATCTAAATGGCATGTTTTGCGACTGCAATTCACTGGTTTCGCTTGATCTCAGCAGCTTCAATACCTCTAAAGTAGAGGATATGACCTGGATGTTTTCTGAGTGTAATTCCTTGACTTCGCTTGATCTCAGTAGTTTTGATGCTCCGAAATTATGGGGCACATATCAGATGTTTTATAACTGCTCCTCGTTAGAGCGTATTTGGGTAGCAGATGATTCCGTCTATTGGACAAGTAACAGCGACGAATTTGATGACACAGATATGTTCCTCGGCTGCGAAAGCCTGTCCGGCAACATCAGCGGCAAGACGTACGACGAGAATGACGTTGACAGCACGTGGGCGAACGTAGAAACTGGTTATTTCTCCGTTAAGCAGGAGGCAGAAATGCAGGCGTATGCGGTGTTTGACGGCGTGGATACGCTGACGTTCCGCTATGACGACGAAATGCCGAGCGAAAACGCCTGGGATGTGAGCGATACAGAAGGGTTTCAGCCGTGGGAAGCGTATCAAGGAAGTATCACTACGGTTGTTTTTGATGATTCCTTTGCAGCCGCGAGACCGCAGTGCACCGCGCTTTGGTTTGACGGGTTATGTAACCTTGAAACGATCGAAGCGATCGAAAATCTGAACACTTCGGCTGTTACAGACATGGAGTCTATGTTCAACGGCTGCAGCACCTTGACGACGCTCGATGTCAGCCATTTTGATACCTCGTCCGTTGATTCTATGTTTTGTATGTTCGGTGATTGCAGCGGTTTGACGACGCTCGATGTCAGCAATTTCGATACCTCGAACGTAGTATATACCGGCGGTATGTTCGCCGGATGCAGCGGCTTGACAACGCTGGATCTCAGCAGCTTTGATACCGCTAATGTGAGCGACGCCAACAATATGTTTGTTGACTGTACCGGCTTGCAATCGATTGATCTCAGCAGCTTTGATACTTCTAGTATCGGCAATATGACTGAGATGTTTGAGAACTGTACATCGCTGAAAACGCTTGACCTCAGCAGCTTTGATACAACGTCGTTATATGAAGCTGACGCTATGTTCAACGGCTGTACCTCATTACGGCGGATCTGGGTAGCGGACGAAACCGTTGACTGGACAGTTGTCGATTACTATAGCTTTTTTGACGGCACAGATATGTTCTACGACTGCGAAAAGCTGTACGGTAATATCAGCAAAAAGCCATACAATGAAAATGCCGCTGACAAGATGTGGGCGAATGTGCAAACCGGTTATTTCTCCGTCAAACCGTTAGAGCCGAACGACCAGGTGAGCCTGTCGATCGGTGCCGAGATCGTATCCAATTATTATATCGACGTGGACTATTATGCCGATGTGGAAGGCGCTACGACGATCCGCTACCGGTATAACGAGGACAGCGAGAACGCGGACTACGTGCTTTCGGCATGGCAGGAATACGCGATCGACGAGCTGGACGAAAGAAGCGAGGAAGCCGGCGTAGAAGGGGACTATGTCTTCCATGTACGCCAGGCACCGGCGCAGATCACGGAGGAAGTGACGGTAGAGCTGCTGGACGAGGACGGCGAAACGGTCGACACGCTGACGTTCTCCGCGATCAACTACTGTCTCGCCATGCAGGAAGATGATAATTACGGCGATCTGGCGACAGCGATGATGCTGTACTGCTTTGCTTCACAGCAGTATTTCACCGATTATATGCAGAAGGAAGGCACGGTTGACCTGGTGGCATATACCGGCAAAGATGCTGACTATTACAAAGAAATGCTGAATGACTTTTATGAGCCGTACGGCGACGCCGCAGAAAAAACGCTGCAGCTGGCGCAGTCGAGCGACGTTCAGTTCACCGGTATGTCTTATGTTTGCGCGCCGACCTCCCGCCTGCGGCTGTACATTAACGGCTACGAGGAGGGCAAGGACCTTGGCGATATCAGCCTGAGCACACCGAGCGGCTGGAAGAGCAGCACGGGCGGACTTTTGGCCACCAAGGGCGACGGCAAATACTTTATTCAGGTCAGCGATATTAACGCGATCGATTTTGACAAGCCGTTTACGCTCAGCTTTGGCGGCGCGACCGTGACCTGCAGCGTAACGGACTACGCGCTGCTGTGCGTTAATTCCGACGAAACCGGCACAAGCGGCTATCTTGGCAAGGCATTAATCCTGTACAACGGCAAGGTCAAAGAGGCTGCCAACAGAGCATAAGGAGGAAGAACGATGAAGCATTTACAATATACAGAACCGGAGTTGACGGTTATCAAAATCAACGCACAGGACGTCATCACTGCCTCCGGCGAGGGTACGCTCACGCCGACCGTGCTCTCCGGCGCTTGGGAGACGGGCATACAGGGCTTTGACTGGTCCATGTAAGGAAGATAATATTAACGAAGCCCTCTCCGTACGGTTATGGAGAGGGCGTTTCGTCAAGCAGAGAAGGGAAGTGACGGCATGGCAAAGAACAGCGAAGAAACGATTTATGAGCGCGTGGTCAACGAGGATAACCGCCGAGCGGTTTTTCAGCGAAAGTGCATCGCGTTTGTGTTTTTCTGCGCGCTGGGGATCGGGCTGAGCTTCATCAAGCTGCCGATACCCTTTACGCCGAAGATCCTGTCCGTTGAATTCTCTTACATCGCGGTGCTGCTCGTGGCGTTCACGGTGCATCCGTTGGCAGGCGTTGCGATCAGCGTCATAAAAAGCGCGGCGGTCTGTATTTTTATCCCGAGCTTTGTGCCGAGCGCGGTGAACAAAATCCTTGTAGAGGTCGTCTCCGTGCTGATTACCTATTGGCTGTTCAAGGTGACCGTCCGATCGCGGATGCTGGAAAAGGCGGAGCAAAAGCATGTTGCCAAGGGCAAGGGAAAGATCGACAAGGTACTGCCGTCGCTGGCGCTCAGCGGCCTGCTCGGCACGGTGGTATCCGGCGCGGTCACCGTGCTCAGCGTGAGCTACGTATTGTACCCGCTGCAGCTCCGACTGTCGAGCGTGAGCAGTGAGGAGGTACTGGGCTATTATCAGGTCGCCTACGGCGGCTTGACGCGGCTGCTGCCGTTCCTGACGGGGCTGTTCCCGTCGATGGACTCGATCCTTGTCGGCGCGATCGTGTATAACGGACCGATGACGGCGGCAAAATGCCTTTTCTGCGCGCTGCTGTTACTCGCGTTCTACAAGCCCTTAAATCATCTTATTAACGAACCGTGATAAAAATCAAGCTGCCTTACAAAAGCATAGGGGATTCAAACCCGACAAGGTTTAAAAAGGCTGATTTCCGTTAATACTGCGTTAAAAATGCTCTGAACCCGAAAGGGTTCCTGCGCTTTTTGCCTTGTCTGAACAAAAATCAGCACTTTTTAAACTGCATAGCACCCAAAACGGCTGAAAATGAGTATAGCTGTGCATTTCTTCGACGAGAGCATACTGGCGTATGGTAAGGAGAAAAATGTGCAGATATGCCATTTTCAGCCGTTTTGGGCTGTCGTGTTCGGATCCCCTATGCTTAAGTGCGAGGCGGCTTTTCCTTTGCGCCTGCGGCTTTTTTAGTTGCAAATTGCATCGGTTTATGGTACAGTGGAGGGGCAAGGCAGTGTTTGTCGAACGGAAAAGGAAGCTATGAAGGACTACGAATATTTGATCCATTTACTATATTGCGCTGTGCACGGTACCCGACCGCAGGAAAAGCCGGACGAGGTATCGTTTGAAGGCGTGCTGAAAATCGGCAAGGAGCACGAGGTGGCGAACCTTGCCTATCTCAGCCTGCAGCAGCTGGAACACCAGCCGGCGCCGGCGGTGGCGCAGGAATGGCAGCTCTTTTTTTATGTTCGCCGTACAGCGCGATGTGCGCCAGTCGATGGCGCGCGACGCCCTGGCTTCCTTGATGCACGAAAACGGCATCCGCACGCTCGAGGCGCAGGGCACTGTCACCAAAAAGCTGTATCCTTCGCCGGAGCTGCGCATGATGTCGGACATCGATTTTATCATTGACCGCGAAAATTTGGAAAAAGCGATGGCGCTGGTGCAGGCCGCCGGTCATGAGACCTACCAGCATCAGCCGGAGGAGTTTAACGCGATCCTGTCGGACGGGCTGCTGGCGGAATTCCACACCGATTATTTTACGGAAATTATTCTGTTCCGGCGCGAGCTGTTTGCCGAGGCGCTCAGCGATCCGTTTGCGCACAGTCGACCGATCGACGGCGAGCCGCTGGGCTTTGTGCCGGAGGATACCTATTACTATCTTTATACGATTCTGCACACGATCAAGCATTTTGAAACGGCTGGCTGCGGACTCCGCCGCGTCCTGGATCTGTATTACCTGAAAAAGGCGTTTGCCGGCAAGGTGGACGAGGCGCTGGTGAAGCGCATTATTGCGCAGTACGGCTTTCAGGAAAGCTATGACGTGCTGATGGCGCTGGAGGGGCTTTGGTTCGAGGACAACCCGACCGAACGCGACCTGACGCAGGCGATCGAAACGGTAATCGAGGGCGGTAATCACGGCACGAAGGAGATTTTTGTCCGCAACAGCGTAAAAAAAGACCTCGCGGAGCACGTGCGCTTTGCGCGGCTGCGGCGGGTATGGGGCATTATCTTTCCGTCCAAGCAGTATATTTATATCAATTATCCGCAGTGCGCGGAGCGAGGCTATTCCACGCTGCACTGTCAGCTGTATCGGCTGGCGGATAAGCTGAAGCACGCGCGTCTTGGCGCTGCGCTGCGCTATATCAAAAACGTATTGGCCAAATAACAGGGGAGCTTATGGAAAAATTTAACGTGGCGCTGGCAGGGCTTACCGTGGAGGTGAACTGCCATTACGCCTTTACAAAGGAATATTGCCGCGCCTACCTGACCGACGCACCGGCGGATTTTGCTGTGACGGTCACGGACGAGCATATTGATCAGGAGGTGGCGATCTCGCCGTATCATCCGCAGCGTGATTACGCGGAGAGTATATGCGTTTACCGTGAAATTGCCAATCGCCTGCCGCTGTATCATCGGGCGGTTTTCCACGGTGCGGTCATCAGCTACCGCGGCAAGGGCTATCTGTTCACCGCGCCGAGCGGCACCGGCAAGACGACGCATATCCGCCTGTGGCGAAAATACCTTGACGGGGTAGACATCGTGAACGGCGACAAGCCGATCCTGCGCGTCGAAAACGGCGAGGCGGAGGCTTATGCCACGCCCTATGCCGGCAAGGAGCGGTACGAAAATCACGGCAGCATCCTGCTCAGCGGCATCTGTTACCTGCGCCGCGGCGAGGAAAACCGTATCCGCCGTGTGACGACCGGCGAGATCTTGCGCGATATTGTGAAGCAGCTGTATATTCCCAAGGAGGCGCAGGCGGTCGCCGGTACGCTGGACCTGCTGGATGGGTTAATGCGCAGTGTGCCGGTCTATGTGCTGGAGTGCAATATCAGCGAGGACGCGGTCAAAACCTCTTTTGAGGCGCTGACGGGAGAAAAATACAAGCCGTAACGGCAATTATCTATCATAAAAATACCAATACATCGATAACAAAACGGTCGCCCGAGGGCGACCGTCTTTCGGTTATTTTCGGTTTTCTAAGGTTTCCAGCCTGCCGCGGTGGCTTGCGCTTTGCTGCTTCGCTTTTTTGTCACGGTATTGCAGGAACGGTAAAAACAGCAGCAACAGCAGCACTGTGAGCAGCGTGACGATCAGCAGCTTTGCCAGCGTGATCGGCAGGTTCACAAAGACGACGCCGCGCGCGATGCTGGTGATGTCCGGTACGAGTGCGCCGACGGTGGACGGCAGATGACCGCGCAGGCCGGTGACGCCTGTCTGATAGTCCGTCAGCAGGGATGCCAGCGTGAAGCCGCGGTCACTGTAAAAGTGCTCCATCAGCGGATACGCCACGTAGTTCGTCATGAAAAACTGCGGCACCAGCGACAGCAGTGCGCCGACGAGCGCGCTGAGCAGCATCTTGCCGGCGTGGAAGCGACGCATCTTTGTTCTTTTTTTCGCGCGTTTTTTGCCGTGATGGGACATCAGGCGGTCGTAGAGCAGCCCGGTAATCAGCAAAAAGCAGCCTTCTGTCACAAGATTGGTGGCGGCGGTGATCAGGCTGGTTGGCACAATCAGCACTTGCACTAAATTTTTAATGAAGCACAGCAGCAGTCCGAACAGCGGTCCGTAAGCGACGGTAACGATCAGCTCCGGTACGGCGGAAAATTCAACCGTGAACAGGTCCGGCGTGAAGGGAACATGCAGCTTCAAAAACAGCTGCAGCAGGCATGTGAATACGGCGCACACGGCAATGGCGACCGCCATACGGACCGTCGCACGGTGGCGCGCGTTTTTGTCGGTTTCTGCCGCAGAGGCTGCGCCGTAGGCAATTTCCTTTTGCACATCGTTTTGCTTACCGCGGAACATATCCGCGTCGGTGCCCTTACGGTGGACCGGTTCCCCGTCCTCCTCCGGCTTGTCCGGTGCTGCCTCCGCCTCCTGCGCCAGCTCCTTTGCTCGCTTGGGTGTGATGACGCTGCTGCGATAGGTGGTTTTGTAGGAAGGCTCCTCGGCCGTTGTCTCCTCCGAAGCGGCCGTCTCAGGCGTCGTGCTTTCACCTTCGAGCGCAGCCGCTTCTGCCGCCTCCGCCAGCTCCCTGGCGCGCTTTGGCGTCATGACGCTGCTGCGGTATTCCGGCTTTTTATTTTTACTGTCCGTTTCCTTCGCCTCGGCGGCTTCCTCACGGTTGCTCACGCTATGGCGCAGGTATTTGGACTCTTTACTGTAAGCCATACTGTCTCCCTCTCACTCAAAAGCTTTACTCTCTTTTTATCATATCACACCGAAGAACGCATTACAAGCGAAAATTAGACTGCAACGCTGAAAATGAATAGTTACAAGACGACTGTACAATTTATCCGTATTGTTTAGCAATAATTTACAAAAAATTCAAAAATGCTTGACAAGCCTATCTACCTATCTATCTGTATATATAATAATTTTGATTATAATATAATAATGGGCGATTACGCCTATTTATGTTGTAATTTCGCTTGATTTATCTTGATGCCGAAGGACAGGGTAAGGCGACAAATAAAGGCGTATGCAGATGAAAGTGGCAAGCCATGGATGCCACTTGGTAGCCAAACGGATATTTTTTTGCCTGCGCTTTTGCGCGTTGCCGCAGGTCAGTTATCCAAGCTTCGGCCGAGTCAACGATAAATAAATAACGCAAAAATAAATTTAGAAGGGATTTGATTATCATGAGAATGACAAAGAAAATTATTGCGATCGCTCTTTCAGTTCTTATGGCTGTATCAATGATGCCTTTCACCGTATTTGCTGCAGCTCTTCCGACAGCAACTGTTACAGAAATCGATGCACCGGATGGTTTGGAAGCAGCTTATCTTTTCAAGGCCAACGATGATGAGGATTCTGTACAGAACAGTGCGTACAAGGATTATCTTGCTGATTTCGTTATCAGCTTCGATCAGGATATCACTGAGAACGATGTCAAGGTCGGCGGCGCTTATGCGGCGTATGATAACGGCAACTGGCAGATTTTCAACGCACCGGCGCTGGCTGCAGGTCAGGAATACCGCCTGCTGCAGGACGGCGTTTCTGCAATGCTTGGCAGAGACATCAGCATGACCTACGAAGAGATTTGCACAATCGTGAAGGAATTCAAGTGCGGTATTGCCGGTCTTAATGCGGCAGGTATCACTGCGAATGTGAAGCTGAACCTCTACAAGACTGCTGACAGCGAGCCGATTACCATCGAGAGCGGTTCCATCAGCTACACCTTCCCAGAGGCGGTTCTTCCGACCGCTACGGTAACTGAGATTGAAGCTCCGGAAGGACTCGACGTTGCTTACAAGTATGTAGCTAACAACGACGGTTCTGCAAAGTATGATGCTTATCTTGCCGATTTCGTAATCAGCTTTGATAAGGCTGTTGACGAGGGCGACGTAAAGCTCGGCGGTGCGTATGACGCATACGAAGGCGGCGCATGGCAGATCTTTGACTGTCCGGCACTGGCAGCAGGTCAGGAATATCATCTTCTCGCTGAAGGCGTTTCCGCACTTCTTGGCAGAGACGTTTCCATGACTTATGAAGAGATCAAGGACATCGTACAGGAGTTCAGATGCGGCGTTGCAGGTCTTGATGCAGCAGGCGTGACCATGACCGTAAAGCTCAATCTTTATGAGACAGCTGACAGCGAGCCGATCGAAATCGTATCCGGCACGAAGGAATATACCTTTGAAGACGATACGCTCCCGACCGCTACGGTAACTGAGATTGAAGCTCCGGAAGGACTCGACGTTGCTTACAAGTATGTAGCTAACAACGACGGTTCTGCAAAGTATGATGCTTATCTTGCCGATTTCGTTATCAGCTTTGATAAGGATATCGCAGCGGGCGACGTACAGCTCGGCGGTGCGTATGACGCATACGAGGACGGCGCTTGGCAGATCTTTGACTGCCCTGCACTCGCAGCAGGTCAGGAATATCATCTTCTTTCCGAAGGCGTTTCCGCGCTCCTTGGCAGAGATATTTCCATGACCTACGAAGAGATCAAGGACACCGTACAGGAGTTCAGATGCGGTGTAGCAGGTCTTGATGCAGCAGGCGTGACCATGACTGTAAAGCTCAATCTTTACGAGACAGCTGACAGCGAGCCGATCGAAATCGTATCCGGCACGAAGGAATACACCTTCCCGGAGGAGCTGAGTCTTCTTGGTACGGTTGAAGAAATTACTAAAACGGCTGTAATTTCCAATAATGGTACAGCAACCGTACAGGCAATTGTTAATAATGCAACGATTAATTATTCTGATGCAGATGCCTCTATCGGAAGAACAGCCGGCTATTGGGCAGGTATTAACATTGTTGCTCCGAACGGAATGACCGATGCTGCTACCTACACCTCCAATGGCGGCGCAAGCAAGAGCTTCGCAGCTAACAAGGACGGCGACAATTACATGGGCGCTTGGCTCCGTGTTCCGCTGGAGGACATTGACAACTGTCTTGCTCACGGCGGTTACGCTGCTTATACCTATGTATTTGACTGGAACGGTGACGGAACTAACGATCAGACCATTAAATTCTATCTGAACTGCAACAACATTACCCTTATCAAGGACAACCAGCAGGTTTATCCGGCTGTTGCTGACGATGAGTTCCAGGTAACGGTTGAGGATACGCTTGATTTTACGCTTTACATTGCAGATTCTGCAACGGCTGATCACGTTGAATTCGTTTTCAACGGCACGCCGGATGTAGAGGAAAACAATACGGCTATCGTTACCGCTTATGATGCGATTGACGGCTTCTATGATTACTCCCTGAACCTGGCTCCGGCTCAGATCAAGGACGACATCACCGTTACTGTTTATGATGCGAACGACGCTGTCGTAAGATCGTTCACCACCTCTGTTGCTGATTACTGTCTTGCAATGAAGGACGACGCTACTTACGGTCAGCTGGCAAAGGCCATTTATGACTACGGTAAGGCTGCTGCTGCTTACTTCAGCTACAATGCAGACGCTTATACCGACGATTACAACTTCACCACCGCTGACTTCAGCGCCTATAGCTTGGCTGCTGATGACACCACCGGCAAGGTAGCTAACGTTTCTTATGTAGCGACCTCTGAGCCGGCGCTCCGCTTCATCATGAACCTCACTGAGGAAGAAGCGGCAGCCATGACTGCCAGCGCCAACATCGGCACTGCCTCCTTCGTAAAGGTGAACGGCAATGTCGTACTGCAGGTGAAGGACATTCCGGCTTCTAAGCTTGGCGAAACGATCACGGTTACGGTTGACGGCCTTGGCACTGTTACCTACACCCCGATCATCTACGCTAAGAAGGCAGCCGCTAACAACGATGCGCTTGGCAGACTTGGCGTTTCCATCGCCAACTACAACCAGGCTGCAGCCGCATTAGCATAAAGGAGGGCTTTGAATATGAAAAAGAATATGGAATATAAAGAGCCTGAATTTAACGTGATCAGAACGGACGCACAGGACGTTTTGACAGCGTCAGGCGACGGCTTACTGGATATCGCCAACAGCGCTTGGGATACCATTAGCCACGGCGGCGGCATCGGCTTCGGTCTGTAAGCGATGATGAAGAGAATTGCTATCGCATGGCTGCTGGTGATCATGCTGACGCTTTGCGCGTGCAGTTCTCAGCCTGAAAATGAAAAAGAGGGTACTTCCGGGCAACCGGAGGTATCCTCCGATTCCGGGCAGGAGAACCTTGGCGCGGTGACACTGGCGACCGAAGATGAGGCTTATGAAGCACCGGCTGTTTCGTTTGAAGGCGAAAGCAGCGATGGCCAGACGACCGGCACGACCGCCGGCAACGGTCAATCGGGCGGCGTCAACAACAATACAACAACGACAGCTGCAGGCAGTAACGCCGACAAGCAGAACGGCGGAAGCTCCGCCAGCGAAGCGACGACAGACACGACTGCGGCAGCATCAACAACGGAGAGCGACGGCGTAGAGATGCCGCGTATTCCAATACCTCATAATTAAGCAGAGCAAGTGAAATCCAAACCGCCTAAAATACAGTATTTAAGCGAACTTTGGCATTTTCGTTCTTGCTTTACGATAGGCTATGGTCGGACAGCGGCGGAAGCTGTCAGGAGGACTGCGTATGAAAAAATATCTGGCTGTCATACTCAGCATCATGATTATATTGGCAAGCGCCTGCTGCGTGACGATCGCGCAGGGCGATGACGACGGCACGGTAACGATGCCGCGTATCACTATCCCTACCTCTGAAACGGAAACAACTGAATCGACAACTGCCGAGACGGGTACGACCGAAGCACCGGTGTATGAGGAGCCCACTGAGGCGGAAAGCACGACAGAGGAGCCGACCACAGAGCCGGAGAGCAGTACCGATGAGGAGACCTCCGCCGAAGACACTACGCTGCCGGAGGCGAGCAGTGACTACGAGGCAACAGAGATCCCGTTCAGTGAGGAAAGCACAACGGTCTATAACATCAGCGCCTATCAGGTGGATAAGGTCAAGGCCAAATCCGCAACGCCGTGTCAGCTGCGCATTAGCTGGAACCGGCTGTCGGTCAGAGCGGCAGGCTATGAAGTGCAGTACAGCACCTCAGCCTCCTTTACCGCAGCGACGACTAAAACCGTGACCGTGAAGGGCGGCGACAGTACCTTAGTCATTCTGCAGCAGTTGAAGGGCGGTACCCGTTATTACGTGCGCGTGCGCGCCTATTACGGTAATCGGGACGGCGGCGCCACTACCTCTCAATGGTCAAAGACGGTGAACGCTGTTGTGTTAAAAAAATAATCAGTTGGCGAACTTGAAAACCGCTGTGAGCAAGCTGCTCACAGCGGTTTTCTGCTGTTAATATACTGAAACAGGGCAAGTGAAATTCGACTCGCCTGAACCGAGTATTTAAGCGAATTTCGGTATTTTCGTTCTTGCAGGGTGGCTTAATCGTCCGTACGGAATTCCTCGTCAATGACCTCCTCGTAGACGCCGCGGAAGTTGGCCGGCGACGCAAAATCACGCACGTGGCTGTCCGCCATCTCCTCCGTATAGTCCTTCAACCGGTAGACCTTATAATGATAACCGCTGCCGGTTAAGGAATACCAGGTAACGACCGGCGCCAGCTTCGCGTTTGTGATGCTGATGGTATCACCCTCTTTTTTGACCGTCAGCTCTGCCATGCCGCCGATCAGCGTTTCCAGCTGGCGCTGGTGGCTGATGAAATTGCCAAGGGAATAGTATACCAGCATTTTATGGCCGGTCGTTTCGTTCGTCACCCATTCCACCGGCTCGATCACGTGCGGATGGCAGCCGATGACAATATCGACGCCGAGGTCAGAGAATAACTGCACATAGTCGCGCTGTTCCTGCACCGTACCGGTATTGTATTCCTCGCCCCAGTGGGGGAACACCACGACGACGTCGGCGTTCTGACGTGCTTCCGTGATATCCTTGGTGACCTTTTCTTTGTCAAGCAGATTGACGATCCATGGCTTATCGTCCGGCAAGGAGATGCCGTTTGTGCCGTACGTGTAGTTCAGCAGGGCAAATTTAATATTGTTTTTTTCATAATAAGTGATCGTATTGTAATCCTCCTCCGAGCGGTTCAGCCCGAGGTGTACTACCTGCGGCTGCTTGGTATCGAAGTAATCCAGTTCGCTTTCGATACCGGCAGAGAACACGTCCATGGCGTGATTCGTGGCGCAGGTAAAAATATCAAAGCCGGCGTTGACGGCCGCGTCACCGATCTCCTGCGGTGAGTTGAACATCGGATAGCCGCTGTATTCTCTGACCTCGCCGCCCAGGATCGTTTCCTGATTGATGATGGCAATGTCCGCCGGCTCAATGTACGGCTTGATCTCCGTATAGAAGGAATCGTAGTTATAGCTGCCGTCCTCCTGTTTACCGGCTTCAATCAGTGTGTCGTGGATCAGGTTGTCACCGACGGCGACGATCGTTACCTCACCGGTTAAGAGCGGCTCGGTCGTTTCCTCTGCCTCGTCTTCCGTTTCTGCTTCTGCCGTATCGCTGACGGCAGGCTGGCTGTCGCCGGAGACACCGCTGCGCTTGGCGCCGGTAATGACAATAATATCGACGGCTACGACGATCACTAATATGACTGCCAAAAGGGCGAGCACTCGGTTAATACGTTTATTCATGCTGTTCACCTCAACGCTTATTACACCCCTATTATAACGAAAAGAAAAATCGATTGCAATATAAATACGTTGCCTGATTTGGATAAATCTTCGATAAATTATTGTCAATATTGTTGTTTTGTGATATGATATAAACAAGAAAAAAGAGGAGGCAATAACGATGCAAAAAGAAAAACTGAGCGGAATTTATGATGCCAAGGTCACCTACGATGAGGTTGCCGGTACGACACGTCTCTATTATGACTTTAACTGGTTTGCAGAGGATTCGGCGGTGTATAACCATCAGCTGGCGCGCTTTTTGGCGCAGATGATCGTAGTGGGCTACGACAACCAGGTGCCGGATGAGGATAATAAGACGGGGTATCCGCTGTGGAAGCCGAATTTAAACAAGTGTCTGGAGGATCTGGGCTTCCGTGATATTTGGATGAACGCCGTGGCGAAGCGCGACGAGGTAGTGTATTTTATTGCTAACCGCGATATTGCGCTGGAAGACAAAACGATCAATTTGGTGTTTGCCGGCTTTATCGGCTCTTATATGAAGCAGTGGTTCTCTAATTTCGATCCGCTCGGTGTGGAGCGTGTTTGCAACGACGGCAAGGGTTATGCCAGCGACGAGGAAAGGGGAATCGTACATCTTGGCTTTGCTGACGCACGTGACTATGTGCACGGCAAGCTGGAAAAGTATGTGGATACCTATCCGTCGGAGTATGAGCGCAAGCTCGTCATTATCGGCCACAGCCGCGGTGCTGCGACCGCTAACCTGCTCGGCGCTAAGCTGATCAAAAACGGCGGTCTGCCGAACCTGCCGCTGCCGCCGCAGAACCTGTTTACTTACTGCTATGCTACCCCGAACGGCGTGAATGTAGACAAGGTGGAAATGCTGGAGGATTATAAGCGCATCTTCAACTTTGTATCGCCGGAGGATTTTGTTACCGTCTGTCTGCCGGAGGCTTGCGGCTTTGGTAAGTACGGCACGGTGTTCAAGCTGCTCGGTGACGACAATAAGAGCGTCAGACATTACAATGAACAAAAGGACTTTATGCAGCCGTATTATTTTGAGATCTTCGGCATGAATACCTATCATCCCTTCCGCCGCGGTAATAAGGCGGTGAAGAAGGTGATCGGCGCGTTGGCCAAGGAGCTGCGTACCGTGGAGGACTTTTATGAGAAGCCGCTCAAGGAGTGCTTTAAGACAGTGACGCCCTACGAATATTTCAGGGATACGCTTTGTGCCTACGTGGCAGGCGGCGAAACGGAGGAAGAAAAGGCGGCTGCCGACCGTGCGATGAAGCTACTGATCGAAAGCTCTGTGGATTATGTCGGTACCAGCGCGGCATACCGTATTACCTCTGCCTTCTTTGTGTTCAAGGAGGGTATCGGTGCGGTGACCGGTAACCGACTGATGAAAACGCACTTTAGCGAAAGCCACATGCCGGCGACGTATGCCTCCTATCTGCTGGCGATGAGTGAAGAACAGCTGATGGCCAATACCGCGGCTGCAGAAGCAGATGATGAGCCGGAGGAAGAGGACGGCGAGGACTAACTCGATGGAAATCTGGATCGTTCGTCATGCGGACCCGGATTATGCGCATGACAGTATTACCGAAAAGGGACGGCGGGAAGCGGCGCTTGTTGGAAAACGCCTGGCCGAAACCGAATTTGCGGCCGTCTATTGTTCGCCGCTTGGCAGAGCGCAGGACACTGCTGCGTATTACCTTGCTGAAACCGGCAAAAGCGCCATAACGCTTGACTGGCTGCAGGAATTCCGCGGTACTGTCGACTGGATGGGCGAAAAGCAAATCTGTTGGGATCGGCTGCCGGCCTACTGGACAGCGGTGGATGCGTACTATGATCATGACCGCTGGCTGGAGGTGCCGCTGATGAAGAACGGTGATGTCGAGCGCCATTACCGCCAGGTTTGTCAGGGCGTTGACGCGCTGATAGCCGACCACGGATATGTGCACGACGGCAGGCTGTACCGCGCTGAGCGGCCGAATGCAGATAAGCTGCTGCTGTTCTGTCACTTTGGCGTAGAAGCGGCGCTGCTGTCACATGTATTCAGCATATCTCCCATGATTCTGTGGCATAATTTTGTGGCGCTGCCGACTTCGGTAACGCGGTTAGCCAGTGTGGAACGCGAGCAGGGAAAGGCGATTTTTAACTGTATTCAGTTCGGTGATTTGAGTCATCTGTACGCCGGCGGAGAGGGGCCTTCCTTCCAAGCGCGCTTTTGCGAGCAATATACTGATGACACCCGTCATTAAATCATAACAGCCATTCGCAAAAGGGCATAACCACGCCGGATTATTGAAGGCGCTAAGTAAATGCTCGTAAGATCAAATGGCATACAAATTCATAATACACAACGACCAAACTATATTAAAGGCCTTGCAAGCATCGAGCTTGCAAGGCCTTTGGCGTTTTCCGTCTTTTGCTCGGGGGCGGTACCAATGTACAGCTCCCGCTCGCAAAAAACGAAATTCTGCTCCTTTTTCGAAAGTCTCTTAACGTATCGAAGAAGCTACAATAAGAGTTATTTATGATATTTTGTGTGGTTTGCGATCGCAAAGGCGCGGTAGATTTGTTCCAGCAGCACTAAGCGCATTAACTGATGGGGCAGCGTGAGCTTACCGAAGGAAAGGCACAGCTCGCCGCGCTGCTTTACTGCGTCAGAAAGGCCGAACGAACCGCCGATGATGAACACCAGCTCGCTGAAGCCTTGGATGGCCGTGTTGCTAACTTGTGCTGACAGCGCCTCACTGGAAAGCTGTTTTCCCTCAATGCACAGCGGTATCACGTAAGCGCCCTTCGGGAGCTTGGCAAGGATCGCTTCGCCCTCTTTGCTTTTGACCGTTTCAATTTCTGCCGGCAAAGGATTTTCGCTGCAGCGGTATTCGTTGATCTCTACTATGTTCACTTTGGCAAAGGTGTGCAGCCGTTTTAGGTATTCTGCACATCCTTCTGTCAGATATTTTTCTTTCAGCCTGCCGACGGCGATAACAGTTACTTTCATCATAAAAGGATCGGCCTTTCTCGGTTTTCCGGTGCGGAAACCCGCAGACGGTAATCTGTGTTTTCTTTAAAGCCTGCCGCTGTCAGCGCAGCGACAGTCGTCTGCCGTGCGATCTCGGGGAAGTTGTTTTCGCGGCTGAGGTGTGAAAGCACTAAGCGTGTGGTGCCGGCGGACACCAGCTCTGTCGCATAAGCAGCACAGTCGCTGTTAGAAAGATGACCCTTGCGCGACAGGATGCGTTGCTTGAGCAGGTAAGGGTACGGCCCGTTTTCCAGCATCATTACCTCGTGGTTGGATTCCAGAAATACCAGATCGCAGCCAGTCAGCGCGTCCTTTGCTGCTGCCGTTATGTAGCCGGTATCGGTGCACACCGCTACACTGCGCCCGTCAGGCAGGTTAAAACGGTAGCCGTAGCACGCCACGCTGTCGTGGCTGAGTGCGAACGGCTTGATTTCTACACCGTCCAGCGACATTGTCGCTTCAATCGGCGCGGTGATGACCTTATCGTTCAGCTTGCCGTCCTCGTACATTTTGAGCAGTACGTTACTGTCAGCCAATACGGGAATACCGTAGCGCGATGCCAGTACCCTGACGCCGCTGATATGATCGGCGTGTTCGTGTGTTACCAATATAGCGCTCAGCTCGCCGGCACTTTCACCAAGGTTCATCAGCGCCTGTTCAATGCGCTTTGCCGATACGCCGGCGTCCACTAAAATTTTTGTTTCACCCGATGCGATCCATATAGAATTGCCGCTGCTGCCCGAAAAGAGCTGACATGCCTTAGACATAGCTGTATCTCCGTTAACAATTTAATCAGTATGGCTACTGTTATTTAAAAAAGGGCTAGTCACTAGCCCTTTTCGTTTCGATTTAGCCTGCATTTTCGATGGTTACAGGCTCCTTGACGGTCACGCGTCGAATGTCGGCACCGAGTGCTGAAAACTTTGCGACTACGTCCTCGTAGCCTCTGTCGATGTACTGAATATTTTCCACTGTTGTGGTGCCGTCCGCCAGCAGACCGGCGATGATCAGTGCAGCACCGGCACGCAGGTCAGTCGCCTTGACCTCGCAGCCCTCCAGGCGGTTCACGCCCTCAATGATGGCGACCTTGCCGCCGTCTACCTGAATGTTTGCGCCCATGCGCAACAGCTGACCGACGTATTGAAAACGGTTATCCCAAACGCTTTCGGAAAGAATGCTGGTGCCGTTCGCTACCGTGAGCAGCACGCACATCTGCGGCTGCATATCCGTTGGAAAACCGGGATGCGGCATAGTTTTTACGTTGCATTTTTTGAGCGGCTTAAAGCGTGTGACGCGCACCGCGTCGTCGTATTCAATAATTTCTGCACCGGCCTCGAGCAGCTTTGCAGAGATCGATTCAAGGTGCTTCGGAATGACATTTTTCACCAAAACATCGCCGCCGCAGGCCGCTGCCGCCACCATATAGGTACCGGCTTCGATCTGATCGGGGATGATGGAATAGGTGCAGCCGTGCATCTTCTCCACACCGCGGATCTTGATAACGTCTGTACCGGCGCCGCGTACGTCAGCGCCCATGGAGTTCAGGAAGTTCGCCAAATCAACGATGTGCGGTTCCTTCGCTGCATTTTCGATAATCGTCAGCCCTCTGGCGAGTACGGCGGCCAGCATGACGTTGATGGTAGCGCCAACAGAGACCTGATCCATATACACGGAGGTGCCGATCAGCTTATCCGCCTCTGCAACGACCATGCCTTCAACGGTGTCAACCTTTGCGCCGAGCATCTCAAAGCCCTTGATGTGCAGGTCAATCGGGCGCACGCCGAAGTTACAGCCGCCTGGCATGGCTACCTCGGCTCTCTTGAATCTGCCGAGCATAGCGCCGATCAGGTAATAGCTGGCGCGGAAGCTGGAGGTCAACTCGTAAGGTACGCTTTGGAACTGCACGTTCTTCGTGTCAATTTCAATCGTATCGCGATTAATCAGCCTTATCTTAGCGCCGAGACGGTCCAGTATTTCAATAATCAGCTGGACATCGCTGATCTGCGGAATATTTTCAATTCTGACGACATCACCGGCCAAAATCGCCGCAGGGATAATTGCCACCGCCGCGTTTTTGGCGCCGCTGATATTCACTTCACCGAACAGCTCGCGTCCGCCGTTGATTACAAAATTTTCCATAATATCTCCCTAAGGCAGTACGGCGCACCGCCTGCCTGTTTAAACGAATTTGCCATGAGTGCAAAAATGATTATATCAATAGTATGAATTTTAAAAATAATTATATGTATAGCAATATACGCTAATTATTATAACAGACTGTGTCAGCAATGAAAAGGAAGGACCGGCTATTTTATCCAAAATGTAATCTTTGAAAATAACAAAATAGCAGATGCGTTTCCTTTTTAAATACAATATATTGTAAATTCATTGCGTGAGCAAAGAATGAAACAAAATGTTGACAATCTGATAGGTAACAAAAAGGTAACATATTATGACACTTTTGTCAATAGAATAGGTGTTCTAATTGCAGTAATTTTATTTTTATTTTATATGATATTTTTCTTGACAAATGGCAGGGAAGTATGTATAATTACTTATGCAATGCGGATTTAGCTCATCCGGTAGAGCGCCACCTTGCCAAGGTGGAGGTAGCGAGTTCGAGCCTCGTAATCCGCTCCAAACAAAAGACACCGTTAGGTGTCTTTTTTGTTTGGAGCAATCGGATTACGTGGCTCGAACAGGGCAATGTCGTCCAAACATCCTCCGCTGTCGACACAAAACGAAAATCATTTTGTGAATGACAGCTTCGACTGTTTCTCCTCTCCGCACAAAATTTCACTGCGTTGCTTTTTGTGCGGTGTGAACAGGGACTGTTGCGGTGCCCGCGTGTGTGCGCAGAAACTTTTGCTTTGCTGTTTTCACAGCATCATATTTATCCTGCTATAGACTATTCATATTTCTTGACAATAATTCGGCGCAATGATACAATGAAATTGCCAAACAAAGTAGATATTATTTTAGCGTTAAAGCACGTGTTTTTATTTGTTAAAAACGCGCGCTCTAATTTCACGTGCTTAATGCTATTGTGATTTACTTTGTTTGGCGACAATCGGAGCTGTGCGTTTTATTGCGTATGGCTTCGGCTGTACGCATTTTTTGTTTTGTGAAACAATTTTTAGGAGGTATTTTATGAAAAAGACAAAACAACTTATATCGGTGATCGTATCTTTCGGTGTGCTCCTCAGCCTGATGGCAGCGCTAAGCTTTCATGCTTATGCTGTTGAAAAGCTTACCGGTTCCTGTGGAGACAATGTTACATACACCTTTGACTATACAACAGGCGAACTCGTCATAAGCGGAACAGGCGATATGCTTATTTCTTGTCAAGACGTGCCGGATAGCTCCGTCAATATTGTCGTTATTAATCAAGGCGTCACCAGTATTGCGCCTTATGCATTTAGCGGTTGTGTTAACTTAAGAAGTCTGACAATTCCTGACGGTATAACCAGTATAGGCGCTTATGCATTTGATAATTGTACAAGTTTAACAGGCGTAGCACTGCCTGACAGCGTAACGAGCATAGATCAAGGAGCGTTTGCGGAGTGTTCCAACTTAGCACGTATCATATTGCCAAGCAACCTATCAACTATAGGCGACGGAGCTTTTGAGTTGTGCGAAAGTCTGACAAGCATTGAAATACCTGATCAGGTAACAAGCTTAGGCAGATATGTATTTGGTGGTTGTACGGGCTTGACGAACATAACAATAGGTAATAGTGTAACGAGCATCGATGAAGGCACATTTGGTGGTTGTGTAGGGTTAACAAGTGTTGTCATACCCGATACTGTAACCAGCATCGGTGAAAGCGCCTTTGAAGAATGCTTCAACCTGTCAAGCGTAACTATACCGGATAGCGTAACTAGCATTGACGAATATGCGTTTTGCGGTTGTGAGGTCTTAACAAGTGTTGCAATCCCTGAAAGCGTAACCAGCATAGAAGCGTTTGTATTTGAAGAATGCACAAACTTATCAAGCGTATCCATCCCGGACGGGGTAGCGAGCATAGAAAGGGGCGCATTTGAGGATTGCAACAACTTGACAGATATCTACTACGAAGGCAATGAGACAAGATGGAACAGTATTACGATTGATGCGTATAACGATGCGTTATCCTTTGCCGCTGTCCATTTTAATGCGAAAGCTTCAGATATTGAATTCATAGCGGACGACGAGCCTGGTGCTGATCCGTACCAGCAAAATAATCCTACGAAGCAGCCGACTTCCTTGAGTAGAGGTGTGACGATTGCCGCTATTATTGTTGCCGCCGCTACAAGTCTTGCCTGTATAGGGGAAGGTATCTGTATTGCCATTTTACTTAATCGCAGGAGACACGAAACCAACGGGAGACCTAATTAATTTTTGATTAGATATTTACACGTCCGTTATTTTTTGTTACAATGATAAATACCGATGAATGAAAGGAGTGCAGCGATGAAGTATACGATTTTACCGACAGGGGATGTGTGGCGCGACGGCGTTGTGTGCGTACCGGCTACGGTGATCCAAAACAGCCTGAAATTTGCCAGCGAGCTTCAGTTGAAGGTGCTGCTGCTCCTGCTTTCTGAAAACGGCGCGGCGGAGGCTTCGTTCTTAGCAGAGCGTTTAGGCAAGCCGGTGACAATGATTGAGGATTGCCTTGCCTATTGGGCAGAGGAGGGGCTGCTGTCGGCACAGGGTGCCATGCCGGAGCCGCCGGCGGAAAGTGAAACAGTGACGGAGACAGCGCCTAAGAAGGCCTTCGAGGCTCTGCCGATGCCGAACCTGACGCCGAAGGACATTGTTCGTATTTGTGCTGAAACGCCGGAAATTGCCGACCTTTTGCGCGGTGCTGAGCGTATTTTAGCTTCCTCTCTTAGTGCCTCGATGAAAAGCAATCTGGTCAATATGGTAACCTATTACGGCCTGACCGTGCCGGTAGTACTGACCCTGCTGGAATATTATAAAGCGCAGCGTGACGCCGGTAAAAATATGACGATGCGCACACTGCAGAGTATGGCAAAGGAGTGGGCTACGGATGAGGTGACGACGCTGGAGGCGGCCTCTGATAAGCTGCAGCGCCTGGAGAACGCAGACGAGCTGTGGGGCGAGGTACTGGCCTTGTGTGAATTCGATTACCGCAAGCCGACAGCCACACAGCAGAAAATGCTGACGCGCTGGCTGCAGGATTTTGACAAAGAGATGGTATTCTTTGCCTGCAATACGATGAAAAAGTACAACGACGAGGATAAGCGCAGCCTCAAAACAGTTGACAATATTCTCAAAGAGTGGAAGCGCAAGAGCTTTCGTACACCGGCGGATGTCAAGGCGGCGCCTAAGGACGGCGATCGGCGCGCTAAAAAAGACGGTAAGCTGAAGCGCGCGCCGTCGTTTGATATAGAAGAAATTAAGAAAAAAGCGTTGTTGAATGACGATTATGATATTTAAGGAGGCTGACGATGCCTTATTCTAACGATATTTACCGCAAGGCGGAGCGTGAGCTGGAGCGCCGACGCGAGCGTGCCGAGCTGATTGCTGAGGAACGCCGAGAGGAAATTCGCCGTAAGCTGCCCGAGGTGGACAAGCTTCAGCGTGAGCTTGCCGGCGTCGGACTGGAGATCTCACGGCTCTTTTTCCTCAAGGAGGAAGCGCCGGCCAAGCTGGAGGAGCTGAAGGCAAAAAGTAAGGCGCTGGTGGCGCAGCGCAATGCCGTCCTGACCCAAAACGGCTATGATGAGGACGCGATGAAGCCGGATTTTATCTGTCCGCATTGTGAGGACAAGGGCTTTATCGGCGGCAGAATGTGCGCCTGTCATAAGCAGCTGCTGAAGGATATTATGCGTCGGGAGGTCAGTCGCTTTGCGCCGCTCGAGCGTTGTACCTTTGACACCTTTGATCTTAATTATTACAGTGATACGCCGCTGGAAAATTCTGTCATACCGCGCCAGCGCGCTGAAAAAATCAGTGACGCCGCCTTCCGTTATGCGCAGGGCTTTCAGCGCGGCAGCAAAAATATTTTATTCCTCGGCTCGACCGGACTCGGCAAAACGCACCTTTCGCTGGCGATCGCCAATGTCGTGATCAACAGCGGCTTGTCGGTTTGCTACGGCACCAGTCAAAATATCTGTGACGATTTGCGCAATGAGATGTTCGGCCGCGATAACGGTTTGGATTATACGAAGGATAAGGTGCTGCAAGCAGACCTGCTGATCATTGACGACCTCGGTACGGAGATCGAAAACCAGTATAATACGGCTACGCTGTATAATATCATTAATTGCCGTATCCTGTCAGGCAGACCGACCGTCATTAGTACGAACTATGATTTTGACGAGCTGCTCGATAAATACGATCAGCGCATTACCAGCCGCCTCAACGGTGAATATGTCAAAATGACCTTGGTAGGAACGGATATCAGAAATAAATAAAGAATCATAAAAACGGAGACTTCTGGGTGGAAGTCTCCGTTTGCTTATATTTCAATGCCAAGTGCTTCAATTTTGTCGCGCACCTTCAGCCAGTCCTGATAGGCCAGCTCTTTGTTGTTCGGATTGCGCAGAATCGCAGCCGGGTGGAAGGTACCCATCATCAGTACACCGCCCTTTTCAATGAATTCACCGTGCTGCTTCGTCACGCGAAAATCGGGAGAGATCAGCTTTTGCGCAGCGATCCTGCCGACGCAAATAATCAGCTTTGGGCGAATACATTTGAATTGCTCGCGCAGCCAGGTAATGCACAGCTCCTGCTCCTCGGGCTTTGGGTCGCGATTGTGCGGCGGTCGGCACTTGACCATATTCGCGATATACACATTCTTTTCGCGCGAAAGATCAATACTTTCTAAGAATTTATCCAGCAGCTTGCCGCTCCGGCCGACAAACGGCTCGCCTTGCAGATCCTCCTGCTCGCCCGGGCCTTCACCGATCAGCATAATGTCGGCGTCCTTTTTTCCTACGCCAAAGACCAAATTCGTACGCCCCTCGCACAGCGCGCAGCGGTTACAGTCTTTACATTTCATTTCCAGCTCGTCCAGCGTCATTTTTTCGCACCTCCGTTGTGGCTCTTAAACTATTTCTATAATATCAAATTAATGGTTGAAAAACAATTCATTTTGTATTAAAATATGCAAGGAAAATGATTTATATATTTTTGGAGGAATAAAAATGGCAAATCAGGTATTAGTTGAAATTTCAGCACGTCACGTTCATGTTTCCGCTGAGGATCTGGCGACCCTGTTCGGAGAGGGCTATGAGCTGACGAACAAAAAGTGGCTGTCACAGCCCGGTCAGTTCGCCTGCGAGGAAAGAGTCAGAGTGATCGGCTCAAAGGGAGAGTTCCCGGCCGTGTCGATTCTCGGCCCTGTCAGACCCGAGACGCAGGTAGAGCTTTCGCTGACTGACGCGCGTTCGATCGGTGTCGTAGCGCCTGTCAGAGAATCAGGCGACCTCGATGGCAGCGGCACCTGCAAGCTCGTCGGCCCGAAGGGCGAGGTCGAGATCAGCAAGGGCGTTATCGCTGCGCAGCGTCATATCCATGCAACGCCGCAGGATGCGGAGGAGCTTGGCTTGACGAATGGCCAGATCGTTTCGGTAGAGATCCCGAGCGCAAACGGCAGAAACCTCATCTTTGGTGATGTGGTAGTGCGTGTGTCCGAAAAGTATGCGCTGGCGATGCATATCGACACGGACGAGGCAAATGCCGCCGGTATGAAGCCAAACACCATGGGCACTGTGATTAAATAATTGTTTTTTGGAAGTAAAAGGACAGGCAAGCGCCTGTCCTTTCAGTCTGTCGAAATACCCCTTAAGGATTAAATACTTAAGGGGCGTTTTTCAGAAGAATAGTTGAAAAATTGGTAAAAGTAGAAAAATAGAGCATACAAGTTGGCGGTATGGTTATCTTTTGATTTCCATATTGCCAG
>JAFUEH010000017.1 GCA_017463985.1 Eubacterium sp. | reverse complement strand
TACTTACATCATACACCATTTACAGGTCGGTTTCCATACCGACCTGTATTTCTTTGCATATTTCTTTGCATATTTCTTTGCAAAAAATTCGGCTGCCTCACGTTTTCCGTGAGACAGCCCCTTTTTGCTTAGTCTCTGTCACGGCAGGAGCAGTTCAGGTTGTCTCTGTCCGGAGGGAAAAATTCGTCTGTCGGGAAATCAATATTACCGAAGGCGCTGCAAGGGCTTTGGTCAGAGCAGTCACATTCTCTGTCCGGCACGCAGAAGTCGTAAGACGGGATCATGATCTGTACGTCGCGGGTCATCTGAATAATGGAGAAAATGCCCAGCGTTACCAGCACAGCCTTTTCACCGTCGTCAGTAAAGCGTGCGCCGCCCACTGCGTTACGAATAGAATCCGGAAAGCTGGTACAGCAGCAGATATGGCAGTTGCAGCGACGCACAACATCTGTATCCAGTACTACCGGATCGAGTGCCTGCACCTTCACAGTCGGGTTCGTATACTGCGGCGCCTCAGGACGGTCGCTTCCGCAGGTGTTCAGCGTTGACGTAAAGGTCTTTACGCTGCCTTCTGAACCGTAGAGGATGCAGCGTTTATTAAACACGGCATAACCTTTGACGGTGCGCGGCATCGCCATCGGAGAGGTATACGTATCAAAACGGAGCTTAAAATAAAAGCTGATGTCTACGTTGAAATAACCTCTGTTAAACGGCGTTTCGTCAAGATCAATGCTGACGGCGGCAATATCGCAGTCGCGGCATTTAATGATCTCCGCATCGTCGATGATGTCCTGCGAATTTTCATCAAAGGTCACCCTTAAATTTTCTGCGCAGTCACGGCTGGAGCAAGCGTCATAAATCCGGCTGGTATCAATACAAACAGCCTCTCGCCTGCGTCTGTCATCGCTGCTTCTGTTGGATAAATCAGACATAAAATAACTCCTTCATGATGTATTTGAAGCGGACTTCATTACATACTATGAAGGAGTTGTTACTTTGTGAAAGACTATATTTATTATTCAGTAGCTACTGCTGGGCGGGGTTAACAGAAATGCCGAAGATAGACGGCGCCGCAGTCGGACGGTCGTCAAAACGCACCGAGCCGTCATTCAGCAGCGTAATCACGTTCTCTCCCTGCACCAGACTGACGGTAAAGGTCACGGTTTTGCGCGTCTGCCAGGAATACGTATTGCGGCAGAAAACGTTACCGGCAGGTATGCCGTTCACCGTCACCGTCACATAAGTCTCGATCAGGTCCACGTTATAATCATGCACGCCGCTCTCCTCGTTGTTCGCGTAATCGAGGGTCACGCGGTACGGGCCTGCCTCTGCTGCCGTCACCGTAAAGGAAGCCTCACCGCCTCTGTCCTCGATACCGGTAATATAAGGCACTTCCCCATTCGGTGTAGCCAGCAATACCGAGATCGCAGAACCGGTCAGCACGGCGTTATCAGCAGTGTAAACCGCTCCCTGTTTTTCTTCGTTCAGGGTCAGTACAGGCGTTTCCGTTTTAGCCGAAGAAAAATCAAGATAGCTCAGGCCCCGCTTGAGATATAGGGTCGTCATCCCGCTGTCGAGCGGCAGCGCCGTCCCGTCCACTGTGACAGTATCGGCGGCGGTAACTACCTGCATATCATAATAACCGTTCTGCGGCGCTACTGCCACATAAGACGTCACGCCGTCCTTGGTTCTGTCCTCATCCGGCAGCACCGCGATCGCCGCGCTGTCGTCCGCAGGCGTGACGAGCAGGCTATCCAGCACATAAGTGCCGGAAAGATGCGCCACCGTGACGGTGTGCGTTCCCTTCTCTAGGGCGGCAACAACCGTATAACAGGACGTGTACTCGCTGCGGATGGTATTCGGCAGTGCGATTTCCTGCGTCTCGCCGTCGACCGTCAGCAGAGCCATTGTATCGGCTCTGTCGTTCGGGTCCTGCCGGCCGTTTTCGTTCCACTCACCGTCATTGGAATTGCCGTAAACAAAATCCAGCTGATAGCTTCCGTCCTCCGGAACAGTGATATTGATTGCAACACCGTCGCCCTCGTTTTCCATACCGCCGACCGTATCATTACCCTCTTCGTTACCGCCGCTGGCAGGGCAGTAGCTGTCGTAAGTGTAGGCAGCACCGAGCAGCGTGCCGTTTTCAAATTCATAGCGCACTGGCTGACGCTGGTTGACATAAGCGCGATCAGCGTTTTCGTCCGCCTCTCTGATAACAACGCGGTAAGCATTGGCCGGATCCAACTTACCGAGCGCCACGGTGAGCGATTTTTTTGTCAGCTCCTGCGTGTAGCTGAACCTGACGACCGGCTTGCTGACAACGCCATAGAGTCCCTTATAAACCGTTTCCTCGACCGTGACCGACACCGTTTTTCCATACAAGGCGGTAGTATCGAGATTTTTCAGCTGCACACGTGAAATTCTGTCACCGCCGCCGCAAACCACGTCGATCTCATCGCCCGCATCCGAAACAGAAGCGATTCCCATAAAGCCACGGAAGCTTAGCTCATCTAAATGATATTTAAAATAATTTTTAAAATTGGAGGACAAAATATCCTTATTCGTCGCCCGTACCGTCTGTCCCTTCATGTCGGTATACCACCGCATGAGCCACCACTCGGCGTTAGGACTGTTATCATCGGCGCACGTATCGTTCAGGTTGTCCGCCAAGCGCCAGTAAGCATTATCGCCGTAAACCTTCGCCGTCTCCAGCTGCGTAATGATTTTGACCATCTCGCCAGGATAACCGTTTTCGTTCATCATACCGTATTCGCTGATCACGATCGGCAGCGCGTCAATACCGAGCGTTTCCTCCAAAGCGCGGTACTCGCGGATATGCTCGTCAAAAAAGTAAACCGTGTCCTCCCCCAACTCGTGATAGATCATGATCTCCGGCAGGCAGTCATGATCGCGACAGAAGGCAAGAAAATATTCCAGCTCCTCCCGGTTATAATCACAAAAGCCCGGACCGCCGATCAGCGCATTCGGGTCAAGCGATTTGACAAGGGTATAGGTCTGCAGCCAGGCGGCGTTAAAGTTATCCCTGCCAATCTCATTATAGTCGCACCAAACGCCGTACGGATTCTCCGGATTGTCGTCCTTTTGGCTCTCTCCGAACCAAACGCCGTTGTCGCACTCATTATACAAGCAGTATATTAACTTGTTGGCATAAGGTTCTTCCTTCAGCGCGTTGGTCATCGCCTCTACCTTAGGCAGATAATCCTCGTCCAGCAACTGCTGCCAATCGTAGGTACCGGCGGCGCGCTGCTCCATAATACTGTCGTTCAGATAATACCAGGTATCATACACATCCTGTAAATAGACGATATTGTACTGCGTATTTTCCAGCATTGGCGCGACATGATCCAGGTCTCCAATCGGGTGCTGCAGCCCGTTCGGCACCTTTTGCACGATCGTTTGCACGTCCACGCTTTCGACCATTTCTGCGCTTGGCACGCCGTTTTCGGCAACACCGTACAAATAGCCTGACGCGCCTTTCATGACAGCACCGGTCTTATCCGCAACATCAAAGCTGACCGTAGCC
This sequence comes from Eubacterium sp., assembly GCA_017463985.1. Taxonomy (GTDB): domain Bacteria; phylum Bacillota; class Clostridia; order Oscillospirales; family Acutalibacteraceae; genus Eubacterium_R. The sequence continues at coordinate 29,043 of JAFUEH010000017.1, read as the reverse complement.
TGATACGTCAGGAAGAAAATCCCCACAACGGCACCGCAAAGAATAATTACAGAAAGTATAACTATTATGATTGCTTTGCTTCGTTTTTTTGCTTTCATAGCGTTCACCCTTCCACACAATGCTGATGAGACAAAGCGGCAATCAAAGCCGTGGGGATTGATTGCCGCTTAAGCTTGTGAGCTATAAATTAATCTTTAATAAAGCAGAGCTTCAGTGCCTTTTCCTGCACGGTAAAGTCCAGCTCATTATAATCAAAATTCTCGCCGTCACAATTGCCGATCAACGGCGAACCGTCCTCTGTCCAGAACTTGCCGCTCTTGGCGTAGCCGTTGACGAAAAGACCGGGATAAACCTGATCGTTGGCGGTACCGGCGTTATACTTGCCGATCATCGGCAGCGCCTTAATATGGGACAACCCGTTAACCAGCGCAAAGTCCACCAGGCCGTCATCCAGCACAGCATTCGGTGCCGGACAGAAGCCGCCGCCGTAATAGCTGGCGTTGCAGATCGCAAACAGCGCATAGTCCTTATCCCGTTCCGTCAGCCGATATTCCTCACCGGTTTCCTTGTTCACACAAAGAATATCGTAGCTGATCTTATAATGCAGCGGCCGCAATAAGATCGGTACAATGGCCACGTTATAGGCCTGATGACCGAGGAAGGGCGCCTTGTCGGCAATCTTTTTGCCCAGCGTTTCCACCAGCGTGTCCAAGCCGAAGGACATCACGTTGATGCATTTTTCGCCGTTATAGTCGATCAGATCAATCGGCTTTACGTCATAGCGCAGTTTGCCGTTGTACAGGCCAAAGGCTTTGATCACGTTCTCTACATTGATTTTTTTTGCGCCGTAAATTTTTTTGGCAAAATCGTTGCCGGTACCGAGCGGCAGGAGCATCATCGGCGTATCCGTTCCGGCAAGACCGTTGGCGATCTCATGCACCGTACCGTCGCCGCCGCAGCTGACGACAACACAGTCCTTACCGTATTTTTCTGCATACGCTGCTGCAATACGGGCAGCGTCGCCCTGACAGCGTGTTTCCTCTATGATCATCTCATCGTCCAGCTGACGGAACGTAGACTGAATCCGGGACATGATCCGGCTTTTGTCCTTATTGCCGGCGATCGGATTGATAATAAATACATATTTCATACTGCTCTCTCCTTCTTCACGCTGTTATATCACCTGTGCGCCGCCGCACGGACGGATCATCAGCACATAGCATTTTCCCTCTCCAAATACGGCTTCAATGGTCTTTTTATATTCCGCCAACATATCATTCGGCACAAATGCCTGAATCGTACCGGCAAAGCCGCCGCCGTGTACACGCCAAGCGCCCTTACTGCGCAGCAGCTCCTCACTGATGGCAAGTGCCAGGGAGAGCTTTTGCTCCGTCGGATTTTTCGGCGTATAAACATTTTGGTTGAGCATATAGGAGGAGAAGCCGGAGTCCAGTATCACGGCCTTAAAGCCCTCAAAATCTCCCTGCTCCAGACAGGAGACCGCCTGCTCCACACGCTTATTTTCGTTATAAAAATGGATCGCACGCAGCAAGGCTCTGTCGTTCACCTTGCCGACTAACGAAGGAATTGCCGCAAAGAAATCCTCGTAAGCAATCTCACGCAGTACCGATTTGCCCATCGCCTTGGCGACCGCTTCCATCTCGCCCCTGACAGCGGCATAATCGTCCGTCAGGTCAGAGTGATTGCCGCCGGTATCCACAATGCAAAGCGAGTAACCGGAGGCGGCAAAATCGAAGGCAACCTTCTTGATCACCGGCTCGCCAACGGATTCGAAATCGATCGTGACAAAGGTACCGACGGAGGAGGCCATTTGATCCAGCAGGCCGCAAGGCTTACCGAAATACACATTTTCACTGTACTGTGCCACCTTGGCAATATCGACAGCGCTGATGTTGCCGTCGTTAAATAAGTAAGACAGGACCGTACCCAGCAGAACCTCAAACGCTGCAGAGGAGGATAAGCCAGAGCCGCCCATGACGTCACTGGTAGTATAGGCGTCAAAGCCGCCTACCGTAAAGCCAAGGTTCTGAATACCGGCAGCCATACCCTGTACCAGCGTCGTGGAGTCGCCGTAGCGTTCCGACTTCGGGGTCAGATCGGACAGGTCCACTACGTTCATACGGTGTCCCTTCGACTTCACGCGGATGGTGTTGTCGTCACTTTTGGCCACCACGGCGATCGCGTCAAGATTGATCGCGGCAGCGAGCACCTTACCGTTATTGTGGTCCGTATGATTGCCGCACACCTCTGTTCTGCCCGGAGCGGACATCACGCTGATGTCGCGGTCGTCGCCAAACAGCTCTGCAAACGCGGCAATCGCTTCACAGTATCTTTTTTTCTGCTGCGTTACCGCTTCCGCCGTTACGTAAACAGCTTGAAATTTCGCGTCCAAACGGCCGTCTTCAATTGCTTTGATTAAATCCTTTGCTATCATTTTTACACCTCGTAAAAAAAATTATAATACTATTTTATATTTTTCCTTCTCACTGTAAATCAACAGTGTCTGGTTCATCTGCCGTGACTTAATACCGTAAAAAATATTAAATATCAAGCTGGTCGTACCCGTGAACGCCACAATGATCATCAACGGGATTAAAAACTGCGGTGAAAACGGATTGCTGTAAGCCGCACCGAGCTTGGTATAAATATAAAGTCTCGGCGCAAAGCCCAATAGCGATAAAATCGAATAATTGACAAAGTCATACCGCAGGCTGCCGTAATACTTTGATACCATCGCCAACGGAATCGCCGGAATCAGGCGCGTAACGGTCAGCACGTAGGGGTTGCCGTTCCCTTTAAACTGAATCCAGTCACGGATAAAATGCATCTTTTTAATACTCAGGAGCGCGCCGGCCCAGCCGGGACCGATATAGATACCCTCCACATACTTGACGGTAAAGTAAAACAGCGTAAAGAGCGCGTTGATCAACAACGCCTGATTCAACGGAAATACCACACCCGAAATGGCGACCAAAAAGCTCATCGGGATCGGCAGCTGGCATTTTGCAATAAACAAGGCAAAAATACACAGCAAAATTTCCCATTCCGTATCCAGCTTCACCACGGATTTATCGATTGTGTCTAAGAAGTTGATCAACGTATAATAACGCGACTCAATTTTGACATGGTTGATCAGCATGACCGTCAACAGCACCAGCAACCCAAGCGTCACGATCACGATAATGAGAGATATGAAGTTTGTTCTGTGGCGTGTTGCTTTATTCATACGTCACCACTCCGATCGTTACTCGCAGCTGTCTGCCGCTTCAAAATAATTGCCGAGGAAGGTAAATTCCGGCAGCTCGTCATGCAGCGCGCAAAACAGGTCCAGCGTCGACTCGTCAAATACGGAACCAAGCACGTCTGCGTAAAATATATAGTCAAATTTTCCGTTGGCCACCGGACGGGATTCCAGCTTTGTCAGATTCAGCCCCGTCATGGAAAACCGTCCCAGCACACGGTACAGCGAGCCGGTGGTATGCGGCGCAGAAAAGATCAGTGAAATCTTATCCGCCTGCTCGTCAATGACCAGCTCGCGCGATATCACAATAAACCGCGTCGTATTATGCGTTACATTCTGAATGTTCCTCTTGATGACCGTCAGCCCGTGCTTTTTTGCCGCGTCTGCGGAGCAAATACAAGCGATATTGCGTTTGCTGCTTTCGCTGACAAACTTCGCAGCGGCGGCCGTGTTGGTGTCGTTCACACCCGTCAGCCCAAAGCTTTTCAAAAAGCCGTTGCACTGCGCCAGTGCCTGCGGATGGGAATAGACCTCTTCAATGTCCGTAAAGTCCGTATCCGGCTTTGCGCACAGGCAGTGGGAAATCGTTAAATCATAAGCGCCTACCACATAAAAACGGTACTTCATGATCAGATCATACGATTCATGCACCGAACCGGCCGTAGAATTTTCTACCGGAATAATGCCGAAGCGCGCCTTTCCCTGATTTACGGCTTCAAAAACATCCTCAAATTGCTTATAGTAACGGATCGGTGAATCCGGAAACAGTTTACCGGCGGCTCTGCCGGAATAGGCGCCGTCCACGCCTTGGCAGGCAATCGCCGCACCGTCCGCCGTCAGGGTCCTGCAGCGTGTGGCGCTATAAATTTCCTTGCGCAGCTGCTCACCGCCGCCGATCAGCTTATGCTGCAGCGCACGAGAGGCGTCCATCGTCGCAGAAAAGATCGTCTTAACGGCGTCGCCCTGCTCGCCGCACTTGGCGGCCACATCGTCAAGGATCGCCTGCTCGCGCTGTTGATCTAATACCGGAATGCCCCGTTTCACCTTATATTCCGCCACCTGACGGGATACCTCCATCCGCCGCAGCAGCAGCGGTATCAGCGCGTCATCTATTTCATCAATTTCTTTTCGTAATTCCTGTAAATCCATCTGTTATCCTTTAGTCTGTTATATTATATGATTATTCGCCGCCTTCAACCATTAAATCCGCAAGGGTGAACGCGACCGCCGCCTCGACAACCGGCACGGCGCGCGGTACAATACAAGGATCGTGCCGTCCCTTGATGAGCAGCGTTTCCTCCGTCATTGTCTGCAGGTTAACGCTCTGCTGCGGCTTCGCAATCGACGGCGTCGGCTTCACCGCTACTGACAGCACTAACGGCGCACCGGTGGTAATGCCGCCGAGGATGCCGCCGTTATGATTCGACAGCAGTGCCACACGGCCGTCCTTGACGGTATAAGCGTCGTTTACCGCTGAGCCGCAGCTCGACGCAAAATCAAAGCCCGTGCCAAATGAAACGCCCTTCACCGCCGGAATAGCAAATAACAGCTGTGACAGCCGTCCCTCCAGCGTATCCATCATGTTGCCGCCAATACCTGCCGGCAAACCAACCGCAGCACATTCCACCGCGCCGCCAACGCTGTCGCCTTCAAGACGGTAACGCTCAATCTCCGCACGCATGGCATCCTCACTATCAGGATTCATGACAGGGAAACGGCCGTCCGTCAAGCACTCCAGCTGTGCGCGCGTGATATCGTTTTTGTCAAACGCATCGTCCGTCACACTGCCGATCCTCAGAATATGTGCGCCAACCGTAACGCCCTTTTCGGCCAGCAGCTGTTTGGCAACAGCGCCGGCAAAAACCAGCGGCGCTGTCAGTCGGCCGCTGAAATGGCCGCCGCCGCGCACATCATTCCATCCGTGATATTTCACGAAAGCCGGATAATCGCTGTGACTCGGGCGCGGTACTGTCATGACATTGCCGTAATCGGCGCTATGCACATTGGTATTTTCAATCATCATCGCCAGCGGTGCGCCAGTCGTCACGCCGTTTAGTACGCCGGACAGCAGCTGCGGCGCGTCCTTTTCTCTACGCGGCGTAGTGGTTTTATCCCGTCCCGGCGCCCTGCGCGCCATTTCGGCATCTATTTTATCCATATCCAGCGTTAACCCTGCCGGTAAGCCGTCCAGTACGCAGCCGATTGCTGCGCCGTGGCTTTCACCGAACACGGAGAGCCTGAGCTTATTTCCTGTCACCGATGACATCTGCTTTTCCTCCTAAGGAGTTATAGTCGTTAAAGAAGTCGGGATATGATTTACGGATGCTGTCCGCTTCACTGATCTGCGTGCGCCCCGTTGCCGCCAACGCCAACACGCTCATCGCCATCACGATCCGATGGTCGTTATATCCCTCCAGGTCGGCGCCGCTTGGCAAGCCGCCCTTGATAATCATGCCGTCAGGCGTTTCCTGCGCCTGAATACCGGCTTTTTTTAAGTTATTGACCACACAGGCAATGCGGTCAGATTCCTTGATGCGCAGGCGTTCTCCGCCGGTGATCACGGTCGTTCCGCTCGCCAGCGCGCCAAGCACTGCTACCGTCGGCGCTGTGTCCGGAATATTCGACACGTCCACCGTAATGCCGTGCAGCGGTGCTTTCGACACCGTCACGCCGTCCTCCGTTACCGTCAGCGCGGCGCCGAAGCGCTTTAGAATCGTAGCAATTTCCCTGTCGCCCTGCGTGGAATGCCAGTCCAGTCCTGTCACGTGGACAGGGCCGTGCAAGGCACCGGCCGCCATAAAAAACGCCGCCTGCGACCAGTCGCCCTCTACCGTATACGCACACGGTTGATAGGTCTGCTTCCCCTTGACAAAAAAACCGTTTTCCGTACGGTTCACCGTCACGCCGAAATCGCGCATCACCTTCACCGTCATATCCACATAAGGGGCTGACAGCAAGGCCGTCGTCAGGCGAATTTCACTGTCGCCGTCGAGCAGCGGCAAGGCCAGCAGCAGGCCGGTAATATACTGTGAGGAAACATCGCCTCTGACGGAAAATACACCGCTTTGGAGCTGACCGCTAACGGTCAGCGGCAGTGAGCCGTTATAGCGGCAGGTAACGCCATGCGCCGGCAGCAGGCGAAGATATTCGTCGATCGGTCTTTGCGGCAGCTTACCGCTCCCGACGAACGTCACCGTTCTGCCCAGCGCTGCCGCCAGCGGAATCATAAACCGCAGTGTAGAGCCTGACTCATGGCAATCGACCGTTCTGTCGCCGTTTTGCAGTGCGGCAAGCGCGTTTTGGGTGGCAAGGATGTCCTGCGAGGAGTCGATACCGTTGACCGTACTGCAGCCTGACAAAAAAGCGCAGATCAGCGCACGGTGTCCGGCCGATTTTGAGGACGGTACGCGGACCGTTCCATGCAGTGCTGATGGGGAAATGATAACGCTGCTCATATCATGCCACCCCGAAAAAAGCGTTGATATCTTCAAACGCGATCGGCTCAATAAAGCCGTTGCCAATCCGGTGCAGCAGCACAAAGCGAATACCGGCACCGGTACGCTTTTTATCCGCCGCCATGGCCGTCACGATTTCCTTCATACTGTGGTTATCTTGGGTGGGCAGTTGATATTTTTGCAGCACCGCCCTGATCCTGTCGGCCGTTCCTGCCGGTGTCAAGCCGCTGCGCTCGGCCGCTTCACAGACCGTCACCATGCCGATGCCGACTGCTTCACCGTGCGAGATCGTGGTGAAGCCGTGCAGCTTTTCGATCGCATGGCCGGCGGTATGACCAAAGTTCAGCAGCGCCCGTTCTCCATGCTCTTTTTCGTCTCGTTCTACCACACCGGCCTTTAAGCTGACGCATTCATAAATGATCTCTTCAATCACCATCCGCGCCGGCTGCTGTTCAATTTTTTCAAACAAAGAGGCGCTTTTAATACAGCCCATCTTGATCGCCTCGGCCATTCCGTCCGCAAAAAAGTGCGGCGGGAGCGTGTCCAGCACCGTCGGATCAATCAGTACCAACACCGGCTGATGGAACGCGCCGCACAGGTTTTTGCCCTGCGGCAGATCGACAGCCGTTTTGCCGCCAACAGAGGAATCCACCTGCGCCAAAAGCGAGGTCGGGATCTGTACAAAATCAATGCCGCGCAAATAAATCGCTGCAGCGAAGCCGGCCATATCGCCCGTAACGCCGCCTCCCAGCGCCACAACAAGGTCGCTCCTAGTCAGCTCATTTTCGGCCAAAAACGCCACCATCCGTATAACGGTATCCGTCGTCTTAGAGGCTTCACCGGCCGTAAAAACATACTGACAAACGGCAAAGCCTGCCGCCGTCAGACAGTCGACCAACGCGTCGCCGTAAAGAGGAAACACATTCGTATCGCTGATGACACAGATTTTTTTAGCCGCGGTCACCGGCCGGATATAGTCGGCAGCACGCTGTAATATATTATTTTCAATATAAATAGAATAGCCTTTACCGGCATGAACATCGCATTTTTTCATTAGCCGATTTCCTCTTTGATTCGGTTGCCTTCCTTCATCAGCGCTGTCAGCGCAGCGCCGTCACCGTTGACAATATTATATTTAAAACGCATTAAATTCGATACTAAGTCATCGATCTCACGCACCAGCGGCTCCTTGTTGTCAAGGAACAGCTCCGTCCACATTTCGGCGTTAATACGCGCGACGCGGCTGACATCACGGTAGGAACCGGCCGAGTAGCCTGCGTGCATCGGTGCCAGCGGTGACAATACATAAGAACAGGCAAGCACGTGAGCGATCTGCGAAGTAAACGCGATCATCTCATCATGGTGCTCCGGCGTTGTCACCACCGTACGGGCAAAGCCCATCTGCTGCGCCAGACCGACGAGCGCATCGCTTTTCACACGCGGCGTATCTTCCAGCGGCGTACAGATAAAGCTGGCGTTGTCATACAGATCATCCAGGCTGTTGTCATAGCCGCTGACCTCACGTCCGGCCATCGGGTGCGCGCCGATAAAATAGAACGGCAGGTCGCGCTGTTGCGCCATTTCACGACAGATTTTTGTTTTCACGCCGCAGGAATCGGTAACGATCGAATCGCGCTTAAAGGAGTCCTTGTGTGCCAAAATAAACGGCACGATTGCATCCGGATAAAAATTAATAAAGGTAATATCCGCCTCCGCCATCAGCGCGTCAATATCGCCGGTCCTGTCGATCACGCCGTCACGCAGCGCCTTTTCGGTAACGGTATCGGTTCGGTTCCAGCCGAGCACCGTATGGTTTGTGTTCTTTTTTAAGGTTTTAGCGAGCGAGCCGCCGATCAAACCTAAGCCGCAAATTAAAATATTCATGAGTGCCTCCGTGGGGTTGTTGTTATCTGAATATAGATAGCCATAGCACTCGTATTCGAACTCGCCTAAAACCGAGTATTTAAGCGAATTTTGCCGTTTTCGTTCTTGCAAGGCGCAAGCCTTGCTTCGCCCTCAAAGCACCAAACTTCATCTTAACTCCTACGGTTTTAGGTGCTACGCAGTTTAGAATGAGCAAATTGGGCTTAGTTCAAGGCAAAAAGCACAGTAATCCTTTCGGATTGCGAGCATTTTTAACGCAGAAATAAGTTTAATTTGCCGTTCTAAACCGTGGTTCGAATGCGAGTGCTATGGCTATACATATTAATAATAATATATTGACAAAGCAATGTCAAATTTTAGTGAAAGAATGTTACCGAATATTTATAATTCATTTTGAATTCCAATACAAACCTATACAAATAAAATACCCTATACAAATATAAAAAAACCGCCGCAGAGTTAACTCTGCGGCGGTCGTGCCGTTATGCAAACAGATCGTCAGTTGGATCACCGACGGCGTCAAGATCGTAATCGTCACCGTCACCGACGTGATCACTGTCCGTGAACACGTCCGGCGTCAGACGGTACTTTCTGACCTCGAGCTCCGGCTCATAATAATTCTTTCTCATGGCAAGCACCTCCATTAGCCGATAACGGCATCTTGTGCTGCGGAGAATACGGTGTGCATAGCACCCTGATCGTCAGTGTAATTAATGTAAGCAATGTACTTCGCTCTACCGGTTGCACTGTTAAGATGCAGGTTAATGGTGTAGCTGTTGTCCGTACCGTTGTCAAGCTTCGTGGACTTCAGTCTTCTGATCTTATCATTACCCTGATCGTCACCAACGGTATCGAAGTTGATCTCTCTGTCAACGAGCGCCTCACCTGTCTTGTTGTACTGTACCAGTACGCCGGCCTCTACCAGCTCGTAGCCCTCCGGCATCGCAAAGCTGCTGTTGGTAATGATCGTGTCCTCATTAACAGTCGCGTGAGTGCTGACATAGACAGATGAAGGAGCACCGACATTGTCGTATACTGGCTCTGCACATACTAAGATTTCATCTGTAGACAGAATGGATACAAGATATACAGATTCTTCCGTAATCTTGAAGGTGTAGGTATTGCCGTAAGCCACAACTGTCAGGAACGGATCAACCGTATCGATCAAATCTTCGCTATCATCCTTGAAAGGATAGTTAGGATAATCATTGTAAATGCCTTCATATAAGTAGTTAGCCAGATCTTCACTTGCTACCTTTGCAACGGCTACAGCACTCTCATCGAGGCTTTCTGTCACGATTTCACCGTAGTGATAGCTTGTTTCGCTACCTTCATCGAAGTTGTAAACGGTGCACATCGGCTCGTTGCTAACGATCGTATAGTTCAGGTAGATCTTCGTATCCGCGTTGATCGTAGCAGAGGTCTCGCTGTAGCCCTGGAAGCTGTAGAACGCATAGCTCGGCGCCTTTACCTTCGTCGCGTTGACGGTCGTGCCGGCGGATACGTACTCAACATAAGTTGTGTAGCCAAGCAGTTCCTCGTCGCCGCTCTTGCAGGAGGTGATGTAAGAAACTTTATAGGTGTTATCACCGTTCGGAGCAGCCGCAATAATATTCGTCGTACCGGCTACGGTAAAGGTGAATTCCTCCAGCGTGCCGACGTACTTCTGAATGTGACCGCCGTTCTTATTAGACGTGTTGGATACGTAATCGTAGGTGTAAGCAGCCTTGTCGCCTGTCGAAACGGTTACCGTCGTGCCGTACGGGATCTTATCGCCGCTGGCGTAGGTCTTACCGCTGGCGTCCGTGATCGTTGCCGCTGCATTGTCAACCGTTACGGCGTAGGACTGAATATCCATGGACTCCAGCTTCTGATAAGCGTTATCCACTCTCTGCATCGCGTCGCTCGCAAGGCCTTCGTAGCTTGTGCCGAGAACGGTCACGCTTCTGGAAGCGCCATCCTCCATCTCAGCAATATAGCTGACGACCTCATCAATGTTATAAGCATCCGGATCGTTCGCTCTTGCCTTCGCAGTGTTGATGTACTGCTGGAATGCATCCTTATCAAAGTCGCCGGCAGGCTCGATCGCGTTCAGTGCCTCAAGCGCAGCAACCTCCGCATCAAAGGCAGTCTGATTTTCCTTCGGGATATAAGTGCCGATTGTATCGGTATAATACTCCAGATCAGCAAGTGTATTCGCCATGGTTTCAAGATCGCTTGCATAGAACTTATAGTCATCCAGCTTAGCGGCTAAGCCATCCTCGCCGTAAACCAGCTCTACTGCCGGGTCAACCAGGATACCGCCAATCTCAAGCGCATCGTAAGCTGCCTTCAACGCATCGGCAAGGCCGTCGATCGTCGGCTGCTCGCTGGTGCCGTAGTTTCTGATATTGATATCAGAATACTTATTGCCAAGGCCGTTCGTGCCGGTTACTGCCTCATAAGCCGCCTCAAAAGCAGCCCACAGGGTAGTATCCCAATATTCGTTGGCGTTGCCCTCGTTATAGAGTGCATCCACTGTCTTGTTGTCCTTTGCGTCTGTGCTATAAACACGCGCATCCTTTAAGGACTGGTTGTTAGCTGCCAGCTGTAAGCCGTCCGTTGCGTCCTTCCACTCTCTCCAAAGATTGTCATATCTCGTCTGGAGCTGAGACTGAATTTCGTTAGCGCTGAGCGTGGTATAATCAATGTCAGTCTGTGCTGCCTCTAATGCCGCCGTAAATTCTTCCCAAGATGCCTTGGTATAAAGGGATTCTGTTGAAAGAATGTCGTTAGCAGCATAGATTAAATCAACAAGGTTTGCAGCGTCAACAACATCAACGGAGATATTAATTTTTTCATTATTAGTTTTAGAAGTATACCAGTCATAACCGGCACAGTTGGAAACGTTCTGGCAGTTGTAAAGCGTTACCGCACCGAAATAGGTATTGTTCATGGTGTAGGTCGTCTTGACAACCTCGTTACCGTTATTGGATTCCACACCTGCCGCCGTGCTGGAAGGAATATCAAGATTAAAGTTACCCTCTAACAGAACAGAAGCGGTTGAGCCGGTGGAACGGGCGAAGATACCGCCGGTACCGGGGTTAGTAGCGGCGCCGTCGGTCGTACCCAAAATCGGAGTAAAGTCTGTTGTTGCGCCATCCTCAAAGCTGATAACATTACCGCTGTTATCCGTCGCAAACTGTTCCGGTTTATTGGCATTAGCGCCTAAATAACGGATATCGGAAACAGAAAATTCGTTGTAGGTCAGACAACCGGCATACGTAGTTTTCTCTGTGTCAGACAGCGCATAAGGCGTTGATGTCCAGGTGCTCAGATCTCTAATATGGTTCTTTTGGCCGTTACCGCCGATCGTATCAGCCGTTGCATTAATGCTGATACTGTCAAGCATGTTATTGACCTTGCTTTCAATATTGGTAGCAAACAGAATATCTGCTACACCGAACGGAACCGTTGTACCGTCATGGTTCATCTTCATGATGAGCGCATAATTCGTATAGCCAAACTGAACAATCTGCTGACCTTGGTCAGAGGTTGTGAGCTGGGTCATATTCGTCTGCGCTGTATTCTGTGCTGCGTCACCGTCCGGAATCTTCAGGAAAGACGGAAGCAAGCCGTTAAAGGCGTCATATATCGCCTGTACATAAGCTATATATTCTGCATACTGCGTGTCATAATCGGTGAAATCCGTAGAAGCCGCCTGCGTCATATAAAGCTGTGCAGCATTCTTCGCATTTGTCAGGCTAGAGTAGTTGCTGTAGTCAGAAGGCGTATCCACGTCCAGCGCCAGCGCCTGATTCATAGACAGTTTCATATTGTCACTCTGCGCAATCGCGTCAGGGCTGATACGCAGGTTCTTGATTGCCGCGGCAATCGCTGCTCTGTGCGTCTCTACAGTAGCGCGTGCTTCATCAGAATCGTTCAGCGCGTCACCGGCTACGCCGTAGTTGCCGTTCCAAATCGCCTGAGAGGCCGCATCGATCGCTGCTTCCACAGCCGCCGCTGTTTCAGCGGTAAAGATCGTGTTCCAGCTTCTGTAAGTATCCACCAGCGACGTCACCGGTGTAGTATCAACCTTGGTAGCAACGGTTTCGAGTGCGTCATACGCATTGTTTAATGCAGTTGCCTTAGCAGCAGCATCGCTATCATTATTATATTCGTCTGTCGGCTGTGCCTTCATGGTATTCACAGCAGCCTCATAAGCGGTAGCAAAAGCCGCCCAGGAATCCGCCGTGTAAGAACCGCTGTCGTTCGTGGCATCATAAGTAGCCTTCGTTCTGTTAATCGCAGATCTCAGGTTGCTGTAGCCGTTGCCATCCTGAGACGGTGCGGTGTAAGAAGCGGTAGCCGCAGTCTTAATAGCCGTTGCGCAGTTGGTAACAGATGTTGCCATATTAGAGCTGTATGTGTATGTGTTCGGGTTGGCACTGTCCGCAGTATGCAGATCAAGATAGGTCAGAAGCGAAGCAAGACCACCCTCTGTATAATTCTCAACGCCACTGGTGCAAGCCGTGCTCAGCGTGTCCTTAACATTATTAATGTCTTCAATAATCGGTTTGTAATTAATGACATAGTAATGCGGTGAGAAAGTATAGTCAATGGTTTGCGTATTAGAGCCCCAATAGCTATAGTACCCACAGAACCGGTAGGTTAATGAGTTAACCAGCTCATAGTAATTAGTGGTATTACCGCTACCGGTATAAGCTAAAGAGTTGCTGTAAATTCTCGGTGTGCCGGTGTTGGTACAGTCGCTGTTATATGTGCTTGTCTGAACAGTGGAAGAGATAGATCTGGATGAGCTCGTGTTCCACGGAAGGCCGGTATAAACTACGCTTCCGTTCACCTTTGCATCTGTAGAGCCGTACCAATTGCCATTCAGTTTGAAGTTGGTAATTGATGTTGCTGCTACATAATAAATTCTATTGGAATGAGATGATTCGCACTTCTGAACATAAGCAGCCGGAATCCGCGGTGTTGTCTCGCCATCATAAGCAACAACAATATTGTTCACTGCATAAAAATAGTTATCCATATATGCCTTGTTCTGCTTTCCTGACGAAAGCGTATTGCTCGACGCATTAGAGCAGTAAACAACATTCGCGTATCCGCCGGTCGCTACATTGCCATAATAGTAAGCATCCGCATTGAAGGTAGCGCGGCTCCAAGGATTCATGGCATCGCTTGCAGCAGTCAAAGCGGATGCAGCCGCAGCAAGATCCACTGTTGTATCGCCACCGTAAAGATAGGCATCCTTCGCAGCAAGCGCATCGATATATTCATCGTATGCCGCTTTCATATTCGTATACACGGTGCCATCCATCTTATCCTCATAGGCAGTAATAGCATTGTTCAGGTCGTCAATACCAGCTGCCAGTGCCGTGAAGGCGAAAAGCGGAAGCGAGCTGACGATCAACAGCGCCGATAAGAGCAAGGATAAAAACTTCTTCGTCATCTTTTTCATAATTTTACCTCCCAATAAACCTGCACTGACGCGCTTTTCAGCCAGCCGCTCACTGACCATGGACTGTCAAAAAGCCGTGCAGTACAAATAGAGGACGCAGGTAAAGGCCTGTTTTCGCTTGCGCATAGAAAAATTTACGCGCAAAATCCCCTATTTAAAATTATTACAGGTGCATCATACCACACTATTACGCAAATTGCAACACCTTTTGTATAAAAAAATTGAAAAAATTTTAACATTTTGTTCACAAATCATTCTTACAAAATGCCTCTATTTGTCAATTTCATTGCCGTTTGTTCATTAACGCCTGTTCTCAGAAGAATAATAGCAAAATCTGCGACAGTTGCCATCTGTCAAGTCGCACAGAAATATTACTATTTGTATAATATACACTCCGCATTCGTTTTGTCTTTTTTAGCAAATTTATTAAATTTTTGTGAAATTTTTATTGTTTTTTCGTTAAATATATGATATATTGGCCTCGTAGATATAATATTATTATACGGGTCGTATAATTATTTAACGCAGTTAATTAACTATGGCTGTCGCGAGGCAGTGCGATCCGGATCTATTATTTAGGAGGTAATAGATATGAAAAAGCTCAGCAAAAGATTAATATCCGTTCTTTTGGCGGCGCTGTTAATCGTATCCTCTGTTCCCCTGTTCGCGGTTACCGCGATGGCGGCGGACCTTACGACGCTCGAAAGTGCGATCGACGCTTATGAGGATAAGATGGCGAACGTCAAGACGGGAACGATCTACACCAACATGCAGGATGCGTACGACAAGTACGTTATTGCAAACGAGTATTACGACGCCGCCACCTACGGCACGTTCGCCACACAGGGCGATATCGACACGGCGGCCGGCAACCTGTACAACGCTACCACTGCCATGGAAGAGTGGACGGCGCCGACTTACTACGGTCAGCCGATCTACTACTTCAACGAAGAGGCTAAGGGCGGTGCCGGCGGTTCAGATGACGCGTATTATTCCCACGTTGTATTCGGCTATCCGGCTAATACCAGCTCTGACCCGGTAAATGTCACTTTTACAGGTGAGACAAATGTTAGCTATACTAATTATAAGTATATTCTGCCCACCGGCACCGTACTGGTTTATGACGGCACGACGGAAGCGGACGGAAAGAGCAATGTTTACGTCCCGATGGGTATGGAAACCAAGATGACCAGCAACCGTGACGGTACGATCGGCTACACGGCCAGCACAACGTCAAGCTGGGCATTCCAGCAGGAATGGCTCGGCCGTTATTCCGGTGTTAACAATGTTTATCAGCTGTGGTACGGCGGACACCTGGACAGCGGCTATAACAACATCACCTTCGGTTACCAAACCTCTGACGGCAGCAGCAACACAACCGGTGCTAACGGTAATACCGGCACCTCCCGTTTCTGGATCAACAAGCTGCGCTATACCGGCACCGGTAACACGACGAATTACTATGAGCTCTTCAATTCCTTTAGCTTCCAAACCTATATTTATCAAAACAGTGCCCTTTTTAGCTCTGCCAAGTGGCAAACCAGCACGGCTTCCATCAGCATACCGATCTACGTGGTGAACTACAAGCCGATCAAGGAGGGTATTGATAAATACGTTCCGATGGTAAGAAGTGCTGTGGCTACCACCAACGGCGTTGCGGATTACAGCGAGACCGGCGGACTGTCCGCACTGTTTGGCGCGATGGATCAATATACAAAAAGCAGTCTTGATCCGTACGATACCGCGACCTACGGCTCCGCCTGGACAACCGACAACTATGCCTCCAACGCACAAAAATGGGCTGCCAACATCAAAGCGTCCGCGACTGACCCGAACGCTACAGTCGGCAATCAGAACGGCAGCGGCTACACTGCGCTCAGGACCTGGCTCACCAACACTAAGGCGACCTACGACGCGGCGATCGTGAACGACGGCGCCGGCTACACGAGCGAATCCTGGTCCGCCTTCAAGACAGCCTACGAAGCCGGTGTAACGCATGCGACCTGGCTGCCGACGAACGGCTATAACAACAGCACGGCACAGACCTACGCTGACGCGATCGAGGCGGCATGGCCGCTGGAGACCGTGGCGGCGAAGGTGGACACCACGCCAGTAGAGAATCTGGTAACGCAGTTCAGAAGCTACAACAATATCTTTACGCCGGCGAGCTATGCAGCCGTAGAGGCGGCGATCAACGCGGCGTCTCAGGCAATCTGGAACGGCAACTACGGCGTTGCTGCCGACGCATTAGACGATTCTGCCGAAGCGCAAGCAACCGTAGAACAGCACCGTGCAGCGATCGACGCGGCGATCAAGGGACTGCGCATCAGTCCGGACGCGGTGGTACAGACCAGCAACATGAGAATGTCCATGAACCAAGCGCTGGCGCTGGATGTTGACGATCCATCAGACTATGCGAACTACGCGGTGCTGACAACTGCCAAGAATGAAGCGCAGACCTATCTGTCCGTAGCGGCTATCACCGATTTCACGGATTACGACGCGCAGTATGCGCAGTATGTAGCGGCAGTACAGGCAGTGTTCGACGCTTACAGTAACCTGCAGTATTCTTTCCTGAAAATTCCGGACGGTACGGTCGCCAACACCGGCGCACTGACCGCTATCAACATGGACGCGGGCTATCCGAGCTCCTCGAGCGGTGGCTTCCATCATTACTTCTATTTCTCCTATCCGAGCTCCGGTATCATCATTAAGATGAACCACGAGGTCAGCCAGACGACCTACGGTACGGCTTATCTGACTCACACTATTAACCTTGACGGTAACACCTCAAAGAACAACAACGGTATCGACAGCGTCACCATCAAGGCAACGACTACCACGAATACCGAGATCAACTCCACCGCCGCTACCTCTACACCGAGCGCTCTCTCCGATGCACAAAAGGAGACCTACGCCGGTCTGCTGTACGATCAGGATCAGGGCTTCGGTATCCGAAACTTCCATGTCATCGGTACCCGTAACCGCAGCTATGACTGGTATGCGTTAACAGATCTCGGCACAGAGATCACCGACCGTGATTCCGCGGAATACGATCAGGTATTGGGCTACACGACCGGTACCTCCACCTGTCCGGCCTACGGTACCTCGAATATCTGCGTAGCCAGCAGTGGCGACGCTTCGCTGGAATTCGCAGCGGATATGTACCTTGACCTGCCGGGTTCGGTAGAGCCGATGCTGACAGCGACCACGCTGCCGACGCAGTCCACCGTTTCCTTTACGAATAACTACTTCGGTATTACGTACACCTGGAACATCCAGCCAGTACTGGCGTATGCCGGCTACGGCTTCGTGAGATCTGACGAACCGATGACCTCTAACGTCACGATCGTTGATGCGGCGAACCTGGTTGACCTGATTGCCCTTGTGAAGCAAGAAGAAATCGACGCTAACCACGAAACGCTTTACACCATCGCTTCCTGGAACAATTTCTTGGCGGCTTATTCGGACGCACAGATGAATCTGAACTACACCGAAATGACCGCTAACGAGATCACAGAAGAGCTCCAGACAAGATACACCAACCTGTGGAATGCTTACAAGGCGCTCGTCAGAGCGGCCACCAATCAGCCGATCAAGGACACCCTGGCTTACCAGGCAGCCGACAAGCCGCTCAACGTACAGGCGACGTATGAAGCCGGTGCTTCCGGCTGGTCCACTGCTACCTGGGCGGACTTCGCAGCCGCTTATGAAGCCGCTACCGGCACGGACGGCCTTGGCAACAAGTATTCTGATATCAACATCAGAAACTATAACACCACCGAGCAGCCGGCGATCGACAACCTTGCCGACACGCTGAAGGCCACTTACGAAGCGCTGCTGGCGAACATTCCGGTACTGCCGGCGATCGAAGCCTTTGAGGCGCTGACGGAGCAGCTGGCGGACTACAGCTACTATGCTACAGATCTGCAAGCCGTGAACACCGCGCTGGCCGGTATGCAGTATTACGCGATGGACCGCGACGCAGTGATCTCCGCCGACTATGCAAGCGACCTGCAGGGCGAGATCACCACGCTGGAAACCCTGACGGCACAGCTGAAGTTAAAGAAAGTGACCGGCTTCTACGAGGATTCGTTCCAGTACTATGTACAGGATGCTAAACGGAAGGCAAGTGATCCGGACGCTTACGACGTCGACGAGGTCGTAGATGCCATTAATGAGCTGGAAACAGCCGCTTTCATTGACGTAACCGTTACTAACGCCGACACCTATAAGGCACTGGCGCCGGACGCACAGCAGCTGGTTGACCAGGCGGAGGCAAGAGTACAGTCCATTCCACTAAAGGAATACACCGTAACCGTTGACAACGCCGACGCGGTGATCACGGATGAATCCGGCAAGACCTACGCCAACGGCGCAAAGATTCCGTACGGTACAATGCTGACCGTCAGCGTAGACGAAGGGGCCTGCTTCACCTACGATTATGAATCCTACACCGCTAACAAGGAAAAGAGCCATCATCAGAAATACATCGGCACCGTTGAGGAATTCACCTTTAAGCTGGTAGGCAACACGACCGTCACCGCGGCGGCTGCCACAGACGACAAGCCTTACAAGGTTTCTTACGTCACGACCTGCAAGGACGCCGATGAAAAAGAACAGCTGGGCTATACCGTTGCTGTACAGTATGTGAATGAAGGCGGAACAGTAGACACAAGCAACGTCAAAGCACCTGCCTACGCATTCTACAGTTATCAGGGTATGGACGCCGCACCGGCCTCCATTACTAAGGACACCAAAATTTACCTGAACTATGAACAGGTCGGCGAAGGCGTTCCGATGTGTACGGTATATAACTTCGACGAAGGCAGCGAGACAGAGTATTACTATGGTGAAATCGTGACAGAAAGCCTCGATGATAGCGCCGTAGCCGTTGCAAAGGTAGCTAGTGAAGATATAGCTGATTATTTCTATGAAGGCATTTACATTGATTATCCAAACTATCCGTTTAAGGATGATAGTGATGATATAATCGATACGGTTGATCCGTTCCTGACAGTTGTAGCTTACGGCAATACCTACACCTTCAAGATTACAGAAGAAGCTGTATACCTTGTATCCGCTCTGTCTGATGAAGACATCTTAGTATGTGCAGAGCCAGTATACGACAATGCCGGTGCTCCTTCATCTGTCTATGTCAGCACTCACGCGACTGTCAATGAGGACACGATCATTACCAACAGCAGCTTTGCGATGCCGGAGGGCTACGAGCTGGTAGAGGCTGGCGTACTGGTACAGTACAACAAGACCGGTGAGGTACTCGTTGACAGAGAGCTCAGCTTTGATACCGCCGGTGCTGCCAACGATGTCGGTGCCGACAAGATCAGACGACTGAAGTCCACGAAGCTTGACAGCGGTACGGACAACAGCTACACCATTAACCTGCATCTCAACAGTGCAACCGGTAGAGCAAAGTATGTTGCCTATATCAACTACACTGACGATCAGGGTGCGATGCACACCGTATTCTCCGCAACACAAGATGCCGTTATCGGCTAACGGAGGTGCTTGCCATGAGAAAGAATTATTTTGAGCCGGAGCTCGAGGTCAGAAAGTACCGTCTGACGCCGGACGTATTCACGGACAGTGATCACGTCGGTGACGGTGACGATTACGATCTTGACGCCGTCGGTGATCCGACTGACGACCTGTTTGCATAACGGCTAACACAACAAAGCCCCACTGCTATCAAGCAGTGGGGTTTTCGTTATCTTAGGCAGGTTTATCTTGCCTTTGTATCAATTTCCTCTTTGATCCGGGCGATAAACGCTTCGATCGAGGTAGCGCCCTCGTCGCCGTTCTTACGGGAACGCACGGAGATCGTGTTGGCCTCAATATCCTTATCGCCAACCAGGATCATGTATGGGATCTTTTCCATCTGCGCACTGCGGATCTTGAAGCCGATCTTCTCACTTCTGTCATCCAGCTCGCAACGCACACCGGCGTCCTGCAGCTGCTGCATCATTGCAGCGGCGTAGTCTTGATGCCTGTCAGCAATCGGCAGGAACTTCACCTGTACCGGTGCCAGCCAGGTCGGGAATGCGCCCATGGTCTCTTCGATCAGGTAGGCCATGAATCTGTCGAGCGAACCGAGGATCGCACGGTGCAGTACAACCGGCGTACGCGGCTTATTGTCCTTATCGATATAGGTCAGATTGAATTTAGCCGGTAAGCAGAAATCAAGCTGACAGGTAGAGAGCGTGTACTCAGCGCCGACCGCCGGCTTCACATTGACGTCCAGCTTCGGGCCGTAGAAAGCCGCCTCACCGATCTCCTCTGTGTAATCTAGGTTCAGCGAGTTCAGCACGTCGCGCAGCGCGTCCTCGGCAGTATTCCACATCTCATCGTCGTCGTGATACTTTTCTTTATCCTCAGGGTCACGCAGCGACAGCACCAAACGGTAATCTGTGATACCGAAATCCTGATAGGTCTCAAAGATCAGATCCACTACCTTCGCAAATTCGTCCTTGATCTGCTCCGGCGTCACGAACAGATGAGCGTCATTCTGGCAGAAGTGACGGCCGCGTTCAATGCCCTTCAGGGTGCCGGAGGCCTCATAGCGGAAATCATGCGCAATTTCACCGATACGTACCGGCAAGCTGCGATAGGAATGCGGCGTGTTGGCATAAATACGCATGTGGTGCGGACAGTTCATCGGACGCAGTACGTAAGTTTCGTCATCCACCTCCATGGCCGGGAACATATTCTTTTGGTAGTGATCCCAGTGACCGGAGGTCTGGTATAGGCTGACGGTACCAATGCACGGGGTCAGCACGTGCTGATAACCGGATTTAATTTCCTTTTCGCGGATGTAATCCTCTAAAATGCGCCAAACCGTGTAGCCCTTCGGCAGGAACATCGGCATACCGCGGCCGACCAGCTCGTCGGTCATAAACAGCTGCAGGTCATGGCCGATCTTTCTATGGTCGCGCAGCTTTGCCTCCTCGAGCTTCTGCAGGTATTCGTCCAGCTGTTCCTTCTTCGGGAACGCAATACCGTAAATACGCTGCAGGGCCTTCCCCTTGGAATCGCCACGCCAGTAAGCGGCGTTGTTGCTGATCAGCTTAAAGGCGTTGTGCTTGATCTGTCCTGTTTTGAAAACGTGCGGACCGGCGCATAGCTCCGTAAATTCGCCCTGCTTATAGAAGCTGATGGCTTCGCCCTTGCCGGCGTGCTCCTGAATCAGCTCTACCTTATAAGGCTCGTTCTTGCTCTCCATCAGGGCAATCGCCTCGTCCACCGGCAGCTCAAAGCGCTCCAGCTCCAGGTTTTCCTTGATGATTTTTTTCATTTCACCCTCGATTTTTTCCAAATCCTCCGGTGAGAAGGGCTTTTCTACATCAAAATCATAGTAGTAGCCGTTTTCGATGGCCGGACCGATCGTCAGCTTTGCTTCCGGGAACAGGCGCTTCACCGCCTGCGCCATGATATGCGACGCAGTATGGTTATACGCCTTTTTGCCGTCCTCGTCCTCAAAGGTGAGGATCTCCAGCGCGCAGTCTTTATCCAGTACCGTACGCAGATCGGCAACCGCGCCGTCGATCTTGCAGGCAGTCGCATTCCGGTACAGGCCCATAGAGATGTCCTTGGCAACATCAGCGGCCGTCATCGGCGCTGCATATTCCAAAACGCTGCCATCTTTCAGTGTAATGTTCATGTTTTTTCCTCCCATATATATTAATGGTTATAAATATAAAATAAAGCACCCTGCGATCAGGGTGCTGTTCAACACGGTTCCACCTGAATTATGCATACTGCTGTATGCATCACTCAACCTCCTTAACGCGGAGCGACGGCGCGCCATTGCCTGCGCACATTCAAGGGTGGTAACAAAAGCCGTCCTGCACGTCCTTTCACCGACCGAACGCTCTCTGCGCCATTATCGACTCTGTCATGTCCCTCTCGCCATTTTACAATATTATTTGTATAATAGCACGCCAAAATCATTTTGTCAAGCCGTCCGTTAACAGAACCGCCCAAAGCCGTGCACGCTGCGCGTCACGGCCGCCGGAACACACAACAGTGCGCTTGCGTGCGGTAACAACCGTTGCAGGAAATGCATTTTGCCGGCGCCGTATCACCGTTCTGCCAACGGTTCGGGAGATCCGGTTCCCTGATCAGCGGACGGGAAAGCGACAGGAAGGCAATGCCGCCCTCGTTCAGCACGGCTTCCATATTTTCAACGCTTCTGTGTCCGCCAACGAGAATCACCGGAACCGTCAGCGCTTCCGCCAGCATCAGTGCAAAGGGTTTAAAATACGCCTCGTTAACACCGGCCTTAATACGCGGTACAGAAGTTCCGGCACCGCTGACCTCTACGGAATCAAGGCCTGCGGCTACGCACTGCTGACAGATGAGAAGGCTGTCGCTCGGCGTTAGTCCGTCCGGCACAAAATCACTGCAATTGATCTTCATCGTCACGTGCAGGTGCGGACATTCCTTTTTGATCTGTTCTGTGATCTCCGCAACGAGCCTGCCTCTGTTTTCAGCGCTGCCGCCGTATTCATCAGACCGTTGATTGCAGTCAGGACTGATAAACCGGCTCAGAAAGAAGCCGTGCGCCGCATGAATTTGTACGCCGTCGTAGCCGGCTTTGCACGCGCGGCGGGCAGCTGCCGCAAACAGCTCCCGAATATGTTGTATATCCTCCTGTGTCAGATCATTGATACGCATATCCCGATAACGGCCGTTATATTCCCCCAGCGCCAGCTGCACGATCACAGGACAGTGATATCGATGCGCATTGTCCACCAGCCGTTTGTGTTCGGGAACGACATCATCGTCAGCCAGTCGTACCATGCCGCCAAAGTAACGGTCATCGCCTGCAACAGAGGTAAAGCCCGTAACGATAGCGCCGACGCCGCCCCGCGCCAGTTCCTCATAAACCTGTTGCAGGCTGTCGTTGATATGACCTTCCCTGTCCGCCATTCCTTCCCAGGTGGCAGAGCGGATCAGCCTGTTTTTCATTTTGATATTGCCAAGCATCGCTTCCTCAAATATTCGTTTCATATCTCACAAACTCCTTTTCAATTTTCATATTCCCGCACTTTTTCACGGCAGCTGCAGGATCGGCCAGATCAAACGCTGCCGCCAGCTCTTTTAGCGAAATCAACGGGTGTTTTCTGACGAAAGCCTCTAGCCGGACAGTCGGAGACTGCGGCCGGATGCTGCCGCCGCTGATACGGTCAATCAGCTGTACAAAAGCATCGTAACCGATCAATCGGTTGATGAGCATCCGTTTGTCCTCATATTGCAGCAGGTAAGCCGGCAGCGAATACACTCCCAGACCTTCAAACTCATCAAAATCCTTTTGCAGCGCTGCCTGCGCAGCACCGTTGTAATAGGCAGTGAAGCGTTCGGCGTCTATCCCCGTCGCCTGTACCACGCGCAGTATTTCCTCAAAATGCGTTGTCGGTTTTGTCTCAACAACGGTGGCATAACGCAAATTGTATAAGAACAGCGCCGCCTTGCTTCGCTCCGTCAGCTCGGCTGCCTTATAGGCGAGGCAAAGCGGAACAGAGGAGGTGTGCTCCCGATCAAACAGCGCGAAGCCCTCCATATTGATCGGCAAGCCGCCGAGGCTTTCCTCACTTTTATAAATCCCTGCCAGCTTCTTCAGATACTGCTTTAACGCATATTCCTGGCCGTACCGTAAATCGTTGCGGTCCACAAAATCATATACATTACGCACCAAGCCGCTCATCACATAGCGGAATGCTATTTTTTCGCCAAAATGCGTTTCCAGTCTTCGGAATACCGGCTCACATTCGTAAGAAAGTCCCATCATCGGATCGGTGAAGGTAGTAATGATCACCTTGTTCATATCAGCAGCATCCCCCGTCAATATAGAGTCCCCTGACGCCCCAAGCCTTAATATCGTCATATTTTATATAGATATTTTCGGGCGGAATGTGCAGCACCTCATAGAATATTTCGGTTACTGCTAAAGTAAATTTTTCATAACCGCAGTGATCCTCATTGCCGAAAATGCTGGCTTCAATATACGCCATCGGTTCGCTGTTATCGCCTCTCAGCCAAAGGCGGTAATTGTCCTCCAATCCGAGTAATAAATATTCTTCGCTTTTACCCGGGACGAAAGCGATCGCTTTGCCCAGTCTTGCTTTTATTTCCTGTTCCTGTGCTTGGCTGATCGGAACATTGACTCTTGCAATGATAAAAGGCATTACCGTTGCCACTCCTTTACTAAAGCTGCCAGCTGATCGGCCACTTCTTGGTGCTTCATCTGGTAGGTGTGTCCTGTTTTTTCAATAAAAATGAGCTTATTTTCCTTCGCCGTCGCAAGGTGATTGTTCAGATTGGTTAAAAAGGCGGAGGGGTTGCCGTCTGTGAAATTATCATAAGTGCCGATGAGCAGCGCACCGGTGTGCGTAATTTGCTCTGCCTGCGAAAAATCACCGTTTCTGTCGGTATGAACATTATTGAGCAGACCCGAAAACTGCCAGTCATACGCCGTGTCGGCAATGCAGTCCACCCAGCCCATAAACGGGAACGGAAGCAGTTGACCGCCGCGGCCGCTCGCTACCTGTCGCCGGATAATCGCTTTTTCCGATTCCGTTACGCCGCTCATCATATAATCCAGATTGGCAGGACTCAGCAGAATAAAATGCGCTATTCTTTCTTCGTGATGCCGTGATAAATAATAGATTACCTTATTGGCGCCGAGTGAATGTCCTGCAAGGATGATACGGCGGTAGCCGGCGCGTTCAGCGTAGTCAAGATAGGCTTCAATATCCTCGTCAGTATACGCAAAGCGTTCGTTCCATGAACCGATGATCTCCGTTTTGCCGGTGATCATATTGATTGTTTTGATCTGCCCGAAAGCGTCATTCGTCTGGGCATAAATAAAATCAATACCGTTGGCGTTCAGCGTATCGCCAAAGTTATAGTAAAAGGGATTGGAGTAAAAATTTCCGTGAATCCCCGTGATGTTGATGACGACGGTATCTGCTCCCGGTGTGTCAAAAAGCACACCGTTCAGTATCACGCCCCGTTTGGTTTGTACGCCGATTTCCTTCATATTGCTTCTCCTAATGTTATCGCTATATTTTGCTCGCCACAGATCTCCTCCGCGGTGCTATCATTCAATCCGTATTTTAAGTCAATCAGGATCTGATTCCCTTCCTCTTTTACCGTGTATTGATAGGTGTGGACTAAAAAGCCGTGCGTTACCATGAACGCGTCGTACCGGGTAACCGTATCCGTTAACGGATCAAACAGCATATCGCCGCTGATCGCGCCGGATCGGTGCAGCAGCATCTGCGTTGGCGTTGCTTCTACCGCATTTTTAGTGACCGCATTGCCGGCATAATCGGTATAAACAAAGTTGTGAGCACCGTTTTTATAGCGGTATTCCCCCCTATATTCGCGAACAGCTTGTTCTCCGTCGACCGTGCTTTTTATTAAAATTACTGCTTTTTGTGTCATAAGCTCCCTCAATTCGTCATAATTATAAATCTATAATTGTAGATATGTATTGTCCAAAGAGAGAGCTGTAAACCGCCGTTACAGCTCTGCTTTAATATATTCGGATAACGCGTTAATGACCGCTTCATTACGTCGGTAATAGGTCCATTTTCCGTGCCGCTCCGACAGCAGCAGACCGGCACGCTGCAGCATATCCAGATAATTGGAAACCGTGGACTGCGAAATACCGGCCTTTGCTTGAATACTGCTGACGCAAACGCCGCCCTGCAGATCTACCGGTTCGTTCAGGCAACCGCCCTGCGGCGGAAAATTCTTTTCCGGTTCCTTCAGCCATTTCAATATATTCAGCCGCGTTTCATTGGAGAGGGCTTTGCTGATCTCAATTATATCCATTTCTATCATCACCACCACTATTATATCGAATATTTTCGATTTGTCAATATATTTTTTGCGTTATACCGTTTTCAACCGTTTTGGGAGGTGGGCTTTGCGCCTTCTTTGCTGAAGAGCAGCTGAGCCAGTACAACAGCGAGGAAGATCAGCACACAGCCGCCGATCTCACGTCCGCTGAGCGTTTGACCGAGGAGCAGCCAGCCTGCCAGCACAGAAAACACGCTTTCCAGACTCATCAACAGCGAAGCGACCGTCGGATTGACCGCCTGCTGACCGATGATCTGCAGCGTATAGGCGATACCGGAGGACATCACGCCGGCAAACAGTAGCGGCAGCAGCGCTTCTCTGCCGAAGGCGACGGCAAGCGCCTGCGGTAATGCGGCTACAGATCCGTGCAGCTCCAGGAAAAACATCGGGAACATACAGACAGCAGCCGCCACAAAAAACTGAATACAGCTCATCCGGACGCCGTCTGTCTTTTTATTGATAAAGTGATCGATCGTCAGGATGTGCAGCGAATACATCACCGAGCACAGCAGCACCAGCACATCCGACCGTTTCACCGTGAGCGAGCCGTGCATACACAGCAGGTACAGACCGGCAACCGTGATCACCGTTGCCACCCATACGTTCCAGCCGCATCGGCGTTTTAAAAAAATGCCAAGGATCGGGACCAATACAATATAGCAGGCGGTAAGGAAGCCGGCCTTCCCCGGCGCTGTTCCCTGATAAATCCCCACCTGCTGCAGCAGCGAGCCGCCGCTCAGGCACAGGCCGCAGCAAACACCGCCGGCAAGGAGCTGCTTTTTATCCGCCCGCGTGACCGGTTTATTATTTGTGAATCCGGCCCTGTCCATCCATTTTACCGTCGGCAACAGTACCGCGCCGCCAATCAGATAGCGCAGGCAGCAGAAGGTGTACGGTCCCGTGGCGTCACCGCCCTCGCGCTGTGCCACAAATGCAACGCCCCAAATCAGCGCCGTCAGCACTAAAAGCAGCGAGTGACGGAGCGTGACAGCGCGGCTATTCTGCCTCATGCGGCCTCCTCCGACAGTGCGGTTTGTTGCTGTGCACGGTCCAGCAGCGCATATAGCTTCAGATAGGTATCCTCCTGCATCGCGATCTGTTCGTCCAGTAGCAGCACCTGACTTCTGTCCGCGGCATACGGCTGCCATACCGGCACACTGTCGCCGTTCGGATCGCCTGTATTCACAAAATTCACCCAGTACGTCTGCATAACGTCCGACAGGGCTTCATCTGTCTCATCGTACAGCCAGGCGTGCCGCCACAGGTTACCGTAAGCGTAAGGCATTTCGCCGCCGTGGTTGGCACGCAGCGAGCGGTTGTCCTTATCAAAGCAATAGAAATAAACCGGTCGTCCCTCGTCGGCAACATAGTCTGACCATTTTTTATGACTATAGGCAAACCATGTACCGCCGAGAATATAATTGTAGGTTCCCTTGGCAGCGCCGCCGGCCTCCACCAAAAAGTCATAGTCAAGTGGCACGCTGTCATAAGGAAACGCCGCTATCGCCTCGTCAGCATTGTCGCCAAACAGCTGCGCCAACGTGCTTTCGTAATCTTCCTTTTCTACCTTGTTGAACAGGCTGAACACGTTCGCCTCATGCGAATTATAGCCGTTGAGCAGTGCCTGTTCGTTGTTTTCGCCCTTTAGATAGATCAGATACGGCTGCTCGGTGATGGCATAGCCGTCCACGGTCATCGCGCTGTTATTCGCCGTCGTCTTTACCAGCTCCTCGGCCGGTATACTGCGCAGTTCCTCAATACTCTCGGCGTCAAACTCTGAGAGCGTCTGCTCACCCTGCGCCAGCGCGCTTTGTAAATCGCGGAAGGTGTGGTAAGGCGTGATCGGCGTAATACCGCTGCTTTCCCCGATCGCATAGCGGAACAAGCCCTTTGCCAGCGGCGATACGCACAGTGCATTCACGCTGGAAGAGCCGGCAGACTCCCCTGCCACCGTTACCTTAGCCGGATCGCCGCCGAACGCCGCAATATTCTGTTGCACCCAGCGGAGCGCCGCCACTTGGTCAAGCAGGCCGTAGTTGCCGGTGGTACCGTTCGGGCTTTCCGCCGCCAGCGCTTCGTTCGCCATATAGCCAAATACATTCAGGCGGTAGCCGAAATTGACCACAATGATCCCTTTTTTAGCAAGATCCTCGCCGCGGTATTCGCTGAAGGACGGCTGACCGCTGGTGAGTGATCCGCCGTGGATAAACACCAGCACAGCGGCGTCCGTTACCTCCCCTGCCGGTTTCCATACGTTGAGATAAAGGGAATCCTCGCTGACGGCCTCGCGGTAATTATCCCGCAAGCTGATGCGGTAGTTACGGTAGCCGACGATACTCGTCAGCGAATTCATCAGCTCGCTGTTCCTCACCTGCATCGACATCGGCGCAAAGGTATCGCAAGCACGAACGCCCTCCCAGCTGTCAGGCTCCTGCGGCTCCTTCCAGCGCAGCTCGCCTACCGGCGGCTTCGCATAAGGGATACCGGCGTAAACTTCCACGTCCTTATCCTCTGTATAAACACCGGTCAGGTCACCCTGTGCTACCGTGATCACC
This sequence comes from Eubacterium sp., assembly GCA_017463985.1. Taxonomy (GTDB): domain Bacteria; phylum Bacillota; class Clostridia; order Oscillospirales; family Acutalibacteraceae; genus Eubacterium_R. Next base: position 540 of record JAFUEH010000017.1, on the reverse strand, counting down.
GCCGTTGTCTCCGGATGCTTTGTATCCACCGCCGGCACACAGCGAGTGGGCGGCTGTGAAATCAGCACAGCGACCGCCAGCACCGCAAAAAAGCCCAGCCACGCCAGACAGCGCACACCGGTCTTGCGCTTCTTGATCACCTTGATTTCCAGCACTATATACAAGGCTGTTGCCGAGAGCGCCACCGCCCAACCGAGCAGGGTGTTCTTCGACAGCTCCAGCACCGCCAAAAACGGCAGCATCACGACCGTCAGTAAAATCCAAAAGCCGGCGCGGACGCGGCTCTTCTTATCACGCTTTTTCATACCGTCCTCCTATTGCTTTTTTAGTGATAATCACATTATACATGAAGTAAGCAAAAAAGTCATCCGTCATTTTAAAATTCGCGCCGCCGTAGCAAAAAAGGAGCTGTCTCACGGGAGTGAGGCAGCTTTTGAAATTGGGATTGAAATTTAATAGACTAAACAATACAATTCGTTTGATTTCGCAATATGAATATTTTTCATATTACGAATTTTGGGCATAAATTAACAAGGATAT
>JAFUEH010000016.1 GCA_017463985.1 Eubacterium sp. | reverse complement strand
ATCAATTTCTACAACAATTACCGTATTCAATACAAAACAAAACTGACACCTCTTGAACAAAGATGTCAGTTCCTTGCTTAAATCTTAATATTCTATCTTGGTGGCCCTTTTTGTGCTGTCTGCACAATCTGGGGCGGTTCATTACCGCACAGTGCCTTTCTTCTTTTCTTGCGCAGAATCAGCCGCAGCGCACGATTAAAAACAGACGATAGATGAATATATTTTTACGAGGAGGCATTATGCGTATTATCTGTTTTCATAATCCTGATGAGGAATACGGGTTTTTGAGCAACTGGTATCTGTCAGAATTTCATTTCAACGGTATCCGATACAGTTCAATGGAACAGTATATGATGCACCGAAAGGCGCTTACATTTCACGATAATGATATTGCCGATCAGATACTGGCGACGGACGATGTGTCAAAAATCAAGGCACTCGGCCGTCAAGTTCATAACTATAACGACGCTGTATGGAATGGCGTAAGACAGGTAATCGTTTATCAAGGCTTGATAGAGAAATTCAGCCAAAACCGAGAACTGGGCGATCAGCTTTTAGCAACCGGCGAAGCTACTTTAGCCGAAGCGGCAAGAACGGATCGGATTTGGGGCATTGGGCTCACAATGGACGCACCTGAACGATCAGATATGGCGCAATGGAAAGGTCAAAACCTCCTCGGCTTTACCTTAATGCTGGTAAGAGAAGCGCTTCGTTCCGGGCAGTAAGGCAGATTGATTTGATGCCATTGTCTACGCCGCGGAGGCGCTGTTCGGCGCAGTTTCCTAAAAGCCGTGCGGAAACACATTGACAATCCCTTGCCGGTGTGCTATAATACCCGCAACTTAATAAGTCAGGGGTGCTGGACGGTTGTCCGGCTGAGATGATACCCTTCTAACCTGTTCGGTAATGCGAGCGTAGGAAGACAAAACGGATATAACAAATCCCTGTACTTTGGTGCGGGAATTTTTCTTGAATTAATAAGAATTTCTATTTTTAAGGAGGTTCATTATGAACGCAAAAACAAAACGATTAACCACTACCGGCGTGCTGATTGCACTGGGCACGATTCTTTCCTTAGTGAAAGTGTTTGAATGGTTCTTCGGCGGCTCTATCACGTTGGCCAGCATGGTACCGCTTTGCGTGCTCGGCTATATGTACGGCGTGAAATGGGGCCTGTTTTCCGGCTTTATTTTCAGCGTGATTCAGGCGATTCTCGGCGCCACCAGTTCGCAGGCGTTTGCCGGTATGTATGACAGTGAAAATCCGACGAAATCTGTTTTACAGATTGTGGCCATGGCACTGCTGGACTATATTGTTGCCTTTAGCGTTATTGGTTTGTCCGGCATGTTCAAAAACAAAATTAAAAATCCCACCGCTTCAATTGCTCTCGGTTCCGGCGTAGCGGTATTGCTGAGACTGGCAGCGCATTTCCTTTCCGGCTTTATCCTTTGGGGCAGCTATGCGGAATGGTTCTTTACCGACGTGATGGCCAACGGTTCCGGCGAGAAAATTCTGAATACATTTTCCGGCAACGCGCTGGCAGCGCTGTATTCGCTTATTTACAATGCGGCGTACATGATTCCGGAACTGATTATCACCGTAGTAGTTGTGGTTGTGCTCATGTCCGTGAAGCCGCTCAGAAAGTACATCGTGAACACCGAGGCATAAAAAATCATCCAAAACACTGAAAGGACGCTGCAGCGTCCTTTTTGTTATCTCAAATATGACCCAAGGTTTAGAGGTAAAATGCTTTTAATTACCGGGCGGAATTGGTATAACTTACCGGTAAGGATATAAAAAAGCGAGGAGAATATATGAAAGATAAGAACAAAGAGAAAAAGGCGCTGTGTTTAAATGCAGCGCCTTTTGTACGATTGTTAAAAACTGAAAAAGAAGGAAACACCGTTCGGATCGTTTTTGAAACCATAGCGGTAATGATGAAGCTGCAAGATTTGTTTACTGACAGCAAGTCCCATGCCGCTGCTGTCGCTGGCTTGTTCGCTGTGATATAACGCGCCCCATATTGCTTGCTTCGACGCGGTGATCGGCGCTCCTTCGTTCCGGACCGTGAGGGTATGTTCACGTAACGTCAGTGTCACCTGTTTGCCGGCAAGGGTATACTTCACCGCATTGGAGAGAAAATTGTCAATTACCAATGCGATCAGATCACTGTTGGCCTTTACATTCACACCGTCCTTAATGTCACATTCAAAAGCAACACCCTTTGCAGCAGCCAAAGAGCGGTATTTTTCTGCCTCCTCGACCGCAATAGCGCTGAGCGACACCTGATTTCTGGTCACTTTGCCAGCCATCGACAACCGGTTATACTGTAACAGCATCGCCACCAACCGGTTCATTCGCAAGCTCTCATCGTAAATAGAACGAACGTATTCCTCTGTTTTCTTGGGATCTACCTTTTCAAGAATGAATTCGCTTTGGTTTTGAATGATGGCGAGCGGCGTTTTCAGCTCGTGTGCAGCAGCTGCTGCAAATGCACGCTGCGCTTCGTCAAGCTGCAACCATCTTTTATAAATCATCTGATAAGCAATAAAAGACAGCATGCTGACGATGATGAAGAAACAGGTAATACGGAAGGTCGCTGTCAAAAATTCCGTTGAGCGCAGGGTAAGGCTGACAGGTTTTGCCGCTGCAAACCAATAGATTTCATACCGCTTACCGGCAATCTTTTGAATCTGCATCTGTATAATGAGTAAGAAATTCTGATCATGGAACCATGATAACGGAAGATAGCTTCTCTCCGGTGACAGTTTATTCCATCCCGGTGTAATCGATTCATGTCCGCTAAACGTATCTCGGAAAAATTGCTGTAAGGATTGATTATAACGGCAGTCAACAAAACCGAACAGGGTCAGCTCGATCGTTTCAATACCGTCCTCTATTATTCCTCCGCTCAAACTAGCCGTCGCTGTGTGATGGGTCAACTTGATTTCGTCGCTACGCATACCACCGTATTTATCACCAAGAATCAGACTAACAGGAACCATTTCTCCATTGATCTCAGTATAGGTCAGCTGCTGTACATACAGGCTCTCCGTATCGTGAAAATAGGTTCGTTCAGCACAGCTTGTTATCGCATTAACCACCGATTCTGTCATATAGCTTTTAAGCCGCAGGGGCGGTAATGTCGTTTCGTTGCCTTCGTCGTCGGTGACGGTCATATTAAAGCGTAACAGTCCGTCAGGATGATCACCGACAGAGGCAACGCAGCTGCCATTTTCATCATAAGCCAGGATACAACAGACAGGCATCTCCAAGTCTTTCAGCTCAAAGCTTTGGTAACCGTATTTTTCCCGATACAGCTGACAAATATATTCGTCCACTGTTGTTGCTTCCAAATCTTCTTCACGTAACACACTGTCAAAATTATACGCATCAGCAAACAGATACTCCTCAATATGGCGCTTTGCTGTCACAAAAGCAACTGTCACGGAACCGACATAGCTAATAACAAGCAGCAACACCAGCAATATTTTAAACCAACGCTTCATGCGGTTTCCTCCTCAAAGGTATAACCGATGCCAACCACTGTTTTAACACAACAGGCAATGCTGCCGAGCGCTTTGCGAATGATTTTGATATGCGTATCTACCACCCGTGTATCGCCCTCAAAATCGTAGCCCCAGATCCTCGTCAGAATCAGTTCTCGTGAAAGCACAACACCTCTGTTCTGTACCAAATACAGCAGAAGTTCAAAGTCCCTGGCCGAAAGTAGTATTTCGTTACCGTTCACCGCGGCCTTCCTGCGTGCAAGATCGACGGACAGTGAACCTGCATGGATTTTATATTCCTGATCAAAACCGCGGTAACGCTTGATCATTGCCAAGCATTTTTCATACAGCACTGCCAGCGGGAACGGCTTGATAATATAATCATCGCAACCGCTGCGAAAGCCTGTGATCACATCCCGTTCTTCGCCCAGCGCCGACAGGAAAAGCACCGGTGCATCCGTCAACTCTTTGATAGCACGGCAAGCGGCAATACCGTCCATGTTCGGCATCATTACATCCAAAATTATCAGATCAAATCCGTGTTCCGAGCAGCGCGCTACAGCGTCCTCACCATCGGCAGCCGTCATCACATCAAATCCTTTGGCGGTCATATAGTCCGCCAGCGTCTGCCGTAGCTTTTGCTCATCATCTGCAATCAGTATTTGCATCTTTTTATCCCTCCCACGGTCAGCATATCACCGCGATATGTTGTTTTTGTGTTATGGCATTGATAAAAAGGACACCGCAGTGGTGTCCTTTTTCTGTACGGATCGTTAGTTGTTATCGTCGCTGTCAGAGGCCGCGGAATCGGTATTGGCGCCTTCGGCAGCATAGCTGCCGCCATGATTGGAAGAACCGTAACCGATGTAAATCTTGCCCGGATTCAGCTTGACCGTTTCGCCCTTTTCATCCTTGAGCACGAGCTTGTTATTCTCAACGTCCCAAGTGATCTCCTGTGCTTTGCCCTCGGTAGCCAACAGCGCCTTGCCGCCGGCTAAATGATAATCACAGTAGGTTTCGCTCTGACTGCCCTTATAGTTTTCCTTCACAATATACTCTGTTTCGTCGAGCAGCAGTAAAATCGTTTCAAACTGAAGATCTGCCTCTCTGCCGCCGGCATCAAAGTCAGAGGTGCGGTAAATGCCTTCCGAATCGATATAGGTGAACTTCGCATTCTTCGGACACCTGTCAGACCAAGTGAAACGAACGGTTTTGGCGTCCTGATTGCCGGTTGCTGCTGCTTTTTCGTTAAATTCAAACTGTGTGAAGCGGTTAGCGTCGGCATCGGTCCTGAAGCCCTGCTTTTCAATCAGCTGTGCAGCGTTGGCACCGTTCAGATACCCGGTATGCTCGATCGTAGAGGTACGGCTCTTGTCCCTTCCGAAATAGGTTCCGTTTTCCTCCAGGCTGAGAAGGTTAATGTGGTCGATATTCTCATTTTCAAACACGGAATCAGCGCCGACATAATTGCCCTTGGAGTGGGACAGACCGGCATGGATAAACACCGAATCAAACAGCTGTGAAAAACGGATAAACGGCGGACGTGCCGAACGGGTAGGACCGATTTCATCCGGCAGCGCCGTATAATCCGCCCAGAAGAACAGCATTCTCGTCGAAAATTCGGTTTCTGCCTCCATGACGATGTCGGCTTCCTCGATACCCCACTGCGGACGAATAGCCGAGGTACTGTACTCGTTTTCGACCACAACGGCGACGGGACGTTTGCCGACAGCCGCCTCGTTATAACCTGGCTCACCGGTCAGCGGATTCAAGATACCGCCGGTCTTTTCAGTAACCGGCGCCACGGTGGCAGCCTCTGTCACCGCCGGCTTTGTTTCCGTAGGCTCTTCTTGCTCCTTATTGTGGAAGAAGCCGAAATATACGCCCACCAGCGCCGCAATAATAATGAAGCAGGCCAGCACAATGGCTAGGATTTTTTTGCCATTTTTCTTTGGCTCATCCTCTGCCGGTTCGTCCTCTGCCGGTTCGTCCTCTGCCGGCACTTCCTCCGCCGGCACCGACGAAACCGCCACCGTCTTTTCCTCGCTCTCCTCCGGTTCTTCTTCCTGACGACCGCCGGTGATTAAACCGAAGGCAGCGGTGTCAAACGCCTTACCGTCCGGCAGTACGACCGATTCCTCCTTGGCGACCAGCACATCGTCCGGTGCGCCGTCTCTGTCCAGCACCTCGGTTTTGCCTTCAGGCGCGTCCTCTACGATCGTGAACATACTCTCCGGTGACTCAGGAATCGACGGTTTTTCCGGAGCAGGCGCTTCCTGCGGCTCAGCCGGTTCATCAGGCGTCAGCGTTATGCGAAGCGGCTCCTCCTCCGGTTTTGGTGGCTCCGGCACTGCGTGCTGCTCGCTTTGTTCCTCCGGCAACGGGGTTTCCTCTTTTTTAGCTTCGCTGAGGCTGACAGCTCTCAGGATATCGCCAAATATATCATCGGCACTTTCTTCCCTTCCGGAAGCAGGGCGCGGTACAGGCTCCTCAACCACGTCAACCGGCAGCGCTTCTGCTTCGGCAGCCTTTTGAGCGGTTTCATTCTCCTGTGCCTTCCTTCTGATTTCAGCAAGGATTTCATCCAATTCATTGTTCGCCATAACTTTTTTCGGCACTCAACACTACATATTGTGTATCAGGTGCATCCTTTCCTTTTTTAACACAACAATTATAACATATTTCGCATGAATATCCATAAAAGTTACACGATTGTAATATTCTTGAAAATAAACACGGGATATTGTATAATAATAAAATAATTAATCCAAGAGGTGAAAGACATGGCCAAAACGATACCGATGATTATCACCAATAATAACATATTAGTAAAAGATAAGGAAAGCGACGCCTTTGTACCGTTTGAAATGCCCGGCGTAGAGCACGATATCAATATCCCCTTTTACCATCAGTTCGCCGCTAAAATTGCTGAATCGCAGCGCCATTTTAAGCTGTTTATCAACAGCATCTACGGCAAAAAATACAGCAAAAATATACTGGCGATCATTGTGCCAGACGATACCAGTCCGCTGGAGGCGATCTTTATTAAGGAATTTTTCCTGAACAGCGGCTGTTGTAAGGGCGTTGCACAGATGACGATGGGACAGGCGTTATCGAAGGAGGACAGCAAATATATTTCTCTCTCCCGTTCCTCGCGCAATATCATTTTGCAATACATTAACAACAACGAAATTAAAGCGAAAAAATATTATGATGTGGACGAGTACGACGTCGCCACCATTCATGAGGACGCCAAGCGGATCCACATTGACGTGGAGTATACCGAGGTACCGATCTATATCAATAATTTCAACATGAACATGGACGATTTTTCGTCGATCGGTACGGTGATCTCCACGAAGGATTTTATGGCGAAAATTGCTGTCGTAGACGTAGAAAAACTGTGAATAAAAAAAGCACCTCTGAGGACAATATCCTTAGAGGTGTTTTTATGAGTAAGAAAAATAAAAATAATCAAAACAACAATATCAATATTGAAAGCGACGGCACGAAACGAATCATTGATCTGCGCCGTTTTTTAGAACACGATATGTCACGGCCCGATCCGACAGGCGCCTACACCGATATGCCGCAGGCTTACTACGAAACCGGTCAGCCGGAAGCGCCGGAGCAGGACGCAGACGATCTGTAAGCGCCCTCCCCTGCTACCGCTTCGGCGGATCTAACCGGTCGTCCTGATGCTGTTCGCGGTAAGTGCGGTTTTCTTCCTCCTCCAGCCGCTCGCGGCTGCGGCGTTTTTCCGCTGCGCGTCGGTCATGCCGTGTCAGCTTAACCGTGAAATAAACGATATAGAGCAACACCAGCACGATCAGCACCACCAGCACTGCCAGCACGGCAGGGCGGCCGAAAAAGCCCTTCACGCCGTTCCAGACACGTAGGAAGGTAGACAATTCAATATCCTGCGCCGCCACTAAATTGACGGTAGCGATCGTTTTACCGCCGTAGATAATCTCGGCGGTACATATTTTTTCGCCCTTTGTTACGGGAGCCTCCAGACTCTCGGGCATATCCACTGGCTTGATGATAACGGCAGAGGCGTCGAGCGAAACCGGCACCAGCGTATTGACGTCCTTTTCCGCCACCAGCTGTACCGTGTCAGCATCCTTGCCGTTGAGCACCGGTATTTCCTCGACCACATCGTTTTGGCGCAGCACCATCGAATATTTCAGCGAGTCAAACGCCCATTCAAACAATGTTTTGCCGTCAATAAACGAACACTTGGTTTCGATCCCGTCCAGCTTTTGCTTTGGTGAATCAAGTACGATCGCCAAGTAGTTGTAACCGTTCTTTGAAGCCTTCGTAATCACACAGTAGCCGGCCTCCGTCGTGGAACCGGTTTTAATGCCCTCGGCATACTCGTAGTAATAGGTGATATGGTATTTATCCGTCATGAAGTTTGTATGGATAAAGGTCTGATCGTTATAGGTATATTTTTGAGTGGTAGCGATCTTCGTAAAGGTTTCGTTTTTCAGCGCCTCCAGCGTCATCAACTCTAAATCGGCTGCTGTTGTATAATGATTTTCATCATGCAGGCCGTCGCAGTTCACAAAGTTCGTGTTTTCACAGCCAAGTGACAGCGCCCAATTATTCATCAGCTTAACAAATTCGGGGATCGTGCCGCTCACATATTCCGCCAGCACGGTACAGGCGTCGCACGCAGAATAGACCATTGTCAGATACAGCAGCTGCTCGATCGTCAATTCATCGCCGGGCTTCAATCCTGCGACCTGTGCGCCGGTACCGGTCAGCACATCGATGGCCGCCTTAGAAACCGTCGTCTTTGCCTGCAGATCGTCCACATTATTGAGCACCACCATCGTGGTAGCAATTTTTGTAAGAGAGGCAGGATATTTCTTTTTATCCTTGTTTTTCTGCGCGATCACAGGATAGCTGTCATCGTCCAGATTAACGAGCATATAGGCGTCGGCATAGACCTGCTCCGTCACCTCGTACATACCCTCGTCGTTATTGACGTCGGTCGCCATCGCGCCGAACGGCGCTGCCGCTAACGACAAAACAAATATCATCAACGCTAAAAACAGCGCACAACCTTTTTTCATTCTCTTGACACCTTTCGTTGCGTTATATTATAATATTAGCATAGACGCAGCGATAAATCAATCGCTTATCCGCAGAGAAAATAAAGTTTTACGAGGATATTTTTATGGTATACATAACCGGTGACACCCACGGCGACATTTCATTTTTTAAGAATCCTAAACTAAAAAAGCTCACAGAGGACGACATCCTGATCGTATGCGGCGACTTCGGCTTTATATGGGATCAAAGTGATAAGGAAAAAAAGGCGCTTGAGGTGCTCAAAAAGAAACGATACACGATCTGCTTTGTAGACGGCGCGCACGAAAACTTTGACCTGCTGAAGAACTATCCGCCCTATCGATACAAGGGAGGCAATGCGCAAAAAATCGCGTCGAATATCTATCACCTGATGCGCGGCGAAATCTATACGTTTGAGCGCAAGACCTATTTTGTGATGGGCGGCGGCGAAAGCGAGGACGCTGAAATGCGCGTGGAGGGACAGACCTGGTGGAAGGATGAAATGCCCAGCGCCAAGGAGCTGCTTTCCGGCGCGCAAAACCTGAAGGACGCCGACTATCAGGTGGATTATATCCTGACTTATGAAGCACCGGCGATCGCCAAGGATTTCATCCGTCTGCACACGAATCATGAGATGCACCTGACGCCGCTGAACACCTATCTGCAGGAACTGATGAACGGTGTGGAATACAATCACTGGTTTTTCGGATCGCTCCATTTAGATCTGAATATCAGCAAAAAGATGACCGCTGTCTTTAACGAAATCATTAAAATTAGATAGCCGCTATCAGAAAGGAACTAATTATGGGAAAGTATGACAATAGCTGGTATAAGGAGCTGGTCGTTTATCAGATCTGGCCGCGCTCCTTCTGCGACGGTAACGGAGACGGGATCGGTGACCTGGAGGGCGTACTCTCTAAGCTTGACTACCTGCAGGAGCTGGGCATTAACTGTATTTGGTTCTCCCCGCTTTATCCTTCACCAAATGCCGATTTTGGTTACGATATAGCCGATTATCGCCATATTCATCCGGAATACGGTGATCTCGATCTGTTCAAGAAGGTACTGGACGAGGCGCACGCCAGAGGCATCAAGGTCATTATGGATCTGGTCGTGAACCACACCTCGGACGAGCACGAGTGGTTTATCAAATCGCACGACAAGCACTCACCGTACCACGATTATTATTTTTGGCGTAAGGGGCGCGGCAAACGTCCGCCAAACAACTGGCTTTCCTGTTTTGAGGGAAAAGCGTGGGAATACGACAAGGTGCTTGACGAATGGTATCTGCACGTCTTTGCCGCCAAGCAGCCCGATCTTAACCACGACAACCCAAGGGTGCGTGAGGAGGTCAAGGACATCATGCGCTTTTGGCTGGAGCTCGGTGTGGACGGTTTCCGTGAGGACGTTATCACCTTTATCTCAAAGCGCAAAGGCTTACCGATGGGCGCACCGATTCCAACCGCGGCAGGCATTGAGCATTACATGGACGGACCGAACATTCATCAATATCTGCAGGAATACCGTGAGGTCACGGATGAATACGATTGCTTTACCGTCGGAGAAGCACCGATGATGACGCCGGGCAAGGCGCTGCAATATATCGACGAAAGCCACAAGGAGCTGGATCTGATGTTCCACTTCCAGCATATTGCGGCGGACGCACTGTTGATCGACTTTTTGCAAAAGCCCTTCAATCTGAGACAGATGAAGCGTGCCTTTTCTGCTTGGCAGTATAAGCTGAACGGCAAGGCCTGGAACACGCTTTATATTGAAAATCACGACCATCCGCGGATCATCTCCCGCTACGGCAGTGAGCAATACAGAACCGAGTCCGGTAAGATGCTGGCCAATATGTATATGCTCCAGCAGGGTACGCCGTTCATCTATCAGGGACAGGAGATCGGTATGCTCAATATTCGTCTGAACAGTATCGACGAATACGCCGATGTATTCGTCAAGAACAATTACAAGGTGTTCACAGAAAAGGTAGGAATGCCAAAGAAAAAGGCATGGGAAAACGCGGTCAACTCCACGCGCGACAATGCCAGGACGCCCGTGCAGTGGGACGGCAGCGCCAACGCCGGCTTTACGACGGGCACACCGTGGTTTCCGGTCAATCCGAATTATCCGGAAATCAATGCAGCCAAGGAGGCGGCAGACCCGAATTCCCTGCTGAACCACTATAAAGCCCTGATTAAATTTAAAAAAGAGAATAAGGTCGCAATCTACGGCGATTATAAAGAGCATTACGCTGCCTCTGACAAGCTCTACGTTTATGAGCGAAACTACGAGGGCAAGCGACTGCTGGTGATCTGTTCCTTCACGGCGGAGAATATCGCCTTTGAAGCGCCAAAAGGCTTTGTACTTGAACAAGGAGAGCCGATCCTTTGCAACTATCCACACGTAACCGTGCAAAACAACGGCTTTAAGACACGTCCTTACGAAACAAGAGTCTATTATTTTGCATAGTCTGAGGAAAGGTAATGCCAATGACGATCACCTTTATCAATCGCTCACAGCAGACGGTTCTGATGAGAACAAATGACGGCGAAAGCTCCTTGCCGCCGCAACAGCAGATCAACCTGCACAGCAGCGAGCCGGAGCCGGTATGCACACTGACGCCAGCCATGTCGAGCAGCTATCGGGAATTCGGCGGTACTATCACCGGATATGATTTTATTACAGCGGTGCAATATCGCTTTGTCGCTGCCGATCAGACAGCGACAGTAGCACTGCAGGTCATCCAACTGTCCGGCATGGAGTTCTATACTTATGTCAATGCGGTGTCAAGCGACGCGGCCGTTACACTGCTTAGCGCTGCCGTTGCCGATGAGGAAGCATTCGTGCACCGCGTACAGCATCACAAAAGCTTTCAAAAGGCACAAAAGAAGCCAAAAAGCGGCGCGAAGCTCACCGCTGTTTTGGATATTTTAGGCGGTACACCGCTGGCGGTGATCTTCTTTATCGTCGGGAAGGTAAAGTTCAGTATCACTGCAGGCGTGATCGGCGTCCTGCTTGCTTACCTGATAGCGGCAGTCACGGTATTTTTGCTTCACGCAGTACTGCAGCGCACGCCGCTAGGAGCAGAGGCAACGCAGGAAAGCAAGGCGGACGAGCTGCACCGTTGTATGGACAAGCAGCAAGTGCTTGCTGCTATCACAGACACATCACGCTATAAAAACTACTGTTAAAGAACAGCTGCACGCCGAGGGCGTGCAGCTGAATGAATTCATTAATCAAGAAACACAAAAATATCATTAATATTATCGGCAACTATAAAACTCAGGAGATTCCTATTATGGCTATTATCAATACAGCGCAACTGTTGGAGGAATTCTTTAGCAGGTATGATGAAAACACAAGAAAAAGGATTATGGGCATGATTGCAAGGCCGGAGCTTTATCAATATGAACGTGAAATCGGCAAGCAATTAGTCGACATGAATACTGATGAGCTATTTGAGCTTTTGTTGCGTTTCTATTCTCGACGAGGCGATAACAATTTTGCGCTGAAGATCTCAACATATTCCACTGTTTCCACCTATATGAGAAGCATCTTTGATTATTACATCGATCAATACAATCCGGTTTCAAGACAGAATCCGTGGCGCAGTACGGAACTGAAGTCGACTAATGTCATTGAAAAACTTGCAGACATCAATACTAAGCTTTCGTGGCAGCAGTTCGAAGCAGTGATTACCAAGCTTTATCATCAGTATTCGCAAGAAAATGCAGAATATCTTGAGTGTATGATGAGGTTGTACTATGAAGGCTTCAGAAGCGCTGAAGATATTGTAAATTTAAAACAAGACATGATTAATTTCAGCACAAAAGAGGTTAGGATTTATAGCAGAACGCTTCATTTATCAGAAAGAACTATTCAGTTGCTGAACAGAATTCACAGAAGAACATCTGTATTCAACAACGAAAACAGAGAATATGCCTATGTTTCTTGGCATAACAGTTATTTTAAATTTATTGTCCGACCGAAAAATGCTGACAAATATCGTAATTCCTCCAAATATGACGAAAAATATCTTGGCAGGAAGCTAAACGCTAAGCTGGCAAAAGAGGTCAGAAGCATTTATTCTATTGATGCTTCCAGCAGGACAATATTTTATCTTGGTTTGTTCGATTTATTCATTGAGAAATACGGCAAAGATTTAGGCAGAAAGATCATCTACTCTAACAATGTGAAAGAATACAATAACATCTTACTCTCGTTTGCTGAAGAATACAATTTAAACATCAACAATGTCATGTATTTAAAAAGGCATTTTATGTTATACATCTGATTTGACATTAAGACATAGAGAAACTGAGCCTAAAAACAGCTGCCCGCCATCGGCGTGCAGCTGTTATCTTTTATCGTTCTCTTGTCAGTAAGGCGTAGGTCAGCGGCTCAAGACGGAGCGTGCCGTAGACCGGCGCTTCACCCAGCAGCGTATAGCAGGCATTCCACGCGTCAGGAAGGCTGATATCTGTCACCTCGTCGCCGGCATTCACCGCCACCAGCACCTCGCTATGTGCTGCCGTGCGCGTGTAAACGACCGTACCGTTTTGTGCATACAGCGGAATCAGTTCGCCGTCCTTAAAAGCCGGACAACCTTTACGGATCTCGCCAAGGCGCTTATACCAGTGCAGCAGCTCCTCATCAGGATTCGTCCAATCCATACAAGCACGGTTGAACGGATCCTTCATTCCCTGCATACCGCGCTCATCGCCATAATAAAGCGACGGTACGCCGGGGAGCGTATATTGCAGCAATGACGCCAAGCGCAGCAGCCTCACGCCTCTGCGATAGTCACGGTCGCTGAGCGTATTGCGTTCATGCTGCCAGGCGCGGCCATGTCCTTCAGGATCTTCACCGGCAAGACGTGTGATTGCACGCTCAGTATCATGCGTGCCGATATGGTTCATCAGCACATTCGTCACCTGTGGCGGATACGTCTCTGTCACTGACAGTATCGCGTCAAAAAAGCCCTCTGCATGATGGAATTTCACAAAGTTCAGCACCGCGTCAGCAAACGGATAATTCATCACGGAATCCAACTGTTCACCCAGCAGATACCGCCGACGTGCGCCATAAGAAAACTTCGTACTGGCGTTTTCCCAAACCTCACCAAGGATTAGTGCGTCCGGTTTCTCCGTCTTGACAGCCCTGCGCAAATCGTCCAAAAAAACATCGGGCAGCTCGTCGGCCACATCCAGCCGCCAGCCGCGCGCACCGCAGCGCAGCCATCGGCGCACAATACCGTTTTCGCCACAGATATACGTTCTGTAATCTTCGTTTTCTTCTATCAACTCCGGCAGTAGCTTAATGCCCCACCACGACTTATATTTATCAGGATATTCTTCAAATTTATACCAACTGTAATACGGACTATCAGGGCTGTTATAAGCGCCGACAGCCTTATAATTACCGTACATATTAAAATATTTGCTGTCACAGCCGGTATGACTGAACACGCCATCCAGCAACACAGAAACGCCGTGCTCACGGGCCTTGGCGCACAGCGAACGCAGGTCCTCCTCCGTTCCCAACAGCGGGTCAACTTTTTCATAATCGGCCGTATCGTAGCGATGATTGGAATTCGCTTCAAAAATCGGATTCAGATACAGACAGGTCACGCCAAGCGAGGCAAGGTACGACAGCTTTTCCTCTATGCCCTTCAGGTCGCCGCCGAAATAGTCGTTATTCCAGATGCCGCCCATCTGCTCCTCGTACCAATACGGCTCCGCGCCCCAAGGGCGCATGACGCGCGTTGGGCGAACGCCGGTTTTTTCGGTGCCGCTATTATAAAAGCGGTCGGGAAAGATCTGGTAAATCAAGCCGCCCTTCAGCCAATTGGGCGTTGTAAACGCCTTATCATACACCGTCTGCTGGAACTCGGCACCGTCGTAAGCGAAGTCACCGATACCGCTGCCGGTATTTTTCACAAAGCTTTTTCCCCACGGTGTTTCCAGCTCAAAATGATACCAGTACAGGCCGGCGGTAGTAGCGGAAAAATGCAGCTCCCAGTATTCGTGCTCCTCTCCGCACATACCGGCCCAAAACATAGCATAACAGGCCGTCTCCTCCCCCTCTTTGGTGATACAAAGAGTAGCGGCGGAGCAGCTGATATTGCGCGGTACAACGATCCGCAGCCGCACTGCCTCATCCGTGGCGATGGCGCGGATCTTGTCCTTATATTCCGTTTTACGGGCATTGAATACGGTCATTATGTTCACAGAAGGCAAACGGGCGATCAGGAACCGCCCGTTATTTTACTTTATTTCTTTGTGTTTCTTTTTACTTTTTCATTGCGTGCTTTTTCAAAGTTAACCGGCTTGGTGTGCCAAATATTGTTCGCGTAGTCCATAATGGAACGGTCTGCGCTGAACACACCGGCACCGCTGATATTCATCAGGCTCATCTTGGTGAAGGCAAGCCTGTCGGCATAAGCCTTAGAAATACGCTGCTGCGCCTGATGATAGTCGGCAAAATCAGCTAACGCCATATACGGGTCAACATTCGTCAGCGAGGACACTACCTCATCAAAGCGCTTACCGTTTACGCCGCGGCGAATGAATTCCACTGCGTCGTTCAGCTCACGGTTATTATAAAGGTACTCCTGCGGGTGATAGCCCTTACGCTGCAGCTCGGTAACCTCCGGCGTACGCATACCGAAAATCACGATATTCTCCTCACCGACAGCGTCGTAAATCTCTACATTCGCGCCGTCCATTGTACCGAGCGTTACGGCGCCGTTGAGCATCAGCTTCATATTACCGGTGCCGGAGGCCTCTGTACCGGCCAGCGAGATCTGTTCGGAAATATCCGCAGCCGGCATCAGCAGCTCAGCCAACGAGACATTATAATCCTCTACGAATACTACCTTGAGCCTGCCGTTAACGTCGGGGTCATTATTAATGACCTTGGAAAGTGCGTCGATCAGCTCGATCAGCTTTTTCGCCATGAAGTAGCCGGGCGCTGCCTTTGAAGCAAAAATATAGGTTTTCGGATAATAATCGGCATTCGGATCGGCCTTAAGCAGCAGATATTCCGTAATAATATTCAGGATATTTAACTGCTGGCGCTTGTATTCATGCAGACGCTTGACCTGTACATCAAAGATGGAATCCGGATCAAGCGCTACACCGGTTTTCTTTTTCAGATATTGTGCAAAGCGCACCTTGTTATCATGCTTGATTGCAGCAAGCCTTGTCAGCACCTGCTCGTCGTCGGCATAAGCGCGCAGCTTCAACAGCTCATCTGACTTGGTGATAAAGCTGTCACCGATCAGCTCGGTGATATAAGCCGTCAACGCCGGATTTGCCTGACAGATCCACCGGCGGAAGGCAATACCGTTTGTCACATTCGTGAATTTTTCCGGCGTCAGAGAATAGAAATCGCTGAAAACCGTATCCTTAAGGATTTCACTATGCAACGCCGAAACGCCGTTCACACTGTGGGAGCCGGCTACACAAAGGTTCGCCATGCGTACCACGCCGCCGGACACGATCGCCATACGCTCCACTTTATCAGCATCGTGCGTCATCGACCACACATACGCTCTAAAGCGGTTATCAATCTCTTTCGTGATCTGATAAATACGCGGCAGCAAACGGGAATACAGTTCCTCGCTCCAGCACTCCAGCGCTTCCTTCATAACCGTATGGTTCGTATAGGCAATGGTTTGCGTAACAATGCTCCACGCGTCATCCCAACCGTAGCCGCATTCATCCAGCATGATCCGCATCAGCTCAGGAATCGCCATGGTCGGATGTGTATCGTTAATATGAATAGCAATCTTTTCAGGCAGGTTATCCAGTGTGCCGTATTTTGTAAGATGGCGCTGGATAATGTCCTGAATCGAAGCAGAGACTAAGAAATATTGCTGGCGCAGACGTAAAGACTTGCCTTCCGGTGAATTATCGGCAGGATACAGGATCTTGGAAATGGCCTCTGCCATAGCAGACTGTTCCATCGCTTTAATATAGGCGCCCTGGTTAAACAGCGCCATATCCAGCTCCGGCTTTTTGGAAGCCCACAGGCGCAGACGCGACACGCCCTTGCCTTTGCCGGAAACATACATATCATACGGAATCGCGATCACCGCGTTGGCGTCGCGGTGATTGACATGATGATATTCACCGTCCCAGCTATCCTCGATCCAGCCCTCAAAGCGGACCTCGCAGGCACGCTCCTCACGCGGAACCAGCCACACATCGCCGCCGGGAAGCCAGAAGTCAGGCAGCTCCGTCTGCCAGCCGTCCACCAGCTTTTGCTTGAAAATACCGGCCTCATAGCGGATAGAATAGCCCATGGACTGGAAACCGTTAGTCGCTAAGCCGTCAAGATAACACGCCGCCAATCTGCCGAGACCGCCGTTGCCGAGGCCGGCGTCCGGTTCCTGCTCATACAGACGATCAAGCTTAATATCCATGGCAGCCAGCGCTTCTTCAAACACCGTTGTCAGGCCGAGATTGTACAAATTGTTTTTCAGCGAGCGGCCCATCAGGAATTCCATACAAAGGTAGTAGATTTCTTTGGAGTCCTGACCTTCTGCCACCGTTCTGAAGTCGCTGTTCATGGCGGACATTCTGTCGCGCACGATCATCGCAACCGCTTTATAGAACTGCTCCTCTGTCGCCACGTCCGGGCTGACGCCGAAGAAGTGAGAAAGCTTATCGGTAATCAATTTTTTTGCTTGTGCTGTTGTCAGCGAAGTTTTCATATAAAACCTCCAAAAATTTATTCATAATTTTCATTATTTAAAATATTTTTGGTTATTATACACTAAAATATTCGATTTTGCAACTATTAATATATTCTACGATCTATTTCGTTTCAAAAACTTGCCGAGCAGCAGTGTCAGCAGCTCCTTGATCGGCTTGAAATTCAGCGCCAGCATCAACAGGAACAGCCCTGCCTCAACGATATACATAACGGTTCCCTTTTCCAGCTTCAGCATGATAACGCACTGCACTATCAGCAGCAGGAACTCGAGCACCATCAGCGGCGGTTTAAAATCGACCTTTACATATTTTCTTGTATTAACCGCACGGGAAATAAAGACAACGGCAAAAGCGGCAACCGTGGCGATCGCTGCGCCGTAAGCGCCGATTTTCGGAATCATCAGCAGGTTCAGCACCACGTTGGTGGCGGCACCGGCCAGCGCCGTGACCATTGACATCACGCTCTTTTTCTCCGCCATATAGATAGAGCCGAGGAAGTTAACAAAGCAGGAAATCGTCGTCGCCATGATCAGAATCGTTGAATAATGCCAGGCATCAAAATAGCCCTCGCCGCGACCGAGAATAAACGTAAACGGCTGCGCAAACAGGACCAGCGCCGAAGCAATCACAAAGATGCCGCCGGAGAAAATCCTGAAAATCTTCGTAAAGAAAGCAGAGGTTTCTGCATTATCATATTCATCGACAGCGGAGAGCTGCCAAGCATCCATAAAGATCGTTGCAAACATGGCAACAAAATTCGGGATCTGATAAGACAGCGTATACACGCCGGTCAAGCTGTCATCAATAAAGCCTCTGATCATATAGCGGTCAGACATATTGATCACCCACCACAAAATCTGTGTAGGAATCAAAGGGATAGAAAACCGCAGCATATCCCGTCTGGTAGTCTTATTGATCCCCTTCAGCTTAACAAAGCGCCACAGCTTATTGGTGACAAAGAAGAACACAATTGAGCAGAGATCGGCAGCGATCACGGCGAGCACATAACCGTAAACGCCCCATTTAAATACCGCCAAAAACAGCACGTTAAACAGCAGCGTCAGCGCCGTTGCCAGCACCCCGTCGATCGCAAATATTTTCACCTTGCCGCTGCCTCTGACAAAATGCTGGCAGACATGTCTGCCGCCGGAGGTCAGCACAAACACGTAGATTAATATAATGTAGTCTCCGAGATGGAAGCCGTTAAACTCGATCAAGCTGATCGGATACCAAAACAAAAGGAATACGGCATAACCCATCATCATCGTCTGAATACCGACAGAAAAGACGTCACGCTTATCGGATTCATTATCCAGCGCAAAACGCAATACGCCGCTGGAGATCTGGACAAAAACGATCGGGATCAAAATATTCGCAGTATTCTTAACAAGGTCTGCATCACCGTAATCGCCTGTTGGCATAATATAGGTAATGATCGGTGTTAAGACAATGCTGAGCAGCTTTGACGAAAAGGTGGCAACGGTAAACAGTAGCGTATTCGCCGCCAGTTTTTTATATTTATCCATTCATGAAACCTCTGTGTTGCTTACTTTCTTTTTCATTAATATGCCCACTTGCCATCAGAAAAGTACATAATCAAATTAGAACTTGTCTGTGAGCAGGAGCCGTAATAAATCCACGATTTCGGATTACGGTAGCCGATAATAAAATCATAGCTGCCGCCATGCTGGTACATCAGCTCATTATCATCCGTTACTTGGTTGGCCTTCAGCCGGACGACCTTCTCACCGGTGTTCATATTTAATTCCTTGGCGATGAAGGTATCGCCGTCCCGATGTGCATAAAACAGACTGTTCAAATCAACGATCGCGTAGCTAGCAACCGCCGCGCCTTCCACCAGGGTCACGGTATTTTCGCTGCCGAATTTCTGACGTTGCAGGTCAAAGCTGCCGTCCCCGTTAGGCGTATAGTAATAGAGGAAGCCGTCCTCCAGCACCGGCGCCACCAGCTCCTTTTGGTTCGCGACCTCTCGGAACATCACGGGCTTTTCCTCTCCCTCGTTGTCCACCGTCCAAAAACGGCAGGTGCCAAAGGAATCCGTCGCGGTGAAATAGACGCGCGTCAGCGAAATACCGACCAGTCTCACCTCATCGCTCGAGGAGCTGTAAAGGGTAACGGAAGAACCGTCAGCCGTATCCAGCCGGCATACCAAATTGGAATAGGTTATATAATAGATAATGCCGTCGTATAGGTAAGCCGTTTTCACGTTATCCGCCAACGGCGTCAGCTCCTTGCCATCCTTCTTTTTGACGGAATACAGCTTTTTATCCGTTTGGTTAGTAAAATACAAGTACTCCTCACCGACATTCAGGTTTGCCAAATAATCCGGAGACGCGTAGAGACGGTAAAAGGTTTCTGATCCGGGATAAAAGCGATAGATGCCGTCACAGTCTACGATATGGTAGATATAATCGTTATCATGCCACGCCTTGCCGCCCTGCAGCAGGTTGCCCATCAGATTGCCCTTTTTGCTTTGTTCAAAGGCAAATTCCTCAATCGGCGCATAATGGCCTGCCGGCTTCGTCGTAGTCGGCAGCGTCGTTGTTTCGATCACCGGCTCCGTTGTAGTGGTCGTCGTATTGCTCAACAGCTCCTCGTGTACCAGCTGATGTGCCGTTTCAGGCAAAAAGAACAGCAGATCCACATCGGGCCAAGCAATTTTAGCAGAAATCAGCAGCGCCGCCGCCAAGATAATCAGTGTACCCAGCACGATCAGCAGCCGCTTTGCGCCGGTCTTGCGTTGTTTTTTTCTTTTCCGTTTTTTTCTGTCCCCGTCTCCGGTACGGGGCTTTAAATCTTTTTCGTTCATTCTCTGACCTGTCCGTTTCCGTAAATCAAATATTTTGTTGAGGTGAGGCCCTCCAGCCCCATCGGTCCTCTGGCGTGCAGCTTTTGCGTAGAGATACCGATCTCTGCGCCAAGGCCGAATTCGCCGCCGTCGGTAAAGCGCGTTGAGGCGTTGACATAGACCGAGGAGGAATCAATGCACTGCATAAACAGCTCCGCATTCGCCTGCTGCTGCGTAATGATCGACTCGCTGTGATGCGTGGAATGCTCATTAATATGTGCGATCGCCTCGTCCACACTGTCCACGGTTTTTACGCTGATAATATAGTCAAGGTATTCGGTATAAAAATCGTCTTCCGTAGCCGGCAGAATACCCTCACAAGCTGCTTGCGCGCGTACGTCGCCGCGTATTTCCACTGCTTTTTCATCCAAACGCGCTTTGAACGCCGGTAAAGCCTGACGGATAATACCGCTATGAATCACCAAGCTTTCGCACGCATTACACACGCTGATCCGCTGGGTTTTTGCATTATATATAATGTCTGCTGCCATGGCGATATCTGCGGTTTCATCCACATAGATATGGCAGTTGCCAGAGCCGGTTTCAATCACCGGCACGGTAGCGTTTTGCACCACGGACTGAATCAGTCCCTTGCCGCCGCGCGGAATCAGGCAGTCCAGATATTCTGTCATCGTCATGAGCTCGTTTGCAGAGGCTCTTGACGTATCCTCCACCAGCTGGATCACATCCTCCGGAAAGCCTACGGAAGCCACAGCGCTGCGCATGATATTGCAGATCGCCAAATTGGAATGGATCGCTTCCTTGCCGCCGCGCAGGATCACCGCGTTACCGCTCTTTAAGCAGAGCGCCGCCGCGTCAGCCGTTACATTCGGACGTGCCTCATAAATGATACCGATCACGCCGAGCGGCACGGTGATTTTTTTGATATATAAGCCGTTCGTCTTACGGTGCTCATACACCGTTTTTCCGCAAGCATCCGGCAACGCTGCCACCTGACGCACGCCCTCGGCAATGCCGGCGATACGTGCGTCGGAGAGCAGCAGTCTGTCGAGCAGGCCTTTATTCAGGCCGGCAGCAGCACCGTTTTCAAGGTCCTTCTGATTCGCCGCAATGATCTCCGCTTGATGCGCCTCCAGCGCATCCGCAATCGCTAAAAGCGCTTTATTTTTGTCCTCCGTCGTTACGCGAGACAAAAAGGTTTGTGTATTTTTTGCCTTACGGCCTAAGGTTGTTACAGACATTTTACTCACTCCGTTGCCAAAAATTTAGTGCCGATATTCTCACCGTCGATCACGCGGTAAATATTCGTTGGTTTCTGCCCGTTCATAATGACCACGGGGATACCGGCTGCCGTTGCAATTTTAGCCGCCTGAATCTTGGTCACAAAGCCGCCGGTTCCCTTTTTGCCTGCGCCGCCGGCCGCCGCTTCAATTTCCGGCGTAATGGCGTCTACCGTTTCAATCAGACGCGCCGCCGGATCTTTTGCCGGATTAGCATCATAGAGGCCGTCCGTATCCGTCAGCATAATCAGTAAATCTGCTTCGGTAAGCGCCGCAACGTAAGCAGAAAGGCGGTCGTTATCGCCGTTGAACAGCTCTTCAACAGAAACGCTGTCGTTTTCATTCACGATCGGAATAGCACCGAATTCGATCAGCTGGTTGAACGTATCGGTCAGGTGCTGCTTGCCGTCCTCGTGCTTCAAAGCGTCGGTGGTAAACAGCAGCTGCGAAACGACGACGCCGTACTCTGAAAACATCTGATCATACATAAACATCAGCTCTCCCTGTCCGACCGCAGCCGCCGCCTGCCGTTCGCGCGCCAAGGTAGGCTTACCGCGCAGTCCCAGCTTGCCCCAGCCAATACCGATCGCGCCGGAGGATACCAAAATCACTTCATGTCCCATATTATGCAGATCTGACAGAACAGAAACCAGCTTATGGATCCTGGCGATGTTAGACTTACCGGTGGCGGCGTGCGTCAGCGTAGAGGTACCGACCTTGACCACTATTCTTTTTTTCTCAAATTCACCCATACGTATACTACCCCATATTATAATTCATAATATTATAGCACAGCGCTACAGGATATGCAAATAAAACTCCTGTATTTTTTTCAAGTTTGTGTAAATAATAACGGATGAAAACATAAAGGAGGAAAACTGATGACAAGACGACGTACCGTTCGCATTATTTCTTATGTGATTTTTGCATTAGCGGTGCTGATAGCCTTTGCCGTTATCAACACACGCAGCATGACCGCCTACAAGCAGCAGCTGGAGGTCAGCTATCAGCACTCGCTCACGGAATTATCCGAGAGCCTCGACACTGTTAACACCGATCTGACGAAGGTGTTGTATTCCAATTCGCCCAGCGAGCTGCTAACACTCAGCCGCGACCTGTTCGCCCAGTGCGCCACTGCCAAAAACGCAGTCAGCCGACTACCGGTCTCACAAATGGAGCTAGGGAACATCTATAAATTTTTATCGCAGGCAGGCGACTATGCGCAGTATATCGGCGCAAAGCTGGAGCGTGGTGAAATGATCAGCGAACAGGAGCACAGCAACCTGGCAGGGCTGTTGAAATATGCCCGTCAGTTCGCTGACGAGGCGGACGAAATGGTTCAGACGGTGGCAGCCGGCGCTAGGATCACCGACGGCAGCGTCAAGAACACCGTTCCGCTGTCTGCCGGCGCGCTGGATACGTCCTTTTCCACCGGTGCTAAGGCGTTTGAAGCATTCCCGACACTGCTGTATGACGGTCCGTTTTCTGACCAGGTGCTGAACAAAAAGTCACAGCTTTTGGACGAGGCAGAGGTCAAATCGAAGGAGGAATGCCTTGCGCTGGCCGCCAAGGCACTGCACGTATCGCAAAGCAAGCTCAGCTTTGAGGCCGACGAGCAATCACTGCTCCCCTGTTACACCTTCAAAAGCGGCCGCTATACGGTTTCTGTTACCAAGCAGGGAGGCTATATCAAAAATATTTTATATTCCGGTGTTGCCAACGCAAAAAACATCAGCGAAGCCAACGCGCTGGCACTGGCGGAGGGCTTTTTGGACAGTATCGGCTACCAAAATATGACCGAATCCTATTACGCTACCGTCAACAATGTATGCACCATCAACTTCGCCTATCGCGACGGCGAGATGATATGCTATCCCGATTTGATCAAGGTATCCGTGTCGATGGAAAACGGCGCGATCGTTGGCATAGACGCCACCACGTATCTGACCAATCACACGGATCGGTCGGCGTTCAGCAGCGCACTATCTCAGGACGAAGCGCTCGCCCGACTGTCGCCGTACCTGAACGCTCACGCTGTCAAGGCGTGTCTGATCCCTAAGGAAAACGGCACAGAGGCACAGTGCTGGGAGCTAAACTGCACCAGTACCGATACCGGCGAGGACACACTGGTATATATCAATGCACAGACCGGACAGGAGGAGGATATTATGCTTCTGCTGTATACGGACGACGGCACCATGGTCAAATAGTGTGCCAGGACGAAGCATAATCTGCAAAAAAATGACCATACTATTAAAAGAAAATTTTGAAAGGAAATTGTTTATGAAAAGATTAATTGTAATTACTTTAACTGTTCTGCTGGCAGCAGCCGTATTCGCCGCCTGCCGCAATGACAGAATGGACGGCAACACGCTGGACAGCACTTCCACAACCGTCAGCACTACCGCTGCAACAACGCGTAACAATGCCACCACCGGTCAGATCGGTGAAGATCTGTCACAAGCAGGCGAAGAGGCAAAGGACCGCGCCGACGAGGTTGGCGACGACATCGGTCATGGTGTGGACGATGTGGCTGACGGTGTTGGCGGAGCGATCGACGAGGCGGGAGACGCTGTGTCGGACGCAATGGATTAATATCATCGCAAGCGGCTGTATAATCAGCCGTTTTTTTATTGGAGAAATCAGCGGTTACAGCGCTTTTTATTGTCAGCAATATATTATAAAATAAAAAAATAGTTGCATATTTATTTTGAATCATATATAATGGTAATCGTTAAAATTTAAACAAAATAAAGGAGATCATTTTCATGGACGCTTTAAACAAGAAGACAATTGAAGATATCGACGTCAAAGGCAAGAGAGTTCTTGCTCGCTGCGACTTCAATGTTCCGTTGAAAGACGGCGAAATCACCAACGACAAAAGAATCGTTGCTGCTCTTCCTACCATCAAATACCTGATGGAAAACGGCGCAAAGGTTATTCTTTGCTCTCACCTGGGCAGACCGAAGGGAGAATACAAGCCCGAATTCAGTCTGGCACCGGTAGCAAAGAAGCTGTCTGAATACCTCGGCACAGAGGTCAAGCTGGCAGAGGATCCCGAGGTCGTCGGTGACAACGCCAAGGCAATGGCAGCTGCCCTGCAGGACGGCGAGGTCATGCTGCTTGAAAACGTAAGATACAGAAAGGAAGAAACCAAAAACGAAGAGAACTTCTCCAAGGAGCTTGCTTCCCTTGCTGATATTTTTGTGAACGACGCCTTCGGTACCGCGCACAGAGCACATTGCTCCACCACCGGTGTAGCAGCCTATCTGCCGGCAGTATGCGGTTACCTGATTCAAAAGGAAATCGAATTCATGGGCGGTGCGCTCGCTAACCCGAAGAGACCGCTGGTCGCTATTCTCGGCGGCGCTAAGGTATCTGACAAGATCGGCGTTATCACTAACCTGATCGAAAAGTGCGACACCATCATTATCGGCGGCGGCATGGCCTATACCTTTATGAAATACCTCGGCCACTCCATCGGTGATTCTCTGCTGGAGGCTGACTGGGTTGAAAAGGCCGGTGAAATGATGGCGCAAGCAAAGGAAAAGGGCGTTAACTTCCTGATTCCGGTCGACAACAAGGTCGGCAAGGAATACGACGAAAACACCGAAGCACAGGTTGTGAATTCCGATGAGATTCCTGACGGCTGGATGGGTCTTGACATCGGTCCGGCTTCTCAGAAGCTGTTTGTGGATGCCATCAAGGGCGCAGGCACTGTGATTTGGAACGGTCCGATGGGCGTATCTGAATGGAAGCAGTTTGAAGCCGGTACGGTAGCTGTTGCCAATGCAGTAGCAGAAAGCGGCGCTATCTCTATCATCGGCGGCGGCGACAGCGTGGCAGCCGTTACCAAGCTCGGCTTTGCTGACAAGATGAGCCACATTTCCACCGGCGGCGGCGCTTCGCTGGAATTCCTGGAGGGCAAAGAGCTGCCGGGTATCGCTGCGCTGCAGGATAAATAATTGAGTCTTCAGCAATGTCAAGATATACATTACAATTCAATTCCGGTTATACAGATCAGCAGATCAGCGCGGTGGTTGATGGCTTCTACGCCGCAGAGGGCTTTCAGCCGGCGGAGTATAAAAACGAGCAATGGTATAAGAAAGGCGTCGGCATTCTGACGGCGCCGCAGTATATACGTATTCACGTCTATCAGCAAACCGTTACCATTGAGGCATTTACCAGATACGCCCTCTTCCCGGGTGTTTACGTCGGTGAGCTGGATCTGGACGGCTTCGTCGGAGCGATTCCGAACAAAGCCCTGAAAAACCGTATCGAAACCTTAGTCAGTCAGCTGGCACCGACTACGCAGCCCGTAAGGCTTGATAAGCCGCTGGTCATAGCGCAGCCGCAACAGCCACAGCTGCAAAATCAATATCCGCAGCAGCCGCAGGGACAATATCCTACACAACCGCAAGTGCAGTCTCCTGCCCAACCGCAGGCACAGTATCCTGAGCAGCCGGCTACCGGCGTTCGTTACTGTCCGCAATGCGGTCGTGAGAATATGGCAGGCGCTACATTCTGCGCAGGCTGCGGCAACAAGCTGCAATAACCTATTTCATATCATCGGAGGTATAAATCATGAACAAAGCACTTAGAAAAGCCGTTATCGCTGGCAACTGGAAGATGAACAACACACCAGAGCAGACGACGGCGCTCATCAATGAAATGAAGCCGCTGGTAGCGGAGGCAGACTGCGACGTCGTTATCTGCGCACCGTTTATTGACCTGCAGGCAGCGCTGGCAGCCGCTGAGGGCTCCAACATCAAAATCGGTGCTGAGAACTGTCACTGGGCAGAAAAGGGCGCCTTCACCGGCGAGGTATCCGCACCGATGCTCAAGGCAATGGGCGTTCCTTATGTTATCATCGGCCACAGCGAAAGACGTCAGTATTTCGGTGAGACAGACGAAACGGTGAATAAGAGAGTACGCGCTGCGCTGGACAACGGTCTGACCGTTATCCTTTGCGTTGGCGAGGTACTGGAAGAAAGAGAACAGGGCGTTACCTTTGAAATCGTCGGCAAGCAGACGAAGATCGCCCTTCTTGGCGTAAAGGAAGAAGAACTTGACAAGGTTATCATCGCTTATGAGCCGGTATGGGCCATCGGCACCGGTAAGACCGCTACGGCTGACCAGGCTGACGAAGTTAACGGCTACATCCGTCAGGTGATTGCTGATCTTTACAGCAAGGAAGCTGCTGACAAATTTGTTGTACAGTACGGCGGCTCCATGAACGCAGCCAACGCAGAAGAGCTGCTGGATAAGGAAAACGTTGACGGCGGTCTGATCGGCGGCGCTTCCCTCAAGGCAAACGACTTCTCCGTCATCGTAAAGGCAGCAAGCAGATAAATCATATTAAAACGGGGCGGAGTTTTCCGCCCTTATTTTCAGGAGATACACTATGAAAAAAACAAATGTACTTTGCATTATGGACGGCTGCGGTCATAATCCGAGCGCGTACGGTAATGCCGTAGCAGCTGCCAAAAAGCCGAATCTGGATATGCTGATGGAAAAGTATCCTTACACCTACATCGGCGCTTCCGGACTGGATGTCGGTCTGCCGGACGGTCAGATGGGCAACTCCGAGGTCGGCCACACGAACATGGGCGCCGGCAGAGTGGTATACCAAGAGCTGACCAGAATTACAAAATCCATTCAGGACGGCGACTTTTTTGAAAATGAAGCGCTTTGCAAGGCCATTAATCAATCAGTTGAAAACGGCACGGCGCTGCACCTGATGGGCTTAATGAGCGATGGCGGCGTCCATTCACACAACACACACGTTTGGGCGATCGTAGAGCTGGCAAAGCGTCTCGGACAGGATAAGGTATATCTGCACTGCATTATGGACGGCCGTGACGTACCGCCTACCAGCGGCAAGGATTATGTTGCCGAGGCCATTGCAAAAATGAACGAGATCGGCGTTGGCAAGGTTGCTACCGTCACCGGCAGATACTATGCCATGGACAGAGATAATAACTGGGACAGAGTGAAGAAGGCTTATGACGCCTTCGTGTTCGGCAAGGGTAATTTCAACACGGATCCGGTTGCCGCGATTGAAGCGTCTTATGAAACGGTTGACGGCGACGGCAAGCATTTAACGGACGAGTTTATTCTCCCGACCGTTACGCTGGAAAACGAGGGCAGAATCGGTGCAAACGACAGCGTGGTATTCTTCAACTTCCGTCCCGACAGAGCGCGAGAGATCACCCGTACCTTCGTAGACGACGGCTTCACCGGCTTTGCGCGTGACCGTTTTCCGGTCAATTACGTATGCATGACCCAGTACGACGCCACCATGCCGAACGTAGACGTTGCCTTTAAGCCGCAGGTGCTCACCAACACCTTCGGTGAATATCTGGCTAACCGCGGCATGACCCAGCTGCGAATTGCCGAAACGGAAAAATATGCGCACGTCACCTTCTTCTTTAACGGCGGTGTAGAAGCGGTTAACGAAGGCGAGGATAGAATTTTAATCCCCTCCCCTAAGGTAGCGACCTACGACCTGAAGCCGGAGATGAGCGCCTTCGAGGTCAGCGAAAAGCTGAACGAAGCCGTGCGCAGCGGCAAATACGACGTGGTGATCATCAACTTTGCCAACTGCGATATGGTCGGTCATACCGGCGTATTCGACGCAGCTGTTAAGGCGGTAGAGGCGGTGGACGCCTGCGTTGGCTCTCTGTATGAGGCGGTCATGGACAACGGCGGCACGCTGTTCGTCACCGCTGACCACGGTAATGCCGACGTTATGATGGAGCCGGACGGCTCACCGTTCACGGCGCACACCACCAACGTAGTACCGTTTATCTGCGTTAATTGCGGTGATGTCACGCTGCGCGAGGGCGGCAGACTGTGCGACATCGTACCGACGATGCTCAAGGTCATGAACCTGCCCCAGCCGGAGGAAATGACAGGCGTATCCATCATAGAATAAGTGTAAAAAACAAAGCCGCGGACACATCGAGTCCGCGGCATTTATTATATGCTTACACTGCCTTATAGAGCGCAAACAACGCTTCATAATCCACTGTATAATCATAACCGTTACAGTACAGCCGTCCATCGGGATAAACACAGAGGTATTCGTGCGTGTCTTTGTAAATAAGATAGATAGAAAGGCGATCCTGTTTTGTCTCTCTTTCCTCTAAATTCAGCTTCTTCTCGCTGTTCTTCACCGTGTTAAAATATGCGGTAAAGGACTGCAGCTCCGCAGCATTTTCCGTGCTTTTTACTGTGTACAGTACCTCCTCACCATCCTGATAGCGCGAATAGCAGAGCACGACCTCCTGCACCGGCTTGGTAAGCGTCAACCCGACGTCCTTAATCCACGCGCCGTCGGCGTCAACATAATACTTACCGTTCACGATTTGACTGCGCGCCATCCTGCCGGAGGCGTCAAAATATTTCCAAGTGCCGAACGTATCCTTTACCCAACCGGTCGCCATTTTTCCGTTAGGTTTCAGATAATAGGTTTGTTCCGTCTTAACATCATAGTAATAGCCGACAAACATAGCGCCCTCTACAGAGCCGCTTTCGATCAGGTAATACCAGCTGCCGTTATCCTTCACCCATCCGGTCTGCATCCAGCCCTGCTTATCAAAGCGATACCAACAGCCTTTAATTTTTTCCCAGCCGTCAACCGTGTAGGAATAATCCGCATGACGGTACCACCAGCGCCTACCAGAACGTATCCACTTACCGCTTGCTGCAAAAGCCGGCGTACAGCTGCTCCACAACAGCATAACGGCTAAAACCGCAGCCAGTATTCTACTGCTATTCTTTTTCATCGTTTTTCCTCCTTTAGCAAGCCCATTCCTTCACAAGCGCTTCAAAAGCGTCGATATCGACCGTATAGTTCACGCCCTCACAGCGCGCCACGCCGTAGGTAGGATAGACGTAAATGACCTCCTGTTCACGGCTGACGTTTTCATCATAATATACGGTAACGGCATAGATCGGGTGTTGGCAGCTGCGCTCATCCTCATAAGGCACGGTCTGCTCTGTCGGCGTCAACGACAGGAAGAAGCTTTTGAGCGAAGCATACGCCTCCGGGTTGCGATACTGCATTGAAATACGGTAATTCTTTTCTGACGGAACTTCCGTACAGCCATACCAAACGGCAACACCGCGGATATCTCGCGTCAAGGTGATACCCGGTTCGTCACGTACAACGCCGTGCTCATCAATATACCGCCCGTCTACCACCGTGTCCTTCTGCTGCACGCCGTTCTTATTGAAATAATAGCGACCGTGCCAGCCGACATACGCCTTGCCCATTTTTTCGCTATCACGTGCATCGTCAAAAAAGTAGCAATTACCGTTTGGGGCAGTATACCAACCAGTACGCATCTCGCCGTCATTATTATAGAAATACAAACCGCCGTTGATTCGCTGAAAACCGGTACGCATGGCGCCGTTACTGTCGAAATAATAATACTTGACTGATAGGGTTTTATCATCTATCCATTCTTCTATTCCCTGCTGTCCCGTCAGCATTCTGCCGTTACTGGGGTTGAGGTAATACCACTGGCCCTTATATTTCAGCCAGCCGGTACGCATGACACCGGAAGGATTCAGATAATACCATTTTCCTTTATCCTTGACCCATCCGGTCTGCATCCAGCCCTGCTTGTCAAACCGGTACCAAGTGTTATTGATTTTTTCCCAGCCGTCGACGGTATAGGACGCGTCCGCGTGTCGGTACCACCAGCGGCTGCCGGAGCATATCCATTGACCGCTCGCGGCAAAGGCAGGCGTACAACTAATCAGTAATATCATTGCCGCCAACAAAGCGGCCATCCATTTTTGAATAGCTTTTTTCATGATTCAATTACCTCCACTGTAAAGCTTGTTGAGAGTCGACCGTAATGCGCTGTCACCGTTTTCACGCCGACGGACGTTGAGGAAAATCCGGTGAACGTACACTCGTCAGCGCTAAGCGTATCGCTGCTGCCATCGGTGTAGATCACCGTCATGGTTAACCCGTCCGTGTTCAGCGTTTCCCCAACACGGTAGATCCTCTGATAACTGCCGCTCAGCTGCAGCTGTACCGGCTGACGGTCATCAACACCGTAGGGGCCAAGCGCGTCACGGTCACCGGCGCCTCCATAATAATATTCTACGTCATCGTCCGGCACGCCATGGTCATCGTCGGGAAGGTCAGGCGCCGCCATACCGGTCATTGCCTCACCGACAGTTCCGGCTGCGGTTGCAGGCGCTTCCGTTACCGTGGTCGGTGCAGCCGCTTTTGTTGTCGCCGGTTCCGTAGTCGGTTCGGCAGCAGTCAACTCGCTCGTATCAGCGACCGGTGCTTCCTGTGTTGTTGACGTGACGGTTGCAGCTGTCGTTGGCGCCGCTGTCACCGTACTATTCTCCGGTAAGGTCGGCGGCGCAGTACGGGAGGACAACACCGCATAGCACAGAAACGCCACCGCCAGCATGGCAGCCGCACCGCTAAAGCCTTTCATGAAGGCAGACACGCGGTACTTGCGCCGGAACCTGGCCACATCTGTCGGCGTCAACGCGAACTGCTCGCCGCTGCAATGGCTTAATAACAACAGCGCGTCGGCAATATCCTCCAACCTGTCAAAATCAATTTGATCCTCCGGTTTGGCAAGCTCCGTCTCCATTGCCTGATTCAGCTCCTCTGTCATGCGCTGTGTCCAAGACGCTTCACAGAGGATCTCCTCTAACCTGAACCTCATTCCGTCACCTCATTTCTTTGATAAATATTCTGCAGGCGCTTACGCAACCGTGACAACCGCGACGTCACCGCGGTGATACTGCTGCCGCTTCGTTCGGCAATCTCCGCCACCGAAAGCTCGTCCATATAGCGCCACTGAAACAATTGACGGTCCGTTTCGCTGAGTGCTTGGCATAAGCGCGCTGCAAGGTCGCGATTTTCCGTTCCTTCATAAAGCTGAGCGCCGTCGGAAAGGGAGTCGGCCATATCTTCTAAATCCGCTTGCCTGGCAGCCTCCGCTGTACGCTTGGTGCGCCGGTTAAGCACGATCAGGTTGGCTGTTTTGGCCAAAAAAGCACGCGGGTTATCCACCGTAACACCGCTGACCGTCTTTTTATACAAAATATAAAATGCATCCTGCGCACAATCCTCGGCCAGATCCATATTACCGCCCAGTCTTGCCGCGCACAGCTTCAGAATAAAGGGGTATTCACTTTGATAGGCAGCGATAAAGTCGCTGTCCTGTTGTTTTTTATTGCGCTTATCGGCCAAAAGCATTTCCCCCTTTCATACAGTAGTGTTCAAAAAAGCTGAAAATGTCACACAAAACAATAAATTTTCAAAAAAATAAAGCGCGAAGCTCGTTTGCTCTCCGCGCTTTCCGTCATGGTTTATTCGATGCCGAGCACCTCATAATCCTTATCCTCAACGGCTTTTTTCAGCACTTCATTCGCAACGTCGGCACTGAGCGTAACCACAGCTTCCTTCTGCTCGTGGCTGGCGGTAGCGCTTTCCACACCGTCGATCGCCTCCAGCGCCTTCTTGACAGCCGCCTCACAGTGCTGGCACATCATACCTTCAATTTTAATCGTCTTTGTCATAACATCTTCCTCCTTATCATTTATGAAATCCTGCAAATCGATCGCCACAGGCTTTCTTTTTTTATCCCGTTTTGTGCTGTGCAGCCTCATCAGGTTTAAACGCAAGGCATTCGTGACCACACAAAAGCTGGAAAGACTCATGGCAGCCGCGCCGAACATGGGGTTCAGCGTCCAGCCGGTGATCGGGATCCACAAGCCGGCAGCCAGCGGAATACCGATGATATTATAAATAAATGCCCAAAACAGATTTTGGTGAATGTTGCGTAGCGTAGCACGGCTCAACCGGATCGCCGCCGGCACGTCCGTCAGCGTACTGTTCATCAGTACCACATCCGCTGCATCCACCGCCACGTCAGCACCGGCGTTAATCGCCATGCCGATCGCGGCTCTGGTAAGCGCCGGCGCATCATTAATACCGTCACCGACCATCGCTACCTTGCCGTACTTCGACAGCGAGCGGATCACTGCCTCCTTGCCGTCAGGCAGCACATCAGCAATCACTAAATCAGCACCGATCTGGCGGTCAATAGCCTCTGCTGTACGGCGGTTATCACCGGTCAACATCACGACTTGAATTCCCATCTGTTGCAGCTGTCTGACCGCCTCGGCGCTCTCCTCCTTGACGGTGTCAGCCACAGCGATCATACCGAGCAGCTTTCCGTCAGCCGCGAACAGCAGCGGCGTCTTACCTTCGTTTGCCAGCGCCTCCGCCTGTTGGCGCACGGTCGCCGGCACAGCAAGCTGAGACGCAATAAAGCGAAGGCTGCCGCCCAGCACCACCTGCCCGTCGACGGTAGCGCTGACGCCATTACCGGAAAGCGCGCGGAAATCTGTACTTTCAGGATAGACAGTATGCGCTTTCTCCGCCGCATAAGCAGTAATCGCTTTAGCCAGCGGATGTTCACTTTTTTTCTCCACCGCACAGGCGAGCGCGATCAACTGCGCCTCCTCTGTGCCGAATGGCAGCACATCGGTCACCTGCGGCGTACCGCGTGTAATCGTGCCGGTCTTATCCAGCGCCACGATCTGAATACGGCCGGTTTCCTCTAACGCCGCAGCGGTTTTAAATAATATGCCGTTCTTAGCGCCAATACCGCTACCGACCATGATCGCAACCGGCGTAGCCAGTCCCAGTGCGCACGGACAGCTGATCACCAGCACGGTGATGCCGCGCGCAAGCGCGTATCCAAACGCACTGCCCACCGCCAGCCATACGGCGAACGCCACCGCCGCCAGCGTCATCACCACCGGCACAAAAACGCCGGAAACCTTATCCGCAATCTTAGCGATCGGCGCTTTCGTAGCCGCCGCTTCACTGACCATTTTAATAATTTGGGACAGCGTTGTATCCTGTCCTACGCGTGTAGCGCGGCATTTCACAAAACCGGAAGCGTTCATCGTCGCAGCCGACACGCTATCACCGACCGTTTTATCCACCGGAACGCTTTCACCGGTCAGCACCGCCTCGTCCACTGAGGTCTCACCCTCCAGGATCACGCCGTCGACCGGAATACTCTCTCCCGGCTTCACTGTAAAAATATCGCCTGTCGTCACCTGCTCTACTGGCACCACCGTCTCCATACCGTCCCTGACGACTGTAGCGGTCTGTGGCGCCAGACTCATCAAGCCTTTCAGCGCATCGGTGGTTCTCCCCTTGGAATAAGCCTCGAGCAGCTTACCGACAGTGATCAGCGTTAAGATCATGGCGGCCGATTCAAAATAGAATTCGTGCATACAAGCCATTACCTTTTCTGCATCGCCATGAAGTTGATAAACCGTCATGGCAAACAGCTGGCAGGTACTGTAAATAAAGGAAGCACCAGCACCAAGCGCCACCAACGTATCCATATTCGGTGCACGGTGCAGCACGCCTTTTATACCGCTGATAAAAAATTTTTGGTTAATGACCATCACAATACCGGCCAGCAGCATTTGCGCAATGCCCATCGCCACGTGGTTATCCTGCATAAAAGGCGGCAGCGGAAAGCCCCACATAAGATGTCCCATTGAAAGATACATCAGCGGCGCAAGAAAGCACAGCGAGGCAATCAGACGGCGCCGTATTTTTGGCGTTTCAGTATCCTTTAAAGCGTCTTTTGCCGGCGATTTATTCCCCGCGTCGGTCGTCGCCAGGGAAGCACCGTAGCCGGCTGCCTCCACCGCTCGAATAATCTCATCCGACGACGCGGTGCCCTCAACGCCCATAGAATTCGTCAGCAGGCTGACGGCGCAGGTATCGACACCGGCTACTGCACTGACCGCCTTTTCCACGCGGGCAGAGCAGGCCGCACAGCTCATTCCCGTCACATTGTATTGTTCCATACTGTCTCCTATTTCATCAGCTTTTGCAATGTTTTAAGCAGTTCCTCTACCGTTTCATCGCGGCCTGCCAGGATATCCTCCTTGACGCAGGTCTTGATATGCTCAGACAACAGCACTTTGTTAAACGCGTTCAGCGCGGCGGTAGCAGCAGCCACCTGCGTAATGATGTCGACGCAGTAAGCATCGTTCTCGAGCATTCCTTTAATACCGCGGATCTGTCCTTCAATACGTGAAAGGCGGTTCAAAAGACATTTATACTCCTCTGCGCTGCGCTCTTTCGTACGGTGACAACATTCACACGGCATACTGTTATGATTGACAGTTTCGTTCTTGTTATCCATGCTTTCACTCCCGTTTCAAGCCTTGTTCTATTGGAACATCCTTATTATATACCCTATAGGGGTATATGTCAATATGCAAAAACACCTGTCTGCCGCATAGCGGAGACAGGCATTGAAAAAAATTAATATGCGCCATTTTACGGATTCGTACACACGCCGGCGCTATTGAACCGATAGGTCTTTCCGCCGATCTTAACGGATTTTGATACCGCCATGGCGCCGCTTGACTCAAGATAGTACCAACTGCCGCCGGATTTCAGCCAGCCTGTTTTCATCGCACCGGAAGCATTAAAATAGTACCATTTGCCGCCGGACTTTTGCCAACCGGTCAGCATCGCGCCGCTGCTGTTAAACAGATACCAGCTACCGGACAGCTTTTGCCAGCCGGTCAACATAGCGCCGGACGCGTTGAAATAATACCATTTATTACTGATCTTCTGCCAACCGGTCTGCATGACACCGGCCGTATTAAAGTAATACCATTTGCCGCTGAGCTTTTGCCAGCCCTTTTGCTTTACGTTATTGCGGTAATACACCCACTTGCCGTTCTCCTTAAGCCAGCCGTTTTTAGCCGGTGCCGGCTTCGGATCATCTGCGGTCTTTTTGATCTTAAAGGTCACAGCGGTGGTATCCAGCAGGCTGGTGCCGCCGCTGACCAGCGTAATCTTTGCCTCACCGACCTGTGTATTATTACTGTAGCTGACGGTGTAATCCGTCACCGTACGGCCGTTCAACGTTACCGTTACCGCCGGCTCGATCGGCTGGCCGGTATAGAGCTGGTCAGGCACCGGCGTAATTTTACATTTATAAATGCTTACCGGTTTAATCTTGAAGCGCCTTGTGACCGTGCCGGAGAAATTACCGATACCGGTAAAGACAGCCGTAGCAGTACCGCCCTCCCGGTTGTTCAGCACCATCAGCTGATAATCACGGTTTTGCTGCAGCGTTTTACCGTTCGCCGTCAGCACAGCCGCCGGTATGATCGGGGCACCGGTATAATCTGTATCACTCACGCCGCTGATGTTAGCCACGCGCAAATGCTGCACGCCGGTTGACGTCATCGTTGTATTGCTGTTCACCGTAAAATCAAAGGTAGTCGGCTGCTGAAGAACAACAGCACCGCCGGCATTGATCGAAGTAAAGGTACCGTTATACAGTACCCTCACGGCAGCACCGGCAGGCAGCTGAATCGACTGACCGTTTGCTACGGACTCAAACAGTGCGTCGCCGCAAAGCACAGAGACGCTTTCACCGAGCTTGTTCGTCAGCGTTACCGTACTGTTGTCCAATACGGGAGCCGTCTCCGGCGTTTTGACCTTTGGTGCGATCAGGTGCTTTAAATAACCGGCCGAAGCGAATACCGTTGCCGTATCCAGCTTGGTAACCGCAGACAGATCGACATATTCCAATGCGGTACAACCCTTAAAAGCATTGTAGCCGACAGCGGTGATGCACGGCAGCCAGACCTCTTTTAATGCGCTGCAGCCGTAAAAGCAATTTGACGGGAGCGTCCCTTGCGCATTGTGTACGCAAAGAGCCGTCAGGGAACGGCAATCCTTAAAGGCGGCGCTGCCGAGCGACTGTACATTCGGCGCGCTGACTTCATACAGCGAAGTACAGCCGGCAAAAGCATTGGCGCCGATCGAAACGGCAGACGGCAACACGACGTTATGCAGCTTGGCCGCATTAGTCACTGCACCGAATTCCAATACCTTAGGCAGCTGCAAGACCGCGAGCGCCTCGCTGCCCAGCTTGGCATTTTCTCCGAAGAAGGTGCATTCCGGCAGATCAACGCTTGCCACCTTACTGCAGTTTTTAAAGGCGTTATTCTTCACCGTTACAGCCTTTTTCAGATCGATCGACTGAAGGCCGGTGTTTTCAAAAGCGCTTTCATTCACAAGGGTTGCATTCGCGAAGCAGGCCGGTATCGCTGTGAGCGCCGTAGCGTTAAAAAAGCATTTTTCGGGAATGACTGTTTGCGTCGGCAGCGTGACCGATGTCAGCTTGCCCATATAAGCAAAGGCTGATTTGGGTACTGTCTGCAGCTGCGGCAGCGCCAGTGATTTGATCGCCGTATTGACAAACGCTTCGCTGCCGAGCAGGGTGACAGAGGACGTATCAATACTACTGAGCGGATAGCAACCGTAAAAGGCGCGGTCACCGATGGCTTTAACGCCTGACAGCACCGCAACATTCAGCTTCATGCAATCCTCAAAAGCGGATTTGCCGATCGTTGCCGCCGCAGTGAGCGAAACACTTTCTAACGAGCTGCAGCCCTTAAACAGACCGTCACTGACTGCTTTAAGCTTGTTCAGCTTCACCGATACCAGGTTTGTACCGGCAAACGCATAAGCGCCGATTGATGTCAGCGTATCGCTGTCCAGCTGCGTCAGTGCACATTGATAAAAAGCATAGCTGCCGATCGTCGTAACGTGCGACAGGTCAACGGTTTCATCGCTGAGATTTTCGTTGCCGCTGAAGGCATAATCACCGATCGCTGTCACGTCGCCGAAGGTAGCATATTTCAGATTACAGCCGTTAAAGGCATTGTTACCGATCTTGGTAACGCCCTTAGCGATCACCGTTGTCAGCGAAGCGCAATTATAAAACGCTGCCGCCGTTATTTCCTTGACCGTATCGGGCAGGACAATGGACATCAGCAGTTGACTTCTGAAGGCGTTAGAGGCAATGCCGGTAACAGTTTTGCCGTTGATTTTGTCCGGTACCGTCAGAATCGTCAGCTCGCCCTTATACGCTGTGATCACACCGTTACTGTCGATGGTATAATTTGAGTCAAAATCATATTCACTGAAATGATAAGCCGCCTTCGTCGTTTTGGATTTGTATTTTCCGTCACTGTACGCTACGGCCTTAAGCTCGGTATCGTCCGCCAGCGTCAGCGGCGCTGTATATAAGCTGCCGTTCGCCTCAGACGGCGCGGAGCCGTCGGTGGTGTAATATATTTTGGCAGCTGCGTCGTCACTGTGCAGAGAAACCGTCAAGGTATCGGTATAGTAGCCGGATTTTTCGCTGAAAATGACCGGATCGCTGCGTGTAACGCCGCAGTAGTCGGTTAATGAAATAATACCGGTGCCGTAATAGTTTTTGCTCTGTCCGTAAGGCGTGACCTTGCCGGTAATGTACTGCTTCATTTTGGCAAAGCTCATCTTGCCGTTCAACAGCCGCGCATCAGCGCAAGCGGCCACCACAAACGGCGTGGCCATCGACGTACCGCTTTCACGCCGATAAACGTCTGTACTGCTGCCTTTTTTGAAGGCGGAGTTGATGTTGACGCCGGGCGCTGCCACGTCAACGGACTTACCGTAATTAGAGAAAAACGCCGGCTCGCCTAAAGCGTCGGTTGCCGCTACAGTGATACAGTAAGGGGAGCTGGCCGGATAGGTATTGCCGGCGTCCATGCCCTCGTTGCCGGCTGCGGCCACCAAGATCACACCCTTATCATAAGCATACTGTACAGCGTTTTTCAGTACACTGCCGCCAAACAGGTTTAATCCGCCGAAGCTCATATTGATCACCTCGGCGCCGTGATCGGCAGCATAACGAATGGCCGCTGCAAGATCTGCATCCGTGCCCTGTCCGTTGCCGTTCAAGCCCTTGGCAGCCAGTATCTTCACATTCTCCGGCGTATTATCGGCAATGATTCCTGCAACGTGTGAGCCGTGACCGTTTTGGTCCTCCACTGTCGGCTCGGCGTCAACACAAGACGCACTGGCCGATACGATCCTGTCCTTTAAAAAGCTGTGCTTTGTATTGATACCTGTATCGACAATGCCGACGGTCACCGTTCCGGAAACACCGTTTTCCTCCACATATTCTACCAGCTGCGGAGAATCGATATAATCCGCACCCCAGGAAAGATTTTCATTCAGCGAAAAATCGCTCGCTGTATAGTCTGATACCGTATAGATATTTTCACAACTGACCTCGGTCACGCTGCGATCTGCCGACAGCTGACGGTACGCGGCCTCAGTGTCCGCCTCGGTCGCAAACGACAGGACCGTATAGCCGCCCTCTGCGCTCTCACTGTCCACAGCGCCGCAGTCGGGAACGACCTCACCCTGCACCAGTAATCGCTTTGTTTGGTACGGTTTGGCATAAACAGTACGGCCATCGACCTCAAACGACTCAAGACAGCAAAGCTGCGCTAGATCATCGAGCGGCGCATACAGCGTACCCTCTGTCTCCGTAACAGCGGTTTCCAGCGAGACAACCGTCTCTTCGCCGTCAGCCGTGACCGTAGCCTCGTCACTGCCGGCCGTCAGAACGATATTGCCCTCCTCTGTCGGCAGGACGATTTCTCCGTTCTCCGCCTGTGCGCTGTTTTGCGCTACCGCTTCAACATCGAGCAGCAGACTGCCGTCTTGAGTGACAGTATCGAGCGCTGCGCCAGACTGATAGGCTGCGCCGTCCTCTACCGTGATCGGCGCTAAATAGGTATCACTAACAACGTTCCCGAAGGCTGCTATTTCCTTCTGCTCCTCTGCAACCGCCGTCAACGGCATAGCACCCATCAGCAGGGTTACCGTTATCAATATACAAATTATTTTTTTCATCATAATCACCGCCAATATTATAGCATACTGCCGTCTTAAAGTAAATACAGAGCCGTCCGAATCGCCACACATCGCATCGACTGTAAAAAAAGACTACCTGTCTAAGGTAGTCTTTGTGATTTATAATTATCTGATATACTTGATTATTTCCAGCGCCGCATTCGTATCACCCTCGACCTTAATTTTGCCGGAAGTGAAGGCAGTCACCGGATCCAGCTTGCCGTTGATCAGCTTTAAGAAGTTGGTACCGTTCATGATCAGAATCGCATTTCTGTCATAATACTCATAAGGCTCTACGTGTACTTCGCCATCCTTAATTTCGATATAAAAGATACCGTTCACTGCTTTGCCTTCAATATTAATCTGGAACGCTCTCACGCCCTGCACCGCAGAAACATCTGCCTTTAAGAACTTCGCTCTCGCCGCCTCTACGATGGACTCATACGTCATTGCCATTAGCTATTTCCTCCTGTAATTTTTTAGCTATTTTAACATAGTAACACAGGAATATCAAGTATTATCTGTCGATTTAATAGTAATAATTAACAAAATTTATCTTTATTTTATATATAATGATATAAAGAAGTAAATCAGTCCGTATATCACACTGCACGCCGTGCCGTAAACGATGACAGGACCGGCAATAGAAAACATCTGCGCGGCAGTGCCGAGCACATAGCCCTCATGTTGAAATTCCAGCGCCGGCGCGACAAC
This sequence comes from Eubacterium sp., assembly GCA_017463985.1. Lineage (GTDB taxonomy): Bacteria > Bacillota > Clostridia > Oscillospirales > Acutalibacteraceae > Eubacterium_R. The sequence continues at coordinate 87,668 of JAFUEH010000016.1, read as the reverse complement.
ACTGTTAGCAAAGCCGGAGATGGGCACGATCGTTCCGGCGCCTGCGTGACGCGCAATTTTGTCATAAACGCCAATGCCCGTCAAAATAGCTGTGATCACAATGATGATGGCCGGTGCCATCAGCTTTAAGGCTTTTTCGGAAAAGCCAGCGCGTTCAAAAAGCGTGTTGAGCAGTTGGGCAAAAACACAGATCCCACCGCCGAACACAAACGCTTTTACACAATTCAGCAGCACCGGCGAGGCAGGACTTGCCTTATCGGTCATTTTGGAATAATCAGATTTGGAAATACTCATGCTGTCACCTTCCCTTATTTGTCCTTTGGCTTTGTTACCAGCGCTGTTACCAGACCGGCCAGTACCGCTACGGTAACGCCGCCTGCGCAGGCAGTCAATCCACCGGTGACAACACCCAGCAGACCGTCACGGTCCACTGCTTCCCGTACACCGGCGGCCAAAGAATTGCCAAAACCGGTGAGCGGAATCGTAGCGCCGGCGCCGGCAAAATCCACCAGCCTGTCATAGACGCCGATCGCACCGAGTACAACGCCGAGACACACAAACGTCACCAAGATCCTGGCAGGCGTCATTTTAGTAATATCGATCAGCAGCTGACCGACAACACAGATCGCACCGCCGACCAAAAAAGCCTTTAAGCACATCAATAACATAAAAAATCACCTGTAACAGTATGTACTGTTTCAGGTGATTTATACAAGCGTTTATCTGGACTTAGAGCGAAGTCGCACCGTATTGCGCCACAGCATGGGATTAAACAGCATCAACATCGGATAAAGCTCCAGTCTTCCGGCCAGCATATCGAAAATAAATACACATTTTGACAGCGGCGAGAAGAAAGAGAAGCTTTCAGAGGGTCCTGCCAGCTCCATGCCGGGACCGATGTTATTCATTGTTGCCAGCACAGAGGAGAAATTCGTCACCAGGCTATGCTGTTCAAAGGAAACGATGAAAATCGATACGGCAAACACGGTGAAAAACAGGTAAAAATAGACGTTCGTCGCTCGGATAATCTCATCCTCCAGCACCGCACCGTTCAGCTTGACCTTGCGCACGCTCTTAGGGTGCACATAGCTGTAAAGCTCTTTATAGATGCCCTTGCCCGAAATCAGGAATCGGGACACCTTGATACCGCCGCCGGTACTGCCGGAGCAAGCACCGACCGTCATCAGCATCAGCATGATCAGCTTAACCATATTGGGATAGGCGTCATAGTCCACCGTGGTGAAGCCTGTGGAGGTCGTCAGCGAAGCCGCCTGGAAGGAAGCGTCACGGAAAGCGTCGGCGGTATGCATATACAGTCCCTTTACGTTAAAGTAAATAATTGCCGTCGCACCGACCAACATCCCGAAGTAAACGCCGATCTCGTCGATCATCAACGCTTTTTTGATTTGGCGCAGGATAATGAAATAATAGGCATTGAAGTTAACGCCGAACAGCACCATAAAGGCCGTTACCACCCACTGGATATACGGCGAATAACCGGCCATAGAATTATTTTTGATACCAAAGCCGCCGGTACCTGCCGTACCGATCGAGGTACAGATCGCGTCGAACACCGGCATTTTACCTGCTACCAGGAAAATAAATTCCAGCACGGTGAATACAAGATAAATCACATAGAGCCAGCGAGCTGTTTCGCGCATCTTAGGCACCAGCTTACCGACAGAAGGACCCGGGCTTTCGGCACGCATCAGGTTAATATTAGAACCGCCGGAAAGCGGCACAACCGCTAAAATGAAAACCAGCACACCCATACCGCCGATCCAGTGCGTCAGGCTGCGCCACAGCAGCGAAGCGTGGGACAGTGCTTCCACATTATCCAAAATCGTGGTACCGGTAGTCGTAAAGCCGGACGTGGTCTCAAACAAGGCGTCAATGAACCGTGGGATCTCGCCGGTAATCAAAAAAGGGATACAGCCAAACAGTGACAGTACGATCCAGGAAAGCGCCGTTGCGGCACAGCCTTCCTTGAGGTAAAATACTTTTTCGCGCGGCTTTCCGAGCGAGAGCAGGCCGCCGATCACCACACAAATCGCTGCAGTGATGATATAGGCCATACCCTGCGGTTCCTGATAAAACAGCGCCGCCGCGCAAGGTAACAGCAACAGCGCCGCCTCCAGCAGCAGCACATAGCCGATAATTTTTCTGATAATTGACAAATTCATAGCTAAGCGTTTCGTCCTGACTGAAATTAATTGATAATATCGCTGATAGCGACAAAGCCCTTGTTCGTGGTGACAACCATCACGGTATCACCGGGCAAAATCATATCCTGACCGGAGGGAATAATAATTTTACCCTGGCGGTTAATGAAGGAGATCAGCACATTCTTTTTCAGATTCAGCTTCATCAGCGGAATATTCGTGAGGCCTTTATAATGGTCGTCTACCTTGAATTCAATCGCCTCTACACGCTGGTCAAACATATACGACAGCGTCTCAATATTACTGGAACGGGAGGCTGACTTTGCTCTGACGTAAGCAATAATCTCCTCAGCCGTAATATAGCGCGGATACAGCACAGAGCCAAGGTCTAAGCCGTCGATCACATCGCCAAAGGTAATGCGGTTGATTTTTGTAATCACCTTGGTGCTGTCCTTAGATACACGCTTAACGTAAAGCGTCAGAAGGATATTTTCCTCATCTGAGCCGGTCAGCGGCACAAAGGATTCTGTATCCTCTACGCCCTCCTCGCGCAGCAGATCCTCATCACTGCCGTCGCCGTTAATCACCACTGCCTTGGGCAGCAGCTCACTCAGGCGGTCACAGCGCTCAGCATTTTTTTCGATAATTTTTACATTAATGCCCATGTGCAGCAGCTGTCTGCCAAGATAATAAGCAGAATTACCGCCGCCGACGATCATAGTGTTTTTCACCTGCTGAGACTTCGAGCCGATTTTTTTGAAAAAGGCGCGCGCCACCTTGCGCGGTGCCACAAAAGAAGCAACGTCGCCGGCCTGCAGCACATCGCTGCCGCTCGGGATAAATACCGTACCGCCGCGCTCCACCGCGCAGACAAGCACGTTTTCCGTTTTTGCGCCGATAGCCGAAATGCTCATGCCGTCCAGGATAGAGCCCTTGGACACCTTGAATTTAATCAGCTCTGCATGGCCGTGCGCAAAGGTATTGACCTCCAGCGCCTTGGGCATACCGAGGATTCTTGCCATCTGGCGAGAGGTCTCCAGCTCAGGATTAATGATCATTGCCAGTCCCAGCTGCTCCCGCAGGTAACTGCTTTCAAAGGAATAATCAGGATTACGCACACGGGCAATCGCAGCGCACTCCACCACTCTTCTGGCAACGGTGCAGCAAAGCAGGTTCAGCTCGTCCGATTCCGTTACGGCAATAATCAGGTTAGCGTCCTCAATACCGGCCTCCATCTGTACGCCAAAGGAAGCGCCGTTACCGACCACACCGATCACGTCGTATAATTCGGAAATTTCTTTTACTTTCGCCATATCCTTATCGACGACGGTAATGTCATGGCCTTCTGCGCTGAGTTGATCCACCAGCGTTTCACCGACACGGCCGAGGCCGACGATAATGATGTTTAAGCCCTTCGGCTTTTTTTGATGAAACATAACAAGTTCCTCTGCCTTAAATGATAAAAATAATATAGCACTGCTGTTTGCAAAATGCAAGGAGTTTTACTCATAAAATCCGATTTTGCTGATGAACGGTGTCGACCGCGATTGTCTAATAATCAGGAGTGCACCGACTGCTTTGCCCTTCAGCGGAATGATTTTTTGCATTCCGATCACAGTTCCCTTATAAACACGCTTATACTTGCCGCTCGGCTTTTGCAGGTATAGGTCAAATTGTTCGACACGCTGGCTATGCGTAATATCCTCGCTGAGCACGCAGTAGCGCAGCTTTTTTTCGGAATCAAAGCGAAATTCCAGCACATCGTCGCTTTCCTTTAGCATACCAAAGGATTGCACCAGCACCGGCTGTTTTTCGATATCGGCAATTTTAGCGCCGAGCTTTTTCAGGCGCGCCTTATCCTTACGCGCGATCACGCCCTTATCCGTCGGCGGCACATTCAGCAGCAGGAAGGTATTGCTGCCAACCGTATTCAGATAAAGGCGAAACAGCTTTTTAACAGATTTCACCTTTCCGCCGCCCGGGTAGAACCAGCCCTTGCGGATCGATACATCCGCCTCAGCCGGATACCAGACCAAATTCGTATTTTTTTCCAAGACAGCGCGAGAGCCGAGATCCGCCTCCTTAGAGGTCAGCCGCTGCGGCACCGTCTTGTCAGCATAGTGCTGTGAATTCTTCTCCACCGTTTCTGCCACTGTCAGGCTTTCCGGCACGACGCAGTATTCGCTTTTGCGGATTTTACCCGCCTCATTGCCGACCCAACGGATATCCGGACCGCAGATCGCAATATTGGCATTTGGCTGTACGGTACGGACAATGCGATAGTACCGCTCCCAGTCATAATCAAACGCCTTCGCATCAGCCCCCTTGGCGCCGTCGAACCAAACCTCAAAAATCTCGCCGTAATTCGTCAGCAGCTCCGTCAGCTGGCGGCAAAAGAAATCGTTATATTGCGGCGTCGCATAGCATTTTTCGTGCATATCCCACGGCGACAGGTAAACGCCGAAGTGCAATCCCTGCGCGCGGCACTCCTTGGACACGGCTGCCACCACGTCCTTTGCGAGCAGAGTATGCATCACGTTAAAATCAGTCGTTCCGGTATCCCACAGGCAAAAGCCGTCGTGGTGCTTACAGGTCAAAATCAGACCGGAGGCGCCGGCAGCCTTTACCGTCTTGACCCACTGCGCCGGCTTGATTTTTTCGATCGTAAAATCATGCACCGTTTCCGTGCCATTGCCCCACTCCCGTCCGGTCGCCGTATTCATACCGAAATGCACAAAGCAGTAAAAGGGCTGCTTTGCGTGCTCCGCCTGCGCCGCCGTCGGTACTACCGACAGGTAGCGCGCAACCTCGTCGTTGTTCAGCGGAACGCCGTTATTCGTTGTGGTCCAGTTTTCATCACGTTTTATCTTCATTTTTAATGTCCTGTTGTTTCAACCGTTCTGGTTACAAAGTGATTGCCGGATTGCTCTACGCGCTTACCGTTCTTACCGTTATTATTATGGCGGAGGAAATCGTCCTTATCGTTCAAATTCCAAACACATTTAGAACTGATATACCACAGCCATTCCTTGAAGCTCTTTTTAAAAGTGAACGGGCGGTTATTCTCAATTTCATCCATCAACGGCGTCACCAGCGCAAAATCGCGCTCATCCAGCTCGGTTGCGGCAAGAATAACAATATCAAGATCTGCAGGAATTGCCTCGTCCTTTTCCAGTATCTTCACCCAAAAATATATGCCCTTGGCAAAAGCGGTTTTCCCGTCCTTGTCAATAGAATGCGTAAATTCATAACCCAAACGACCGTCTTTAATATAGGCAGTTTCGCCAAAGTCATATAAATCCCAGCGGGCATACGCCTCAAACGCATTGTTAACAAATTCGTCGTCCTCAAAATTCGCACATAAGAGCGCCAGCCTTCCGCCCTTTTGGGCTTTTATCTGACGGTAATCCAGTTCCACGCAGCCGTCACCGAGCCGGAACGGAATGCCGCAGACCTCTATTTCACTTCTGCGCAACCTTTCAGGAATAAAATCAATCGGGTTGTTATATGCCAATGCAAGCGGTTGATGCTGCGGCTTGCTGCCAGTCACGGCGCTCTCCTTCAGCGTGAACACAAAGGTTTTTACCTCATAAGGCTTAAAATCACAAACTAGCTTACCGTCCTCGACCTTCGCTTCGCCGCGGTATTCCTCACTGCCCCACGCCTCGTAAGCGGTATCAATACCGTCACCGATCGTAAAGGTAAAATTCTTCACCGTCTTATTGGCACCCTCATTGAAGCGAACAACATATTCCGCCTGATCGCTGTGATGCTTCTTCTTAATACATCTGATAATGACGTCGTTCGTACTCACAGCAGCGAACGAAGTGCTGCTGCCGAGCGGACCGCGGTGCTTCTTGGTCGTCACAGCGGTTAGCGGCGAGGTAAAGCGCCGTGCTGCCAGCTGGGTATCGGTACCGACAGCGCCGCGATGGGAATAGATCGCATATTCATACCGGTTCAATCCTAAATCCATCATCGACTGCATGGAGTCAATACGGTAGTTCTTTTTGGGTGTATGCAGCACCGTCAAGCGCAGGGTGTTGTTATTATATTTATCCCAGCCATGCTTGCAGGAGGAAATCACAGATACGCCGAAATCACCGCCCTCATCCGTGATGTCCGCCCATTTCTGCGCCGGCACCTCAAACAGCTTTTTGCTCATGTTGCCGCGCTGAATGGCACCAAGACCAAGGTCAAAGGTAGCCTTTTCATTATTGGCGGTAAAAGCAAAGCGATTTTTGGCAAGGGTGCGCAGGGACTGCCATTCGATCTCGCTGTAAACCGTAACGCAGTCGCCGCCCTCTGTCAGACAAAGATAATTTTTAAAGGTACTTTTTCCATCCTTCTGCAGGATCTCAAAGGCGACGCGCGCCGGTCCGTTTTCAGCAATTTTAACGGATACCAGCGTCGGCAGGCGGTCAGGCTCTTTATTGGCCTCAGCATAGTTCATTTCCCAGGCAGGCCACTCCTCAGAGCCGGTATAGTCAAACAAACCGAGCACAATCGGCGCAGCCAGCAGCTCGCGCTCACCGTCCGTTTTGTCAATGATCGACGTAATATTGCCCTGACGGTTCAGCGTTACACGGTATTTCTCATTCTCCATTGACGTATCGTCGATCGTCAGACTGCTCTTCGCTTTAGAAGGCGTATTACTTTCGCGCACGTCGTACACACGCATTCCGAGCGAGGGCACCTCTGCTACGAACAGTACGGTTTTGACGCCGTCCGTATCGTTGATCACCTGCGCCGGTACCTCTTTCAGATTGTCGGCAACGACCTTTACGCAAGGCGTCGTGATACCCGAAAGCTGAACGGTTACGACATCCCTGCGCGGTGCTTCCAGCGCGTTATAAACCACCACCGGCGTGCCGGCGCAGAAATCAGTGCGCATCAGGGATGCGACAGCGCCGAGGTAGTTTTCTATTTCACCGGTGAATTGATTGATACTCATGGCATAGTCGTTCCAGCTGCGGCGATAGACTCGCTGACAGGAGGTGCCCGGCGTATCGTCATGAAATTGGTGCGCGATCGCGCGCTTCCAGCTTTTTTCCAGCACTTCTTCGTTGTAATCAGCCGTACCATAATAGGAAGCCATCACGCCGGCGCGCTCCGCCATGTCGCCCAGCTCCTGACATTTTGCATTCCAGCGCTTACCGATCGCACGCGAGGTATAGCCGCCGACGCCGTGGTTTTGCATCACCAGCTCCGTATCCCATACCGGTAGCTGATCCTTCACTTCCTGCGGCAGCTGCGTTTCCATATCTCTGAAGATCTGATCTGCGGAGGTAGCTACTACCTCTATGTCCTCGCTGTCATTTTTCTTGATCGCTTCGTCAACAAAGCGGATAGTCGCCTCCTCCGGCGCGCCGCCGCGGTCACCGATACCGTGGAACAGATAGGTCCAGTCAAGGCCGTACTGCTCATTTTCTTTTAACTTTTTCGTGATGAAATCCCAGTCACGCAGCTTTGTGAGGGTAAAATAATAATCATGCGGGTTGCAGGAGGCATAAATGCTTTCTCCGTCTACGCCCTTCCATTTGCCAAGATCAAACGGAACGCCGTAAGCGCTGCCCCAAGCAAGCTTTTGCGTGGTGAAGCCGAGCAAGTGCGCATGGTGAGCGATAGAGGGAAGCGCCCAACCGAAGCCGAAACAATCCGGCAGGTAAATATCGACGCTGCGCTTGCCGAAGGTTTCGTCAAAATAAGAATTACCGATCAAAATATTGCGGAATAGCGCCTCCGGTGACGGACAGTTCACGTCGCCGTTCTCAAAGGCGGAGCCGGTCACGTTCCAGCGCCCGTCTGCTACATACTGCTTCAGCTTCTCGAACAGCTCCGGATAATATTCCTCCATCAGCTCATAACGGTAAGAGCCTTCAAAGGAAAACACGTAGCTCGGATACTTTTTCAGCAGCGCAAAATTTTCTACCAGTGTATTATAAATGTATTTGCTGGTGGTCGTTTCAAAATCCCAAGACCACACGGTGTCAAGATGTGATGTTGCGACAGTATAAACCTTTTTTCTTCCCATAGTCATGCTCCTTTACAGCAGCTTTTCAAAGCCTTCGGTAGTGTACTCCTCGCCGTTACGTTTTTTGGCGAGCTGTGCCATCAGGGCGTCAAAGCGCTTACGCGTAACGGGATAGAGGATCACGCACAGCAGCGAAACTGTCAACAGTGCTGCCGGAATGATCGTAGAGATATTTTCCATGCCGTTAATGATTTTCGGATCCGTCACCTGCGTAAACAGTGATTCCTTGCCGGCCACATCGGCGGAGGCATCGTAGCCGTACAGGGTCAGCAGCTGTCCGGCCATCAGAATACCGAAGCCGGCGCCGAACTTTTGCACCAGCTGCGGCAGGGCGGTAATCGTGGATTCCCGACGCTCGCCGGTTTTAAATTCATTCAGCTCAACAAGGTCATAGCCCATGGAATAGAACAGCGTCCAAAAGGTACCGTTAGCAATGCCGAGCACCAGCGGCGCGCCAACGCTCATCACCTTAAAGCCGCCGATCTCTGCGTCCAGACCGATCACCTTGAGCAGCACCTCACCGACCAACGCGATCGAAAGGAACAAAATCGTGGCAAAGCGCCGATCCTTCTTCGTTGCCACCTTTTCAACGATCGGCACAATGGCAGCCATCGTCAACACCAGCGTCACAATAATAATGGCGATACCGGTATCATAATCCATCCCGATACAGTCAATGACCATATAGGTCAGGTTCGACTGAATCATCGAGCTGGTAGCCAGATAGAAAAAGACGAACAGGAAAAACCACTTGGCCGGCTTCAGCTTAAGGATACCGCCAAAGGCGGCAAAGGTGGATTTCAGGGTCACCTTTTGCGCGGTCTCCCCTTCCTTGAGCTGCTTTGGCTCATACACACCGTTCAGGCTCTTGCAGCAGATAAAGCCCAGTACAACGGCCAACACGCTAAGGATCGCTGCAATCACAGCATAAGCGTTGCTCTCGTATTTTTTGCCGAGTAAGATCGCCACCGTCGGCACCAGCGCAGGCAGGATATTGCCAAGACCAACGCAGAAGGCATTCAGCAGTGAGGAAAGCGAACGGATATCGGTACGCTCGTCATAATCCTCTGTCAGCTCCGGAACGATCGCATAATACGGAATCGAATACATGGTATAGAAGATCCAGATCGCCATAGAGATCACGGTATACAGCAGAATCTTCGCCAGCTGAGAGGAAAGGCCGGCGCCGATGCTTGTCCACGCCACCACAAAAACAACTGCCAAAGGCAAAATCGACACCTTCATCACCTTGCGCTTATCTACGCCCGGGCGGTCTGTGTAGTTACCGATCATCGGGTCGGTCACCGCGTCCCAAGCGATAGAAATGAAGATAATAATCGAGCTATACATTGGCTTGATACCGACAATTTCGTTAAGAAACGTCAGATAATATGTATAGAACATATTGTACAGCAGCGATTCGGTAAAAATGCCAAAGGCATAGCCGAATTTTTTCTTTTTTGTCAATGCTGTTTTCATGGCAAAGACCTCCTTTTAACTTATCTATATAATAATACTTTTACAATCAGTTATCAATATATAAATCATATTTTCAAGAGAAAAGAACACCGCATCTCAGGCAGGCCTTTTCCGCATAATAATCGGGAAAAACAGTCAAAAGCAAAAAGATTTATGCTGACAGCGAATTGTATTTATTCCGCTGAAAAATTATAATGATAACAGTGTATTTGCCGTTTTGGCTACATGGAATTTTAAATACACAGAGAAAGAGGAAAGGTGCAAAAAGCATGGAAAATCAGGAACAGAAAAAATTAAAAACCTACAGGCGTTTAATGATCGTCTTTTGGATTTTAGTGCCGGGCTCCAACATACTGTTAGGTATACTCGGAGCGGTTTTAGACAAGCAGTTTGATAAATTATCAGATGTTATATGGATATTCCCACTTCTTGCTGCGATTGTATTGACGGTATTATTCAGCAAACAGAAGAAGGCGGTGAAGGCTGCCAACACGAATGTTCCCAGCACTATCAATGCGCCGTTTAACGTGCCTGTCAATGCACCTGTTCAAACGCCTGTCAACATAAATCCTTACAGTGCTGCAGCCTTATGGCAGGAACCGCACGCAGCCGCCGTTGAGAGCACACCGGTAAGACCGGAACAGCATGAAACTGTTGAGAGCACACCGGTAAGGCAGGAACAGCAAGAAACGGACGAGATCGCATCGGGCAGAAGAGAACTAAACGAAGAGGAAGGCATCGCCTTCATCAACCGCTTAGACGAAGTGTTTGTGATGTATTCCGCTGCAACAGGTGAAGGATATCCGAGCGTGGACATGACCGGCTCTGCCTGGGTATTTTCCAAGGTGGAATTTGCGGAATACTCTCAACAGCAAAATGCCGCTTTTCATCTGAAATACTGCGCCATGTCCTTACAGGCCTTCAAGGCTTTTGTCAGAGAATGGTATGCTTACGGTATTTATCGGTTTAAGCTCAATCCGGGTATCAATGACGCGTATGCAGAAATTCAAAGAGACCGCTTTGTACCGAACGCTGATGCAAAAATGTTTGATTATTACGGCTCTAATTTCAATCAGCTCATTCTTCGTTTTAAGCAGATGTATGCCTGCAAAGAAAATCCGATTGCCAACGCCTTTGCGAATACCCTGTGGAGCTCGATCTGTCACGAGTTATACAACAATGTATACTTGGTGCCTATCGCGTATGACAATGAGCCGGATGACGCAGTAGATCCATACATTCACTATACCGAGAACGCACGCCAGACGGTGAACGATATTGAAGTGAACAGAGAGCTTGGCGAATCGATCCAGGAAGGCAAAACGCTTCATGTAAGCGGCGACGTTATTTTAGCAAACGAAAAGCTGATTCTCGGTGTTGAAGGATACCGTCTTGCCACACCGGAAACCTCTGTAGGCGGTCGCATCATGCATCTGAGAACGCTGAGAAACGGTAATATTTCTATGCTGTGCGCCTTCACAGACGTTCGGGATATGCACCGCATTTTCGGCCCAAATCTTCACATCGCCTTGATGACATACCAAGATATTGTGGCACATAAGGACGACCCGATTTCGGACGGCAATCAGATCAACGGCATCGTGATCAACCCGATCGGACTTACACTGGAGCTTGACCGTGAAAACATCGCGTATGCTGAAAAGGAGCACCAAGGGCCGGTAAAACTGTTCGTGTCTGAATAACAGCACTGCCTAAAATCAAATCATATCAAAAAGCCTTGCAAGCTCGATGCTTGCAAGGCTTTTATCATCGTTCGGTCTGTGTATTACAAATTGATGGCCTGTTCCGGCACATTTTTCTGTTTTCAGTACTTCCGCTCGAATACACGCTTACACTATTCACCGTTCCATTGAAAACGCTGCAGATCCACACAGCCGTCAACAAACTGTACGCCCTCACCCTCCAACAGAAGGATTTGCATATTTTTGCCGCCGAAGGCAAAGGCGGACGACGGTTCGCCAAAACGGTTGACCACACGAAAGCACGGAATACTGTCCGGATCCGGATTTACGTGCAGCGCATAGCCAACGACCCGGCTCCAGCGCGGATTACCGGCAAGGAGCGCCACCTGACCGTAGGTAGCCACTTTACCATAAGGAATACGTTTTACAACGTCGTAGATTTTTTGAAAGGAATTCACAGCAGACTCACCCATAACTACTTCGCGGCGAGCGCGCGCTGACCGATGTCGCGGCGGAAATGCGCACCGTCAAAGTGAATTTTTTCAACGCCGTCATACGCCTTGTCCAGCGCCTCCTGCAGCGTATCACCGAGCGCGGTCACGCCCAGCACCCTGCCGCCGGCTGTCACCAACTGCTCGCCGTCACGCTTTGTACCGGCATGGTAAACTGTCACGCCGTCCAAATCCCCTGCTGTCAAGCCGGTGATCGCAAGGCCCTTGGGATACGCTTTTGGAGAGCCGCCGGAAGCCATGATCACACAGGCGCAGGCTCTGTCGTCCCACTCGATCGGCAGGTCTGACAGCGTTTCATTGTTGATTGCCTCAAAAATATCCATGATATCCGTCTTGAGACGCGGCAGCACCACCTGTGTTTCAGGATCACCGAAACGACAGTTATATTCGATGACCTTCGGTCCCTTTGGGGTAATCATTAAGCCGAAATAGAGACAGCCTTTGAACGTTCTGCCCTCGGCGTTCATTGCCTGTACGGTCGGCAGGAAGATCTTATCCATACACTCCTGTGCCACAGCGTCGGTATAATACGGATTTGGCGAAACGGTTCCCATGCCGCCGGTATTCAGACCCTTATCGCCGTCCAGTGCCCGCTTATGATCCATAGACGATACCATCGGCTTCACACACTTGCCGTCGGTAAACGCCAGTACAGAAACCTCCGGACCGGTCAAAAACTCCTCCACAACGACCTGATTACCGCTGGCGCCGAAGATTTTATCCTCCATGATCTCCTTTACGCCGGCAATCGCTTCCTCCAACGTTTCCGGAATGATAACGCCCTTACCGAGCGCTAAGCCGTCCGCCTTAATCACCGTCGGAAATTCGTTCTTTGCAGTGATATAGTCAATGACCTCCGACGGGTTGTCAAACACCTTATACTCCGCCGTAGGAATACCGTACTGCAGCATCAGGTTTTTAGAAAACACCTTGCTTCCCTCAATGATCGCCGCCTTTGCATCAGGGCCAAAGGTAGCGAAGCCCTCTTGATGCAAAGCGTCCACCATGCCCATGACCAACGGATCATCCGGCGCTACGACGACAAAATCAGCCTTGATTTCCTTCGCCAGCTGTACAACGCCGTCGATATCCGTCGCGCCAACGTTAAAGCATTCTGCATCGTAAGCGATACCGCCGTTGCCGGGGCAGCAGGCAATATAATCCACGCGCGGTGACTGCTTGATTTTTTTAATTAATGCGTGCTCCCGTCCGCCGGAGCCGACCACTAATACTCTCATACTTGTCCTCCTGACAGTGCTGTTACACATTTTTATTTACGATACGGGTCTCCTCCTCGCCGCTTTCCAAATCAATATAACGGGTGAAGAGCGATACCTTATTGTCCTCGTTCAGATTGTTCCAGACCATCTCTGTGAAGGCGTCGATATCCTCGTTGCCAAGCGCAATCGGCGTCGGTTCACCCTCAAAGGAGGGAATCGGATCGCCATCACACTGATAGGTGTGCAGGAAATGTCCTACGCCGGCCATCGCGGGATATTCAAAGAAATAGCGTACGCACTGCGGTCTGCCCATGTTTGATTTCAGGATCGACATATTATAGTCGCCGTTCGGCTTCACTACCGCCGAAATTCTTGGCGTATAGTTCGGTGCGTCGTCCTCGTATTCCCTGGTTAAGAGCGCCTTTCGATAGCAATGGCCCTCCTGCATAAAGTCATAGATCGTGTCCGTTTGGTCGCCGTTTGTCACGATCGTTTTGCCGTCCAGCTTCAGGACCGGATTATAGATAATCAGGTGCGGATCCTCCATCTTGCTTTCGTCAAAAGCCTTCGTGCGGATGCCGCCACGGTCATTTTCTTCAAAAATACGGTTGCGCGAATTCACGCTTCTGCCCATGATAAAATAAGCAATAACCGCCTTTTTATTATCGGCGCTTCTGCCGATGACGATACCCCTGCCGGGATAGGTGTTAGTATTCAGCTCAACTGCTAATGATTTCATTTCCATAACGCACCTCACACAATTTCTGTTTTATTGCCGTTGATCTTAATTCTTCCCTCACAAAACAGTGATACTGCCTTGGGCAGAATCTCCCATTCTGCCTGCCGCATCACGCGGTACTGCAAAATATCCTCGTTATCGCCCTGCTCGATCGGCACAGCCTTCTGCAGAATGATTGCGCCGCCGTCAGTGATTTCGTTCACAAAATGCGCCGTGGCGCCGGTTACCTTCATGCCGCTGGCCAGCACGGCAGTATGCACGCGCTTACCGTAAAAGCCGTCGCCGCAAAACAGTGGAATCAGGCTGGGATGGATATTAATGATCCGATTTCTGTATTCCTTAATTAAATCCTCTCCAAGAATGGAAAGAAAACCGGCCAGTACGATCAAGTCAATATGCTTGCCTTCTAAAGCGGCTAAAATAGCCTGATCATACGCTGCCTTGGAGCTGTATGCCTTACGGCTGACGACGGTGCTTTCTACGCCGGCCTTCTCTGCTCTCTTCAGCGCATAAGCGTTTTCGTTAGAAGCCAGCACAAACGTGATTTGGCCGTTCTTAATTTCACCGCGCTCTTGGGCATCCAGCAAAGCTTGTAAATTCGTGCCGCCGCCGGATACGAATACTGCAATGTTCATCATACGAGCGCCACTCCCTTTTCGCCTTGCTTGATTTCACCGATCACCGCAGCCTGCTCTCCGGCATTATTCAAAATGCGCACCGCCTCGTCTGCCTTATCGTTATCCACAGCAATCACCAAACCGGTACCCATATTGAAGGTGTTATACATATCCCGTTCAGGAATATTGCCGGTCTGCATAATCAGATCAAAAATCGGTTTTTTGAAGCACTGCTGCTTCTCAATAACCGCCAGTGTATTTTCATTCAGCATACGCGGTACGTTTTCATAAAAGCCGCCGCCGGTAATATGAGAAATCGCATTCACTCTTACACTGTCCATCAGCGCCAATAACGGCTTAACGTAAATCCTGGTGGGCGTCAGCAGCTCCTCGCCAAGCGTTTTACCCAGCTCATCATAGTAAACCGCAATTGTTTCACTATTTACCTGAAACACCTTGCGCACCAGCGAAAAACCGTTAGAATGCACGCCGGAGGACGCTACGCCGATCAGTGCGTCGCCGGCCTTCAGATGTCCGCCGGACACCAGCTTGTCCTTTTCACCGATACCGACGGTAAAACCGGCCAGATCGTATTCCTCCTCCGGCATCAAACCGGGATGCTCTGCTGTTTCGCCGCCGACGAGTGCACAGCCTGACTGTACGCAGCCGTCCGCTACGCCCTTAACAATCTGTTCGATCTTTTCAGGATAGTTTTTACCGCAGGCAATATAATCCAAAAAGAACAGCGGCTTGGCGCCGGAGCAGGCAACGTCGTTCACGCACATTGCCACGCAATCGATACCGATCGTGTCATGCTTATCCATCAAAAATGCCAGCTTGAGCTTAGTGCCAACGCCGTCCGTACCGGAAACCAGCACGGGATTTTTATATTCCTGAACCGGTAGCTCAAACAGTCCGCCAAAACCGCCGATACCGCCGAGCACACCCGGAATCGTAGTCTTTTTTACGTGTGATTTGATCAACTCTACGGATTCGTATCCGGCAGTCACGTCAACGCCTGCCGCCGCATAGCTGTCGCTGAAACTCTTTTGCATCGTTATATCTCCTTCAATTTTTCCTGCAGTGCCTTGTCCTTTTCGGCTACCTGCGCTGCCATATCCGCACGCATCTTTATGAGCTTTTCGCTCAGCGCCTGATCACCCACGGCCAATATCTCAGCTGCCAGCAGCGCCGCATTTTTTGCCGCATTGACACCGACTGTCGCTACCGGAATACCGGGCGGCATCATCACCGTCGCCAGCATCGCATCCATGCCGTCCAACACCTTCGCTGAGCATGGAATGCCAATCACCGGCAACGTGGTGGAAGCTGCGAGCACACCGCCGAGGTGGGCTGCCATACCGGCCGCAGCAATAATCACACCAAAGCCGTTATTGATGGCGTTTTTTGAGAATTCGTGCGCGGCCTCAGGCGTTCTATGCGCCGACATCACTCTTACCTCTGTTTCAATATCCAGCGCTCTGAGCTGTTGAATAGCAGGCGTAACGATCGGCAGGTCACTGTCTGAACCCATAATGATAGCCACTTTTTTCATGCTTTTGTCCTCCTGAATGGAATGAATTTATTGTAACACATAATACGCTACGTCACAATAGGAATAATCTATAAAAATAATTCAACTAAAATGAGAATTATGATTAACTGCACGGTTATTGCGCTTCCTCCTGTTCAGCCTTATAATATAACCGAAGGAGGAAAGCTACATGAATATAGGAAACAATATCAAAAATTTAAGACATCTGAATAATATGACGCAGGAGCAGTTGGCGGAAAAACTCAGCATTTCGCCGCAGGCGGTCTCTAAATGGGAAACCGGCACCACACTGCCCGATGTCACGCTGCTACCCGAAATTTCAGTACTGCTTGGCGTAACGATTGATGAATTATTTACGCTCTCTGATGAAGCGCGGTTTGAACGGATTGACAATATGCTGTACGACGTCCGTTTTCTTTCCGAATCCGAATTTTCGCAGTCAGAAAAGTATCTAATAAAAAAATGCAACGAAGAAACGACCCGCCCAAAAGCGGAATTGCTGCTGGCACAGCTCTATAACAAGCGTGCTGACGAATATCATCAGCTGGCCTCGCCACTGGCACGCCGTGCGCTAATGGACAATCCGGACACTAAGGACGCCCACAATGCGCTGTTTGATGCGGAACGCGGCGTTTATCAAGACTGGCATGGCGTCAACCATCACCGTTTGATTGCCTTTTACTACGCATTTCTAAAACAACATCCGGATAATTTTTTCGCTTACCTGTGGCTGAGCGACCTCTTAGTTGCCGACGGCAGACTGGAGGAAGCAGCCGATGTCGCCGAAACCATTAAACACCTCAAGCACACCTATCACTACGAACTGCTGAAAAGTCAGATTGAACGCGCTAAGGGCCATCACGCAAAGGCGCAAACATGGTTGGATAACATGCTGGCGCTTGAGCCAGAAAATGAATTCGCGCTGTTCGCCTACGCCAACGAAATGGCAAAGCAGTGCAGCTACGAAGAAGCGATTGAATACTATCACCGGGAAATGCCTCTGCGCCAAAAGCCGCGCTTTGTGGACACAGAGGAGGCGTTGGCACAGATTTATGAAATCCGTGGGGATTTTGCCGCCGCCATCGCGATGCACGAGCAAATCATCTCCATTATGCAAAGCGACTGGAAGGAAGTGGAAGGCGAAGGCCTTGACATACACCGGCGAGAAATCGAACGGCTTAAAAAGTTAATGTCTTAAATTCAAAATAGCACCTAAGCGCGCAATACGCTTAGGTGCTTTTTCATTAGTCGTCTACAAGCTCGATAATACACATCTCAGCTGCGTCGCCGCGACGTGGACCGGTCTTGATAATGCGGGTGTAGCCGCCGTTTCTATCTTCATACTTCGGAGCAATTTCATCAAAAAGCTTCTTCACAACGTCTTCCTTAGTCACATAAGAAAGCACCTGTCTTCTTGAATGAAGAGTATCGTTCTTACCGAGAGTGATCATTCTCTCAGCCATAGCGCGAACTTCCTTTGCTCTTGTAACGGTTGTTTCAATCTTGCCGTTCTCTAAAAGATAAGTAACGAGTCCTCTGAGCATAGCCCTTCTCTGGTCTGTGGGTCTGCCCAATTTTCTGCTACCAGGCATAGAAAGTACCTCCTTTTAATCCTCTTCCTTAGCGAGTTTGAAACCGAGTGCCGCGAGCTTGCCAACAACCTCGTCAAGCGACTTACGGCCAAGGTTTCTTACCTTCATCATATCTTCTTCGGATTTGCCAATCAAATCCTCAACTGTATTTATACCGGCTCTCTTCAAGCAGTTGAAGGAGCGAACAGAAAGGTCAAGCTCTTCAATGGTCATCTCAAGCACCTTTTCCTTGCCGTCATCATCCTTTTCAACCATGATTTCGGCGTTGCTCATCTCTTCAGAGAGATTTACAAAAAGGTTGAGATGCTCGTTGAGGATCTTAGCAGCCAGTGAAGCTGCCTCATCTGCCGGAATCGTTCCGTCAGTCTCAACATCCAATACAAGCTTGTCAAGGTCAGTTTGCTGCCCTACACGCGTATTTTCGACCGTATAATTAACCTTCAGCACCGGAGTGTAAATCGAGTCAATCGCGATCGTGCCGATCGGGAGATCCATGAGCTGCTTATTTCTGTCGCAGGGTACATAGCCTCTGCCGCTGTCGGCGGTGAGTTCCATGACTACATTGGCGCCCTCATCGAGGTAAGCCAAGTGAAGCTCCGGATTTAAAATCTCTACGTCGGCATCATGCTTGATGTCGCCTGCGGTGATTTCGCCCTCGCCGCTGGCTTCGATATAGAGCGTTTTCGGATTCTCATCGTGGATTTTAAGGATTACGTTTTTAAGATTCAGAACGATCTCGGTAACGTCCTCCTTCACGTGAGGAATGGTGGAAAATTCGTGTAAAACACCGTCAATCTTAACGGAAGTGATTGCATAGCCCGGCAGCGAGGAGAGGAGCACTCTTCTCATAGAGTTGCCGAGCGTTGTGCCAAAGCCTCTTTCGAGCGGCTCAACAACAAACCTGCCTACGCTTCTGCTTCCCTGAGTAGATAAATCCACTATTTCGATATTAGGCTTATCAATTTCTATCATCTAAAAGCCTCCTAAACTTTGTTTGTTGTGTCTAATAATAACAGTTAATAAGATGTGAATTAAGCTATTATTTAGAATAGAACTCAACAATAAGATTGTATTGTAAGTCGTAATCAAGATCCTCTGAGGTCGGAAGGGCGATTACCTTACCGGAAAGATTTTCCTGATTGAATTCAAGCCACTTCGGAATTACCTGAGTAGGACCTTCCTCTTTGACGGACTTGAAGATTGCAATATCCGTGCTCTTATTACGAACAGAGATAACGTCGCCAACCTTAACGCGATAGGAAGGGATGTTTACCTTCTTGCCGTTTACAAGGAAGTGGGCGTGAGATACTAACTGACGACCCTGCTTTCTTGTCTGGCAAAGGCCAAGACGATATACAACATTATCCAGGCGGGTTTCCAGAAGCATTACCATATTTTCACCGGTTACGCCGGGCATACGGTCAGCCTCTTCATAGATGCGGCGTGACTGCTTCTCAAGAATGCCATAGATAAACTTTACCTTCTGCTTTTCATTCAGCTGAAGGGAATATTCACTTGCCTTTCTTCTGCGGTTGTTATTTTGATTTCTCCATGTATCCTTGCCGGCATAGCCTAAAACGGCAGGAGAAATATCGTATTTCTTACATCTTCTTGCAACCGGCTGTCTGTTAATTGCCATATCAAATTCCTCCTAAATTATTATACACGGCGTCTCTTTGGCGGACGACAACCGTTGTGCGGGATAGGAGTAACGTCCTTAATGAGCGTTACGTCAAGACCTGCAGACTGAAGTGCTCTTACTGCAGACTCACGTCCTGCTCCGGGACCCTTAACATAAACTTCAACCGTCTTCATACCGTGATCGGTAGCAATTTTTGCTGCTGTTTCAGCGGCAGTCTGCGCTGCAAACGGCGTGGACTTTTTGGAACCTCTGAAGCCCATTTCGCCGGCGGACGCCCATGATACAGCGTTACCGTTGGTATCGGTAATTGTTACGATAGTATTGTTGAAGGTTGACTGAATATGAGCAACACCGCGCTCAATATTCTTCTTCTCACGTCTTTTACGAGTGGAAGTAGTCTTTTTTGCTGCCATACGTGTTTCCTCCTACTTTACTTCTTCTTGTTAGCGATAGTCTTCTTAGGACCTTTACGGGTTCTGGCATTGTTCTTAGAGGTCTGGCCTCTTACCGGAAGACCCTTTCTGTGACGGATGCCTCTGTAGCTGCCGATTTCGATCAGTCTCTTAATATCGAACGCTACATTTCTTCTCAGGTCACCTTCAACGGTCAGGTTGTGGGTGATATAGTCGCTGAGCTTTCTGACATCGTCCTCTGATAAATCTCTGCAACGGGTGTCAGGATCAACGCCTGTCGCTTCGATAATTTTAGTAGCAGTTGTACGACCGATACCGTAAATATAGGTAAGACCGATTTCTACTCTTTTGTCATTAGGTAAATCAACACCTGAAATACGTGCCATATTTTAATTACCTCCGATTATTATTCAAGGCTTAGCCCTGACGCTGCTTGTGCTTTGGATTTTCACAGATAACCATTACTTTTCCATTGCGCTTGATTACTTTGCACTTTTCGCAAATTTTCTTTACAGAAGGTCTGACTTTCATTTGAATATCCTCCTTTATTTACTGCGCCACGTGATACGTCCCTTTGACAGGTCGTACGGTGACATTTCCATTGTTACCTTATCACCGGGAAGGATGCGGATATTGTTCATTCGCAGCTTGCCGCTGATATGAGCTGTAATGATGTGGCCATTCTGAAGCGATACCTTAAAGGTAGTGTTAGGTAATGCCTCTACCACTGTACCTTCAACTTCTATCATATCTGACTTAGACATCTAAAAACCTCTTTACGTATTTGTTGAGTTGATGTTTAGGAATAAGCCCGCCGGCCTATTCGATTAACTGGAATCACATTACGGTGTAATCACCTGCAATTGATAACAAGTAATTACTTGCTTACGCTTTTGTCAAAATGACGGGGCCGTTATTTGTGATCGCAATGGTGTTCTCAAAATGAGCGGACGCCTTGCCATCTGCCGTTTTAACGGTCCAACCGTCCGGAAGCGTTTTCACCTTATAGGTTCCCAGATTAATCATCGGTTCAATTGCCAATGTCATTCCGGGTAATAGTCGGATACCGCGTCCTGCGTGTCCGAAGTTCGGTACACTCGGTTCTTCATGAAGCTTCGTGCCCACGCCGTGGCCAACAAAATCCCTGACTACGGAGAAGCCGCGCTCCTCGCAGTAGGTCTGAACGGCGTTGCCGATATCACCGATCCTGCCACCGGGTACTGCCGCTTCGATGCCCTTTGCCAGGGCCTCTCTGGTAGTATCCACCAGCCGCTTTACCTCGGGTGAGCAAGACCCGCAGATAAATGTGGCAGCGTTATCGCCGTTATAGCCGTTCTTTACCGCACCGAGGTCGATCGAAACAATATCGCCCTCTTGAATGATGCGCTTTTTGCTGGGTATACCGTGGATCACTTCATCATTTATGGAAATACATGCGGTAGCAGGAAATCCGCCATAGCCGAGGAAGTTCGGCTTAGCGCCGCACTTAATAATATAATCCTTAGCGATTTTATCAATTTCCCAGGTGGAAATGCCGGGGCGAACGGCCTCCCCTGCCACCATTAGAGCCTGCGCAGAAATCTCGCACGCCTCTTTCATCAGTTCGAGCTCTCTGCCGCTTTTAAGCACTATCATGTTAATCCTCCAACGCTGCAAAAACGAGCTTAGTTGTGTCCGCAACCTCTTCCTGACCGTGTACAATCTTGAGCTTGCCAAGCTTTGCATAAAAGTCCTTCAGAGGCTCCGTCATCTCGTGGTATTCTGCCAAACGAGCCTGTACGGTTTCGGGAGCATCGTCCTTGCGCTGAACAAGTTCGCCGCCGCATGCATCGCAAATGCCTGCCGTCTTAGGAAGCTTATACAGCAAATGATAAGACGCACCGCACTTGGCGCACACTCTGCGGCCGGACATTCTCGCCGTGATCTTTTCGTCGGGAACCTCGATGTCGACCACCTTATCGATGGCGACGCCCATGCTCTCAAGCGCTTCGGCCTGAGGGATCGTCCGCGGAAAGCCGTCAAGAATAAATCCGTTTTCGCAGTCACTTTCAACCAGTCTGTCCTTGATAATTCCGATCACAACCTCATCCGGTACGAGCTGACCGGCTTCCATATAGGATTTTGCCTTCAGCCCCATCTCCGTGCCGTTCTTGAGAGCGGCACGAATGATGTTACCGGTTGAGATTGCAGGAATACCGTATTTGTCACAAATCTTTTCTGCCTGAGTGCCTTTACCGGCACCCGGAGCACCTAAAAGAATAAGCTTCATAAATATTCCTTTCTGCTTGGATTAGTCAAGGAAGCCCTTGTAATGACGCATCATCATCTGCGATTCGAGCTGACGTACCGTCTCGAGCGCAACACCTACCAAGATGATCAGGGAGGTACCGCCGAGGCTGATCGTCATACCGCCGTCAGAGTCGCCAAGCGGCTTGATCGCGGCTTCACAGATAATGGAGTAAACAATCGGGAACAGCGCTACGACTGAAATCATCAGCGCACCGATCAGCACGAGCCTGGAGATGATCTTCATCAGATAATCTGAGGTCGGTCTGCCCGGACGGATACCGGGGATGGCGCCGTTCTGTTTACGAAGGTTATTTGCCATTTCAATCGGATTGTACTGAATCGTACTGTAGAAATAAGCAAAGAAAATGATAAGAATGAAATACATTCCTGCATACCACCAGGAATCACTCTGGAATGCGTCAAAGAACTTTGCCCAGAAGGTGCCTTCTGCCGGCTGATTCTTTAAGAACATCTGCACAGTAGCAGGGAGTGAAAGAATGGAGGATGCGAAGATGATCGGGAGAACGCCGCTCATGTTGATCTTGATCGGCATGTGCGTGCTCTGACCGCCATACATTTTTCTGCCTACCACACGCTTTGCGTACTGGATCGGCACTCTTCTTTCTGCATTGTCCAGCAGAACGATATACGCAATCATCAGCAGGAAGATCACGCATACAACCGGAACAAGAACCTTGTAAACCGTTCTGCCGGTCTCCAGATATCTGAAGAGCTGGGTAATCAGGGTCGGGAAACGGGATACGATACCTGCGAACAGGATAATCGAGATACCGTTACCGATGCCCTCTTTTGTAATCTGCTCACCAAGCCACATGATCACGGCGGTACCGCCGGTCAGGACAGCGATGATAACAACGGCCTGGAATACCTGCTCAAAGGTGTTATACTCACCTGTGGCCGGCGTCATAAGATAGCCGTTTGCACGCAGGAAGAAGAAGTATGCCAGTGATTGCAGCAGGCCGAGCACGATGGTCAAGCCTCTGGTAATAGCGGTGATCTTCTTTCTGCCCTCTTCGCCTTCCTTCTGCAGCTTTTCAAGAGCAGGGATGGCAACTCCGAGGAGCTGCATGATAATGGAGCTGTTGATGTACGGTGTGATCGACATTGCGAAAATCGTTCCGTAAGTAAATGCACTACCGGTCATCAAGCTGAGATACGTTAAAATATTGTTGCCTTTGCCAACCTCGATCTCCTCCACAATATTGAGGAACGGAACCGGAATAACAGAGCCGATTCTGAAAATCAGGATGATAAATGCAGTGAACAGGAGCTTTTTACGGATGTCTTTGTCTTTAAATGCGTTAACAATCGTTTGAATCATTTAAAGCACCTCCACCGTACCACCTGCTGCCTCAATCTTTGCCTTTGCTGTTTCACTGATTGCATTGACCTTTACAGTGAGAGCCTTAGTAACCTCGCCCTTGCCAAGTACCTTAATACCGTCAAGAGTCTTTTTGATGAGACCGCTTGCTACCAAGCTTTCTGCATCCACAACGGCGCCATCCTCAAATCTGTCATTGAGCGCAGCTACGTTAACGATTGCATATTCGGTAGCAAAGATGTTATTAAAGCCTCTCTTGGGAAGTCTTCTCTGAAGGGGCATCTGACCGCCCTCGAAGCCCGGTCTTCTGCTGTAGCCGGAACGTGACTTCGCACCCTTTTGGCCTTTACCTGCTGTTTTGCCCTGACCTGAGCCCGGACCGCGTCCGATTCTCTTAACAGCCTTCTTTGAGCCCTCTGCAGGAGAAAGTTCATGTAATTTCATATTCTGTCTCCCCCTTATTCTTCAATAATTGTTACAAGGTGACAGATCTTTTTGATCTTACCCTGTGTCTGAGCGTTGTCAGGCTGAATGGTAATATTGCCGATTTTACGAAGACCAAGTGAGTGGGCTGTGGCGATCTGGTCATCCTTACAGCCGATTAAGCTCTTTGTAAGCTTGATTTTTACATCTGCCATGTCAAACCCCTCCTTAACCTACGATTTCCTTAACACTCTTGCCTCTGATGGCAGCAACCTCGTCAGCGGTTCTGAGCTGGCTCAGGCCGTTGATGGTAGCTCTGACAACGTTGCAAGGGTTATTGGAACGGATTGCCTTGGTACGGATGTCCTTAATACCGACGGTCTCAACAACCGCACGGACCGGACCGCCGGCGATAACGCCGGTACCCTTCGGAGCGGGCAGCAGAATAACCTCGCCTGCGCCGAACTTACCTTTGATCTCGTGAGGAATCGTCGTTCCTCTGAGTGAAACCTTGATTACGTTTTTCTTAGCATCCTCAATGCCCTTGCGGATAGCGTCCGGAACCTCGCCAGATTTGCCGATACCGAAGCCAACAAGGCCGTTGCCGTCGCCAACCACTACCAGCGCGGAGAATTTGAAAATTCTACCACCCTTTACGGTCTTGGAAACACGGTTGATGGCAACCACTCTTTCTTCAAGTTCCATTGAAGATACGTCAATCTTATTATTTACCATAACAATATACTCCCTTCTTTAGAACTCAAGTCCGCCTTCACGGGCGCCGTCTGCTACTGCAGCAACTCTGCCGTGATATACGTAACCGCCGCGGTCAAAAACGCATTCCTTAATGCCCTTTTCAGCGGCTCTTTCAGCTAATTTCTTACCAACAGCTTTCGCTGCCTCAACATTTCCGCCATACTCGGTAAATTCCTTCTCAACGGTTGATGCCTGAGCGAGTGTTACACCGTTCTCGTCATCAATCAGCTGAGCATAGATGTTAGCGAGGGAGCGATATACATTGAGTCTCGGGCACTCAGCAGTACCGCTGATCTTACCGCGAACACGGATATGACGCTTCTGTCTTGCTTTGTTAGAATCCTGTCTAGAAACCATTGTAATTCACTCCTTCCTTTATTTCTTACCTGCTTTGCCTTCCTTACGGCGGATATGCTCGTCTGAGTATTTGATACCCTTGCCCTTATACGGCTCCGGCGGTCTCTTCTCGCGCACCTGCGCTGCGAACTGACCTACCGCCTGCTTGCTGGCACCGCTAATCACGATCGTGTTAGCGTTCGGGCACTCAATCTTGATTCCCTCAGGTGCCTTCATGATCACCTGATGTGAATAACCAAGGTTCATGGTGAGCGTGTCGCCGGATACCTGAACTCTGTAACCGACGCCCTTAACCTCCAGTGTTTTCTTGAAGGTCTCATGAACACCTGTTACCATGTTGGCGAGAAGAGCTCTGTACAGGCCGTGAAGGGCTCTGTGCTCTTTATCGTCAGATGGTCTTTCTAAAGTAACTACGCTGCCGTCAACGTTAACCTTGATGTCCTTATGAACATCCTGCGTAAGAGTACCGTTTGGTCCCTTAACGGTTACAGTGTTGTTGTCGTCAACTGAAAAGTCAACGCCGGCAGGAATAACGATTGGCTTTAAACCTATACGTGACATCCTTACTGCACCTCCTTACCAAACGAATGCTAATACCTCGCCGCCAACGTTCTGCTTGCGAGCTTCTCTGTCTGTCATAATACCTTTTGAAGTGGATACGATCGCGATACCAAGTCCCTTCATGACCTTCGGCATATCCTCTACACTGCTGTAGATTCTCAGGCCCGGCTTAGAAACTCTTCTGAGACCGGTGATAACCTGTGACTTGTTTTCGCCGTATTTAAGAGTAACACGGATCATTCCCTGCTTCTCGTCTTCAATTACTTTATAGGCTGCGATATAACCTTCATCAAGAAGAATCTGAGCGATTGCCTTCTTCATATTTGATGCAGGAATATCTACTATTTCGTGCTTTGCTGAATTGGCATTACGAATTCTTGTAAGCATATCAGCAATCGGATCTGTAATATGCATTGATATTTCCTCCTTATAAAATTAGCAATTCTCAGTTCTTACCAAGATGACTTCTTCACTCCGGGGATCTCGCCCTTATGAGCAAGCTCTCTGAAGCAGATTCTGCAGATACCGTACTTACGAAGATAAGCATGAGGTCTACCGCAGATCTTACATCTGTTATATGCTCTTGTTGAATACTTGGCAGGTCTTGCCTGCTTCACCTTCATAGATGTTTTAGCCACGATAATCCCTCCTTACGCTGAGAATGGAGCACCGAGCAGCTTTAACAGCTCTCTGGCCTCTTCATCGGTATTAGCGGTGGTAACCATAATGATGTCCATGCCGCGAACCTTGTCAATCTTGTCATAGTCGATTTCAGGGAAAATCAGCTGCTCTCTCACGCCCATAGCATAGTTGCCGCGGCCGTCGAAGGAGTTCGGGTTGATTCCTCTGAAGTCACGAACTCTCGGAAGTGCCAGATTGAAGAATCTGTCAAGGAATTCATACATTCTGTCACCGCGAAGAGTTACTTTTACACCGATCGGCATACCCTCACGGAGTTTAAAGTTAGCAACTGACTTCTTAGCCTTGCAGACAACCGGCTTCTGACCAGCGATCTGGGTTACATCGGCTACGATTGCGTCAATTACCTTTGAGTTTTCACGCGCTTCGCCTGCGCCTACGTTGATTACAATCTTGTCGAGCTTCGGGATTTGCATAACAGATTTGTACTCAAACTTCTTCATGAGCGCAGGAGCAATTTCGTTCTTATAGACTTCCTTCAGTCTTGCTGCCATTGTTATGTCCTCCCTTCCTTAAAACTCGTGCTTGCATTTAACGCAAACTCTCTTGCCGTCCTTGCGACCGACGCGTACCGCCTCATCGCACTTCGGGCAAACTAACTGAACCTTAGAAGCGTACATAGCCGATTCAACCTCAACGATACCGCCCTGCTCACCCATTCTGTGGGGCTTTACGTGCTTAGTAACTACCTGAGCACCCTTGACGATAACCTTGTTTTCCTTCGGGCTAACAGCGATAACCTCGCCTCTGACGCCTTTAGACTTACCGCTGAGTACCTCGACGGTATCACCGGTCTTAACAAACATTTTACTCATAGTCGGCACCTCCATTAAAGTACTTCCGGAGCGAGAGAGAGGATCTTCATATAATCCTTTTCACGAAGCTCTCTTGCTACGGGGCCAAAAATACGTGTGCCGCGAGGCGTTTTATCCTCTTTAATAATTACGGCAGCATTTTCGTCAAAACGAATATACTGTCCATCATCACGACGTACACCTTTAGTTGTACGAACGATGACTGCTTTAACAACTTCGCCCTTCTTTACGATGCCACCTGGCGCCGCTTTCTTAACGGTTGCAATGATAACATCGCCGATGTTGGCGTACTTTCTGCCTGAGCCGCCCGGAACGCGAATGCAAAGAATCTCTTTGGCGCCGGTGTTGTCTGCGACTTTAAGACGACTTTCCTGTTGTATCACAGCGTTTTCCTCCTTCGTACTGCAAAATAACACTTTGCTAAGTTGCAGTTATTATTTTCAATATGACTAAATTCCGTAGGGAGCGACGTCCTCGACGCTCCGCCACGTTAGTACCATTTTGCCGTATATATAATGTAATAAATATATACCTGTTAAAAGCCTACAATCGCGATGATTATTTAGCTTTCTCTACAATCTTCACGACGCGCCAGTTCTTGTCCTTGGACAGCTTACGGGTTTCCATAATCTGAACCTTGTCGCCTACCTGGCATTCATTATTCTCGTCATGAGCCTTGTACTTGATGGTGTTGTTAACGATCTTGTTATAAAGAGGGTGCTTAACTCTCTCTGAAATGGTAACGACAACTGTCTTGTCCATCTTGTTAGATGTCACAACGCCGATCTTCGTCTTTCTGAGGTTTCTTTCCATCGTTAGCTACCTCCTTATGCATCCGCATTTTCAAGCTCGATAGCTCTTTCCACGGTAAGGATGCGAGCGATATCTTTCTTGACTGCTTTAATTCTCATAGGGTTCTCGAGCTGGTTGATAGCCTGCTGAAAACGAAGGTTGAAGAGCTCTTCTCTGAGCTCAGTCAGCTTCTTTGCTCTCTGCTCTGCGGAGAGCTCTCTGATTTCTGATGCTTTCATTACTGCTCGCCTCCCTCTTCTTCTTTCTTAACAAACTTGCACTTTACAGGGAGCTTGTTAGCTGCAAGACGCATTGCCTCACGGGCAACGTCCTCGCTAACGCCGCCGAGCTCAAACATAATTCTGCCCGGCTTTACTACTGCTACCCAGTAGTCAACGTTACCTTTACCTTTACCCATACGGGTGTCGGCAGGTCTTGCGGTGATCGGCTTGTCAGGGAAAATCTTGATCCATACCTGACCGCCACGCTTGGTGTAACGGGTCATAGCGATACGGGCTGCTTCAATCTGAGCGGCGGTGATCCAAGCCGGCTCGGTTGTAGCAAGACCGTACTGACCATAAGTTACCTTGTTACCTCTCATAGCGGCACCGGTCATTCTGCCTCTGTGCTGCTTTCTGTGCTTCACACGCTTAGGTAAGAGCATTACTTATTTCCCCCTTCCCTGCGACGATTGTTGTTTCTTCTGTTATTTCTTCTGTTAGAATTGCGGGATTCTCTGAGAACCTCACCCTGGTAGATCCAAACCTTGATGCCCAGTCTGCCGTAGGTGGTAGCAGCCTCTGCAAAGCCGTAGTCGATGTCGGCACGGATTGTCTGAAGCGGAATCGTACCTTCCTTATAGGTCTCTGAACGCGCAATTTCTGCACCGCCGATTCTGCCGGAAACCATGATCTTGATACCGCGAGCACCAAGGCGCATGGTGTTTCTGATAGCGCCCTTTACAGCTCTTCTGAAAGCAACACGTCTTTCAAGCTGCTGAGCGATCGACTGTGCAACTAACGTAGCATTGAGGTCAGGGCTCTTGATCTCTACGATGTTAATGAAAACTTCGCTGGGATCCTTGCCGAGCTTCTTAGCACAAGTTTCCTTGAGCTTTTCAATCTCTGCACCCTGCTTACCGATAACCATACCCGGCTTCGCACAGTGGATGTTGATTCTGACTCTCTTTGCGTCTCTTTCAATTTCGATCTTCGGAACACCAGCGCTGTAAAGGCTCTTAAGAAGATACTTACGGAGGTTATAGTCCTCAACAAGCGTATCGGCAAAATCGCCCTTCTTTGCGTACCAGCGGGAGTCCCAGTTCTTGATAACGCCGATTCTTAAACCGGTAGGATTACATTTCTGTCCCATTTAACTTTTCCTCCTCGCTTAGTCTTCCATTTCCCTGAGTACCAGGGTAATGTGTGATGTTCTCTTATTGATTCTGTAGGCTCTGCCCTGTGCTCTCGGCTGGATTCTCTTAAGAATCGGGCCCGGTGCAACGTGAGCTTCTGCTACATATAATCTGGATACGTCCATATTCAGGTTATTCTCAGCATTTGCCATCGCGCTCTTGAGAACCTTGGATACCGGCTCGCAAGCAGCTTTCGGTGTGTACTTGAGAATGGCTACCGCCTTGTCAGCAGGCTGCTTTCTGATAAGGTCAAGAACGATCTTTACCTTTCTCGGAGAAATACGAACGTATGTTGCTTTTGCTTTTGCTTCCATCATAATTCTCCTTTCGCTTATTTACCTGTCTTAGAGCCGGCGTGGCCTCTGAAGGTTCTTGTCGGTGCAAACTCACCGAGCTTATGTCCAACCATGTCCTCTGTTACGTATACAGGAACGTGCTTTCTTCCGTCGTGAACAGCAAACGTGTGACCAACGAACTCAGGGAAGATTGTTGAACTTCTTGACCAGGTTTTGATAACCTGCTTGTCGCCCTTGGCGTTGAGAGCTTCTACCTTTTTGTAAAGGCTTTCTTCTACATAAGGGCCTTTTTTAGTACTTCTACTCATTTAATCTTCTCCTTTCCGTTTATTTGCCGTTTCTGCGGCGAACGATCATCTTATTAGATGCCTTCTTCTTAGAACGTGTCTTATAACCAAGAGCCGGCTTGCCCCAAGGTGTGCACGGACCAGGACGACCGATAGGTGACTTACCTTCACCACCGCCGTGGGGGTGGTCATTCGGGTTCATAACAGAACCGCGGACGGTCGGGCGCCAACCCATGTTGCGCTTACGACCGGCTTTACCGATCTTAACGTTAGCGTGCTCGGCATTACCGACAACGCCTACTGTAGCGATGCACTGCTTCGGCACGTTTCTCAGCTCGCCGGAGGGCAGTCTGAGCAGTGCGTACGGGCCTTCCAAAGCCATCAGCTGTGCGCTGTTGCCGGCGGAACGAGCCAGCTGAGCGCCTCTGCCCGGATACATCTCTACATTGTGAACGATCGTACCAACCGGCATATTCTCCAGCGGGAGAGCGTTACCGGTAACGATATCAACGTCCGTACCGGCGATAACGGTATCGCCAACCTTCAGACCCTCAGGAGCGGTGATATAGCTCTTTACGCCGTCCTCATACTGGATGAGAGCGATGTGAGCGGATCTGTTCGGATCGTACTCGATGGTGAGCACTTCGGCCGGAATATCGAACTTGTTTCTCTTAAAGTCGATTACACGGTACTTTCTTCTGTTTCCGCCGCCTCTGTGGCGAACGGTAATTCTTCCGTATGAGTTACGACCTGACTTCTTGTTAAGCGGTTCAAGAAGTGATTTCTCAGGAGCAACCTTTGATAAAGAAGAATAATCGATTACCGACATATTACGTCTACCCGGCGTTGTCGGCTTATAATTTCTTACTGCCATTATAATTCTCCTTATTCTACGGACAACTTTGCGAAGGGATGGCACCCTTCATACCTCATCATCCGTGGTTTTTGAGTCGCTTTCTATATATAAGGTATATAGTGATTACATCATATCTGAGAAGAATTCAATTTCCTTTGAATCTTCCGTAAGAGTAACAATTGCCTTCTTCCAGGACGGGGTGTAGCCAACGTTGTAGCCCTGACGGCGCTTTCTGCCGCGAACGTGCATCGTGTTGACCTTAGCAACCTTTGTGCCCGGGAACGCTTCCTCGACTGCCTTAGCGATTTCGATCTTGTTAGCAGTCTTTGCTACCTTGAAGGTATACTTCTTAACCATAATACCCATCATGGATTCCTCAGTAACGATCGGTCTGAGGATAATATCCTGTGCTGTTTTCATTATGCATATACCTCCTCGATTTTCTTTGCTGCAGCTTCCAGAACAACGAAGCTGTCGCAGTTAAGGATGTCGTAAACATTCAGCGCGTTAACCGGTGATACCTTGACGCCCTCGATGTTGCGAGCACTCTTATAGATAACCTCGTCAGCCGTTTCGGTAACGATGAGGGTCTTCTTAGCGGTATCAAGCTTAGCAAGGATATCAACCACTGCCTTCGTCTTGATAGCGTCAAGCTTGATGTCGTCAACAACGATCAGTTCCTCGTCGGCCACCTTCGTAGAAAGCGCTGACTTCATGGCAAGTCTCTTAACCTTCTTGTTGAGATCTGCGCTGTATTTTCTCGGCTTCGGGCCGAGTGCGATACCGCCGTGTGTCCACTGTGGGCTTCTTGTTGAACCCTGGCGGGCACGACCGGTACCCTTCTGTCTCCAAGGCTTCTTACCGCCGCCGCTTACTTCTGAACGAGTGAGAGTGGACTGAGTGCCCTGGCGCTGTGCTGCCAGATAGCTGACAACTGCAAGATGCATTGCGTTTGCGTTTGGCTCGATGCCGAATACGGAATCCGCAAGTTCGATCGTGGAGGTTTTCTTACCTTCCTGGTTATAAACCTGAACCTTTGCCATTTTCTTCTCTCCTTTCGTTAAGCTTTCACTGCGTCTGCGATAACAACAATGCCGCCCTTAGGTCCGGGAACTGCGCCCTTGATGGCGATGAGATTGTTCTCAGCGTCAACCTTAACGACCGTCAGGTTTTGGATTGTTACCTTTTCGTGACCGTAATGACCTGCCATCTTTCTGCCCTTGAATACTCTGGACGGACTGGAGCACGCGCCGAGCGAGCCCTGGTGACGATGGTTAGGACCTGTACCGTGAGTCATACGGAGTCTGCTGAAGTTCCAGCGCTTGATGGCGCCGGCAGTACCGTGACCCTTGCTGGTACCCTTAACATCAACGATGTCGCCCTCGGCAAAGGTGTCTGCCTTCAGGATGTCGCCTACGTTAAGAGCTGCTGTGTCCTCAAGGCGGAACTCCTTGAGCACCTTCTTCGGAGCAACGTCAGCCTTGTCGAAGTGACCCTTCATTGGCTTGTTAACGCGCGTAACCTTTACGTCGCCAAAACCAACCTGGACTGCTTCATAGCCGTCGTTTTCCATTGTCTTCTTCTGAACAACCACGCACGGACCAGCCTCAACAACGGTTACAGGAATAACGTTTCCCTTTTCGTCGAAGATCTGTGTCATGCCGATTTTCTTACCGATAAGACCTTTCTTCATGTTTTATTCCTCCTTTGGTTATTGGTTGGGATTCACACCCAACATGACCTCAGCCTTTATTGATAACCGATTACAGCTTAATTTCGATTTCAACGCCGGCCGGGAGCTCAAGACTTGTCAGCGCTTCCACGGTTTTGTTGGAAGGTCTGAGAATGTCGATGAGTCTCTTGTGTGTTCTCTGCTCAAACTGCTCACGCGAATCCTTGTACTTATGCACAGCGCGAAGAATGGTTACCTTTTCGATCTCCGTCGGAAGCGGAATAGGACCGCTAACCTGTGCGCCGGTTCTCTTTGCAGTTTCAACAATTTTTTCCGCAGCCTGATCAACGAGTGAGTGATCGTAGCCCTTTAAGCGGATTCTGATTTTGACTTTGCTTGCTGCCATTTTTAATTCCTCCATGAATTTTTTGGTGCGAGCTTCCAAACCGTTCTGTGTTTTTGACTACGAGGCCGGGTGTTTCCTGCCGCCTCATTAATTAAACCGAATGAAGCTTCATTCGGACGCAGAATTTCCCTTTAAATATTAAGCGTTCGCAAGTCACCTAATATCAAAGTAGTCTGGATTAGTTTCGCCCGGTTTTAAATCGGACATACTCCGCCGAAATTCCCGTCCGGGTTAAGCAGCACACATCGGGTAGTGCTGCGGACGCAACCTCCGGCATCATCGCATATCAGTGTTGGACGTGAGTGCATATTAATATATAATATATACGCAACTTCACATGCTCGGCTATTATATAATATAAAAAGCGCCGTGTCAAGCGCTTTTTGAGAAAAATTTTGAAAAAAATAAAAAAATTGTAAACTTTTTCAAATTCGTATAATTCAACAAAGATTTTGTAAAAAATTCGTGAATATTGCACAAAGTCCAATAAAGGACAAGATATAGAAGCGTAGACATTGCTGGTAACTAAATGTAGGTTAAGTTCCTATCGTGCGCCGTCATGTCAGCCGAGCGTCCGGCTTTTTTCGTACATGGTTTGCGCAAAGATAGCGTAGCCCTTTTCCGGGTGATTCACGATCACGTGCGTGATCGCGCCGACCAGCTTCCCATTCTGCAGAATCGGACTGCCGCTCATTCCCTGTACAATGCCGCCCGTTTTTGCCAGCAGCGCCGGATCGGTCACCTTAAACACAATATCCTTTTGCTCGCCCTCTTTATTATAACTGATTTTTGTAATCTCAATATCATATAACTGCGGTTCTGTTCCCTCCACGGTGGAGAGTATTTGGGCGCCGCCTTTTTTGACTTCCTGCCGAGAGGCCACCGGTACCGGCTCTGCGGTAGCCGGCAGCGACTGATAAGCACCGTACAGACCGCAATCGGTATTTTCCGTCAGCGTTCCCTTGGTATCCGATTTAAAATCGCACCAAAGGGAACCGGTTGAGCCGGTGCCGGCGCGTTGTACATTCGTAACCTCAGCACTGACGGCTTCCCCCTCCAGCAAGGGCATCAGCTCGTTGGTATCTACATCGTTGATCGGGTGCCCAAGCGATGCAAACGTTCCGTTCTCCGCATTATAGAAGGTAACCGTGCCGATACCAGCGGTGGAATCACGCACCCACAAGCCTGCCTTATAGCTGCCCTCGCGCGGTGAATAGGCAGGCGTCAGCTCAAAGGTTTTATAGCGCCCGTCCCGCTTCAGCCGAACGGAATAGGACAAGCCGTTATTTTCATTCAGAATATCGGTCACCTCGCCGGCTGAGTACACCGGCCGATCATCGATCGCCACCAAAATATCCCCCACCTGAATACCCGCGTCAGCTGCCGGGTTAGCGGTTTCTCCGCCGCCGAGGTCTACGCTTTGCGTACCGACTACAATCACACCATCGGTGTAGAGCTTAATCCCGAACACCTCGCCGCTGACATACACCGTACCGGTCTGCTTAGACGTCACCTTAACCTGCTTCACGGGCACCGTGTGCAAAAAGCGCAGCGTTTCTTCGGAGGAAGCGCCTTTCTGATAGTCAACCGACTGCGTACTGGTTGCTGTACAAGAATAGAAAGCTGTGAGCTGATCGCCGTCATTTTCATAACGGATCAGCGTATCCGGCAGCAAAGCATTACCGATCGCTACAAAAGCCAGGATCACAGCGCAGACAGCCGCCAGCACCGCGTCACCGATTCTAATAAATTTACGCATAAAAAAACACCCACACTTAGTGTAGGCGTTTTCCGTATTTTTAAACATAAGTTTTCGGACGAAACGTAAAACAGCAATCAGATAGAAACCTCGTGCGCTGTTTCGTACAGATCCATGTCAATGCTCTTTTTCATGTTGAGCGCTTCAAAGATGTCATAGTCCAGCACCTCTTCTTTCTGTGCTGCTACGACACGGTTACCGATGTCCTTCATCAGCAGCTTCACAGCATAGTTGCCCATGCGGGTCGCCATGATTCTGTCCTTTGCTGTCGGATAGCCGCCGCGCTGGGTATAACCAAGCACCGTTGCTCTGGACTCAACGCCGGTTTTTTCCTGAATTTCCGCAGCAAGCTTCTTTACGTCCACATCACAGCCCTCGGCTACAAGAATAACAAAGTGCTTTTTATCGGTCTGCATGGTTTTCTTCATACGTTCAATAACGTGCTTTTCGATCTCAAACGGGATTTCCGGAATGAGAATAGAGGTAGCGCCGCAGGCAATACCGGAATTCAGCGCCAGGTAACCGGCACGGCGACCCATGACCTCGATAATCGAGCAGCGGTCGTGAGATTCGGTGGTATCACGGATACGGTCCACCATCTCCACGATCGTGTTCAGGCAAGTGTCATAGCCGATCGTATAATCGCAGCAGGCAATATCGTTATCGA
Organism: Eubacterium sp.; assembly: GCA_017463985.1. GTDB lineage: Bacteria > Bacillota > Clostridia > Oscillospirales > Acutalibacteraceae > Eubacterium_R. The sequence continues at coordinate 52,609 of JAFUEH010000016.1, read as the reverse complement.
TCGTGCCCGGGATGCCAACGCAGGGAACGCCTCTTTCAGACAGGTCGCGCGCACCGCGGAAGGAACCGTCGCCGCCGATCACGACTACGCCGTCGATACCGTGCTCACGGCAGGTACGAACAGCCTTTTGCATGCCCTCCTCCGTAGCAAATTCAGCCGAACGGGCGGTATAAAGGATCGTACCGCCGCGGTTGATAATATCAGAAACAGAGCGCAGATCCATCTCTACGAAATCGCCATTAATAAGGCCGTTATAGCCGCGCTTTACGCCCAGCACTCTGATACCGTTTTCACAAGCGGTTCTGACCACGGCACGGATGGCCGCATTCATGCCCGGTGCATCGCCGCCACTTGTTAATACTGCTATTGTTTTCATTTCCTATATCCTCCTCAAGAGAGCAAACTTACTTAACCGTGTTAATCAAAGGCTATTTTAATGAATTCATGATGAAAAGTCAAGCCCTAACTTTTGACGGCCACATTTTCCTCGCCCAACAGCCGTTTCAGCTCTGAAAGCATCGTATCATTCACGTCCACCCATCGCTCCTGCGGCTGACGGACATACTTTTTTTCATCCTCATAGTAATAGTACAAGGGCAGTGTTCCCTCAAAGATCGAGGTGATCACACCGGCCTTGCGCAGGCGCTCGTCGTCTGCGGAACGGAATTTCAGGAACAGGCCCCGTCGGCCGCTCTTAACAGCAGGCGGTTCGGCTGGGTGTGGTTCAGCGACAGGCGCCGGCGGCTTACGCAGGGCATCCCGACCGGCATGATTCGGCTTGTAGACAGCATTCACCAAAATCTTCGGATCCTTTTCTTCCTCCACGGAAAGCGTGCCGCGAACAGCGATGACGCTGCCGTCGCTGATCAGCCCGTTGAACTGCATAAAGATTTTCGGAAACAGTACGACTTCAATACTGCCATACAGATCCTCCAGCGTCACAAAGGCCATGTTGGCTTTGTTCGTACGCGTCTGCTTAACGGTAATATGCGTAATAATGCCGCAGAAGGTCACCGGTGAACGATCCCGGTACGCAGCGCCGCCCTTCGCCGCTTCCAGCAGCTCAAAGGTATTGGCACAGCCGGTTTCCTCCATAAACCGTTCATATTTATCCATCGGATGACCGGACAGGTACAGCCCTGTCATTTCCTTTTCCATCTGCAGGCGCTCCTGCTGAGAAAATTCCTCTACCTCCGGCAGGTCGAACGCGGTGCCGAACTCCTCGCTGATATCAAACAGTCCCACCTGACCGTACATCGTTTTACGGCGGTTTTCCTCGATATTCGTCACCAGCACCGGCAAGCCCTGCAGCATCTGACGGCGGTTGGCGTCAAAGCCATCCATCGCGCCGCAGCGTATCAGCGATTCCACTGCGCGTCGGTTAAAATGGCCGCTTTGCATCCGCTCGCAGAAATCAAAAATATCCTGAAAGGGTCCGTTTTGCCGTTCGGCAATGATCTCCTCAATGAAATCGTTGCCCAAATTTTTAATGCCGAGCAGGCCATAGTTGATCACATTGCCGCTGGCCGTAAAGCCCTTCATAGAAGCGTTAATATCCGGAGGCGCCAGTCGCAATCCAAGGCGCTTACATTCCGCAATATAGCGCGCCACCTTATTCGACGAATCCAGTACAGAGGTCAGCAGCGCCGCCATAAACGCCGCCGGATAATAGCATTTCAGGTAGGCGCACTGATAAGCCACCAGCGCATAGCAGGCAGCGTGCGACTTATTAAACGCATAGCCGGCAAAATCCGTCATTTCGTTAAAAATAGCCGTTGCGGTTTCTGCCGGAATACCGTTTTGCCGACAGCCTTCAATAAAGCTCTCGCGCTCCCGTTCGAGTACCTCCGGCTTTTTCTTACTGATCGCACGGCGCACCACATCCGCCCTGCCGTAAGAATAGCCGGCAAGGCTGCGGAAGATCTGCATCACCTGTTCCTGATAGACAATACAGCCATAAGTGTTTTTCAGGATTGGCTCCAGCTGCGGCGTCGCGTAGTGTATTTTATGCTGATTTTTAGAATTGGCGACAAACGTATCTATCTGACTTGCCGGTCCGGGACGGTAAAGCGAGGTCGCGGCAATCAGATCCTCCAGTCGCGTAGGCGCCAAATTCATCAGCATCTGTTTCATGCCGCCGGATTCAAACTGAAAAATTCCCTCCGTTTTACCGGTGGAAAAGATTTTATATACCTTCGGATCGTCGATCGGGATCTGATGGATATTCACGCCGGACGCCTTCGCAGCGTCGTCGATCACGGTCAAGGTCCGCAAGCCCAAAAAGTCCATTTTAAGCAGACCAAGCTCCTCCAGCGTGGTCATGATATACTGCGTAACCACCAGTCCGTCATTCGTCGCCAGCGGCACATAAGAGGATACCGGATCGTGCGTAATCACCACGCCGGCGGCGTGCGTAGAGGTATTGCGCGGCATACCCTCCACCTTGCGCGCGATCTCAATCAGGCGTGCCACCTGCTCGTTTTCCGCCATGGCGGCGCGCAGTTCCTTACTCTTATTCACGGCGTCGTCTATTGTTATTTTAAAAACATTCGGAATTAATTTGGCAACCGCGTCGACCACCGCGTACGGCATTCCCATAACTCTGCCGACATCGCGGATCGCCGCACGCGTTTGCAGCGTACCGAAGGTAACGATCTGCGCAACATGGTCGTACCCGTATTTTTCGGTGACATAGTCAATAACCTCCTGCCGCCGTTCGTAGCAGAAGTCAATATCAAAGTCGGGCATAGAGACGCGCTCAGGGTTCAGAAAACGCTCAAAGATCAGGTCATACTTCATCGGGTCTAAATCCGTAATACCGATGCAGTAAGCTGCGAGCGAACCGGCGCCCGAGCCTCTGCCGGGTCCGACGGGAATATCCTTTGACTTTGCAAAGCGCACAAAATCCTGCACGATCAGATAGTAGTCGGTATAACCCATGGTATTGACCGTTTCCAGCTCGTATTCTAACCGGTCGATATATTCCTGTGGCACCGACGTACCGTAACGCTTATGCATTCCTTTATAGCATAGCTGCCGGAAATAGGCAAAGTGATCCATGTTCCCCGGCGTGGCGAAATACGGCAATTTTGTATTGCCGAACTCAAAATCAAAGCGACACTGCTCGGCAATCAACTGTGTGTTATCAATTGCCTCCGGCACATCGGCAAAAACAGCGCGCATTTCTTCTTCACTTTTCAGATAAAAATGATCGCTGTGAAATTCCAGGCCGGTGTCCTCACCGAGGACGTGGTTCGTCGCAATACAGATCAGCACCTGCTGAATCTCCGCATCCTCCCGATTGACATAGTGAACGTCATTGGTCGCTACCAGCGGCAGGCCGGTTTCGTCATGCAGGCGTTTCAGCCCGTCGAGCACAATTTTTTGCTCGTCCAAGCCGTGATCCTGTAATTCAAGATAGTAATTGCCCTCGCCAAATACGGAGGCATACCAAAGCGCCTCACGCTTCGCGCCCTCGTAATCGCGCTGCAGCAGCAGCTGAGGAATCTCACCGGCAAGGCAGGCGGAAAGACAGATCAGGCCTTCCGCATACTTTTCGAGCAGGTCGCGGTCAATACGCGGCTTGCGGTAAAAGCCCTCGGTGAAGCCAAGCGATACCATTTTGATCAGGTTCTTGTATCCCGTTTCGTTTTTCACCAGCAAAATCAGATGGTGATAATCGCGGTCCGGCGCTTTTTCCTTGTCGAAGCGAGAACGCGGCGCCACATACACCTCGCAGCCGATGATCGGCTGAATTCCCTGCTTTTTACATTCACGGTAAAAGTCCACGGCGCCGTACATATTGCCGTGATCCGTGATCGCCAAGGAGGTCATGCCCAGCTCCTTCGCGCGCGCGACAAGATTGCCGAGACGGCACGCGCCGTCCAGCAAACTAAATTGCGTATGAAGGTGAAGGTGGGTGAACATGAGTAATGCCTCCGAATCATGGTATAGTAATAGTTATTAGTAAAAAGTATAAAAGTCTATAAATTCTGTGTTTGACTGCCGTCCTATCCTTCCACACGATTAGAGAGAATCCATACAGCAGCCGTCACAGCTGACAGGCAACAGCCTATTATTGTAATCAAAAAATATGCACCGGTTGGCAGAAGATATCGACACAACTTATGGACTTTTTGTCAAACGACCAGGCTTCCATCAATCGCCCATCGTCTCCGCTTCTCTACTCAAACTGTTTTTCACTACTGCTGACCGTCGATTTCCGCCGCTAGCTGCATCAGACGTTTGAGACGGTGGTTGGCGCCGCTTTTCGTCAGCGGCGGATCGAACTGCTCCGCCAGCTCCTGAAGGGACAGCTCCGGATTTTCCAGCCGGATTTTCGCCATCTCGCGCAAAGCCGGCGACAGCGATTCCAGCCGCTTTGATTTCTTGAGCTTAATAATTGCTTCCAGCTGCGGCATCGCGGCATTGACCGTTTTTTCAATATTCGCCGTTTCACAATTCGCACGGCGGTTGGCGGAGTTACGGATTTCCTTCACGATCTTGACATTCATCATATCGAACATCGACGCAGAAGCGCCCATAATATACAGACAGTCCTCGATGGCGCTGCTGTCCTTAAAATAGATAATATGGTAGCCCTTGCGGTTGCCGAGCTTCGGCTCCAGCTCCAGCTCCTGCAACAGCGTAATCAGGCTTTTGGACAAATTCAGAAACGGAACGGTAAACTCCAGGTGATAATCCTTTTCCGGCGAAGAAACCGTACCGCACGACAAAAACACCCCTGCCAAAAAGGCATTCGGACACAACGGACAGGTGAAGTTAGAATGGTTAATTTTCAGGCTTGTTTCGTGCTCACCGTGGCCGAAATACGCCATCAGACGCGCACAGACGGCGCTGTCCGAGAGCGTAACGGTAAAGGTCTTACCGGACGGTGAGGCGACGGCGTTACTGCTGACGTTGCAAAGCTCCTGCAACAGCGTTTGGTACAGCGTGACGGTATGTTTATTTTCGCTTTGAAAAACAATACTTCTGAATGAAAACTGCTTTGCAAAAAGAGCCATACCGTACAGCAGACTCTTTTTACAGCAATTATTTTCCAGCTCTTTGCTGACTAATTCGTTTTTGACCTCATAAGAAAATGACATAATTACCTTCTGTTAATATCGCGATGGTTAACGGTAACGTTATCCCAGCTTTGTTCAAAATGCCGCGCCAAGGCTTCCGCAATCGCCACGCTGCGGTGATTGCCGCCGGTACAGCCGATCGCGATCACCAGCTGGCTTTTGCCTTCTTTAATATACAGCGGCGCTAAATAATCCAGCAGGGCGATCAGCCTGTCGAGTAGCTCTTGCGTCTCCGGAAAGCTGAACACGTAGTCCGTTACCTCTTGATCCAGGCCGCTCTTGGCGCGCAGTGACTCCAGCCAATACGGATTCGGCAGACAGCGCACATCCAGCATAAAATCAGCATCGGTAGGAATACCGTGCTTAAAGCCAAAGGATACGACGTGTAGATTCATCACATCACGGTCGTCGTCGAGTAGGATCTGCGTCAGACGCTCGCGCAGCTCCGCAGCCGACAGATCGGACGTATCGATTACATAATCGGCGTTCTGCAGGATTGGCTGCAACAGCTTCTTTTCATACACCAGTGCTTTTTCGATCTCGCCCGAAAACTTATCTGCCAGCGGATGCTTACGACGTGTAAGCTTATACCGTTTTTGCAGGGCAGTATTTTTGCAGTCAAGATAAATGATTTTAACGGTATACTCATCCTTGAGGTTTTTGACTGCCTCCTGAAACGCCGGAAAAACGCCCTTGTTACGCACGTCTGCCACAATGGCGATTTTATGATATTCGTCATTTTTTTCCATCAGTCCGATAAAAACTGAAATCAGCTCGGCCGGCATATTATCAATACAGTAATAGCCAATGTCTTCCAAAAAGCTCATGGCCGTGGACTTGCCGGCGCCCGACACACCGGTTAAAAAAAGAATTTCGCGCATAGTCTGTTCCTTAGCTTTATCCCATTTCCTCAGCGGTTTATGAGGTTACTCTTATTTCCATTTCGAGCGTTACGCCCGTTTCCTTTTTCACAGTATCGCTGACCTGACGGCACAGTGCCAGTACGTCCTGACAGGTGGCGCCGCCGGTATTGATCACAAAGCCGGCGTGTTTTTCGCTTACCTGTGCGCCGCCGACAGCAGTACCCTTCAGCCCGCATTGCTCTATCAGCGCGCCGGCAAAATAGCCCTCCGGCCGTTTAAAGGTGGAGCCGGCAGAAGGATATTCCAGCGGCTGCTTATCTTTTCTCCTGCCCAGCAGCTCGGTCATTTTGGCTTTGATGGCTTCCCGATCGCCCCTCTCGAGCTTCAGGTAAAGTCCGGTCACCGTGCAGCCGTTTTCATAATAGGCAGAATGACGGTAGGACAGCGCCAAGGCCTCGCCCTCCAGGCAGCCGGTGTTGCCGTCACCGTCGATATGGTCACAGCGGTACAGCACATCCTTCATTTCACCGCCGTAAGCGCCGGCATTCATGAAAGCCGCACCGCCGCAGGAGCCGGGAATACCGTAGGCGAATTCAAGACCCGTTAAACCGTGCTCCAGCGCAAAGCTGCACACCTTGATCAACGGTGCGCCGGCCTCGGCATAAATCGTGGTATCATCCAGCAGGCGAACGGCGTCAAAGCCTTTGCCCAGCAGGATCACGCACGCGTCGATGCCTTCGTCCGCTACCAGCAGATTAGAGCCGTTTCCTACCGCCATAAACCGTACGCCGAACGCACGGCAGGCCTTGACGGTCTGCGCCGCTTGCTCGGCTGTTCTCGGCATGACCAATAGCCGCGCAGGCCCACCGATCTTAAAGGTGGTATGACGCACCATCGGCTCATTTTCAACGTATTCTATCTGATTTGCTTTCAGCTGTTCAATTACTCTGTTCAAATATACTCACCGTCAATGCACTTGATTTAAAATAGCGGCGCCGATAATGCCGGCATCGTTGCCAAGCTCGGCTTTCATCAGCTGCGTCTGCTCCTTGGAATAAACGCTGTAACGCTCTTTTTCCACATAGCGGCGCAACGGACGCATCAGCGTTTCGCCTTCGTTACAAATACCGCCGCCCACGCAGATGATTTCCGGCTGGAGCGCGTTGACAAGATTCGTCAGACCGGCCGCAACATATTTTATGTACTGTTCTACCACCTTGATACCGGCTGCGTCGTTTCTTCTCATCGCATCGAACGCAGTCCTTCCGGAGACCTTGCCTTCTTCCTTAGCCAGTTCATGCATAACGGAATCGGGATGCAGCTCCATCGCCGCCTTCGTTTGGTTGATCAGCGCTGTCGCAGAGGCATACGCCTCCCAGCAGCCGTTACGGCCGCAGGTACAAGGCTCGCCGTCCACCACGATCACCGTATGACCGCATTCGCCGCCGGCGTTATTCACACCCGACACGATCTTGCCGTCCAAAATCACACCGGAGCCGACGCCCGTTCCAAGCGTGACGGCCACAAAGTTACGGCAGCCGTTACCGCAGCCGGCAAAGGCCTCACCGAGCGCCGCACAGTTGGCGTCGTTTTCTACAAAAACAGGCTTATTGCCGAGGCGTTCGCGGATCATGTCCTTAGCAGGGATATGGTCAAAACCGAGATTATTGGCAAATTCAATAATCCCCTCTTTATTCACTGTGCCCGGCGTTCCCATACCGATCGCAGCAATATCGTCCATCAGCAAGCCTGCCTTTTCCACAGCCTCTATGCTGACGCGCGCAATGTCGTCAAAAATTTCCGCAGCCGAGCGCGGCATAGCCGTCGGCGTTTTGGCTTTGGCCAAAATACGGTACTGTTCGTCTACCACAGCGGCGACGATATTCGTGCCGCCCAAATCAATTCCGATCGTATACATTGTACACCCTCTCTTTCTTAATCCTGCATCCATATATCAATTTCAGTTTCATTCGGCTCTATGTCATAGATGCCGAGGTTATGCATTAGCTCTTTCGCGCCGTTATAGCCCATTTTCTTTTGACGGTTATTCATTGCGGCGGTCTCTACGATCACCGCCAGGTTACGGCCGGGCGTAATCGGCACCGTGATCACCGGCACCTTCACGCCAAGGATTTTTGTAAACTCATTTTCCAATCCCAACCGGTCATACGCCTTGGTCGGATCCCAATCCTCCAGCTGGATCACCATATCAATTTTGTCATACAGCTTCACCGCGCCCATACCGAAGATACGGCGGGCATTGATCACGCCGATGCCGCGCAGCTCAATAAAATGGCGGATATTGCTGGGAGAGGAGCCTTGGATCACGTTATCGGACACCCTACGGATCTCCACTGCGTCGTCAGCAATCAGGCGGTGGCCGCGCTTGATCAGCTCGATCGCTGTTTCACTTTTGCCGCAACCGCTTTCACCTACGATCAGTACGCCCTCACCGTACACCTCAACCAGCACGCCGTGGCGCGTAATACGCGGCGCCAGCTCGCGGTTCAGATAGCCGATCAAAGCCGCCAAAAACGGCGACGTTTCCTCCTTTGTACGCAGGAGCGGCACCTGATACGCTTCACAGGCCTTGGTGAAATACTCCGGAATTTCAAGGCCGCGCGTCACCACGGCAGCCGCCGGATGTAACCCAAGCCAAAAGCCCAACGCCTCACTGCGCTTAGCATTAGACATATTCTCCAAAAAGCCCAGCTCCGTCCAGCCGAGGATCTGAATACGCTTCGGATCAAAATAATCCACATACCCTGTAAGCACAATACCCGGTCGGTTGACCTCGTTCGTATCAATTTTAATTTCTGTGGCCGGCTTCGGAACATAGACAACCTCTAAGGAATGGTTTTCTACGATCTTGTCCAGCGTTACAAAATATTGCTCTGACATCGCAGTATCTCCTATATAAACTTTCTCATTGTAATTATATAACAGCCGCTAACTATTATCAAGAAAAATATATTTATTATTTTACAAAAACGGATAGGTATGCTATAATAGACAAAAACTTCTTAGCGAGGTAAATGGCATGAGCGAAAAGCTGAAAATAGCCCTTGGTAACGACTCGTTTTTTCCGACCGTTGACGGCGTCAATACCGTCATCAAATTTTATGCCGATTATATCAACCGTGACCTCGGAGAGGCCGTGATCATCACGCCGGATAATCCGAATAAAAAGGACTACATTTTTCCCTATCCCGTTTACCGGTACAAAAGTCTGTTTACATTTGGCGAGGGCTACCCCGTCGGCTGGCCGTTCAAGCGGCAGTATGCGGAGGATATTGTCGGCATGGATTTTGACCTGCTGCACTCCCACTGTCCTGTTGCCACCAGCTATTTTTTCAGGCGTGTCAACCGGATCAAGCGCATTCCCACGATATTGACCTATCACACAAAATTTGAATACGACATTGACGCCAGAGTAAAATCGCTTGCGATCCGTCAGAAGGCATACACCATGATCGGCAAGGATATCCGCTGTGCCGACGAGGTATGGGTCACCAGTCAGGGAACGGCTGATTCACTGAAAATCATGGGCTATGAGGGCGATTACGTGGTCATGCCCAACGGCTGCGACCTACCGAAAATCACGGCTACCGAGGAGGAAAAGGCGATCATCAGAAGGAAGCATCAGATACCGGCTAATATTCCGATCTTTATATTTGTCGGCAGACTGATGTGGTATAAAAACCTCCGGCTGATCGCTGACGCAATGAAGCTGTTAAAGGACAGAGGCAGGGACTTTCGTATGCTGTTTCTCGGCATCGGTCCTGGCGAGAAAGCGCTGCGCCGCTACTGTGCTAAGATCGGTATAGAGGATAAAGTGATATTGACCGGTATGATCAATAATCGCCGCGAACTGCAGCTGTATTATGCGGCTGCGGAGCTGCTGATCTTTCCCTCACTGTTTGACACGAACGGTCTGGTGGTCAGAGAGGCTGCCGCTTCGGCAACACCGTCTGTTTTAGTGCGTGATTCCTGTGCAGCCGAGGGCATTGTGGACGGTGAGACCGGCTTCATCTGCTTTGAATCACCGCACAGCTACGCAGAAGCCATCGACAAGATTCTGGATAATAAAGACCTGCTGGCCCGTGTCGGTCAAAAAGCACAGGACAATATTTATATTTCCTGGGAGGAAAGCATCCGAAGGGCTTATGACCGGTATCATATCGTCATCGACAATTTCAAATCAAAGCCGCAGGAGCCATATCCGTGGTAAATTCAAAGCGTTGCAAACACTTGGTTTGCAACGCTTTTTCATACATATTTTTTCACGATTCGTTCAATGCTTTGTTGATGGTATTCAGCACGCGTTTTTTATCAGCTGACCACAGCGGGGCAAGCAGATCACGTTTTGCGCCGTCGCCGGTCAGACGATGCACCGTCACCGTCGGCGGAATCAGCGCCACGCAGCTTTTGATAATATCGGTATATTCCTCAAGGGACAGCACCTTCACGCGGCCGTTTTTGTATTCTGTGGCGAGATCGGTTCCCTCCAACACGTGCAGCAGCTGTAGCTTAATACCGTCTGTCACCCGACAAACATATTGAACACTGTCAAGCATATCCTGCTTCGTTTCACCCGGGAGACCGATGATCAGGTGCGTGACGACATTGATTCCGATATGATGCAGTCGCTCCACTGCACGGTCATAAACTGACAGCGGATAACCGCGGCGGATATAACGCGCCGTATCCTCATGCACCGTCTGTAAGCCAAGCTCAACAAAGACTGGCTTCACAGTGTTGATGTCTTTGAGGAGCGCCAACACGTCCTCCCCCAGACAGTCGGGACGGGTGGCGATTGAAAGTGCAACAATATCCGGATGGCGCAGCGCTTCCTCATACTTGGCGCGCAGCACTGCTACTGGCGCATAAGTATTCGTAAACGCCTGAAAATAGGCAATGTATTTTCCGCTTTTGATTTTAGCGGCCACCAGCTGCTTACCGCGCTCAATTTGTTCCGTTACGGACAGCAAACGGCTTTGTGCAAAGTCGCCGCTGCCGCCTTGAGAGCAAAATATACAGCCTCCCGTACCGCAAGTACCGTCACGGTTTGGACAGGTGAAGCCGCCGTCGATGGCCAGCTTATAGACCTTACAGCCGAAACGCCGCTGTAAATATTGGTTAAACGTTACATATTTCATATTTCAATTATAGCATAGCACCAGATTTTTTCAATATAAATTAAATATGATGATTGCTGTATTAATTGCTAAGCTGACCGCGCTGTTGCTCCGCCTGCTGCACCGCGGCGCCACAACCCTGCCGGGCAAGCTTGCCCTACGGCTGCGGCCGAATATTCTTTCCCGTCTGTCGCGCGGTGTGCGCGTCATCTGTGTGACAGGCACAAACGGCAAGACGACCACCTGCGCACTGCTGGCGCACGCGATGCAGCAATGCGGTTCTTCCTATTTTGTCAACCGCGGCGGCGCTAACATGCTCACCGGCGTTGTCACCGCCTTTATCATGAACTGTACTGTCACCGGCAAATGCCGCAAGGACTATGCTATTTTGGAATGTGACGAAAGCTCGTTGCCGCTGATCACCGCAAACCTGAACGCCGCAGTGATCGCCGTAACCAATCTCTTTCGCGATCAGCTGGACCGCTACGGAGAGATCAGCCACACGCTCGCCAAAATCAAGGAAGGTATCGCTGCGTGTCCTAACGCGGTGCTGATCCTCAACGGCGACTGTCCGCTGACCTATTCCATTGCTGATGCTTTTCCGAACAGGGTGCTCACCTTTGGGATCAACGATGATATCGGCATGGCCGCCGTCGTTTCGGACAATCGGCACTGTCCCCGCTGCGGCACGCTGCTGCGTTACCAAAGCCGCGTTTTTGCACAGCTGGGTAATTTTTACTGTCCACACTGCGGCTACTGCCGCCGCACGCCGGACTGTGCTGCGGCCGATATCAGCGCCTCCGCGCTCGGCTCCGGCTTTTTACTATGTATGCCGGAGGAGACAGCCCTTTGTACGACAGCGCTCGGCGGCATCTATAATGTCTACAATTTTCTCACTGCTGCTACGGTCTTACGTGCCGTCGGCATCAGACACACCGACTGTCTTTGCAGCTTTACAGGCGCTTTTGGCAGAATGGAACGTTTTCGATGCGGAAAGCACACCGTCTTACTGCTGCTGGTAAAAAATCCGGTCGGTCTTTCCAGCTGTATTCGCTATATTTGTACCGTCAAGAACGCACCGTCAATGTGCTTTGCGCTGAATGACAATGAGGCGGACGGCACCGATGTCAGCTGGATATGGGATTGCGATTTTACGCCGATCGCAATGAAGAACCCACAGGTATGCACCGCCGGTATCCGCGCAGAGGATATGGCATTGCGGCTGAAATACGACAACATTCACGTGACGGATATTTTCAGCGGCAACAGCTATGATGATCTTACGGATCACATTGCCGCGGCAGACAGCGATTTCGTTGTTTTTGCCAGTTATACCGTCATGATGCAGCTACGTCGTCATTTCATCCGCCGTTTTGGCGGCAAGGAGTTTTGGGAATGAGAAAGATCCGCATGATCCATCTGTATCAAAAGGAGCTGAACCTATACGCTGATACCGGCAATATACGCTGTCTTACACAGCGGCTGACGCAACGGCACTTCGGCTGCGAAACCGTAGCCGTCGGCATTGGCGAAAATCTGCCGGAGGGAGATTTGTTGTTCATCGGCGGTGGGCAGGACCGCGAAATGCAGCTGGTAGCCAAGGATGTACGCCGCAAGGCAGCCATGCTCGCCTACTGGATACACAGCGGCAAGCCGGTACTCGCAATCTGCGGAGGCTATCAGCTGCTTGGCGAATATTACAAAACAGCAGGCGGAAGCGAGCTGAAGCTGGCAGGCGTGCTGCCCTTTTACACCGTCGGCACACCGGAGCGTATGATCGGCAATACGGTGTTTGATACGGTTTTTGGCCGCGTGGTGGGCTTTGAAAATCACAGTGGCAAAACGTATCTGACCGGCAGTCTGCAGCCGCTGGGCCGCGTGGTGCGCGGTTATGGAAATAACGGCGAGGACGGCGGCGAGGGACTGCTGTACCTCAGCACCTTTTGCACCTATTCGCACGGGCCGGTGCTCCCTAAAAATCCGCGTTTAGCCGATGAGCTGATCCGCCGCATGACCGGTACGGTGCCGGCGCCGCTTGACGACGCCTTGGAGTGGCAATGCCACAACAGCCTTATCAGCAGATTTACGTAAAATATTGCATTATTATTTATTTATGCTATAATTAGCATGAATAAGTTTATGTAAAGGAGAGGTAACATGGAGCAAGAGACCGGTATCCAAGAAACGCTCGATATCTACGGCAAATACACCAGCCTGACCTCCGGCTTTTCCATGTGGCCGCTGCTGCGCCATCATCGGGATAACATTATTGTTGTTAAAAACGAGGATCGACTGCAGCGTTATGACATTGCACTTTACCGCCGAAAGAACGGAAAATATGTCTTGCACCGTGTTACGGAGGTGCATGACGGCTGGTACACGATCGTCGGTGACAACTGTACCTATACCGAAAAGGTAACGGACGACATGATCTGCGGCGTTTTGGCCGGCTTCTACCGAAACGGTAAACGCTATGTCGACTGCCGCGAGGGCAAAGCCCAGCGGCTGTATGCGAAGGTATGGGTAGCGCTGCGGCCGCTGCGGCCGGCAGTATTGTTAGCCGAACGCATTTATCACTTTGTGAAACGCAGACTTATCAAAAGATAACAGGACGGAAAAAGCTTTGGAACAGGAAAACAACACCAGAAGAAAATTTCAAAAATCAGATTTTGCAACACTGAAATGGCTGTATTCCATTGCACGCAGCCAGCGTTGGAAGCTGCTGACGATTATTGCGGCCAATGTAATCACTGCCGTGCTGACCATCGTCTATGCCAATTTTTCAAAAAACATCATCAACGCCGCTGTCATTGACAAATCGCAGCAAAAGGTCATCTATTACGCGGTATGCTTTTTGATATTAATCTCCGTACAGCTGCTGCTTTCGCTGATTTCACGCAGCCAGACGGAACGCTGCCGCTGCAAGCTGGAATGGATCATTAAGCAGCATATCCTGAAAACGATGCTCAAAAAGGATTATGCCAAAATCACTGCGTACCATACCGGTGAACTGCAAAACAGGATCCATAACGACGTCAATGTCATTACCGACGGCGTCATCTCGATCGTGCCGAACATCGTGCTGTTTATCACACGGCTTGGCTGCGCCTTTGCCTATTTAGTCGTGATCGATAAAATTTTTGCGCTGGTATTTTTAGTGGGCGGTCTGATGGTATTCCTGTTCACGCAGTTCTTCAGAAAAACACTGAAGCGACTGCACAAGGAGGTACAGCAGACAGAGGGCAAAACACGTTCCTTTATTCAGGAAACGATCACCAGCCTGCTGGTCGTCAAGGCCTTTTCAGTTGAAAAGAAAATGCACGATACGGCTGAAGAGCTGCAGGCGGAAAACTATAAGGTCAGAATGAAGCGCCGCTTTTTCGGTATCGCGGCCAACGCCGGCATAAGCGCCGTATTCAATCTGGGTTATGTATTTGCGCTGGCCTTTGGTGCTTACCGGCTGATCCACGGGATGGATTACGGTACAGTCACCGCTATGCTCCAGCTTGTCAATCAGATCCAGCAACCGTTCGCTTCACTTTCTGCGATCATGCCGCAGTATTTTTCTCTGCTCGCCTCCTGTGAACGGCTGATGGAGATCGAAGCCTTGCCCGACGAAGAATCCGATACCGCAGAGCCGATCGCGGTCGCAGCAACCTACGAGCAGCTTCAGGCGATCGATTTTGAGCATATTTCGTTTAAATATGACCGCGACATCATCCTGGAAGACACCTCTCTGCAGATCAGCAAGGGCGATTTTGTTGCCATTATGGGTATTTCCGGTATTGGCAAAAGCACCCTGCTCAAGCTGCTGCTCGGCGTTTTCAAGGTTCAGGACGGGCGTATTACACTGCAGCTGGAGGACGGCGACAGCATACCGGTGGACTTCCACACCCGCCGACTGTTCTCTTACGTACCGCAAGGTAACTTTATTTTGAGCGGTACGATACGGGACAACCTTACCTTCATCAACGGTGCCGCTACTGATGAGGAGATTGCCGAGGCGATCCGCATATCGTGCGCAGAGGAATTTATCTCTACGCTGCCGGACGGGCTGGAAACCGTGATCGGAGAACGCGGCATCGGTCTTTCAGAGGGGCAGCTGCAACGGCTGGCAATCGCACGTTCTCTGCTTTCCGATTCGCCCGTCATGCTTTTGGACGAAGCGACCTCGGCACTGGACGAGCAGACAGAGCTGGAGTTTTTGACCAATTTAAAGGAATTAAAAAACAAGACCTGCATCATTGTGTCGCATAAGCGCGCAGCGCTCAAAATATGCAACAAGCACGTGCAGATCGTTGACGGTAAAATCGTATTAGAGGAAAAGGAGGATGCTTAATGCTATTGACAAAATGGGGAGAAGACCTGAACAGGCAGGCGCCTCTCAGCGAATACCCACGGCCGCAATTCGTGCGCGACAGCTATATCAGCCTGAACGGCGAATGGTCGTTGGCCTTCACCGAGGGCGAGGAGCTGCCGTCAGCTTATGAATATAAGATCACTGTACCGTTTTCGCCGGAAGCGCCGCTGTCAGGCGTGAACCGCGTACTGAAGCACAGTGAATACCTGGTTTATGAAAAGCGCTTTACCTTGCCGGAGGGCTTTAACCGTGGGCGCGTTCTGCTGCATTTCGGCGCGGTTGACCAAATTGCCAAGGTACTGCTGGGCGGTAAGCTGATCGCCACACATCACGGCGGTTACACCCCGTTCACCGTAGAGCTGACGGACTATCTGACAGACGGAGAAAACACGCTGAACGTGATCGTGCGCGATCTGTGCGAGGATAACGAATATTCCCGCGGCAAGCAAAAAACAAAGCGCGGCGGTATCTGGTATTCACCGCAGTCCGGTATTTGGCAGAGCGTATGGCTGGAATCCGTTCCAAAGGAATATATTCACAGTGTTCGCATCACGCCGGATTTTGATCATGAGCAGGTACACTTTGATTTCGACGGCGCAGACGGCGTTCAGATCGCCGTTTATGACGGCGATACGCTGTTGGCAGACACCACGGACGTCACGGTGAAACTACCGGATTTTAAGCCGTGGTCACCGGAAAGCCCGTTCCTGTACAACGTTACCTTCCGTTACGGCAAGGACACGGTGCGCTCCTATTTCGGTATGAGAAAATTCAGCACTGGCACCGACGCAAACGGCGTGCCGCGCCTGTTTCTGAATAACAAGCCCTATTTTCACAACGGTCTGCTGGACCAAGGCTACTATCCGGATGGTTTCTTAACGCCGCCAAGCAATGCCGCAATGGAATTTGACGTCAAAACGGTTAAGGCGTGCGGCTTCAATATGCTGCGTAAGCATATTAAGATCGAACCGCTGTTATGGTATCATTACTGCGATGTCAACGGCATTTTGGTATGGCAGGACATGATCAACGGCGGCGGCGAATACGGGCTGGAGGTCAGCGCTCTGCCGTTCATCGGCATCAACCTGGACGACAGCAATTACAAAACGTTCCGCCGAACCAGCACCGAAGCGCGCGAGCTCTATTACCGTGAGCTGAAGGAGATGGTCGATACACTCTACAACTGCCCGTGCATTGCGCTATGGGTTCCGTTCAATGAGGGCTGGGGGCAGTTTGATTCGGCTGCTGCTTACGAGCTGTTAAAGAAATGGGATCCGACACGAACCGTGGACAGCGCCTCCGGCTGGCATGACCGTGGAGTGACCGACGTCATCTCCAAGCACATTTACTTTACGCCGATCGTGGTAAAGCAGGGCGACAAGCCGTGGCTGCTGACAGAGTTCGGCGGACTTTCCACACGGGTCAAGGGACACACCTTCAATAACAAAATGTTCGGTTATAAAATTTACGGCTCAAAGCAAAGCCTGACAGCCGCTTACGAGAAGCTCTTCCGCAAGACGATCATTCCGCAGATCCCGAAGGGACTGGCGGCGACGGTTTACACCCAGGTAACGGACGTAGAGGATGAACTGAACGGACTGATGACTTACGACCGCAAGGTCATGAAAATTGACAAAGACGTGCTGCAGCAGATCAATGCAGACGTCAAGCTATAAAAGAAAGGCAGTTTCAAGATGAATCAATTACAGGTAAAAGACGGACTGAAAGCAACCATGAAAACCAACCGCGGAGACATGACCTTTGTGCTGTTCCCCACGATCGCACCGAAGGCGGTGGAGAATTTCACCACCCACGCCAAAAACGGCTATTATGACGGGCTGATCTTCCACCGGATCATCCAAGATTTTATGATTCAGGGCGGCGATCCAAAGGGCAACGGCACCGGCGGCGAATCCATCTGGGGAAAGCCGTTTGAGGATGAGTTCAGCGAAGAAGCGCACAACTATTACGGCGCGCTGTCTATGGCCAATTCTGGTCCGGGCACGAACGGCTCTCAGTTCTTTATTGTACAGGCAAAAACCGCACCGCCGCAGATGCTGGCGCAGATGGAGGAGCTGACCGAGCACGGCTATCCAAGAGAATGTATTGACAACTATAAGGCTGTCGGCGGTACGCCATGGCTGGATTTTCACCACACCGTTTTCGGACAACTGATCGACGGTGCGGACGTGCTGGAGGAGATTGCCGCCGTCAGGAC
This sequence comes from Eubacterium sp., assembly GCA_017463985.1. Classification (GTDB taxonomy): domain Bacteria; phylum Bacillota; class Clostridia; order Oscillospirales; family Acutalibacteraceae; genus Eubacterium_R. The sequence continues at coordinate 34,943 of JAFUEH010000016.1, read as the reverse complement.
TGACCGAGGCGACAAGCCGCTGAACGACGTTATCATAGAAACCGTCGAAATCACAGAAGCATAACGAATAAACAGTACCTATAAAGTAAACGGCAGGAGAAAACTCCTGCCGTCTTTTAGTTAATGATATTTACGGATTCAGACACGCACCGCTGCTGTTGAAGCGGTAGGTTTTGCCGCCCTGCGTCAGGTTAGCTGTCCGCATGGCGCCGCTGCTTTCAAAATAATACCACTTACCGCTGAGCTTCTGCCAGCCGGTCTGCATGGCGCCGCTGCCGTTAAAGTAATACCACTTACCGCCGAGCTTTTGCCAGCCGGTCTGCATGGCACCGCTGCTATTCATGTAATACCACTTGCCGCTCACCTTTTGCCAACCGGTACGCATGGCGCCGCTGCTGTTCATGTAATACCACTTGCCGCTCACCTTTTGCCAACCGGTACGCATGGCGCCGTCAGACGCAAAATAGTACCACGCGCCAAGCTTTTGCCAACCGGTCTGCATGATCTTATCGGCATTGAAATAATACCATTTTCCGTTGATCTTTTTCCAGCCCTGCGCATAATCACCGCTCACTAAGATGTAATACTTTTTTCCGCCGTAGGTGAACCAATCGTCATACGCCTTGAGGCTGGGATCGGTACGGACGCGGATTTTTGTAACAGCGCTGCCGTCGTCAGAAGTAACTGTTACGGTAGCCTGTGAGCCGAAATGATTGCAGGTGATATTTCCCTTTTGATCTACAGTGAAGTAAATGCTATCGCAAGACCAGTGGAGGCCTTTGTTGACCGCCTTCGGATTCACAAACTGAACCTGCAGAGCGACCGCCTTGTGATACGGGAGCGACACCGCGGCGTCGCCATAGTTGTGATAGAGTCCCCATACGCTGTTCCATGCAAACGGCTTCGTCGTATACTTGGAAAAGCGTTCGTTCTTCCACGCGTCGGTATAATCTGCCGGATAATGGAACACCGTTTTGCTGTAGTCACTTCCCAAGGTAGAGGAGATACGCGCGGTGGCCGGCGTTTGGAAATACACATCCTCCAGCTTGTCGCACGCAAAAGCAAACGGTCCGTAATCCTGCAGGCTTTTCGGTAATATAACAGGATAACAAAGCCCTGTATTGTAGAAAGCGTCGTAGCCGATCGCCTTCAAGCCTTCGCTGAAGGTGACCTTTTGCAGCGAAGCTGCATTTGCAAAGGCACAACCGGCGATGCGTTCCACCGAGGAGGGGAAGGTCAGAGAGGTGACCGGCGTACCGTAAAGCTCAAAATGATGCTTAATATAGCGCACGGGCAAGCCGTCCACCGTTGACGGAATCACAACGTCCTTACTCTTTCCGCGATAGCCTGTAAGGATCGCTACACCGTCAAGGTTGACGTAATCAAAATCGCCCGTTTGAGGCTGATAAGCACGGCGGCGGAGACGGAGCTTGCCGTCAACAAATTCCCATACGGTGTCAAAATCCCATTCGGCAGCACGTTCTCCCATCACCGCTTCAAACGCCGCTTGGCTATCAGGCAGTCGGTCTAATACCGTGATCTGCGTGTTCTCCGGATCGGTGTCTTCCGTGATCCGATCCTCCAGTGCATAGCAATCCTTCACCGTCGCCTTCAGCAAGGAGCCGTCAGCATAGTAGGTATCGTTTTCGTAAAATTTTTTGAACGCAAAAATATTGGTAGAGGAAAGGCAGTTATCTATCACGGAGCCGCCTATCGGCACAACCCTTCGTGCCAAAATGACCTCACTCGGCGCTGCGATCTCGGCAATACCGCCGGTATATTTGCTGTCCGGTGACGATACCGTCGCCTCGCTGACGCAGCGGTACAGCCTGCAGGAGGTTGCGTAATCGGCAACAATACCGCCTGCCCATTCTCCATAAACCGCCGCATCGGTATAGCAGTCGTGAATCACCTCGTGCGTGGGATCGCCGGTACCGATATTGATTCTGCCAAATAAACCGCCTGCATTAGCAGTGGCACTACGGACAATGCCGCTGACGCTGCAATAGGCCGCGCTGCCGTAGAAATGCGCACATAGCCCGCCGACATCATGAACAGCATCAATATTCGTATCCACTAAATGAATGTTTTCTAAATGGCCTGTGTTAAAGGCAAACAAACCGTATTGATAATTATCCAGATGCATCACGCTTTCCTGCGCTGTTAAGCCGCGAATTTCATAGCCGCCGCCGTCATAGTTCGCAGCTATGGAAACGTGCTCCGGATTTCTTGCCTTAATTGAAAACCATTGGTGGGCGGACAGATCAATGTCCTTTGTCTGGCGAAAATACAGCGGTGTGCTAATACGGTCATACTGATAATCAAGCGCCATTTTCGCCATCTGCTCCGGCGTCTCGATCAGGTAGGGATCTGTCATCGTACCGCTACCGCCGCCGTAGCTGCTCGCCGCATAATCCAGCCAAAGATCGCTGTCTATAATAGTGACTTGCTGAGACATCGACTTGCCGTTCGCCGTGGTAAAGGTCACCGTCGTGGTACCGGGCTTCTTTGGGCGAATAATAAAGCAATCCATCTCTAATATAGAGGGGTCTTCTACGGTGACGGTAACCGTTTTATCCGTGGCATTCGCATTGGAGACGCGCGGCATCAAAAAGTGATATTCCGGCTTCATGGACTTATAATTATCGGGTAACATTTTGGCGTACGGGATACCGTCGTCCGGCAGGTTCATCAGCAGTCCTACTTTGCTCGGCGCAATATCATAGCCTAAGATTTTGGCAAACGAGAGCGCACCGTTGCCGTAAAAAATATCCTTTCCGACAGGACCGCAGTCCACCGTGGCGGCACAGACTGCTTCCTTCAAGGCGTCAGGCGTAATGCTTTTTTTCTGCGAAGCGATCAGCGCAGCAGCCGCAGCCGCATAAGGCGTCGCCATCGAGGTGCCGCTCATTCTTTGATATTTATTATTTGGCACGCTGCTTAAGACACTGCTACCCGGTGCGGCAATATCCACCACGTCACCGAAGTTGGAAAAGGCGCACATCGTATCGCTATCGTCCACCGCGCTGACTGTCAGCACGCCGTCGCAGCCCGCCGGTGCAACAGTAGAGGCATCTATAAAATCGTTACCGGCCGCTGCCACGCACAGGCAATTTTTGCTTTTTGCATAATCAATAGCGCTCTGGATCGCATTTAAGCTATCCTGATAGCTAAAGCTCATATTAATAATGTCTGCACCGTGATCGGCTGCATAACGGATCGCCAAAATAGCGGTGCTGTCTGCGGCGCTGCCGGCGGAATTCATGGCTTTGATCGGCAATATTTTTACATTGCTTGGCGTCGCATTGACAATAATGCCGCTGACGTGCGTGCCGTGACCGTTGTCGTCCGTCACATCGGTATCGGATTCGATAAAATCATAGCCGCCGCTCACAATACGTCCCTGCAGATATTCATGCGCCGTATCAACGCCGGTATCCACTACGGCAACCGTGATGCTGCGCAGCTTGCTGATATCCAGCGTATTCATATATTCCGGCACTCTGATGTGACTGGTGCTGCTGTTTGGCTGCATATCGGTCGGAACGGTGGAGATACCGCCAACACTGTCAGGCTCGGCGTATTCCGCAACGCCCTCCTCGTCAAAGCACTGCAGCGCAAGCGACGCCTGCTCCGCCGTGGCATAGCAGAGAATATACTCATCATCGGCATAACAGATCACCTGCTCCGCGCCGAAATCGTTATCAAGCCGCTGCGTCTTTACCAGCAGCCGCTTCGTCTGAAACGTCGTATCCTCCTCGGTCACAACGTCCTCCTCCGCAGCCTCGTCCGCAGTAACATAGTCAGCGTCGCGGTCAAGCTCAGCGATAACGTCCGCCGTCTCCGTCAGTGTCAGCGTCTGCACCGCGGCGTTATCCTGCTCCGCCAGCGCATCATAGACGTCGCCTACCGACTCTGTCTCAACAGCTGCTTCCGTCGCCATAACAGGCACTGTCACAAACGATGAGGATATGATTAAAAGAATTGCCGCCATTATGGCGATGCGTCTTTTCATGATAAAACCTCCGAAAGTATGCTGATTATATTATAGGATATGATTGATAAAAAAGCAATTGACAACACAAACGGATTGACAAAAAGACGGCAGAGTCGCCTCTGCCGCCTTTTCGGTCGTCGTTCAGATTTTGGAGACCGTCAGCCAACCGTCGTCATCAAAGCTGAAATCATAATCTGCTGTCTGCTGTGTGCCGTCTTTAAAGGTAACGGTCACCGTCAGGATATCGCCGGTCAGCTCGGAATACTGTTCGCTCGGCAAGCTGTCGTCCTCTGTAAAGTGATTAAAAACTGCAGGAAACCAAGCAGGCAGGCTGATAGCATCTCTATCCAGATAATTCACCATCGTCACCTGCTGTAACACCGGCCAATCCGCCTCGTTTGCAGGTTCGTATTCCGCCGTCAGGGCAAAATATTGGTCAATTTTTTTCAGTGTGTCCACCGAAATAACGCCGTACAGGGTATCACCCGCTTCATTTTCAAAGGTGTTCACGATACCGCCGAGCGTATAGTCCTCTGCCGCTCTGACCGGTTCACGCAGGAAGCACCTTTCGTCGCCGCTGTTCTGCGCATAATCCAGCATCAGCTCAATCAGCTCCTGATCGGAATACAAGTCTGTTACATAGTTGTTGTTCTCGTCTATATAATAATCCTTTCCCTGAATGACCTCATAAGGTACGATAATGTCGTAATACTCTCCTCGGTTCTGTAGATATTCTACATAGTCATAATCAAAATAATAGAAAGAGCCTGTTTTGCAGGAGACCGACACCTCCTCGATATTCTCCCCTTTGATTTGTAAATTCTCACGGAAGAAATCCTCGATATCGCCACCATCGATTTCAAAATAGTTTAACCGCGCGCTATCCTGCGGCAACGCGCCGCTGCCGTCCACGGTAACCGGCACTGTTTCGCCGTTTTCCTCAGCATATACCACCAGCGCAAACTGCGAACCCACTGTGTCCGATAGGGCTGGTGAGCTGAGCCTGCCCGTAGCGGCACCGACGCCGCATACGCCGGTCACCAGCAGCACCAAGCAGGCGGCGATGCTTATCAGTGCTTTCGACGGTATGCGCACTGTTCTTTTTTGTTCCTTCGGCTGCTGAACCAGGCGCTTGATATTCTCCTTTTGCAAGCGCAGCGGCACCTCCGGTTCTGTTTTTTCAAATTTTTCAGCAATGAAATCGTAATCGTTCTTATTCATCATTGTCACTCCTTTAATTCGCTTCTCATTTTTTGAAGGCTACGGTGCAGACGCTGCCGTACATTCGCCGGCGACTTCCTGACAATCCGGCCAACCTCCTTGCTCTTCAAACCGGCCACGACCGAAAGCAAAACGATATCGCGATCCTTATCGCTCAACAGCTCCAACGCCCGTTCTAATGCTAAACGGTCAGACAGGCTGCCGCAGTCGGCAGAAAGCAGCTGCGCATAATCCTCAATATCGTCGTTCTTCCGTCGGGTGATCTGCTCTTTGATCTTTCTGTTACAGCAACGGCTGAGAATTTTAAACAGCCAGGCAGAAAATGCCTCCGGATGCTTCAGGTCCGTAAGACTTTCCCACGCCCTCAGTGCACAATCCTGTACCGTATCCATCGCGTCGTCCCGATCAGCTAAGCGATACAACGCATAGTGATAGAGCTTACGTTCGTATAATGCATACAGCTCGCCAAAGGCATGAATGTCTCCCTGCTTCGCTGCGATGACCAGTTCTGTTTCGTTCATGGTGCTTCCTCCTTGACGCGTCATCTTTTAAGTGCCGTCGGAAAGCGGATTTGTGACAAAAAATAAAAGCATCTCCTTCCGGAGATGCTTTTTTGATGAATTATTCAGCAGTTTCCTCTGCAGGAGCTTCCTCAACGGGAGCCTCCTCGGCTACTGCTTCCTCCAACTCTGCTTCTTCCTCTTCAGCCTCTTCTGACTCAAGAGCAGCCTTGATGGAAAGAGAAACTCTCTTCTTATCATAGTCGATGTCGATGATCTTTGCCTTCACGATGTCGCCAACCTTCAGGACGTCCTGCGGCGCCTTGATTCTTTCGTTAGCAATCTGGCTGATATGGATCAGACCGTCAACGGTAGGCAGAATGTTAGCGAAAGCACCGAAGGTAGCAAAGCTGACGATTCTTGCGTCAACAATAGTACCGACCGGATAATCTCTTTTCATAACCTCCCACGGGCTGTCCTCAATCTTCTTGAAGCCAAGGGAAATCTTTCTGGTTTCCTCGTCGAGCGCCTTAATGGTGACCTCAACGGTATCGCCAACCTTAACGACCTCGCTAGGATGCTTGATTCTGGACCATGAAAGCTCAGAAATATGTACCATACCGTCAATGCCGCCCAGGTCAACAAATGCGCCGTAAGAGGTGAGCGACTTCACCGTACCGGTGATCTTTTGGCCTTCCTCAAGCGTGGCCCAAAGAGCGTCCTCTCTCTCTTTTCTTTCGGCGTCGGCAATTACCTTAATGGAGCCGACTGCGCGTCTTCTTGCCGGTGTTACGTCAATAATCTTGAACTTAACGGTCTGGCCCTTGAGCACCTCAAGGTCTTCGTTTCTTCTGAGGCCGGTAAGTGATGCCGGAACAAACACTCTCTGACCCTTTGTTGAAACAAGCACACCGCCGCGGATGGTTTGAGTCACAACTCCTTCAAGAACTTCCTCAGTCTCCTTAGCAGCGACAATCTCATCCCAACCCTTGGATGCGTCAAACAAGCGCTTGGAAAGGCGGATGATACCGTCCTTATCGTCTGTCTTCATGATGATGAGGCTGAGCTCATCGCCCACAGCAACAACGTCCTCGCACTTTGCGATCGGTTCTGCTGAAAGGTCTTCCATAGCGACAACGCCTGTCTGCTTTCTTCCCGGTACGTCTACAAATACCTCAGTCGGAGTGATCTCCCTGACAGTACCCTGAACGACCTTGCTGTTTTCAACTCCCTTAAAAGACTCGTTAAGCAATTCTTCAAAGGATGCCTCACCATCAGCAGATGCTTCGACAGCAGGCTCAGTGGCAGCCATTTCAGCGGTTTCTGCTGTCTCCACAACTTCATCGGCAACGGCTGAAGCTGTTTCAACTTCCTTTTCTTTAATTTCTTCGGACATGGTTTTGAGTACCTCCTTGATAATTACCGCGGGCGTAGACGCCCCGGCTGTTACACCAACGACACCGCAAGTGGAAAAGTCAATGTCCTTTAACTCGTCCGCCGTTTCAATCAGGTATGCCGGGCAGTTGGCTGCGCAGACATCCCTTAATTTACAGGTGTTTGATGAATGGCGACCGCCGATAACGACCATCGCATCTGCCTTTTCGGAAATCTCAAAGGCTTCTGTTTGGCGCTCCGCTGTCGCATTACATATTGTATCAAATAAATACAAGTTTGTATAGACTTTTTTTATTTTTTTTTGAGAATTATCAAAAATTTTTTTGGAAAAAGTTGTCTGGCAAACGACAACTACCTCAGAATTTTTGTCAATTTCAGGATTTTGTAATATTTCGTCCAATTCTTCTTCATTTTTGAACACATAAACCTTGCCGTTGCAATAGCTCATAATGCCCTTGACCTCAGGGTGATTACGGTCACCGGCGATCAGCACCGGCACACCCTCTGCCTGTTTTTTGACAATATTGTGAATTTTTGTCACGAACGGACAGGTGGCGTTGACGTACGGCAGGCCGCGCTTTTCAATATCGGCAAGGACTTCCTTTTCCACGCCGTGTGTGCGCACCACAAGCAGATAGCCCTCGGGACATTCCGAAGGCTCGCTGATAATTTTAACTCCCTTATTTTCCAAATCGGCCACCAGCTGTTTATTGTGGATGATCGGCCCGAGGGTACAGACCCTTTCGCCTTTTTCCACCAGCTCATAAACCAAATTGACCGCTCTGTCTACGCCGAAGCAAAAGCCGGCGGTTTTGGCCAGCTTAATCTCCATTTAATTCCTTCTCTCTCATGACGGCAATGCGTTCCATGACGACGTTAGCGGCTTCCTTAAATTCTTCACGCGTACATTCACGGTCGGCAATACCGAGCTCCTCCACGGTGATCGGCTCACCGAATACCACCGTAACCGGCACACCGCGTTTAATTTTCTGCTTCGCACAAATAGCAACCGGTAAGATCGCCGCACCGGTCGCCTGCGCGATCATGGTAACGCCGGGCTTTGCCTTTTGCGGCACACCGTCCTTATCCTTAATACGCTTTCCCTCCGGACAGAGGGCCAGCACGTGGTTCTCCTTAACGATCTGTTTGGCGTAATCCACCGCCGTAGTATCGCCTTGGCCGCGCTTCACAGGAAAGCCGTAAAGATGGGTAATCACCCATGCGACAACCGGATTTTTGAAGAGCTCCATTTTGGCCATAAAGTGCAGCGCCGGAATACCCTTAGCAAGCGCGACAAACACCGGATCGAGCGCACAGGTATGGTTGATCGCAACGATATAATGCTTATCCGCCGGAATGTTCTCCGTCTGCTTATACCGCAGATGATACAGACTCTTAAAAATCGGACCGAATACAGTGACGGCAAAGCGATAAAATTTATATTTTCTTACCTTGGAATAATCAAACTCTCTCACGCCGTTTTCTCCTTAATAATATCGATCACTGCCTGAATAGAGGCCTTCAGATCCAGCTCTGAAGTATCGAGTAAAACGGACTCCTTACTGGGCTTCAAAGGAGCAATTTCACGGTGAGAATCCTGGTAATCGCGCTGGTTGACATCGGCAAGCACATCCTCATACATCACGCTTTCGCCTTTTTCCAGCAGCTCTTTATAGCGGCGCTCGGCACGGCACTCCGGCGAAGCAAACAAAAAGATCTTGACCTCTGCCTGCGGCAGCACCACCGTAGCAATGTCACGGCCGTCCATGATCACATTATTCTTTTTGGCGATGTCGCGCTGTAAGTCAAGCAGGAAGGCTCTGACCGCCGGAATAGCAGAGACCTTACTCGCGCCCATTGAAATTTCAGGCGTACGGATATAGGCCGAAACGTCCTCACCGTTCAGCAGCACCGCCTGCACACCGTCCACATACTGCAGCTCAACCTGCAGGCTGTCGAGCAGCGCAATGATTCTTTCTGTATCGTTAATCACCTCAGCGCGTACTGCCGCCAACGCAACAGTACGGTACAGCGCGCCGGTATCCACATAGATATAGCCGAGCGCTTTAGAAGCCGCCTTGGCAATGGTGCTTTTTCCTGCACCTGCAGGCCCGTCAATAGCCACATTTACCATCTTATTCTCCTCCTATATTCTGTCCGCACAGATAGCCGGTCGAAAAGGCTATCTGCAAATTAAAGCCACCCGTATACGCATCCACATCTATTACCTCGCCTGCAAAATAGAGGTTCGGCACAATTTTAGACTGCATGGTTTTCGGATTGATCTCCTTCACATTCACACCGCCGGAGGTGACGATCGCCTCCTCCACCGGACGGAAGCCGGTAACATTCAGCGTCAGATTTTTCAGCAGCTGCACCAGCGCAAAACGCTGTTCACGCGTAATGCTGTTGCATTTTGCTGACGGCGCAATGCCCGACAGACCTACTATAACGGGAATCAGCTTGTTCGGCAAGAGCTTTGACAAAGAGTTAATAAAATCTTTATTGTTATTCTCTTTAAAATCACGCTGCAAGCGCAGATCCAGCGCTTTCTCATCCAGTGCCGGCTTCAGATCCAGCACCAAGCGATACGTCTTTTCCTCCGGTTCCCTGATATGGGCGGAAGCGGAAAGCACGATCGGGCCGCTCACGCCGTAATGCGTGAACAGCATTTCACCAAAATCGCGGTATACCTCTCTGTCGCCGTCGAGCACACGGAGCGACACATTTCTGAGCGATAGACCTTGTAAACGCGGAATAAAATTATTAGAAGCCACGAGCGGTACAAGGGAGGGCGTCGGCGCCGTCACCCGATGGCCAACCGATTTGGCCAAACGGTAACCGTCGCCGGTAGAGCCCGTCAACGGGTAGGAACAGCCGCCGGTACAGATCGCCGCCGCATCGCAGGCCAAGCGTTCACCGCTGTCTGTCAGCACCGCCGTCACCCGACCGTTTTCCGTTTCCAATGCTTCAGCCGTTCCCTGAATAATGGCGGCGCCGCACTGCTTTGCATAAGCAACGAACGCATCCACCACATCCACTGCCTTATCAGACACCGGAAAAACGCGGTTGCCGCGTTCAATTTTCGTCGGTACGCCGAGCGCCTCCACCAGCGCAATCGTATCATAAGGCATAAAGGCAGAAAAGGCAGAATACAAAAACCTGCCGTTCGTCGGGACGTGGGCGATCAGCTCCTCCAGCTCAAAGCAGGCATTCGTCACGTTACAGCGCCCTTTACCGGTTATCATCATTTTTCTGGCCGGACGGGGCATCTTTTCCAGAATCACCGTATCCAGCCCCCGTTTGGCAGCTTCGGCACCGGCCATCAGACCGGCCGCGCCGCCGCCGATAATTACCACTTTTTCACTCATTCTTCACCTGCGGCAAGCAGCTCGCTCAGCGCTTCCCACTCCTCATACAGTGTATCGCGCAGCTGTGTCGTTTCTTCCAGCTGTGCGGTCAGCGTCAGCAGCTCCTCGTAGCTGCTTTGCGCCATTTTTTCATCGATCGCAGCGAGTAGCTGCTCTGCTTCTTCTATCTCCTGCTCACACTTTGCCAACCGTGTTTTGGCCTTGCGAATACGGGACTGCTGTTCCTTACGGCGCTGGTATTCGTTGACCTTTTTCGGCGCCTTTTCCGCCGCCTTCTCCGGCGTGCTTTCCAACTGTGCTTTCTTCTCGGCATACGCGTCATAGCTGCCGAGGTATTCGCGCACACCGTCCGGCGTCAGCTCCAAAATGCGGGTGGACAGCTTATTAATAAAATAGCGGTCATGACTGACGATCAGCATCGTACCGCTGTAAGCCAACAGTGTTTTTTCCAGTTCCTCGCGTGAGAACGCATCGAGATGATTCGTCGGCTCATCGAGCAGCAGAAAGTTAAATTTACCAAGCATCAGCTTCAGCAGCGCTACCCTGGCGCGCTCGCCGCCCGAGCAGTCGCGCAGCAGCTTAAACACATCGTCTCCCTTGAACAGAAAAGCGGCTAGCGCGCTGCGCACGGCCGTTTCCGTCATGAACGGAAAGCTTGTCCAGATCTCCTCCAGCGCTGTTTTGTTCAGATCCAGCTTTGCCTGTACCTGGTCAAAGTAGCCGGTAAACACGTTTGCACCGAATTTAAAATAACCGTCGTCCGCCGCATAATCCTGCATCAAGATCTTGAGCAGCGTCGTCTTACCGCAGCCGTTATCCCCCAACAGGAACACACGCTCACCGCGCATGATCCGCAGCCCGACATTCCGAAATACCGGCTTGCCGCTAAAGGACTTTGCCAGGTCGGAAGCCACCAGTACCTCCTCACCGCTGATCATCCGCGGTGTAAAATCAAAACGTATCTTTTCTACCTTACTGTCGGGGATCACGAGCTGCGCCTTGATACGTTCGATCTGCTTTTCCTTACTTTCAGCCGTTTTGATATTCTTCTCACGGTTCCACTGCCGCTGCTGCGCAATGATGCCTTCAATGCGCTCGATCTCCTTCATATCATTCTCATATTTTTCTTCAATGGCCTTTTGCTCGGCCGCCTTTTTTTGAAGAAAAACAGAATAGTTACCGTTGTAACAGCGACATTTTTTATTTTCTATTTCCACCGTTTTGCCGGTGATTTTATCCAAAAAGTAACGGTCGTGGCTGACGATCAGGCACGCGCCGGTGAAGTCCTTTAAAAAGCCCTCCAGCCACTCAACCGCCTGAATATCCAGATGGTTCGTTGGCTCATCCAGCAGCAGAAAGTCCGCTTTACTCAACAACAGCTTGGCTAAGATCAGCTTTGAGCGCTGTCCGCCCGACAGCTTTGCCGTCGGCTTCGCAAACTCCTCCTCCGTAAAACCAAGGCCGAGTAAAGCCGAGCGCGTCATGCTGCGATAGGTCAAGCCGCCCTCGCGATGAAACTGCTCTGTTAAGAGGTCTTGCCTTTCAATATTCTCGCTTTGTATACCAATACCGTTTGTCAACCGGTCGCTGAGCAGCTCCAGTTCCTGTTCCATCGCGATCAGGTCGCTGAATACGGAAATCAGCTCCTCATATACGGTTCGTTCCGCTGAGCAGGTGTGCTGTTCCATATAACCGAGCTTGACGCCTTTGCCGATAAAGCAGCTGCCGGTATCCGGCGTGTACTCGCCGGTGATCAGCTTAAACAGGGACGTTTTGCCGGCGCCGTTGCAGCCGATTAGGCCCACCTTTTCGCGTTCCTTGACATCAAAACAAACGCCCTCAAAGAGCGTATCCTCGCCAAAGGAAAGCGATAAATTCTGTACATCCAGCACTGCCATAAGCGTCTAACTTCTCCGTTTCAGAATTGGTCAATATATTTTACAACAAAATGACTTGAATGTGAAGAGGGAATTTATTATAATATGAATAATTCTAATGTATTTTGGTGATTTTCATGGAAATATTAAAACTGAAACCGGTATTTAAAGACTATATTTGGGGCGGCACACGTCTGGTCGGTGATTACGGCTTTGACACCGGCTTTGACAAAACGGCAGAGGGTTGGATGCTTGCCTGTCACAAGGACGGCATGAACACCGTTGAGGGCGGCGCGTATGACGGACAACCGCTCGACAAGGTGCTTGACGCCGTAGGAACAGAAAAGATCGGCGGTACAGCGTGCCTGCGTTTTCCCTACTTTCCGGTGTTGATCAAGCTGATCGACGCACATGACAATCTTTCTGTTCAGGTACATCCTGACGACGATTACGCACGCCGTGTTGAAAATGAATTCGGCAAAACGGAGATGTGGTATGTGCTGGACGCCGCCGACGGTGCAGAGCTGATCTACGGCTTCAAAAAAGAAATCACTGCCGCCGCCTTCAAAGCGGCAATCGAAAACAATACCCTCCTCGAGCAGCTCAATCGCGTGAAGGTCAAAAAGGGCGACGTATTCTTCATTGAGGCCGGCACGGTACACGCGATCGGCAAGGGTGCGCTGATTGCGGAGATCCAGCAAAATTCTAACTGTACCTACCGTGTCTATGATTACGGCAGAGTCGGCAAGGACGGCAAGCCGCGCGAGCTGCATATTGACAAGGCTGTTGACGTATCCGTTACCAAACCGCCGCAGCATGATACCAAACCACTCGGGAACGAGGAGCAGCAGGACGGCTATATTTTCCAAAAATTGACAGCCTGCGATCTGTTTTCCGTTGACCGTTACGATGTTGAGAGCGCTGTGTCACTTTCCACAGACGGCAGCAGCTTTCATCACCTGCTGATACTGGACGGCAACGGCAGCGTGAACGGTCGTGCCGCTAAAAAAGGCGATTCCTTCCTGGTACCGGCTGTTTTCGGAGACTATACCGTCAGCGGCAAGCTCGAATTTTTGCTGACAAAAATTTAAATCCATCTCACAGCATAAAATCACTCTCTTTTGCACAAACTAGGTAAAAAGGAGTGATTTTTTTATGATGAATATGAAAATTGTTGACCGCATCGCCTTGATACTGAATATTATCGGCGGTATCAACTGGGGACTGATCGGCATCTTCAAGTTCGACTTGGTGGCATGGATTTTTGGCGGACAGGACGCGGTACTTTCCCGTATTATCTATACGTTGGTCGGTCTGGCTGCAATATGGTGCATCAGTCTGCTGTTCCGTGATCACCGAAGCGAGTAAGCAGAACAAAGAAGCTGTCTCTCCGGTGTGCGAGGCAGCTTTTTGTGTTTTCACAGTCAAAAAAAGCAGCTTGGGAGGGAAATCTTCCAAGCTGCTTTATCATTAGCCATAGCGCTCGTATTCGAACCCGCCTAAAACCGTGTATTTAAGCGAACTTTGATGTTTTCGTTCTTGCTTGGCGACAGCCAAGCTGCGCCCTCAAAGCACCAAACTTCATCTTAACTCCCACGGTTTTAGGTGCTTTGCAGTTTAGAATGAGCAAATTGGGCTTAGTTCAAGGCGAAAAGCACAGGAATACTTGCCGTATTGCGTAAGTGACATTCCAAATTTATAATTTGGTTAATGGAACTTATACACAGTAAGCATTTTCAACGTAGAAATAAGTTCAATTTGCCATTCTAAACCGTGGTTCGAATGCGAGTGCTATGGCTATGGATTGGTGCAGACGCCGCTGCTGTTAAAACGGTAGGTCTTACCGCCTTGCTTTAAGCTTGCTGTGCGCATAGCGCCGTCCGTATTGAGGTAATACCATTTTCCGCCGAGCTTGAGCCAGCCCGTTTGCATCGCGCCGTCTGTATTCAGGTAGTACCACTTCCCCTTTACCTTTACCCAGCCGGTAGCCATCGCACCGCTGTCGCGCAGGTAGTACCATTTTCCTTTTGCCTTCAGCCAACCGGTCAGCATCACACCCTGCGTATTGAAATAATACCACTTACCGCTGATTTTCTGCCAGTAGCGAACAGCGCTGCCGCCGCGGTAATAATACCACTGTCCGCCGCGCTGCTGCCAGCCGTTTTTCACGGTCGATGCGACGATATGAAACTTCGCTGTTGTGCCAAAAATACTGTAATCACCGAGGCCGACGACGGTCACCGTCGCCGTACCGATCTGCACATTATCGCTATAAATGGCACGGTACTCTTTATCAACGGTCAGGCGCTTGCCGCCCTGCGATACCTGCAATGCAGGCGTAACGGCACGTCCGGTATAGGGTTGGTCAGGAATCGGCGCGATCACAAAGGTTTGATACGGAATATTATTGCTCACGGCATAATGCATCGCCGGCGAGCCGGCCATACATACGATCGTCAGCTGCTCACAACCGTCAAAGGCATCCTCCGCGATCGCCGTCACGCTATCGGAAATATATGCCGTCTCCAACGCTGTACAATCGGCAAAGGCGCGGCTTTGAATTTCACTGACAGACGACCCGATCACAACCGTTTCTACCGATCCGTTTCCTTCAAACGCGTCCTCCGTAATCGGGGTCTGGCTTTGCAGATCATCAAAGCGGAGCTTTTTCAGATTAATGCAGTCTTTGAACGCATCCGGTTCGGTGCGTATGCCGGTCAGATCTACCTGGGTCAGAGAAAGGCAACCGGCAAAAGCGTTTTTACCGATATACTGTGTGCCGCCGAGCGACAGCTGCTGTAAATCAACACAATCCGCGAAAGCGTCCTGTGAGATATGGCGCAAGCTCTGCGGCAGGGACAGCGCCGTCAGTGCAGTACCGCGGAAGGCGTTGGCGCCGACCGTTTCGATCCCCTCGGAGAAGGTAACAGAACGCAGCGTTCTGACATCGGCAAAGGCACCGTTAACAGCTCTCACGCCGGACGGCAGACAAATATCGGTCAGCGAGGTGCCGCAAAAGGTATAACTCAGCTGCACCACCTCGGCGCCATCTTTAAATACAACAGTCGTCAGTGTGCTGAGATCAGCAAAGGTACTTTTGAGCCGCTGAATGGACACGTCGTTTTTGAATACGACCGTTTGCAGCACCCGACAGCCCTCAAAGGAATCCTGACCGATACGGCGCACCGCGGTCAAGGTCATCTTTTCGAGGTGCTGCGCCTCCCGAAAGGCATACTCACCGATCACCTGCACACTCTCGGGTACGACGAACTCCCGATCAGGCTTGTCGGCCGGATAATAAATCAGCTCCGTCATATCCTTGTTGTAGAGCACGCCGTCCTTTGACGTATAGCACGGATTACTGTCGCTTACCGTGATCGCAGCGAGTGTTTTCCGGACAGCGTCGCCGCTCTCCTCTTCCAAACCCAGCGTCTCCTCGATATTCCTAACAGCTGCGCCGAAGGAAAGCGTTTGACACTGTTTCACAGGATAGTAACCGACGCGCACCGCCGTATCCGGCACGGTAAAATCGGCAATATCGCTGCCGCGGAAGGCGCTCCCGCCGATATACAGCAAGCCGTCATTCAGCTGCAAAGCCGTCAGCGGATTGGAGGCAAAGGCATTGGAGCCAATATATTTCAGTGCATCGGGAAATCGCTCGATCTCCGTAATACCGCTGTTAAAAAAGGCATTCGGGCCGATCACTTCCAGTTGCTGCGGCAGTATGACCTGACGGCACTGCTTCAGCGACGCGTTGAAAACATCTTTACGAATCTCCTTTACGGGCTTACCGTTAACCGTATCGGGGATGGTTAAGGTGTCGATTTCCTTTTCTCCTTGATACTTTGCTAAGCTGGCATAATCCTCATACTCTGCGAATTTAAAATCTCCCACCGTCGTCCACTGAACAAACGCCGCATCGTGCTTGAACGGTATTTGTTCGTCTGACGGAATCGTGATGGAATAACCGTAATGAACCTCTTCAAGACTGTCGCAGTCCTTAAAGCAATTGCTGTCAAGCTCAGACGTATAGTCCGACAGGATCACTGATGTCAGCTCCTCACAGCCCTCAAAGGTGTATCCCTCGAGCTTTCCGATCAAAGTATTCGACAAGTCCACGGTGCGCAGCGTGGAATAGGAAAAGCTACCTCTGCCAAGCAAAGTCATAGCCCGACAATTGGAAAAATCCACACTGTTGACAACCGCATTAAAGAACGCATGATAATGCATTACCGACAGCGACGAATTTTCTTCAAAACTAACATCAGACAGGGTGGCCGTACTGAATGCAGACTCTTCAATTTCCTGTACACTTTTCGGAATCACCAGCGGCTCAGCCACCGTAGCGCCGGAAAAAGCGCCATTGCTGATTTTCCGCAGCTGACAGGCAGCACTGAATTGTACGCTACCGATATTCATGCCGGCAAAGGCGTCCTCCGGCAAGGTCTGTAAGCCGCTGCCGATATACAGCTCACCGATATGCTGTCCCTCATGGAAGGCATAAGGGCAAAGTGTTTCCACCGTATCATCGATCGAAAAGCGGTCACGGTCACCGGCAACAACCTGTAGCGTTCTGCCGCCGTCCGTGTAGAGCGCGTTATCCTTCACGGTGATATACGGATTTTCCGGATCAGCGCTCAACAGCCGGAGCTCCTCACAGCAGGCAAAGGGCAGTACCTCGCCATCGGTGCCCGGAATCGTGAAGGCGGCATAACGCTCGATCACGCTGCCCGGGTAAGCATATTCCATAAGGGCCGGTTTGACTCTGCTGCCACAATGGCAAGCGGTAATATTGGATTCTGCAAAGGCATAAGTACCAAGGTACAGCAGGCTGTCCGGCAGCGTTACCGCCGTATCGGCAAAGGTAACGCTGTCAAACGCAAACATATCGATTCCCTCCAGACCGGACGGAAAATTAATACGCGCAATCGAGGAAAAATTAAAAGCACGCGTGCCGATATAGCGCAGGCTTTCCGGCAGTGTGATCTGCAGCGCACGGCAGCCGCTGAAGGTATTCGCGCCAATGTAGATAATTCCCTCGCTGACCGTTACCGACCGCAAGGCATTCGCCTCCTTCGGCTGTTTCGTGATCGACACGCCGACGATTTGCACATCACCGATCTGCGACGGAAAGGTCACCGACGTATCGCTTCCATTATAAGCGGTGATCTCGCCGTACCGGCGGCTGCCGCTTTCGTAAATGATTTTAACATCAAAAGTGTTGTCTGACGCTGTTGCCAGCGCTGCGATGCTACTAAGCGGCAGCATCGCGATCACCATAAGCACTGCCAGCAGCAGACTCAGGAATTTTTTCATATTTCTCACGGTTCGGTCACTCCTTCCTCTGCTTCCGTGATCAGACTGCAGGCACAGCCTTTATAGGCAATCACCGTCAGCACATAGCGTTCGCCGTCTGCTTCCTCAGTCGTTTGAGTAATACGGCAGTCGTTCAGCGGCACTGCTTGTTCACTGCCGTCGCGCAGGACGGCGGTGACCGCAGCGTTACGGACGTCACCGTTTTCCGGAACGGTGGCATAGATAGAAACGACCTCGCCGTCCTCCTCCGTGTCCGCTACCGCCGTTGTCAGCGAATAGACCACGCGCTCAAACAGCGTACGTACACTGCCCGCAAAGGCCGGAACGGTATAAAACGCTGCCGTACCGCTGATCACGAGCGCTAATGCTGCGGCGATCACACCCTTTTGCACCGCGCCGCGCTTGGAATGCCGCCGGCAGTATGCGGTCAGCTGCGGCTTTGTCACGCGCAGGCGCAGCATCGGAGCAGCTTCTCCGTTACTTTGCAATGCTTCGAGCACGGCGACGCATTCATCGATCAGGTCACAGTCAGGCGCCTCCTTTGCCAGCTCTGTCCCCATCACTTCCTCCAGGTAAGCGGCGATTTCACGGTGCAGCTGTGCTTCATCCAATACCGTCAACACGGCTTCTCTGTTCACTGTCAGGGTCACCTTAACCGCCTCCTTTCCCGTTTTCTTCTAATACCAGATCAATCAGACCGCTGATCTTCTTGCGCAGTCGCGACGTGCGGTTCGCTACCGCCGCAGGGTTGCTGTTCAACACTGCTGCAATTTCCTTCAGGCTCCTGTGTTCCTCGTACTTCATCTGATAAAGCAATTGTTCCTCTTCGCTGAGCCTTGACAGCAGCAGCGCCTTCAGCGCGTCATAATCCAGCAGGTCCGGCTGAAATGCCTTCAGCTCAGAAGCTACGCCCTGCGCGTCCTCCAGCGGCTTTGTGCGCTTAGCGTTTTTGAAATACCTTTCCCTCGCCTTACGCACTGTCAGGTCGGCTGTTTTATAAAGGAAGGCACGCGGATTATCAAAACGTTCTCCCTTCAGCAGCCGTTTGTAATACACCAGAAAGGCTTCCTGAACACAGTCGGCGGCGCTGTCACGCGCTTCGCCCAGTCTAACGCTGCAAAAACGCTCCAACGGCGCAGCGTACTGCGTATACGCCGCCTCCAGCCTCTCGCTCGCATAAGCTCTGTTCACTGTGTTCACCCCTCTTTCTGTAGAAGCTTCTCACAATATAGTCCGCCAAAAGGCAAAATATATCGCAAAAAATTTCGGTTTACCGCCGAGCGGTAAACCGAAAGCTGTTAATCGTCATACTCGAAATCAAAGATATCCGCGCCGCCATCACCGTCGGCGTCATCCTCGTACTCATCGTCGTAATCATACGCATCGTAGTCATCATCGTAATCATATTCATCGTCATAATCATACGCATAAGGCGGCTCGGTTTCGTCATATTCCCCTGTTTTTTCATTAAAAACATAGTAATGATTTTCGTCACTGTCCTCTTCCCAGACATCAAAGGAATTTTCCTCCTCATCATAATAGCCGCTATGGAACAGCAGGTAAGTCCGATAGAGGTGACTCTCTTTATCCAGCGCGTTCATATAATCCGCGATCCGCTGCCATTCATGATAATTCGCACGGCAGTAACGGCGGAAGTCCTTTGCATTGTCAACGACGCAGAACTCACCGTTCTCAAATACGATATGTTCTTCGTAATCATATTCAATTTTTTGACACAGAGCAATATCCGCCTGATTGGCTGTTGGAATGTCGCCGTTTTCAGAAATATAGGTCAGCGCGTCCAGCGCTTCACCGCCAAGCGAGGCAAGATGCGCCACATCCAGCGATTCTGCCGTTCCGTTTTCGTACGCCTGAATATTATACTGTGCCGTCAGCGCATTGATATTTGCAAACGAAAGCGCCACAAAGAGGCAGGAGCAAATCAGGATCACCGGCTGCATATAGCTGAGCTTCGGCACAAAGATATGCAGGATAAAGAACAGGAACACTACCAGCATCATCAGCATCAGCATCGACACCAGCAGGCGGTTTGCCGTGAAACCGTAGGTAGAGATATTCAGTCTCATTTTTTGCATAGCAGTCGCGATCATCAATACAGAAAACAGTGCGACAAACAGCGACATCCCCTTAATGGCAGTTGCCGTCTTACCCTTTTCATTACGACGTGAAAAGGCGTTGATAAAGGCGATCATGGTCACATTGATCACGCAGATCGCAAACATTTCAAAGAAGCCTCTGCGCGCAAACGCGCTTGCCGTATGCTCGTATCCCTCCGGCAAAAAGCCCTCAAAGGCGCTGAAAAAATACGCCAGCTGTGAAAACAGGTAGATCAGATAGGTCAGCGAGATCACACATAAGAAGGAAACGCAGCCGGCAATCGGGATATTGCGCGCCGTCGTCTTTACAGCAGCGCTGCTTTTGGCGGCAGGGCGCTTTTTGCCGAGCATAAAGGACAGCAAAAACGGCAGCAGCACGGCAGCCAGTATCAGCTCCAACAGATAAAGGCCGATATTTTTAGCAATCGCACCGACCAAGCCTTCAAATGCGGCGTCGCTCTTCACCAGCAGGTATACCACGATCACCAGCACCGGTATCGCCACCAGCACGCCCAGTAAAGCGCTGAGGTTACGCTTTTTTCTCTCTGTACTCGCCTTCAGCGAGCCGAACACATCGCCAAGATGCGCAAAGGGCTGCAGCAAGCCGCCCTTCGCCACGTCCGCCAGCATCTTAAAGCTGCCCTGCTTTTGCGTAAAGGTACCGCTGATGCCGACGCAGTACACGGTGTACAGTCCGGCAATCAGGAAGAACATTAAGGCGTTGACCAGATAGTTATCATACAGCGTGAACGTGACCGCGCCAAAGAGCGAAATCACGCCGCACGCTACCGGAAACAGCGGCAGCCGTGTTTCCTTTTTCCACAGGAAAACGGTTGAGAGTACAAACAGCACAGCATAAGCCACGGTAAAGCCAAGGTGAAAGCCCTTGAACAGCGCAAAATCCACAAAGAGGAACGCCGACGCCAAAAACAGCCAAAGGAAAATATTTTCCTTTTTACTAAAGGGCGGATACACCTTACGCGCTACCGGCGGATAAGCGGCCGGATAGGGATAGGAATACGGGTTAGCATTCCCCGGCTGCGCATAGTACGGCGCCGGACGGGTAGCCTGCGGCCGGCTGACCGGCGGCTGGGCAGCACCTTGCGGCACAGTACCCGACTGCGGCGGATAGTAATATCCCTGTACAGGCTGACCCTGTGCGGGGTTCTGACGGTTTTGTTGATAACGGTTATCCATGATAGACTCCTTTCCTATCTTCATCAGTCATCATACCAAAAATGATACAGTCTATGCGTTTGCTGATCGTAAAACCACACGGTGTAAAAGCGCAGTGGATCCGACCGGTGCGCATATTCTAAAAAATAATAGTCGTTCGTATCGATCATATCCGTACGGAGGTGACAATACCGCCAGCACGATAACAGCAGCGGTTAGCCTTTTGGTTTTCCGGTCCATGCTTACGTCTCCGTAAATTCGAGAATATCCGCCGGCTGGCAATCCAGCTCACGGCAAATCGCATCCAAGGTAGAAAAGCGGATTGCTTTTGCCTTGCCGGTTTTAAGTATCGACAGGTTGGCCTGCGTGATGCCGATTTTATTCGCCAGCTCCAGCGAGCTCATTTTACGCTTAGCCAGCATAACGTCCAGGTTCACTACAATCATTTCTGTCCCTCCTGTTATACCACTAAGTCGTTTTCTTCCTTGATGACGATGGCCTTTTTGAGCACGTTGCGCACGACCCTGACCACGAGCGCCATGAACGCTTCGCCTGCCGCCAATAAAAACACGGTCTCAATAGACTGATAAATCAGGGCGATCACGACATAAGAGACCAGCCCGACCGCAGCGGCAAACAAGCAGCAGCCGGTGATAATGTTCAGCAACCGGATATTGCGGCTGTCAAACACAAGGTCTTTTTTAATGTTAGACAGGATTTTATCAAGGCAGATCAGCGCCACATATCCCGCCGGCACAACAAGGTAATATGGAACGATCAAGTACCGTCCGTGACCGGCAAGCATCACGAAATAGTAGAAATCCTCCTCCGAGGCGCGCATCAGTATCGGAAAGGCGATCACCGAAGCGGCCAACAGTACATAGCACAGCCTTACTATGAAATGCGTTAAGCCCGTTGTTTTGTCAGTGTATTTCATCATCATTTCCTCCGTCATTTTTTAAAATGGTAACTGAACTGATTGTTGACGAATTCCTGCAATTCATCCTCGTCGTTGTGTTCACCGAAGCAATCCTGGTCTTGATCTCCAAAGGTTAAGAAGGCAATCTTATATTCAGTATCGTTAAAGGCAACCATGCGGAACACCTCAGGAATGTAATAATAGGAAAGACCGTGCGCGCCGTCCGCCTCCTTCAGGATACGAAAATGCCAACGATTGATATCAAACGAAAAGGCGGTATCCGGCGTGGGGACAAACTTTAAAATCGCAGTATCCTCCGGACCGGCAAAGACGTAATGCGTTGTCATATATTCCTTTTGTTTTTGGTAGTTTTCTTCATTGTACGTACCCACCAGCGCCATGCCGTAGGAAGTCCAAATGGCAGTCAAGCGCCTGCGCAGCGTCAGCGAGTAGCGCTCGCAGTCGCCCAGCTCCGCCACCAGTTCCGCGGTTCTTTTTTCCGGAGCAAGACCGCTATCGCCGTAAACCTCGTAAAAATGCCGGACGGCGTTATTGCCGCGATAGGTGACGTCCACCACCGTAAAATGCCAAACGACACTGAATACCACGATGGCCGCCAGGATAACCAAAACCGTTTTCGTTCGCTTTTTCATGGACAGCCTCCTTTCAGTTTCAAGGTATATATAGCACAAGAATTATCGTTTGTCAATAATAAATTTCTTTTTTTCGGAAATTGTTCATAATTTTTCCAGCTTTCATAAAAACTGGGAGAGCACAGGCTCTCCCACTAATATTTCTTTGATCAAATCACATCATCGGTGATGATTTTTTCCTTCCACGTGCTTTTCGGTACGGTGCAGTTAAAATCCAGCAGCTTCAGCCCCTTGACGTGACGCGCCCACAAAGCGTAGGCAGGCAGGTTACGGAAGCGCCAGCTTTCAGGATAGACATCCGCATATTCGGGAATAAACCGCCGCCGGTCGTAGACCTCTTTATACGGCGCATACTGAATATCAATATCCTTCAGGGTGACGTTTTCAACATACCTGGTGTGGCGGCGCTGTGTATACCCTGCCACGATCACCGGCAGCTCCGCTTCCTCTGCCGTTACCTGTTCAATCAGGATATTGCTGACAGAGCCCTTGCCGTCAAAGGCGTCTTCACCAACTGTGCCGCCGCGCCTCTTCTTTTGCCCAAACTCCACCGCGTTGGCGCTCGCTGCCGTAACCGTTGCCGCGCGGTTACGGTTACACAGGCGTATAAAAATAGGACAGGTAACACGACGCATTGTAATATTTCTGACAGTTATATCGCTGACAGCGGCGCCATCCGCGCTTTCGATCGCAATACCGCTGACCGAACCGGGATAAACGTCCGTCATGAGAAAACGGCAGTCCTCTACCGTCACGTGACGGATCGGATAGGTCGTCTCTGTGCCGATCTTAACCGCATTGGTGCGCGAGATCACCTCGCAGTCACGGATATGTATATCGCTCATCGCGCCGCGGTTGCCCAGCCAAACCGCATTTTTCAGACAAATACCGTCGTCTGACGTAGACACAAAGCAATGCGTAATACGGATGTGGCTGCTGCCGGCAATATCAAACCCGTCGGCGTTCGCCACATTGCGGTTGTTATTGATCACGCAGTTCTGCACCTTCACACCGTTGCAGTTCTCCAGGCGGAAGGACCAATGGGCGGCATCCTCAATAATGATGTTCTCGGCGGTCACATTGCTGCAATTACGGAAATACACCGGTCCTCCGTATTTGGACGGATGCGCAAACCGCAGCTGGGCACGGTAATCGCGGCGCATCTGAATCACGTCGATCACCTCCGGGTGAACGGTCGTGTTAGCCTCCGCCTGCGGTCGCAAGCCGAACAGCTCGCCGTTGCCTTTGATCTTACCGCCACCGGTCAAGGTGATATTTTCCACACCGTCCGCGTGCAAAATGCCTTTATGATCGTAACCGATACCGGTCCGGTTTGCCACGAGTGCAGTGCCTTTTTCGATCCACAGCGTAACGTTAGACAGCAGGTAAACGGTAGTCGTCACGTATTCTCCGCCGCTGACCAGCACAGTGCCGCCGCACTCCGACGCAAGGCTGACAGCGACATTAATAGCGTGAGCGTTATCCTCTACCGCCGTGTCCGCGCCATAGTTACGGATGTCAAAGACCCGTTCCGTCGGCGGCGCCTGCGCTGTGATATAGTCCTCCTCCGGATAATAGGAGGAATAATCAAAAGGACGCACCTCGGTATAAGGCTCTCCCTTCGTAATGCGCAGATCCTTTCCCCTCAAGAGTGTATGCAGTTTATCCAGCTGTGTCCGTTTGTCTTCCATATTTTTCACCGCTAAATCTGACGAATCAGCTTTTTATCCTTTCTGGCTGCCCAGGCGATGTTATAGGAATGGTCGCCAATGCGCTCCAGATCCTGCAGCAGCTTCGTAAACACCACGCCGGAAGCGGTATGACACGTTTTGTCGCGCAGGCGCTGTACGTGGTTATCCTGCGACTGCAGCGTCAGAGAGTCGATCGTATCCTCCAGGAAATGAAGCTGCTGTTCCTCCTCGTCCGGCAAATGCTTGTTCACGAACGCACCAACGGAACGGTCAAACAGCTCCAGTGCCTTTTCATAAATGGTTTCAAATTCCTTCCGTCCGGCCTCTGAAAAGTCCAGCGAGCCGTTCAGCGCCGTTTCATTGCGTTCCAGAATATTCAGCGCATGGTCACCGATACGCTCCAGGTCCGTAATGACATGGAACAGCTTACCGATCGATTCCGAGGTTTCTGCGTTCAGATCGTGCGAGCTGAGCGTGACCAAAAAGTCGGAAATATGGTGATTGAGCCAATTGATCAGCTCCTCATTATCCTTGATCTCACGGGCGTTCTCTATGGATTGCGCCAGCACATCCTCACAGGACAGCACAATATTTTTGCGTACCAGCGTCGCCATGCGCTCCACCTCAGAGCTGACCTGCAGCACGGAGGCGGACGGATTGTCCATAAAGCGCTTGTCAATATAGGTAAAGCGGAAGGCGCTGTCATGCTCCTTGGCCGGAATCAGCTTTTCGGACAGCTTGCCGACCTGCTTAATAAACGGTACTAACAAAATTGCCGGCACTGT
This sequence comes from Eubacterium sp., assembly GCA_017463985.1. GTDB lineage: Bacteria > Bacillota > Clostridia > Oscillospirales > Acutalibacteraceae > Eubacterium_R. The sequence goes on along the minus strand of JAFUEH010000016.1, from coordinate 9,925 downwards.
CTTGAAAATGATATGGGCAATAGCGACCTGCACAGAACCGTTTGCGGACAGGGTTTCTACCCAAGAGAGGAACGGCGTCAGCAGCGCTACCGACGTAAAGATCAGCATACCGATAAAGTCAATGAAAAAGAATATGAAAACAGCGCGCTTGGCGTTCGTTTTCGCCCCGAAGGACGAAATAAACAACGGCATTACCGAGCCGACGTTAATACCAATGATCAGGAAGAACGAAAAGCTCAGCGGCATCAGGCCTTGCAGCGCCAGCACCTGCAGCACACCGACGGCAGCGCTGGAGGATTGGAGCACAGAACAGATCAGTACACCGATCAGGATACCGAGGAGCGGATTATTCGCCAGTGTAATAAAGTGCTGAAAGGACTCGCTGGTTTTCAGCACGCCCATAGCAGCGTCACCGCTCATGTACTTTAATCCGAAGAACAGGATGCCGAAGCCGAGAATGATCTGGCCGAGATACTTCTTGCTTTGCTTTTTAGAAAACAGCGCCAGCACCGTACCGATAAATATACAGATCGGTGCAATGGCGGAAACGTCCACCGCAATCAGCACAGCGGTGATTGTGGTTCCGATATTCGTACCGATGATCACGCCCGTTGCCTGTGCCATATCCATAATACCGGCGTTCAAAAAGCCCATAACCATAACGGTGGCCGCAGAGGACGACTGAATCACCGCCGTCACGAGCACACCCAAAAAGAAGCCCTTGACCGGATTACGCGTCAGGCGCTCCAGCATATTTTTCATCTTCGGTCCGGCCACCTGATTGATGCCCTCGCTCATATATTTCATACCGAACAGGAACAGCCCCAGACCGCCAAATAAATTAATAATATTGACAATTCCCATAAAAACGACAAACTCCTTGTTGTCAAAAACTTAAATTTCCTCAAATATAATATAAAGCACCTTTTGTCAAACGTCAAGCATTAATTCCCGTTTGACTTTTCTGCCGTTATCTTTTACAATATTCTTATCAAAATGCAAGGAGCAAGCGATGGTCAGAATTTGTTTTGTTTGTCACGGGAATATCTGCCGTTCACCGATGGCGGAATTCGTCATGAAAGCACTGGTAAAACGCGCAGGCAGAGAAAAGGAATTTCTCATTGTATCAAAAGCGACCCATACCGATGAAATATGGAACGGCACCGGCGCGCCGATCTATCCGCCTGCGCAGACTGTTATGCAGCGCAAGGGCATTCCGTTCGATCATGAAAAAAGAGCCACGCTTCTCAAAAAACGCGACTATGAAAAGTATGATTTGTTCATCGGAATGGACAGAGAAAATATGCGCTGTATGCCGCGCCTGCTCGGTGGTGACAGCGAGGGGAAAATACACCGCCTGCTGGATTACACCCATACACCGCGCGATGTTTCCGACCCATGGTATACACGCGACTTCGATCAGTGCTATCAGGATATTGAAAAGGGCTGCACCGCCCTGCTGAACACGATACTGTCCGCCTCTCCTTGCTGACCGCAGCAAAACAAAAGTAGTATGTAAAACAGGCTGCCTCGCCTTAAGCGAGACAGCCTATTATTATGGATTTATACAAGCACCGCTTGAATAGAAGCGATAGGTTTTTCCGCCTTGTGTCAGGTTGGCGGTACGCATAGAACCAGACGTATTGAAATAATACCATTTCCCGCCTATTTTCGTCCAGCCGGTTTGCATCGCACCGGAGGCTTTGAAGTAATACCATGTTCCACCGATCTTTTGCCAGCCTGTTTTCATAGCACCGGATGTATTGAACCAATACCAAGCCCCACCAATTTTTTGCCAACCTGTCTGCATCACACCGGACGAGTTGAAGTAGTACCAAGTTTTACCGCCTTTGTACCATCCTGTAATCATAGAGCCATCCGCATAACGGAACAAATACCACTTTCCGGATATTTTTAGCCAACCCTTTTGAAGAACATAGCTACTGTTAAAATAATAGTACTTATTTCCAATTTTCTGGCTCCATCTCAGTGCTGAACCGTCTTTGCTGAAATAATATGTGTTACCGTTTACTGTTTGCCATCCTGTACGCATAACACCGTCATCACCGAAATAGTAGTACTTGCCGTCAATTGCCCAAAAGTCGATGGCTATTGTATCACCGTTAGCTTCGGGCGGATAGTAGAACCATTTTCCGTTAATATTCTGCCAGCCGATTTTGACACTGCCAAGCTTGAATTGATAATTGCCTGTCGCATTGTTGCGTTGGGAAATTTTTAAATAGTATTTACCATTTGGCATGGTAATGTTTTCATTTACGACTATTTTTCCAGCACTGTTGGCATAATAATAATCGCTGAATACAGAGGCGCTATCTTTATTATAAATATCAATATTTATACCTTTGACTTCGCCTTCCAAATTCAAGTGGATACCGGTCGAATCGGATACGTCAAATGAATAATAATCAACATAATCATTGTATGCAATTTGTCCCTTGTAGGTAGTACCAAGCGATATGCTGTTGGATGTTTGAATGGTGTTATTAGTTCCGTTCCCGGTTTCAGTAAAGCTTTCACCGGCTGTAGCAGCAGAAACCGTCAACGAGTAATTGCCAGTGTAACTGTTTCGTTTTGATACAGCAATATAGTAAGTACCTTTTGTTAAATCAATCGAGTTATTCTGTTCTACTTGACCAGAACTGTTTGCGTCATAATAATTATACCATAAATCACTACCGTCAGCATTGTAGAAATAAATATGAACTTGATTAATTGCACCAATAAACTTCCAATTGACTGCTGATGACGACGTTATCGTAAATTTATAATAATCAACATTATCATTGTATGCAATTTGTCCCTTGTAGGTAGTACCAAGCGATATGTTGTTGGCTGTTTGAATGGTATTGTTAGTACCCTTCCCGGTTTCATTAAAGCTTTCGCCGGCTGAAACAGCAGAAACCGTCAACGAGTAATTGCCAGTGTAACCGTTTCGCTTCGATACAGCAATATAGTAGGTACCTTTTGTTAAATCGATAGACCTGTCTAATGAAATCTGACCGGAGCTGTTAGCATCATAATAGTTATACCATAAATCACTACCGTCAGCATTGTAGAAATAAATATGAACTTGATTAATTGCACCAATAAACTTCCAATTGACTGCCGATGACGACGTTATCGTAAATTTATAATAATCGATATTATTACTACTAGTAATAGAACTTGAATAGGTTGTTCCAAGCGTCATATTTCTTGCAGTGTCAATAGTATCATAAGCTGCATAAGTGGTAATATTGAAACCGGCAACGGTGCTTAACAGTATGATGGTTGAAAATAATAAACTTATAAATTTTTTCATGATGTCTCCCATATTTTGTTGCTTAAAAATTTAATCTTAAAATATAATATTGTTTGTTTCTGAGATATTTCTTTAGCTTCAATTGGCGAATAGCCTATGTAATGTTTGCTGTTTTACCCCCTTCTTGTAAGATGGGTGCCATTTTTAGCAGTGTTGCCGTACTGCTTGCAAACTGTATATAGGTCAACTGTAATCTATCATTATCCCTCCCTCTAAATTGTATTGGGTGAAAAAATCATACACAGATGCAAAACGGAAATATCTCTTAAAACGCCCTTAAATTATTCACCACATTCATATTATATTCATAATAATTATTATTGTCAAGAATAAAATATGTATGATAAGAATGAAGGAAAGGAGGATAGTACCATGCGCAACATCAAATTGATTCGCGTTATAAATGACTATACACAAATAAAAGTACAAATGAAGACCGGTATTAGCCAAAGTATCCTCTCGAAATATGAAAACGGGGAGATTATGCCAACGACCGAAAATCTCATACTTCTCGCGAAATTCTATCATACTAGCTTAGATTTTCTGATGGATTTGACTGATGTAAAAGAACCGTATCCACCGAAAAAATAAAAGGACTGCCTCTTATGAGACAGTCCTATTTTTGTATATTGCTTAGTCCTTAGCAGGAGCGTAGTAATCAACCAGTCTTGCAAGCTTGTTGTACTTCTCAACAGAATTCTCAGCTGCGATAGCGAAGAGTTCTTCAGCCTTGCCCGGGAAGGAGCGCTTGAGTGAAGAATATCTTGTTTCGCCGTTGATGAATTCAACGTAGTCAGCAGACGGTGCCTTACTGTCGAGCGAGAACGGATTCTTGCCCTGAGCGATCAGCGCCGGATTGTAGCGGAACAGGTTCCAGTAACCGGCATCTACTGCCTTCTTCTGCTCTGCCTGGTTGAACGGCATCTTGATACCGTGGTTGATACAAGGTGCATAGCAGATAATGATAGACGGGCCGTTATAGGCAGCAGCCTCCTGGAAGGCCTTCAGGCACTGGTTGTAGTTAGCGCCCATGGCTACCTGTGCAACATAAACGTAACCGTAGCTCATAGCGATGGCCGCAAGATCCTTCTTCTTAACGACCTTACCGCTGGCAGCGAACTTAGCCACTGCGCCGGTAGGCGTCGCCTTAGAAGCCTGACCGCCGGTATTGGAATAAACCTCGGTATCGAATACAACAATGTTAACGTCCTCGTTAGAAGCGATAACGTGATCCAGACCGCCAAAGCCGATATCATAAGCCCAGCCGTCGCCGCCGAAGATGAACTGATACTTCTTGGCAGCGTAGTCAGCGTCCTTCAGGAAGTCCTCAGCCGCTGCAGCAGCCTCGCCCTCAAGGGAAGCAGCCTTCACAGCAGCAATGAGTGCCTGTGCGTCAGCCTCGTTCTTAGCAGCGTCTTCATAAGAAGCAAGCCAAGCGTCAGCCTCTGCAATACCTGCCTCAGAGAGCACAACAGCGTCCTGAGCCAATCTTTCACGGATCTGCTTCTGAGCAAGGTACATACCGTAACCGAACTCAGCGTTATCCTCGAACAGGGAGTTGGACCATGCCGGACCGTGGCCGTTCTTATCAACAGTGTACGGAGTGGAAGGTGCGGAACCGCCCCAGATGGAGGAACAACCGGTTGCGTTAGCAATATACATCTTATCGCCGTACAGCTGTGTAGCAAGCTTAGCATACGGTGTTTCACCGCAGCCTGCGCAAGCGCCGGAGAATTCAAGATATGGCTTCTTATACTGAACGCCGATCAGCGTATTGGTAGCAACAGTCGGCTTGATTTCGGTGTCAACAAGCGCGTCGAACACCTTCTGCTCGTCAAGCTGAGAAGCGATCGGCTTCATGGTCAGCGACTTCGTCGGGCATACATTAGCACAGGAAGCACAGCCGGTGCAGTCCAGCGTAGATACGATCAGCGCATACTTCAGACCGCTGTTCTTCGGTACCTTCAGGTCAACCGTCTTAGTCTCTGCCGGTGCAGCAGCCAATTCCTCATCTGTCAGCGCGATCGGACGGATAACGGCGTGCGGACAAACCATAGCGCAACGGTTACACTGAGCGCACTTGGAAGCATCCCACTCCGGAACGTTAACGGCAATACCTCTCTTTTCAAACGCAGCGGAACCCTGCGGATAAACGCCGTCCGGGCTGTCAAGGAAGGCAGATACCGGCAGATCGTCACCGTGGAGTCTGCCAACCGGATCAAGGATATTCTTAACGAACTTCTTCATTTCCGGTCTGTCCGTAGCAACGTTCAGCTCTCTCGGAGCGTCCTCTGCGGTCTTCCAAGCCTCCGGAACGTCGATCTTAACAACTTCCTTAGAGCCTCTGTCAATACCGTTGCAGTTAGCATCAACAATGGCCTGTCCCTTCTTAGAGAACTTGGCAACAACCTTTTCCTTCATGTAGCCGATCGCCTCATCAACCGGCAGGATACCGCTGATGGTGAAGAAAGCGGACTGCAGAATGGTAGAAGCACGACCCGGGAGACCAACCTCCTCAGCAATCTTGATACCGTTGATGGTATAGAAATTAATATCGTTATTCGCAATGTAGCGCTTCATCGCCGCCGGCAGGTTCGCGTCGAGTTCCTCAGGGCTCCAGATGCAGTTCAGCAGGAAGGTGCCGCCCGGAAGCAGGTCCTGAACCATGTCGTACTTATCCACATACGACGGATTGTGGCAAGCGACAAAGTTAGCCTTATTAATCAGGTAAGTAGAGGTAATCGGTGAGGAACCGAAGCGCAGGTGGGATACGGTAATACCGCCGGACTTCTTGGAATCATAGAAGAAGTAGCCCTGTGCATACATATCGGTATGATCGCCAATGATCTTGATAGAGTCCTTATTAGCACCGACAGTACCGTCAGAGCCAAGACCCCAGAACTTACAGGAAGTCGTACCGGCCGGCGTGGTATCCGGTGTTTCGGTAACAGGCAGGGAAAGATCGGTTACGTCATCCTCGATCGAAAGCACGAACTGCTTTTTCGGCGCGTCAGCAACCATGTTGTTATAAACAGCGATAACGTGCGCCGGTAGGGTGTCCTTAGAACCAAGGCCGTAACGGCCGCCGTATACAGGAACCTGATCGAACTTAGTACCGCGCAGAGCAGCCACAACATCAAGATAAAGCGGCTCACCGAGGGAACCGGGCTCCTTCGTTCTGTCGATAACAGAAATGCTCTTAACAGTCTCCGGCAGTGCGTCAACCAGATGCGCTGCAGAGAACGGTCTGTAAAGGTGTACGCAAACCATACCAACCTTTTCGCCGCGTGCATTCAGGAAATCAACGGTTTCCTTGATCGTATCGCAAACAGAACCCATCGCAACGATCACTCTCTCGGCATCCTCAGCACCGTAGTAGTTAAACAGCTGATAATTTGTGCCGATTTTTTCGTTAACCTTGTCCAGGTAAAGCTGGGTAGCAGCCACAGCGTCGTTATAATACTTATTACAAGCCTCTCTGTGCTGGAAGAAGATGTCAGAGTTCTCCGCAGAGCCGCGCAGTACCGGTCTTTCCGGATTAAGCGCTCTTGCACGGAAGTCAGCGACATCCTGCTCGTCGAGCAGGTCACGCAGCTCTTCATAATCCCAGGTTTCGATCTTCTGTACTTCGTGAGAGGTACGGAAACCGTCAAAGAAGTGCAGGAACGGCACACGGCTCTTGAGGGTAGCCAGGTGAGCTACCGCACCGAGATCCATGACCTCCTGAACGTTCGCAGAACAGAGCATTGCATAACCCGTCTGACGGCAAGCCATGACGTCAGAATGGTCACCGAAAATGTTCAGCGCGTGTGTTGATACGCAACGAGCGGATACGTGAATAACGCTCGGGATCAGCTCACCGGCAATCTTATACATATTCGGGATCATCAGCAGCAGACCCTGAGAAGCGGTGTAGGTGGTGGTTAAAGCACCGGCTGAAAGCGAACCGTGAACAGCACCTGCTGCACCGGCCTCTGATTCAAGCTCGGCAACCTTAACAGTCTGATTGAAAAGGTTTTTCACACCTCTTGCTGCCATTGCGTCGGTTTCCTCCGCCATCGGTGAAGAAGGGGTGATAGGATAGATAGCAGCGACCTCGGTAAACGCATAGCTTACGTGTGCGGCAGCGCTGTTACCATCCATGGTTTTCTTTTTTCTTGCCATTGGAAGTTCCTCCCTAAATAAAATTACTGATTAATAAAGGCTCGGGAGCAGTGAAAAGCTCACTTCCCAAATTACCACTCTGTATTATAACACCTTAAAATGTCAAATTCAACAGCTAATTCTCAATAATTACAAATAATAATATAAAAATCGGGAACCCATCAAGGCTCCCGATTGTCTATTCTGTTACAGTTCCTCTTCTTCCTCGATCGTATCGATACCGATCGAGGTAAGGTCAAGCGCCACATCATAGCCGCCGACCTTCTTCTGTGAAGCCACGTCCTCTGATTTGAGGCCTGCCCAAACCGTCACAACGCCCTTATATTTTTTATCCAGCTTGACGATTTGCTCACTGCCGTTGAGCAGCACATCGCCTGTATAGGCCAGCTCGTTGTCCACCCAAATTTCCAGCGTGTCCGCTTTATTAGAATCGCGCGGCAGCTTCACAGTGACCTCGATCTGACGTTCCTTTTTCACCTCCAGCGTATCGCCGTAGACGGTTGCCGACCAAGCCGAAGCCGAAGCGCCTGCCTCATTGATATTATAAGCACGCACGCTGAAATAGTAACGCGTATACGGGGTCAGCTTCGACAGCTTCAGCGAATTACTCGTATAGGTACTGCTGAGATCTGTCGGATAATTCGTCCAGTGAATATTATCTTCGCTGTAGCTGATCTGGTAACCGTCGCATTTCACCTTATCCCACTTCACGGTCAGGCTATCCTCGCCGGCGTCCGTTACCTTCACGCCGGTGACCGCTGCCGGTGCGTCCGGCTTCTTAATCGTCTGCTTTGTCGTAGCTGCGCTGTCACTGCCGCTGCCGCCTGCGGTGGTAGTACCGGCATTTCCGCCTGCTGCAGTGGTACCGCCTGCCGCTGTGGTGCCGCCGGCATTCCCGGCGTTGCCTACCTGCGACGGGTCCGTGCTGTCCTCTGCTGCGCCTGTCACCTCACCGATCGGAATGGTCACCACTTCACCAAACTCATCCGTTACCGGCTCACCGTTCGCGTCCGTGACGATCTCATAGTCGCCGTTGGTCTTTTTTTCAAAATTGACCGTGTGCTGCCTGCTTAAAACGAACGCCGTCACAGCACCGGCTACCAGCACGGCAACCAGCGCCGCTACAATAATGATAATTCTTGTTTTCTTTTTTTTATCGCCGCCGGTCGGCTGCGAAATCCCGTTTGTACCGTTCATATTATCCATAAAAACACCTCATAAATAGTTACCGTATGTTGCTTAAGCATAGGCGACTCGAACCCGGCGAGGTTTAAAAAGGCTGATTGACGCTTATACTGCGTTAAAAATGCTCGAAATACGGCAAGTATTTCTGTGCTTTTTGCCTTGTCTAACCGCCAATCAGCACTTTTTAAACTGCTGCGCACCTAAAATCGCTAAAAATGAGTATAGCTGTGCATTTCTTCGACGAGAGCATACTCGCGTATGGTGAGGAGAAAAATGTGCAGATATGACATTTTCAGTGATTTTAGGCTACCGTGTTCGAGTCGCCTATGCTTAAGATAACACACGGATTTTAACGTCGTATTAATAAAGCGTTGTGCAACTGTAAATATTATATCGTAAAATGATTGACAATGCAATATTGAAAATGGTATTTATATAGTATAGAATATTGAAAAGCTGATATACTACTACGGTACGGAGGGCGACTATGGACTTGGCAAATTACATTCACGAAGCCATTTTTGAAGAAAAGGATAAATATGTTTATCTGTATGAGCTGCTGTGGGATAACCTCGAGGAGGACGGCTTTGTTGTGACCGATGAGGAGGACAACGAGATCGACGCTGTTTTCAAGGCTTATGCCATACAAAATATTATCGGTGAATTTGTTTACAGAATGTATGACGAGGTGAACGAAACCGGCTTTGAGGACGTGCTGGAAGCACTTGGAACACTGGGTATTTCCATCGATCAGATCGTCGATTACTGCTATGAGGATCCGGAAATCGATACGGATGACGAGGACGATGAAATCACCGTCAAAAATGCGCTGGACTATCTGACAGAAGCAACGGCCGACAAGCTGCTGGAGCTGTTTTCGGCAGACGATCTGTTCGATTACCTGTTTTGCGCCACCTACGATTTTGAGCAGGATTTCACCTTTGCGTTTGAGGACGTAGACGAATTTCAGGCGTTTGTTGATTCCAACACCGAACGGCTGGACGCCTACAAGGAGGAATATCCGGCAGTCATGAGCTGGATCGAGCAAGGTATGATCGTTTGATTATCCTAATGCATCATGAAAGCATAAAAAAAGGACGCCGCAGCGTCCTTCTCAGTCTGTCGAAATACCCCTTAAGGATTAAATACTTAAGGGGCGTTTTTCAGAAGAATAGTTGAAAAATTGGTAAAAGTAGAAAAATAGAGCATACAAGTTGGCGGTATGGTTATCTTTTGATTTCCATATTGCCAGCT
>JAFUEH010000034.1 GCA_017463985.1 Eubacterium sp. | reverse complement strand
TCCGGCACGTAAACCAGCTCATCGCGGAACGCGAGGTAAAACACCTTGGCGTTGCGCAGCTCGTTATGCTTTGGCAGCAAATTCCGCTCCGCGTGCAGCTCCTTTAAAATCACTTGAATTGCTTCGTCTGTCATGCAATAAATCGCTCCTTTAAAATTGTGAAGGAGAAAATAACTCCTTCCATTAAAAAGGGAAAAATCGCCGTTTTTATGCACTCAAAACTGCATAATTGGACGGTGAAATCGCAAAAAAAATATTTTTTGGCTAAAATATGCATAAAATGTGAATAATTCCCCCGACCGCGAAGCCTGTCAGTTCCGGTCGAAAAACCGCGCAAACCGTCAAAAATTTATGCTCCCGGCGAATAGTATTTTAGCGCACGATATTTTATACTGGAATTATTAAATCAAAAGGAGTGAATGCGATGACTACCTGTCCAAGGTGCGGTGTGAGCGTACCGAACGGTGTTCAGATTTGTCCACAGTGCGGGAATTCGCTTGCTTATTCGGCACCGACAACACCGCCTGTTGCACCTGCTACGCCGACGTATCCCCCGGCAAATTATCCGCAGACCGGTTATCAACCGGCGGCAAATCGGCCGGCGGCAGCAGTAGCGAAAAAGTCCAATAATACAGTAATCATTATCCTTGCAGTTGCGCTGGCGGTTGTGATCGCTGTGAGCGGCGTTATTGTCGCTCTTGTCTTGCCTAAATATAACATTTTTTACTATGGGTTAGACGGGACTAGAGAACTGACGAGCGAGGAAGGCTTCGGTTCTCTTTTAACCGAACGTGATTACGCCCTCGGCGTCAAAGGTAAAGAATACTATATAAGCGATACAGATATAATGACATTCAACGAAGATGGCTGGGAATTGGATAAGGAAGCATACAATAGTGCCCCTTACGGCTTCAACGATATGGTGGAAGATGATTACTATTTTTTCAACACGGATCTTGTCAAGGATAATATGACCATCTATGATGCCACATTTACATATTGCGATTATGGGACAACCACATTCGGGCAATTACAACTCATGGGTTACACCGTTCACTTTAGCAATAACAACTACGGTAAGAAGCCGTCGAACATCATCGGTCTGACGCTGCCGCTCGGTATTACCGAGAATAGCACGCTGTCTGAGGTGATTGACAGCGTGCGGTCATCCGGTCTTAGCTACAGTGTGGAGGAATCTTACAGCGGTTTTTATTTATATACTGAAGGCAGCAGTGGCGATCACTGTATGATCGAGGCGGATTTTGACAGTGCTTATAAAATAACTTCGGTTACCGTGTACACTAACGATGTGGTCGCCGCTTGGATTGGAACGTAAGGAACGGCGGCTTGACCGAGCATACATGATAATACGCAGAAAGACCCGACAGTGCTTCGGGTCTTTTTTGTTACCGGACGGCAGTATGCCTGACGGTTACGGTTTTTGCAGTGAAAAAATATGCTGTCAGCGAATAGCATTTTAGCGCACGATATTTTATACTGGAATTACTAACCTCAAGTGAGGCTTTGCAAGGTAGACGATCCGAAGGGCGAAGTCTGATTGACGGCAACGCACGAAAGCAAGGGTAGCTTTAATAATAGGAAACAAAAATACAAGGAGGAAAACAATGTTTAACTTTTTCAAGAAAGGAAAAAAAGGCGAAACCAGCCAACCAACGGAGGACAAGCTGCCCAAAGAAAGCAAGGAACCTGTCAGTGCTCAAGGAAACGAAGCGGAAAACGGTGAGGAGATAATAGACGATATCAGCTATATTCAAGAGATGCAGCATATTCGCGGAACGTGGCATCAGTATGACGTTTTGTTAGCTGCAAGGGGGTACGGCTGGGATACGATCGTCGAATGGGCCGCCTATATGGAGGAAGCTGATCTCGATGATATTTCCACTATGACGGTTGCAGAAACGGTCAATATGCCTGAAACGGAAATCATTGATGAATACAGAAACGCCAAGGTAAGCATAGAGAAGTTCGACAAGCTTGCCACAGAAAGAGGCAGATTATCCATTGGCGGACTCAGCCGCGTATTGAAGGCGCCTGTTAAAATCGTTTGGTTTAATCAGACGCGTGTATTGAAGTTTTTCACCGTCATTGACGATGATTTGCTGATGACAAAATATATCGAAACCGTTATAAGAAGAACCTTTAACACAGTCGATGCCATGAAGCTTGCGAAGCCTGCGCCAAAAGAATAAAGCCTGACCCTTCCGATACGGTTCTTGGCAAATGAAAAGAGAAGGCTGCCTCACGAAAAACCGTGTAAACCGTCAAAAATTTATGCTGTCAGCGAATAGTATTTTGGTTTGCTATCGGTTATACTGGTATTAATCTATACAAAGGAGTGAATATGATGAAAAAATTATTGAGCGGTCTGCTGGCGCTGATGATGCTGTGTTCCGTGGCGGTCGGGATGAACCTGACGGCGGAGGCCAAGACCTCCCACACAAAGGCGGAGGCGCTGTCCTGGGCAGCTTCGCAGATGGGCAAATCGCTGGACTATGACGGCAGTTACGGCGCACAGTGCGTGGATTTGATCTATTACTATTATCAGTATCTCGGTGCGACGGTGATGGGCGGTAATGCGTCGGCTTATGTCAGCAATGCACTGCCCTCCGGATGGAAGCGCATTAATTACACGAGCGGTATTACCTTCCAGCCGGGCGACATTGCCGTATGGAATCCGGCAGGCACTAATAACGGCGGCTTAGGGCATATCGGCATTATTGAATCGGCTGACTCCGTCGGCTTTAACTGCTATGAGCAAAACTGGAACTATGTGCAAAAGGTCACGAAGAACTGGCACTATAACTCCGTCCTGTCCTGCGTCATCCGTCCGGACTTTACGGTTGTCAACAATCCGCAGGGCTGGTATGACGACGCAACCGGCAAGCAGGGTGCTGTCTATGTTAAGGGCTGGGCGTTCGATAAGGATCAGCCGACAACGGCGATCCAGGTGCATGTTTACATCGGCGGCGAGGCCGGCAAGGGCGAGGGCCATGCGTTGACCGCCAACCAGAAGCGCGAGGACGTTGGTAAGGCGTACAGCGGCGTCGGCAATTACCACGGCTTTGAGCAAACAATTAGCACAAATAAAATCGGCACCCAGGAGGTTTGGATTTATGCGATCAATGTCGGCAGCGGCAGCAATGTCTGCCTCGGACACAAGACGGTAAAGATCACCTGCGCGCACACCTTTAACGAGGGCTATATTTCCGTACAGCCTACGGCGACCACGCCCGGCAAGCGCGTCAGAACCTGTACAAAGTGCGGTGCAACGCGCACGACAGCGATTCCTGCCCTGCGTAACGGCTGGTACACCGAAGGGGGTAAAACGTACTATTACAAGGACGGCAAGCCCCTGACCTATACGCAGTACATCGACGGCAAGCGCTATTACTTCAACAGCAACGGTGTGATGTACACCGGCGGCTGGCTGACAGCCGGCAGCAATAAGCTCTACTTCGGCAAGGACGGCGTGGCCTTGACCTACACGCAGTACATTGACGGCAAGCGTTACTACTTCAACAGTCAGGGCATTATGTACAAGGGCGGCTGGCTGACGGCCGGCAGCAAGAGCTTCTACTTCGGCAAGGATGGCGTTGCCTTGATCTACACGCAGTACATTGACGGCAAGCGTTACTACTTCAACAGTCAGGGCGTAATGTAC
>JAFUEH010000015.1 GCA_017463985.1 Eubacterium sp. | reverse complement strand
GCTGGCAATATGGAAATCAAAAGATAACCATACCGCCAACTTGTATGCTCTATTTTTCTACTTTTACCAATTTTTCAACTATTCTTCTGAAAAACGCCCCTTAAGTATTTAATCCTTAAGGGGTATTTCGACAGACTGAGGCGAGGATTTTACTCCTCGCCTTGTCTTATGTATATGCTTCTATTGTTAATCTCGTGCCTAATTTGAAACCGACCTTGAAACTGTCAATTTCAATGATATTGAAAAATCACAAGTTGACTATTTTTGTGTTTTTCTATATAATTATTTTTATATAATTAAATCATTAGTAAAATCCTCCTTTATGATGACATCGTATGATTTCTGGAGGAATGAATTTAACAGAAGGGATCATAAAAATGGCAAAAAGTATCAGTTTAGAAGAATTACAAAATTATAATTTCGGTGATAATGAAGAAACAGAAAGAGCAAGCGGAAAAGAACATTATAAAAATTATTCCAAGGACATAGCGGTGACACTGGGATATTTGCTCGGCGTTAAAGAAGAGCACCTGCGGCTGATTCCGAATACCGAGGATGACTATCAGCGCGTCATAACCGATAAAGTCAGTCAAAATGAAGCTGCGCAAGCCATTCGCTATTTGAATCAGATCCGCAGCTCCATTATTTTAGGCTTTAAAGATATCAGCCGTAGAACCAGAATCAGCGCTGCCAATTATACGCCGATCTACAAAATTGAATCGTTAGAGGAAAGCTTCAAAGGATTAAAAAAACTGGATATCGATATTGTTACCGGACGAAGCGATCTCGTAGAATACATCAAAATCACCAATGAAGAAATTACTAGAAGGCTGGACAGAATTAAAGCGCTATTTCCGGATTGGGTCAATTTTAAACATATCAAAAATGCATTTACGATGCCCAAGGACATCGAAACAGAAGCCAAGAAATTCATGACAAATCAAAATTTTTATCCGTACAAAAGGTATTTTAACTGGCGCACGCCGTATGAAGCAGGCAATATTCTTCTGTCCGATGAAAAAATACTGGACATCATCTATCTCAGTAACGGCGCCTATTTTTCAGAAAGCAACAAAGTAGTTGACGCCAGCGACACGGTCAAAAACAGCATCAACAATTTCATTCAGTTAGGACAAAAGGTTCAGATCTTCATTGACGGTGAAAACACAGACCCGTATAAATTTGTTGCCGCTCTGAACAGCCTGACGGACGAAGAAATTGATAAAATTGAAAAAATCGTCGTATATTACGACAAAAAATACTCCACACGGGCATGGCAGGCGTTAAAGCACTTTGCTTATGACATTCCGGTAGAGGCCAACGCCGTCGAACGACTGCTTGACGATAAGTCGCTGGTAGACCATAAGCTCGTAGCCGGCGTCTCTAAAGCGGTTTATCAAGACAGAGTGGACAGTATCATACTCTGCTCCAGCGATTCTGATTTCTGGTCCGTTATCGAAGATGTGAGGGCGAATTATTTAGTAATGGCCGAGGTGGAAAAATGCGGCTATGACTTTAAGGAGGTTCTGAGAGAGCACGATATATTCTATTGCTATCTGGACAGATTCATTGTGCCGGAGGACAATCAGTTTTTTAGAATGGTCTTCAAAAAGGAATTCCAACAGCAGCTTGACACCGCCATTAATGATTTGAATATCAGTCTGAAAAGCTTGTTCCGTGCAGCGGTGAGGGAAAGCCGCGCAACGATTTCCGAACAGGAGCGTGAAAACATCTTTAAAGAATACACGGAAAAATTACAAATTCGTCTCAACAACGGCATCATTCAAATCGTTGTTCCCGACTAACAAACAGCGGCAGCGCAAAAGCACTGCCGCATTGTTATTTATATATCACTTCGCAACATTCACTTGTATGCTAAATGGGTTTACCGGTAATATTGAATGTCGCAGAACACAAAATTCAAAGTCTTAAAAGGATCTCCTCGCTGTATTTCTACCGGTAGTAGAAAAACATTCCATGATTTCGTTATTGCCTTCACATTCTCTATGCGTTATGATTGAGATGGGTATTGAGGTGATGATATGAACATTCATTTTGACGAAAACATAAAACGCCTACGCAAGGAGCGCGGCTTAACGCAGGAGGCGCTCGCTGACGAGCTCGGCGTTTCTTTTCAGACCGTCAGCAAGTGGGAAAGAGGAGAAAGCTATCCGGACATCAGAACGCTGGCGGTGATAGCGGCGTTTTTCGACGTAACGGCAGATGAATTGCTCGGCGCTCATAGCGATGACAAGGCGGCAGAAATTGAGCAGTATTTGACGTTATATGAAAAAATGCAGTGGCAGGATATAGGCACGGTTCTGGCGAAATATGAAAAAGCCGTGAAAACCTACCCTCACGAATATGTCCTTCTTGTCAATTACATGGAATTGCTGCACCTTGAGAAAGGCAGCTTATGCGTGCAGGATTATCAACCGCTATCGGACAAGCTGCATTGGGCTTATGAAAAAATACAAAACGCCTGTACGGATGACGCCGTCAGGATACGTGCAAAGCGTATTATGATTCAGCACTTAATGTGGGAATACCAATGCCTCGGTTGGTCTGACGATGAACAAAAAATTGATCCAAACCGAAAGGAGGAGGCGGCGCGTATTGCGAGCACCCTGCCGTCTATTAGTGATTCACGGGAATATGTACTACTGGAGGTGGAGGACAGCTTGTCAGATTGGTACACCAACCGCAAAAAGGTCATGGTAGAGCTCTCTTATTTGCTTCAAAATGTCCTCATCAGTTATTGCTATTATGACGACCGCTTCACACCGGAATACAAGATTGAAACGATACAGCTTATGAACGGCATCCTCAAGCTGTCCGATACCGACGACTCTCCTTCTAAAAACAGAATACATATTATATATAACTACGGTCATCTTGGTCACCTGTATGCAGCCGTCGGCAAAGAAGATCAGGCACTGCACTATCTGCGCCTTGCAGCAGAGCAGGCGGTTTTATTGGATACGATACCCGAAGCGGAACGCATTGCCTTATTTTACGAACGGGAGGAACAAATACGAAAAATAAGTATGCGTGAGCGGATGATTGAACTCATGACAAAGCATTATCCCCTTCCCGCTGCATTGAAGGAAACGCCGGCGTTTCAAGCGATTATCAGTATCATGAAATAAAACAGCCTCGCGGTTGCTGCAGAATCGACAGATTTCAGGTTCAAAGGAATCAATCGATATTTCAATTATTGATTTCGGACAATCGTTTTGGTGCATTTTTACAAACTTGAAAACAGAAGCGTACACGGGAAAGGTTCCTAAAGATCTTTGACATAAAAATTTTTATTTCAACCGCGCACAGTTTGTGTTATAATCGTAAACGCTCCAAAAACTAACTATACGTAACTTATTTTATATATAAAAGAGGTAACGCCATGCAATCCATTCGTGAAATCTATAAAACCGGAAAAGGCCCCAGCAGCTCTCATACCATGGGACCGGAAAGAGCGGCAAAGCTTTTTAAAAGCGAATATGCCGCAGCGGAGCGCATAGAGGTTACCTTGTACGGTTCCCTTTCTAAAACCGGCAAGGGGCACGGCACCGATCAGGTGATCACGGAAACCCTTGCGCCGATTCCGACTAATGTAATATGGAACAACGAAGACATAGAATTGCCGCATCCCAATACCATGGATTTTGCTGCGTATCGCGGTGAAGCGTGTTTAGGAACCATGCGCGTTTACAGCGTCGGAGGCGGTGATATCCGTATTGAGGGACGACCGGAGGCGGATCCGCCCGAAGTATATACGGAAAACAGCTTTGCCGAAATTGCGGCCTACTGCAAGCAGAACAGAATCAGAATCAGCGATTATGTGGAACAGCATGAAGGTCCGGCAATATGGGAATTCTTGCTGGAGGTTTGGAGCAAGATGTGCAACGCCGTGGAGACAGGGCTAACCAGCACCGGTGAGCTGCCCGGCGGACTGCGCCTTGAGCGCAAGGCACTTATGCTCTACAACCAGCGCCATATCGATGAGCTACCGCCCACGCGTGAAAACAGGCTCGTTTGCGCTTACGCCTTTGCGGTAAGCGAGCAAAACGCCTGTCGAGGAACCGTCGTGACGGCGCCGACCTGCGGTTCCTGCGGCACCATGCCGGCTGTGTTGAAATATATGCAGGAGGAAAAGGGCTTTCGCGACAAGGATATTTTAAAAGCGCTGGCCGTTGCCGGCATCATCGGCAATATTGTGAAATCAAACGCATCGATCAGCGGTGCGGAATGCGGCTGTCAGGCAGAGATCGGCACCGCGTGCGCTATGGCTGCCGCTGCGCTGGCAGAGCTGTTCGGGATGGGGATTGATCAAATCGAGTATGCTGCCGAGGTAGCGCTTGAGCACCATCTGGGACTGACCTGTGATCCGATCGCAGGTTTGGTGCAAATTCCGTGTATTGAACGCAATGCCGTTGCCGCTATGCGCGCGATCAACGCCGTGCGAATCGCTAACTTTTTGACCTCTACCAGAAAAATCTCGTTTGACCTGGTCGTAGAAACCATGTACGAAACGGGTAAGGATTTAAAACGCAATTACCGCGAAACGTCTGAGGGCGGCTTGGCACGTTTATATAAAATCAATGAATAAGTCAAAAAAGGGGCTGCTTCACAAATCATTGTGAGGCAGCCTCTGTTACTTTATCCGTTGAGGATCTCAAAGTTCTTTTTATTGCATTTATACAGATTTTGGAACACAAGGAAATTGCGTTCATACACGGCCTTATGCGCCGGATTCGGCTTATAGGTGACCTTGGCAGGAATCAGCTTTTTCACGTCCTCCATGGTCGGGATCAAGCCCATACCGACGGCAATACACGCGGCTGCGCCGACGGCGCCGATATTCTGCGGTGAATCCACCACCTCAATATTCCGTTGCAGGATGTCCGCCAAGATCTGACAGGTCGTTGCACCGAGCGCACCGCCGCCGCAGAAGCGAACGGTATCGCGGATATTGACCTCTTTTTTCTTCGCCTGACGCTCCAGCATCCACTTCATCTGGAAGCAAATACCCTCTACCACTGCGCGGATCAATTCGGACTTACCTGTTTCCAGCTTGATGTTGAAGAACATACCGGCTGCGTTCGGGTCCTCAAAGGGGCAGCGGTTTCCGTGCAGCCACGGCGTAAATACCACACCGCCGGCACCCGGCTCAACGCTGTCGATCACTTCCTCAAGATAATCGTAAAGATTGAACTCGAAGGCTTCGTAATTATACTTATCTGCTGTCGGGTGCGATTTCAGGTATACACCGATCTCATCCAGCGCCAGATGATCCTTTACCCAACCAACGCATTTATTAGAAGTCTCCAGCTCACCGAAATAGTTATAGGAGTTCGGGTCAGCGCCGACGATGGCCGCCATCATGGCGCCGGTATCAACGATCTGCTTATCCACAACCGTGCCTACCCAACCGGAGGTACCGGAATAAATATGGGTATCGCCCACAGCAACGGCACCGGTTCCCACGCCGATCAGCGAAGCGTCTCCACCGCCGCCGTAAACAGCCGTACCGGCTGCCAAGCCCAGCTCGGCGGCCGCCTTTTCGGTGACCTCGCCAACCTTATCGGTACACGCCTTAATCGGCGGCAGATGCTCAATATTCACACCAACCATATCGCAGATCGGCTTGCACCAGCCCTCGTGCCCTTTACGGGTATCGTAAAGCAGGGTCGCGAAAGCGGAATCGGTTGTCATCACGAATTCGCCGCTGGCACGGCAGATTAAATATTCTTTAATATCTAACCATTTATAGATTTTTGAGAACACCTCCGGTTCATGCGCCTCGACCCATTTGTATTTCCAGATCGGGTCTTTTACGGAGGAGGAAACAGCGCCGGTATAACGCAAATATTTGAGCAGCTTCGTCACCTCTGCGCCCGCCACCTGAACACCGTGGGCAATGCCCTTTTTCAGTTCTTCTCTGGCGCGCTGATCCATATAAGTCATCGGACGGCGAAGGCAGTTGCCCTCACGGTCAACGAGCACCAGCCCCTGCATAGCGGAGCAGAAGGAAATGCCTTCAATTTGCTCCTTTTGGATATCGGGCCGCTTTTTGAACACTACCTTCGTGGTGATACACATCGCGTTCCACCACTCGTCAGCGTCCTGCTCAGCGCCGCCCTCAGCGCCGGTCTCATCATTGACATAGAGGTTATAGCCCTCGGTAGCAGACGCCAGTATCTTCATTTCCTGATCGATCTCGATCAGACAGGTTTTGATACCGGTGGTGCCGATGTCATAGGTAATCACGTATTTGCTCATGGTATATCCTCCTATTCGGTTTCTTACTTCTCAAACGTAAAAGCGGATTCAACAAACTTCAACAGCTGCTGAACGACCTTTTCGTCGTCCATCTCGTCCACGTTCACACCCGTATAGATTTCAAAGCGCTCGCGGTAATAATCGCAGGTATAAGAGAACTGCAGCTGCATCAGCAGGTTATCAAGGAAAAAGGCAAACAGCCGCGGATCAAGGTCCTGACGCACATCGTTTTTGGCGTAAGCCTGTGCAATAGAGGTAATATATTTACGGCTGGTGCTGAACTCTATTTCACGCGCCAGCAGCTTCGCCGTCTCCGTCGTTTTTTCACTGGTGATCTCGTTATAGAGTTTAATATAGTTTTTGTTACGTTTGCTGTGATAACAGGTGGCTCGGATGACCTTTTCCGCCTTCACGAGGATCTTATCATCGCTCACCATGATCTCCTCCAGCGCACTGTCGAGGATCTCACAGCCGCGCTGAATACAGGTAATAAACAGGTCTTCCTTCGTAGAAAAATACTTATACATCAGGCCGATGCTGATGCCTGCTTTTTTGGCGATCACATTGATATTGGCGTTTTCATAGCCTTTTGCGGAAAACTCCTCAATGCCGACCTCCAGAATTTTTTCTTTACGTTCTTCGCTGGCGCGTTCAAACGCCTCTTTATATCTTTTTTCAATCATAGTATATATTTTGTAGCATTGCACAAAAAAAGCCGCCTTTCCTTGTGCAATGCTGATAAATCTCCTTTGGTGAGTATACATTCACTGTGTTTATAGTATCATTATTGCGACATTTTTGCAATAAAAATATACAAAAAAATGTGACATTTCATTTGACAAATCGTAAAAAAGTGATATACTAAAAGATGTAAAAAAGTGAGCGGTGACTCACGCAATAAACGGTGAGCAACCGCTCACCTACATATCATTAAGGAGGATTAATTATGGATACAAGATTCGCAATTTCCGAGTATCCAAACGCTGCTGCATTAACTGCACAGCTCGATGCGCTCATCAAAAAGCCGATCTATTCGATCAACAGAGACGCACTCAAGAAATATGAGGAAGAGTATTTCGAGAAGAAGTGTGCCAAGTCCAAGGAAATGATCACCGAAGCAAAGAATGTCATTCCCGGCGGCGTACAGCACAATCTGGCATTTAACTATCCGTTCCCGATCGTTATGACCAAGGCCAAGGGCAACAAGCTCTATGATATCGACGGCAACGAGTATTTTGACTTCCTGCAGGCAGGCGGCCCGACCATTATCGGCTCCAACGACGACGTCGTAAAGGAAAAGGTAAAGGAATTACTGGATGACTGCGGTCCGTCCACCGGTCTGTTCCATCCTTATGAATACAAGCTCGCCAAGAAGATCAGCGAATGTGTTCCGTCCGTAGAGATGTTCCGTATGCTCGGTTCAGGTACAGAGGCTTGTATGTGCGCTGTACGTGTTGCACGTCTTGCTACCGGTCATAAGAACATCATCAAGATGGGCGGCGCTTATCACGGCTGGTCCGATCAGCTCGCATGGGGTATGCGTGTTCCGGGCACCCTGAACACCCAGTCTCACGGCGTTCCGCTTTTCGTATTCAAACACACACAGGAATTCTTCCCGAACGATCTGAAGTCGCTCGAGTTAAAGCTCAAGCTCAACAAGTTCCGCGGCGGCACAGCAGCAGTATTCATTGAGCCGATCGGTCCTGAATCAGCAACCCGTCCGGTAGACAAGGACTTCCCGAAGGGCGTACAGGCACTCTGCCGTAAGTACGGCGCACTGCTGGTTTGCGACGAGGTTGTATCCGGCTTCCGTATCGGTCTGTCCGGTGCACAGGGCTACTACGGCATCGATCCCGATATCACCATCTTCGGTAAGATCATTGCCGGCGGTTATCCGGGCGCAGGCGGCATCGGCGGCCACAGAGAGGTTATGAAATATCTTGGCGCAGGTTTGGACAAGGCCGAGGGCAAGAAGATCCATAAGGCAATGTGCGGCGGCACGATGGCTGCTACACCGATCTCCTGCGTAGCAGGTTACACCGTTATCTGTGAGATCGAAAAGAGAAATGCTTGCCAGGTTGCCGGCAGAATGGCTGACAGACTGGTAAAGGGTATTAACGAATCCATCAGAAAGTACGATCTTCCGTTCGTATGCTATAACATCGGCTCTGTATGTCACCTGCACACGGTAGCTACCATGCAGTTCCGCATCAACTGGAAGAAGATTTGGGAAGTTCCGAACGTATTAAAGCAGACCGGTATCCGTCAGACAGAGATGCAGTACATGGGCGCTGCTTACATGGCAGAGGGTCTTGTTACTCTTGCAGGCTCAAGACTTTACACCTCCAGCGCTTATACGGAAGAGGACATCGACGAATGCATCCGTCGTTTTGATAAGGTTCTGTCTCAGTGCGAAAAAATTGATTATTAATCAGCCTATATTCAGGGAGCGGGGTTACCCTGCTCCCTTTTCAAAAACATAAGGAGATCGAGCTATGGCTTATGAAATTCAAGAAGCGAAGGAATTAGTTGTAAAAGCTGGCCTGGAATTAATTGAAAAAGGGCTCATTGCCCGTACCTGGGGCAATGTTTCCGCCCGTATTTCTGACACACAGTTTGTGATCACACCCTCCGGCAGAGCCTACGAGGACCTGACGCCGGACGAGATCGTAGTGGTCAACATTGACGACTGCTCTTATGAAGGCGACATTAAGCCGTCCTCCGAAAAGGGCGTTCATGCCGCCGCTTACCGTCACCATCCGACGGTCGATTTTGTGATTCATACGCATCAAAAAGCAGCCACGATCGTTTCGATCACCGGCATGGAAATCCGCAACGTTTACAGTGAATATAAGGAAGTGCTCGGTGACAAGGTACCGTGCGCCGCTTACGCTATGTCCACCACGGATTCTCTGCGCAAAAAGGTGGAGCGCTGCATCGAAATGAATCCGCGTTCCCGTGCTATCATGATGATGCACCACGGCACTGTCTGCATGGGTGATGACTATGACCACGCCTTTGCACTGGCAGAAAACCTGGAAGCCTGCTGCGAAAAGGTAATCAAGGACAACTATCTGCGTCACTCCTGGGCTAAGACCTACAGCGACGATGATAAGCGCGCTTTCTTCCTCGAAAAGAACGAAGCCGGCACTATGCCGGAGGCAATTCCGGACTTTGGCTCCTCCGTCAGAAACGGTAAATACTTCACCCTGACAGTCGGTGACACGACGGTAGATGTAGATATCGAGACCGGCATCGGCATCAACGGTATTGCGCCGAAGGTAGAAAAGCTGCACAGAGCGATTTACAACACCGAGGATTGCACCATCATCAAGCATCTGGCTACGCCGGATGTAGTAGCTGTTTCACAGACCGGTAAGCCGATCATCCCGATGATCGATGACTTTGCCCAGATCGTCGGTGTAGACGTCAAGAACTGTCCGTGGATCGACGGCGATACTGACGCGTGCGCAGCCGAGATCGGCGCAGCGATCGATAACCGCAACGCCGTATTGATTCAGGGCGCCGGCGCTATCATCACCGGTAACACCGAAGGCGATATGCAGGCACTCGACATCATCATGGATAAGCAGTGTCAGGCGATCGTAGACGTCGACATCTTCAACAGAGCGCACTATGTACCGAAGCTGGAGTGCTTCCTGATGCGCACCGTTTACCTGGCTAAATACAGCAAAAAAATCGACGAAAAATAATAAAGCTTATCAAAGCAAAACCGCAGCTTTTCAGCTGCGGTTTTTTGCGTTTTATGTAGTTATGACTGTCTTGCGATCAGCGCCTGAAATTCCGGTGTTTGCGCCCAAGCGTTACATTCGCTGGCACGCACGGCGTTGAACGGATGAGAACGGTTGGCAACTACCAAAAATTCCATGGTTTTATCCCACTTGGAGGAATCGATCATATCCTTATAATCATCCGCCTGCTTCATGAACAGCTCCTTGCTGGCGGTTAAATTCAGATCCCTGTCGTAGCCGGCAAAGCGCATACACATTTCAATGATATTATCCGCTGTGCCGTCGCAATAAGCAGCCGCTCTGTCCGCTGACAGCTCGCTGCAGCGCTTCCAATGGTAGAAAGCAACCTGTAACGGCAGCGATACCAGCTTGCCGAGCCCAAAATAGCTGCCGGCAGCGGACGCGCCGTTGATGAGCATACCGGCGATGGTGGAATACAGAACATGGTGGCAAGCAATATGACCGCATTCATGCGCAATCACCGTCGGCAACAGCTCCATCGGAATTGTTTCCAGCAAACCGGAGGTGATAACAATAAAGGGCTTGGTATCACCGTAAGTATAGGCATTCGGTACAACATCCAGCTCCAGATAAATTTCCGGCACTTCAATATGCAGCTTTTCGCAGATCGGCGGCAGCATATTATAAATTTCCGGCATCTGATTTTCGTCAATACGAATATTGCTGGAAAGGTTGATGATCTTAAACTGCTTTTCATTCCAGTGCTTAATGAACGCTTTCATCAGCGGTGTAAAGCCAGGAATCGCCTTCAAAGCCTTCAGCGCTTTTCTGTCAGACTCATGAATAAACGGCTGATCATAAAACTGATCGGTAGCCGGCTGAGGAACCGGCGTCATATTCGGATTGACATAATTCGGATTGACATAGTTCGGATTGACCGCATTCGGATCCACAGGATTGGCGTTGTTCAGCGGCGCACCGCAGCGATAGCAGAAAACAGAATCTGCTGCAGCCTCCGCGCCGCAGCGCGTACAAAACCTTGCTTCATTTGGTGTTGGTGTCATAATGTTTCTCCCCTTTTTTGATATTAGAAAAAAATATTTCTGAATAAATTATAGCAAAGTGTATAATTTTTTGCAATAGAATTTGACATGAATATAAATTTTTCTTGCAGAATATGCAGATAAAAAGAAAATGCGGACAGCGCTGAAGCTGTCCGCACCGTTCTGCTGTTATTGTATTAATAGATCGTACCCGTTGCACTGTCAAAGGCCAACAGATGCGGCTCACCGTTTTGTACATAATCAATGTACACCCTGCCGTTCTCCTCCAGTACATTGGTCAACTGACAGTCATCATCGCTCAGTACATCCTTGAATACCGCCAGCTGTTCCTCGTTATACTGCGAAATATCGTCACTCATAAAGAGCACGCCGCCAAACAGCTTGATGAACTTAGCCAGCGCCTTTTGCTGCTCAAAGGTAAACTGGATATTGTCACGGCGCAGCAAAAATACGTCCGGATCGCACAGGAAGGCTCTGCCGTTCAGACAGCGGCGATAAATGCTGTTGTGGATGGCATTCGGCGTAGAAACGTCCTCGCGGTGCATATTACGGCGCAAGATACGGTGCTCCCACCACAGGGCCATATCCGGCCCGATGCGCATATATTCGACCTTACCAAAGCATGGCATCTGCTGCACACCGCAAGCCAGGATTTCTTTGTCCCCGACACATTCCCGGATCAGATCGATCGAATCATAAGCGATCTCACCGCGCGTTTTACCGTGAATCGGCAATACAGAAGCAGCATAAAGAAAGTCCAGCTTGACAAGATCAAAGCCCCATTCATTAAGCACCACGTCGAAACAGTGCTGAATATAGGCGCGCGCCTCCTCATTATAAATATCCAGCGCATAAAAACCGCCCCAGTTGTGACCGACGGGTACCGGCTTGCCGGACGCGTCCTTGATCAGCCAATCAGGATGCTCCTTCGCCACACGGCTGCCCTTCTGCGCACCGAACGGCGCCAACCATATACCGGCCTTAAAGCCCTGCTCATGGATCGCATCCGCAATCGGCTTCATGCCGTGCGGAAATTTCTTTTCATCCACCAACAGCCAGTCACCGACCATGGTCTCATAGCCGTCATCCACCTGATAGGTATTGACGTATTCCTTCTGCGCAGAGAGCGAATGCAGATCGCGCAGAATGATCTCCTCGCTGATATCCTGATAATAGTTATACCAAGAGGTATAGCCCTTGATCTTATGCGTTGTGCGCGGTTGAATCCCCATCTTTTCAAAATATTCGTCAAACACCTCGTCATACTCGCCGCCGGTGATGAAAATATTTAGGATCTCATAAGGCTCGGTAATCGTGATACCGTCCAGATCCTTAGAAAAGCGCATGGTATTGGCGGACATATCGGCATAAATCAGCGTATAGCCGGTTCTGTCATCCAAAGAGCCGAACAGGTCGATCGCTTTGCCGTTACGGACATAAGCAAAGCCGTGAGAATGGAACTGGCCTTTTTTACAATCAGAATGAATGAACGTATAATCCCCTACGTACTTCATACCGAACATCTTGCCGAATGGGCTTCTGCCGATCGTATTCAGGTCAGGCGTTGTATCATTACGTGTAAATTCCTTTGTATCCGTCCAGGACTGAAAGCCGTTGGCAAAAAACTTGGAATCGTCATGGAAAAGATAATCCAGCTGTACATAAAACTCCAAGATCTGCACCGGCTTTTTCGGCAGCAGGAACAGACGCAGAGAGTTGATATACTCCTTCATCTCAAAATCAAAATCGTCATTCGGCTTGTTCGCCAGCTTTGTAACACCGTCGACACGGTATTTAAAATAGTATTTATAGTCCATTGGCATACCTCGCAACGCGGTCGTTTTTTCTATTATAAAATAAGGTCGCTCCAAAAAGCAACCTTATTATAGCGATTCATCAAATTTTTTCAAGGGGTTTTTAAAATTTTTCCAGAGAATTGGCAAGAAAGGCTTTTGTCTTATCACTCGTTGGGGCGTCAAACACCTGCGACGGTGTGCCGATCTCCTCTACTACGCCGTCAGCCATGAACATCACCTTGTCCGAAACGTTCTTGGCAAATTCCATTTCGTGTGTGACGACGATCATTGTACTGCCGCTGTCCTTGAGCGCCTTAATGACCTTGAGCACCTCGCCGGTCAGCTCCGGATCCAGCGCCGAGGTCGGTTCATCAAAGCAGAGAATATCGGGATTCAGCATCAACGCACGGGCAATCGCCACACGCTGCTGCTGTCCGCCGGACAGCTCGCACGGATACGCCGTCGCCTTGTCGGACAGATTCACACGCGCCAGCAGCTCCTGTGCACGCGCCTCCAGATCCTCCTTCGTTCCCCTTTTCAGCAGCTCCGCCGCCAAGGTAAGATTACGCAGTACTGTGTACTGCGGAAACAGATTAAACTGCTGGAACACTAAGCCGAAGTGCAGCCGCTTTAAACGAAGCTCCGCCTCCTTATGCTTTTTATTCACCGCGCCGTCATAGATCGTTTCGCCGCCTACGGTGATCGTTCCCTGCTCCGCAAATTCTAAAAAGTTGATACAGCGCAGGAGCGTGGTTTTGCCTGAACCGGAGGAGCCGATGATCGACAGCACCTCTCCCTTTTCCAGTTCAAAATCGATGCCCTTTAACACCTCGTTATTACCGAAGCGCTTATGTATATTTTTTACTTCTAATACTGCCATGCTGCGCCTCCTTAAACGGTGTAGTAATCCAGCTTCTTCTCAATTTTGCCAAACAGCACTGTCAACACGCCGTTGAACAGCAGGAAAAATACGCCGGTATAGAACAGCGGCCATATCAGGCCTCTGGCGGTGAAACGGTCCGCCATCATAATGATTTCAGATACGGCGATCACACGCGCCAGCGAGGTGTCCTTGACTAAGGTAATAATTTCATTAGACATCGGCGGAATAATCTTTTTAACCACCTGCATCAGCACAACCTTAAAGAAAATTTGGCTTTTTGTCATACCGAGCACCATACCGGCCTCATGCTGGCCGACAGAAACGCTTTCGATACCGCCGCGGTAAATTTCGGAAAAATAGCAGGCATAGTTGATGACAAACGCCACCAGCGCTGCGGTGAAACGCGTTTTCATCGGTGTGCCGAACACGATCCCCGGCACGTAAAAGACGACGAAAAGCTGGAGCATCAGCGGCGTTCCCCTGATGATCCAGACAAAGGTCTTAGCCAGCCATTTAAGCGGCAAAAATTTAGAGGTGGAGCAAAAGGTAATCAACAAACCGATCGGCAGTGACAGCAGCAGCGTCAGCCCGAACAGCTTGACGTTTTCCCAAAAGCCCTCCAGCAGGGTTTTGGAAATAGACAGGATATCATTCATATCTTCACCAGAAAAAAAGGGGCGGAAGGCTCCGCCCCGATGTGTGTTATCGTTATTTTACAAGCTGCTCGGTCAGACCATACTTTTCAGCAATCGTGTCCAGCGTACCGTCAGCAATTAGCTCAGCAATCGCCTTATTTACCTCAGCCGTGACGTCGCTGTCCTTTCTGAAAGCGATACCGTACTGCTCATCGGCAAAGGATACGGATTCAATAATTGCAAGTTCAGCGTAGTCAGATCCCTCCTTCAAGGAACCGATACCGGTAACGTAGTCAATGACCGCTGCATCCGCTGTGCCGGACTTGACCTCCATCATAGCGTTCTTCATTGCCTCAACTGCCACATAAGTAGCATTGCCGAAATATTCTGCATAAGCCTCATCAAGGATCGCCTCTTCACCGGCGGATTCCTTTTCTGCTACGACGGTTTTACCGTCCAGACCGCCCGGCTGTGCAAACGCCTCGGCATTCTCGGCCTTACAGATCAGCACCTGCTTATTGTTCATATACGGGTCGGAAATCGACATAGCTTCTTTTCTGTCATCCGTGATGGTCAGACCGTTCCAGATACAGTCAATATTCTTGGCGGAAAGCTCTGTCTCCTTGGCATCCCAAGAAATTTCCTGGAACTGAGGCTCCACACCAAGCTTCTCACAAACTGCCTTGCCGAACTCAACTTCAAAGCCGGTCAGCTCGCCGTTTTCGTCGATGTAATCCATCGGTTCAAAATACGTAATACCGATCACGAGCGTACCCTTATCCTGAATGTATTCGAGGTCAGAAGCAGCTGCGTCGGCAGCAGTGGTTTCAGCAGCGTCGTCGCTCTTAT
Organism: Eubacterium sp.; assembly: GCA_017463985.1. Lineage (GTDB taxonomy): Bacteria > Bacillota > Clostridia > Oscillospirales > Acutalibacteraceae > Eubacterium_R. The sequence continues at coordinate 12,703 of JAFUEH010000015.1, read as the reverse complement.
TGGCGCTGCAGGCCGCAAATACTGCGCCGGCAATCACTAACGCTAACAAAACCGCAATCAGTTTTTTAACATTTTTCATCATAAAATCTCCTTTTTTGTGAATTAGTACCTTTATTACACTTTATTGTGTTAGCAAAGTAAAGTGTTAAATTGCATAAATTAAAAATTTATTTTCTTTTTCATTTGTATATTGAATACATAGCCGAAAAGCTTTATAATGAACATAAGAGCTTGGAGGTGCGATCAATGAGTAACAAAAAGAAGGTTAACACCTACACCGGCAAGGAAGCAGCGATGTACCTGACCGGTCTGTGCGGTCAGAATATGATTTACAACATCATTGCTACCGGCCTGTACTTTTATTTTCAAAATGTAATATGCCTGAACGCGGTAGCGCTGGGCTGGATCTTTGCGCTGGCGCGCGTCTGGGACGCAATCAACGACCCGATGATGGGCACCATTGTGGATAAGACCAAGAGCAGATGGGGCAAATGCCGTCCCTACCTGCTGTTTGTACCGCCGGTGATCATGGTGATCACGATCGCCTGTTTCCTCAACGGCAATTACGCCGCTGCCAAGGACGCCGGCAACCATACCTCGATGGTATTGATTACCGGATGGGCTGCGCTTTCCTATATCCTTTGGGGCATGAGCTACACGATCGGTGATATTCCGCTATGGGGCATTATTCCGCGCATGACAGAGGACGAGGGTGACCGCGCAAAGCTGATCTCACTCGCACGTATTATCGCTTCTGTCGGCGCAGCATTGGTTGTCGTCGCCATCGTACCGGTGTCGCAGATGGTAAACGGTATGCTCGGTGAGGACACGAACGCACAAAAGGGCTTTATCATCGTAGCGATCGCGCTGACAGTCATTGCTTCCATTATGTTTGAGCTGGCGGGCATCGGCACACGCGAGCGCGTACCTGTCAGCGAGGAAAATAAGTCTATGAAAGAGAGCTTCCAGCTGATGTGGAGCTGTAAGCCCTTCCGCCGCATTTTAATTTCCGGCGTACTGCGTTCTCCGATGCAGCTGATGATGATCGTCGTCATCACGCTCTTTACCTATTATTACTGCGACGGCGATATGATGCGCGCCTTTACGGATCCAAAAATTTTGATCATTCTGGTCATTATCGGCGGCGGCTTCTTTATCGGTCAGTTCGGCGCGATGGCGCTGTTCCCATATCTGATCAAAAAGGTCGATGTGAAAACCCTGTACAATCTGACGGCGTTATCCGGTATTCCGACAGGGCTGATGTTCTTGATCTACAAAATTGCACCTTATGACCTGGCGGAAACCAAGTGGGTCGTTATCGAAGGCATTTTAATCTTACTCGGCGGTATCGGCTTTGGACTGGTTATGGTTTGTCAGTCGATGATGATCTCCGACTGTATTGACTATGAGGAGTATCATAACGGCTTCCGTCCGGACGGTGTATTCTTCTCCGGACAAAGCTTTATCACAAAGCTTTCCGCCGGCATCGCCTCTATCATTTCGGCTTATGCCTTTAATGCAGTGGGCTATACCGACACCAATATTGACAAAATGAACAAAGCACTGGAAGCAGGCAAGCATTTCGCCACTGACTTTGAGAGCTACTCCTCCGCTATGTGGTTCCTGCTGACCGTGCCGCCGGCAATCGGCATGATCATAGCCGTCATACCGACAATCAAGTATGAAATCAGCAAGAAGGAACACGACACGATTTTAAAGGCGCTGGTTGCTAAGCACGAAGCAGACGGCGCAGAAGTTGTTACGGAAGAAACAGCAGATTAATAAAGACCAATACCAAAGATAGTAATAAAAACGGCAGCTTTCGCTGCCGTTTTATATTGCGTACTATGACTTGTATTACAGAACCTTAGAAAGGAAATCGACAAGACGCGGATGCTGCGGATTCTCGAAGAAATCATGAGGATTATTTTCTTCCTTAATCACGCCCTCGTCCACAAAGATCACGCGCGAGGCCACCTCTTTGGCAAAACCCATCTCGTGGGTAACGACGACCATGGTCATACCGTCATTCGCCAAATCCTTCATTACCTGCAGCACTTCTCCAACCATCTCTGGATCCAGTGCAGAGGTCGGCTCGTCAAACAGCATAACATCCGGTTCCATGCACAGCGCGCGGACAATCGCAACACGCTGCTTTTGACCGCCGGACAGCTGGCTGGGATACGCCTCTGCCCTATCCTTCAGGCCAACCTTCTCCAGCAGCTCCATGGCTTTTGCCTCCGCCTCCTCTTTACTCTTCTTGAGGAGCTTCATCGGTGCAATCGTCAAGTTTTTCAGCACAGTCATATTCGGAAACAGGTTAAAATGCTGAAACACCATGCCCATTTTTTGGCGATGAGCGTTAATGTCCAGCTTGGGATCGGTCAGGTCCTCCCCTTCAAAATAGATATGGCCGCCCGTCGGAATTTCTAACAGGTTCAGTGATCGCAGGAAGGTGGATTTACCGGAGCCGGAAGGTCCGACGACGACAACGACCTCGCCCTTATCGATCTCCGTTGTGATACCGTCCAGCGCCTTGACCTCACCGCCGTTATAATGCTTTTTTAGATCAACGACTTGAATAATCGCATTATCGTTCATTCTTACGCAGCCTCCTCTCCACAACGCCGACAATTCTGGTCAGCAGAACGACCATGACCAAGTAGATCAGCGCCACCGATAGCAGCGGCATATAATAAGAATAGGTGACGCCGGAAATGCTGTTTCCGGCCTTGGTCAGATCACGAATTGCCACATAACCGGCAACAGAGGTCTCCTTGAGCAGCGCAATAAATTCATTTAACAGCGCCGGCAGGACATTCTTAAACATCTGGGGGATAATGACATAGCGCATTGTCTGCACATAGTTAAAGCCGATGGAGCGGCCTGCTTCAAACTGTCCCTGATCGATCGACATAATACCGCCGCGGAATATCTCGGCCACATAAGCGCCGGAGTTGATACCAAAGGCAATGATCGCAACGCTCAGTCCCTGAGCTTTCGGCAGGATGATAAAATAGATGATCAACAGCTGCACCACGACCGGCGTACCGCGGAACACCGTCAGATAGAGCTTGCAAATACCGTTAAAGAACTTTAAAACATGATAGCCGACACCGCCGCGCAGCCTCATCGATTCCTCGTTCTTATCATAAGAGCTTCTGACAGCCGCGACCACCACGCCGATCGCGATACCGATCAACGCCGCTACGACCGTGATCGTCAACGTAGCGCCAAGGCCGGACAGCATCAGCTTCCAACGATCCTTCTGAAGGAAATTCAGCTCGAAGTCATTTTTGAAATTTTCAATAAATTGAGAGATACCGGCGGTTTTCATCAAGCCGGCGATACCCAGTAGTAATGAATTCATAAGCAATACCGATAAAAGCATAACAGGGCGGATGACTCCGCCCTTTGTTTGTAAAAATTATTCTGCAGAGATATATTTGTCAAGAATGGACTGTACGGTGCCGTCAGCAATCAGCTCCTTGAGCGCTTCGTTAACCTGCTCCTCCAGTGCGCCTGCGTTCTTATTAAAGCAGATCGCATAATCCTCTTCCACATAAGCAGTGTCGAGGATCACGAGGCCTTCGTTTTCAGCGACGAACGCCTTCGCAGGTTCGTTATCAATAATGACGCAGTCAACCTTACCGGAAAGAAGAGCCTGTACAGCATCGGCGCCCTTGCTGTATTCCTGAACAGCGTCAACACCGTAATCATCCTGTGCATAGATAGAACCGGTGGTAGCTACCTGACAGCCGATCTTCGTATTCTCATTAATATCGTCAACGGAAGTAATTGCGCTGCCTTCCGGCACGATGATGACCTGTACGCCCTTGGCGTAAGAGTCAGAGAAATTAACGCTTTCCAGTCGCTCATCGGTCACGGTCATGCCGGCCATGCCCATATCGAACTTACCGCTCTGAACGCCGGGGATAATGGAATCAAATTCTGTATCTACGATTTCCAGCTCAAGGCCAAGCTTTTCAGCGATCTTAGCAGCGATCTCAGCGTCGATGCCGATAACCTGATCACCCTCAACATATTCATACGGAGGGAAAGCGGCGTTCGTTGCCATCGTGAGCTTGCCGTCGGTTACGGTGCTGATAGCAGCAGCATCAGCAGCTGCAGCGCTTTCTGTTTCATCGCTTGCCTGGCTGTTAGCGTTCTTGCCGCCGGAGCAGGCTGCAAAAATGACGGCTGTCAAAGCGAGTGCCAATACAACGGCTAAAATTTTCTTAAAATTCTTCATAACGGTTCTCCTTTTCAATGAATACAAAAGTATTTTTATGCAATGTTTTTGTATGAAGATACAATATCACAATGAATAAACCTTGTCAACCAGTTTTTACAATATTCTGAAAATTCATATTTATTCATTCGTCTCTATTTTCTAATCAAATATATAAATAAAAGAGAGGCTGCTGAACCTCTCCTTCAGAAAATTTATAAATATTCAGCTACTTTATTTTTCGAGCTCCTTTAACGCTCTTTTTCTGTCCAGATGGTGATACGGTACAAACTTCAGGATCACCCAACCGATGAAACCGCCGACCGTATTACAGATCATATCCTCCATCGTATCGATCAAGCCGTATCTCATCGGATCTCGCGGATCAATAAAATTCGGCAGGTCAATCGTCTTGCCGAGGGCTTTGGCGTCCTCGATTGCCTGAACAGCCAGGTCATAAGACCAGTGCTGCGCGTCGCCGGGATGGACCGGATTCAGCTGGTCAGCCGTAAACTCAAACAACTCCCAAATATTACCGGCCACAAAAGAGAAGCAAAACGCACCGAACACGATAATTGCGATGCTGGACTTTGTGTCTCCCCTGCGTGTATCACGTTTTTCCATCGCCGTAAAAATCTCATAACCGATGAGGGTACAGGCAACGCCGCCGACCGTGTGCATCACGATATCCAGCACCGGCGCGCTGTAATAGAAATTCAGATACGCGCCGAACAGGCTGCCGCCGATCAAGGCAGGGGCGCTGATGTCCTGAATATAGGCCGGAATATGGCGCAAAAAGCTCTTCTTCGGGAACATCATAAAGATTTCCCACACAAACTGGCCGAGCATATTGCCAAACACCTGCAGCGCCATCTTAGCGTGGTCGTCTGCTTTATTAATAAATAACGCATGCACCAGCGTAGCGATCAGTACCGTTCTGGCTGCCCACCAGATCGCCAGTTCCCATTTTTTAGGGCTGTTTTCGCTGTGAAACAGGCGGTCAAAATAATCGGCAACAATATTCTTTTTCTTTTCCTTCGTTTCTGTCATTACCACTATCTCCCCATTCATCTAGTATAAAAGCAGCGGCACCGCACTGAGTGCCGCTGCTTGCAGGACGGATTATTATTCGGCAACTGCTTCTTCGCCTTCGGCAGGCTTCTTTTCCTTCAGGAGTACAAATTTTTCCATCGGGAAGAGCACCACCATCTGCAAGAAACCGGCTGCCATGGAGGCAAGCAATCTTGCTACTGAATCCTGTGATACTATCTTAGTGAGCCAAGCAAGGAATCCGGTATATGCCGAAGGATCAATTTTTGTTAACGCACCAACGATAATCGCCTGTAGCCAAGTTGCAAACAGAATCAGCGCAAGAAGCAGCACGATATATGCGGCAAAAGAATACCATGGCGCATCAGACTTGAAGGTGGTTTTCTTATTTTGATAGAAGCCGTAAATATTTGCAATCAAGTTAGAAAGCAGGAACGGAAGGACATAGCCCCACGTTACAATACCGTTCGGTGCATATATAGCGAATTTATCCGGTGCTACGGAATCTGCCGTAAAAATTTGCGCCAAGAATCCCGTTAACTCCGGCATCTTGAACTTATCAAAAATCAAGGGTAGCAACACTGCCAAGCCAAACTGAATAATGGAAACCAGACCGGAAACAACAACGAACTTCAGGAACTGCCATAACGCCTTAATACCTGAGCCCTTTTCCTCTGCAGCATTATCAATGCCGCCGAGTGAAAACTTTTTCTTTTCATCTGCCATAAATTTTTACTCCTTTAAATTGTTTTGGTAATTTCATTATAACAACATTTTAAGGTCATTGCAACTATTATTTAAAACAAACCGATCAACAAAATCACCAGCCATACGATCAGCGCGACAAAACCGACAGCGATTGCGAGCACCAGCAGCACCAGCAACATCAGTATCAGTAACACCAGCGGACCCTTTTTGCTGGGCTTGACCGTATCCTCGCGCGTCGGCTGTTCAAACAGCTCCGGCGGCGCCGGATTTTCGTCGTCAAAAATCGGGTACAGCGGCAGCGTACACTGTGCGTCGCAGTAACCGTCGTTCCACAACAGCGGCTCCACCAGTGAGCGCACGCTTGTTGCGCCCTTGAGGAACTTGCCGATGGACAGATGGATCGTATTTAAAAAGCTGTCGATCACATTCAAAAAGCCACAGGTGAGCCGATACTCCCTTGTATCAGGGGTATACGGAGAATCGCCGCAGTAAAGATTCTTTACCAGCTCAACGATAAAGTCCACCACCTTATTGTCGGCAATATCAGCGATGTCGGCTTTTTTCAGTCCGCTTTCCTTTTTACAAAGCCGCCAAATCTTTTTAAAAGTCAGCTTATTGAGGAACTTGCCGATCGGCTTGATCCACCATTTGTTTTTATACACCTTTTCGCTCGGGATGGAGAAGGCAGGCGTTGTCTGCGCCAGGGTATCAATATCATACCCCATTGCCCAAATAACCCGACGAATCATGCCGAAGAAGAAGCCCTCCATATACTTGTCAAAAGACTCTCCGCCGGTATCCACACCGGGAACCTCCGTGATCGTTACGGTCTCTACATCAATTTTGGCGTGCTTCGGATCAAAGGTAATATTACGGTAATTGGGCGGACAACCGATCAGCGCGCTGCAGGCAATATCATAAAAACGATTGCCTTTTGCCGTGGTGATATAACCCACATCGTGCACATGGGTATGACCCGTGAGCATACAGTGCAGTCCGGCGTCAGCAAAAATTTCTCTGGTCGTTTCATGATGACGCTGCATATCGCCGCTGCCAATGATTGAATAAAACGGTGACGGAGACACCATCGGATGGTGCGTCATAGCGATAACATACTGGTCGTTTTTCTTGGCGTCCTCGAGCTGCTCCATGATCCACTGCATACAGCTTTCGGAATAGCCGGAGCCGCCCTCGTCCTCGCGCATATTCGTATCGTCATTGAGCGCAAACAGGCGGTAGCCCGGTGCCAGCTGCACGACATAGCACATCGACTCGCGATGATAGGCGATCGCCTCGCTCGGGCCGAAATCATAATACATATCCCAAAGCTCTGCGCGGTCCTTCACAGCCGGCACATCTACGATCTTATCGCCCTCAAAGCCTTTGCCATAGCCGTTGCCGCGGAAGTCATGCGTCGCCGTAATCACGTATACACGCTTGCCTCGTTTTTTCAGGTCATACAGCAGCTCAATGATGCCTTCGTGTGAGGTGTACTCACCATTACGGGTCGTATCGCCGGCGAGCACCACAATATCGGTCGAGGTATCCTCGCACAGCATATCAAAGCCTTTTTTAATGACCAGATCGCTGTCCTTTATCACCTGTTGGCTCTTGGCCTCCTCCTTATCGTAGGCAGGCCCCTCTGTGCCGTTTTTACGCGAGTAATAGTGAACGTCCGTAACGAATTGGATCTTCAGCGGTTCGTTATCTGCGCCGATTATTCTGCGTGACATTGTATAACGCCTCCTTTAACGGTTCCGTCAAGTATAATTTCTAAGCAGCCCTTCTTACGCTCGGTGAAGGGCAGCGCCTTTCCATCCAGCGTAACGCTGTATTGATATTGATCAGACAAGGTAATCAGCAACGCATAGCGGTCGCTGTTACCGTAATAAGTAAACTGAAGCTCGGCACTGTTGTCCGTCAGATGACGGTAATCGGTCCAAACATCAAAGCCGGTGGTGACTGTCTGCGGTCGATAGTAGGCGTTCGCCCAAATACAAATCGGTGCGGACAGACCGCCGAAATGATGGAACCAGCCGCCGCGGCGCGTGACCACATTAAAGCATTCATAAGTGCAGTAGGAGAAATCCGTTTCCTCCTTCCACATATCCAGCGCGCGCTCCGCGATCGCATAAGCAAAGTCCGTATCACCGAGATCCAGCATGGTTTTCCAAACGAACCACTGGTGGCTCATCCAAACATTACCGTTCCAGTAGCCATCGTGCAGGAAGTAAGACGCTGTCATATCGACGGCGCTAACGCCTGCCGGCGACCACAGCTCGTTCGGATTTTTAAGATGCGCCAGCAGCCGTTGCCGCCGTTCGCCCGTCACCGAACCGGAAATCAACGGATAGATACCGTCCATGCCCTTATTCCAGTTTTCGCCGTCCGCCGTTTTCATCAGGTACGGCGTTTCTTTATCATACATTGTGTAGCCAAAGTAGCCGCTCTCCTCATCCCAAGCCAGGTCGTTAAGCGCCTGCTCCGATACAGCAATATCGTTTTCATATACTGCTACGTCCTCTGCTTTACCCAGAAACACGGCAATCATTTTCATGATTTTGCCGACGCGGATCACCTGCGCCGTCGTCAGACAGGGACAGGAATACTGCTCTGCTTTATTTTTAATCATCGCCACCTGCGCCGGATAATCGTCCATACCCGAGCAGGAGTACCAATAATCATAAGCCGTCAGCAAACCGTTACCGAATTTGGCAAAGGTCGAGCCATCGCTACGCCCGCGCAGGAATTCATAATAGCGCTTGGCCATCGGATAAAGCGCGTCCAGCGAATGCTTATCCTCCGTGCGGCCGAGCAATTCAAAATATTCATAGAACTGCGTCGGCACCAGTGAGCCGTGCAGCAAAAAAGCGAAATCCTGATTGCTGTCATCGCACAAATACTGCTCCAATGCATAACGGCATAGCGCAGGCGAATATTCCAGCAGTCCCATACCGATAAAGCCACTGTCCCAAGTATAAAAGGAATCCCAGCGCTTTCCGGGTGTATGGTGAATCACATTTTCACCGTGGCGGTAAACAGGATATACCGCATTCGTCAGCAGTGTAGCGCGCAGAATACCGGTAGAGAGGGCATATTTTTCGCCCTCACGGTTATAATGCACGCCGCCTGCCGCTGCACGCCGCGCCTGATAAATCTGCTCGCATTCCTCCGGCGTGAGCGCCTCACCGTCTCCCTCTGTCAGCAGCACATAGCAGCAACGGTCGTTCTGCGGCGGCACGTAGATCGATTTTATCATGGTATTCTGATAGAAGCCATCGTCGCTGTGCTTGCGCTGGAAGGAACGGGAAAACGTCTCCGTCAGATCGTCGTAGGTATGGTCACCGTTAGACAGACGGTTGATCAGCGCGTCCTCCAGCGAGCCGCTTTCCAGCGTGCGCAGACGGGTATCGCCTTCCGTAAAGACCGTATAGCGGATTCCCTCGCCGTAATCCAGCTGAACGCGCTGTCCGTGCGCAGTAGCTTCGCTTGTCACCGCCGGGACGATTGGCCGCCGTTTTGTGACCGTTCGGACAGTTTCGCCCTTCTCGACCACCGCCAAAAAATCGAATTCCACGCCGGCGCCGCCGCTGCTTTCAAAGCAGGGATTTTCGGTATACGGCAGCTCCATCAAACACAGCGCATTGCTGTGAGGCAGCGTCACAGCACGACCGTTACAGGTAAAGTGCGCATCGCCGTCACCGACGGTGCGGTAACGCAGCAGCAGCACCGGTCTTTCAAAGTCCGTTGCCGCCAATCGGTAAGTAACGCTGTCGCCCTTTTCAGCGCCGAACGGCTTCAGGCGCAGGTAATGCACGTGCTGATGATCGCAACGGTCGCCCAGACCGCAACCGCCGTAAAATTCCTTGTCGCGGAACATACCGCGGAACAGCCCGTCCGGCGTTTCATGATCCCACGGACGCGCCACCGCGTAACGAAAATCCTGATAATCATTCGCCCCAAGTATAACGCATTTTTCAGGTGTGATCACATCGGTATATTCTGTTTCGGGATATTCGAGCGCAGAAAATAGATTAATGTTAAAGCACTGAAACAGATCGGTGCGGTTACACAGCTTTGTACGCACCACATAAGCGCCGTCACGGACCTTAGAGAACGAAACGTCTGCATAGAGCTGATCCTTCCACAGCAGCTCATACCGATAGCTGTAGTAGGAATAGTCCGGCGCACATTCCCAAAGATGATAAGCCGATGGCACCGTGACATTCGGCACAGGCGTAGCGCTGTTCCATACATTCGGATGCACAATAAAATCAAACCGTGCACCGATATCAGCCAGCGACGGGATAATATGGGAAATTCCCATGTATTTTTTAGAGTACGGTCCCCACAACGGGAGCCGGAAGGTATTCTTAGCCATAAGCTTCTCCGCTTTTCATTATTAAATATATTATCCTTTAAAACAAAGGATTTGTCAATAAAGATTATGAATAATTTGACTTTGCAGCAGGATTGTGCGATAATTTAAAACAAAGGAGCTGAAGCAATGGCTGATAAAAGAAATTACAATATAGATTTACTGAGAATACTGGCGGCGCTGGCCGTCGTCACGATCCATGTCAGCGCAAAGCAGATGTATCAGGCTGAGATATCAAGTATACGCTGGATGACTTATAATCTATACGACAGTGCGGTTCGGTGGGCTGTACCGGTATTTGTTATGATTTCGGGCAGTTTCTTGCTTGATCCGGCACACACTCTCAGCCCGAAAAAGCTGTACACCCAAAACCTGCTGCGCATTATCACTGCTTTTTTCTGTTGGTCAACAGTTTGTGCGCTGGGCAATGTGTTGATTTTAAAAAAGCCGACCGACAGCTTGTTAAAAGACATCGTTTTTGGTCCGGATTATTTATGGTTTTTATATATGATCGCTTGGCTATACATCATTACACCACTGCTCCGAAAAATCACCTTGCACAAACGGCTAACAACAATAGTAACCGCTGTTCTTCTGCTGATAACCAGCGTAATCCCCACGATTTTCCGTTTTATTTCAAACGCAGAGAATGCACGCGTAGACAAGATCTTTAACGAAAAGGGTGATTACTTTATGCTATTCGGTGCAACAGGTGCTATGTATATCGGTGTCTATCTGCTCGGCTATATGTTATCCGCTGCGATGCTGAAAAAGCCTGTAAGGATACTGCTATATGTGGCGGGGATTCTAAGTTGGCTGCTGACAGTATGGCTAGCATACCGATATTCTCGTCTCAGCAGTGAGCAAGACTTACGTTTCTACAATTATCTGACAGTGAACGTACTAATAGAAAGCTGCGCCGTTTTTGTACTGTTACGGCACCTGCCGATTCGATGGAATGAAAAGACAAAGCGGATTATCACCGCCGTGTCACGTGACAGCTTCGGAGTCTATTTAGTCCATATAATTGTTTTAAATATTTTGCATCGTCTCGGGCTGCGAACGACCTTATTCCCTGCTTTCCTTTCAATACCGGTCATCAGCGTGCTGGTATTTGCCGTTTCACTGGGCGTTTCGGCGGTTCTTAACCGGATACCTGTGTTAAAGAAATATATTGTTTAAAAAATTTAGATTGATTTTTACAGCGAAATATGTATAATGATGATAAGGATTAATTTCTTAATGAATACAGAAAAGGAGTAAGAATTATGGCAACAAAATATTGTCCCGTATGCGGATACGAAGGCGATGAGGATATCTGCCCGATCTGCGGCGTAGAAATGGTAGCAAAGGAAGCACCGGCTGAGGAGATCCCTGCTCCAACAGCAGAAGAGGTTGCAGCCGGCAAGATTTATTACTGTCCGGTATGCGGTTATGAAACCGCTGAGGAAATCGCTAACTGCCCGATCTGCGGTGCCAAGATGGCCGTCAGAGAGGACAACGAGGAGCTGACATGGGCTGCTGAGCATCAGGTCGGTATCATCGACGGCGTTGACGAAGAGATCGTTCAGGGTCTTCGCGACAACTTCAACGGCGAATGCTCAGAGGTTGGTATGTACCTGGCTATGGCAAGAGTGGCTTTCAGAGAGGGCTATCCGGAAATCGGTCTCTACTGGGAAAAGGCTGCTTACGAAGAGGCAGAGCACGCAGCAAAGTTTGCTGAGATGCTCGGTGAAGTGCTCACCGACAGCACCAAGAAGAATCTTGAGATGAGAGTGGCTGCCGAAAACGGCGCGACCCTTGGCAAAACCGAGCTGGCGAAGAAGGCAAAGGCTGCCGGTCTTGACGCAATCCATGACACCGTTCACGAGATGGCCAGAGATGAAGCAAGACACGGCAAGGCTTTCAAGGGCTTACTGGAAAGATACTTCGGTTAATAAACGAATACTTAACAAAAAGGAGCTTGGTAGTGTCTTGCTACCGAGCTCCAAATTTTAAGTTCGTAAGGAAGCAAAAATTTGGGAGCAACAGTCCAGTGGACTGTTGCGTCAGCGAGGCGGAGTGCAACTGTGTAGTCCAAAGCAAAAGCCCGGATGAGCCGCAGGGAATAAAGAATAATGGGATAACACGGCAAGGCTTTCAAGGGCTTACTGGAAAGATACTTCGGTTAAACTACAAAAGGCACTGCGTTTTACTGAACAAGTCCGTAAAAAATAGACAATGACAAAAAAGGGCCTCCTATGGTAGAATTAAAGGAACTACCATAGGAGGCTTAAATAATGGCACGACAATACCGAAACATACAGCAATATTCAAAAGAAATCTATGAATTGCAT
>JAFUEH010000033.1 GCA_017463985.1 Eubacterium sp. | reverse complement strand
TATATATATATAATGGATATATAAAGCTTTGCAAATTTTGCTGTAAGGAGAGGTATGATGACGAATCAAGAGGTTATAAGCCGGTACAGAAACGAGCGGCACAATTCCCGGCAATTTACACAAAATTACCAACGCTATTTATCATATACAAGCAAGCTATCCGATGCTCACGGCGTCCGCGTCTTCAAGGCAATAAAGATCGTTTCTATCCTTTTAGAGATTTTGTCTGCGTTCCTGTTTTGCCTGTTTGTTTATTTTGATTCTAAGGACTATGAGGGATTTCCCTATGCGCTGCAGGGGGTTGTCCATGCTGCACAGGAAGGCGATATATTTTTTCTCTTTACCGGCCTGTTCATTTTCTTCATTATCACCAGAAAAATTTTCGGCCACATTGGCGATAAAATTGAGATGAAGAACTTACAGAATTATGACCTGTATCGGCCGGCATCAGATAAATTATATACAGAATACAATTCCGTTATCGGTTACTACCATGATTTTGAATTTTGCCGCGTCCCTTGCTATGATGTTGCAGAGAACGGAATCTGCTACTGCCCTATTACAGGGGCGCCGGTGGATACGCGCGGCTGTAATGATCGCTGTCCGTACCGCAAGCAATTCTTTGATAACATCAACAAATCAAACTAAGAAACAAAATAACACATACCACAGCGAAAGGAGGGAAGAAAATGGAGTGTCCACATTATGAATGGAAAGATGGCGGCTTGTTTGGAACGGATAGATATTATTGTGACCTGTGTCACAACTGTGTTTCCGAAGCCAAACACGATTATTATTGTAAGTCCGACAGCAATTGGTCAAACTGTGATATCTATAAGAGATACGGATAATTCCTGTGCTGTCCACGAAAACGAAAAGGGCTGTCTCACAAATGTGAGACAGCTTCTTCGTTTATATCAGTCGATTTCAGTTATGGTATCCGCTTACCGTAACCTATCAGCATCGCTCGCCTTATACATCATCCCAGCGGGTCACCTCGTCGCTGAGGTCGCTGAAGTTGACGAGGTACCAGTGCTGCTTGGCCAAGTCGTTACGCACCGGCGCGTAGGTATAGCCCTCTGAGCGCATATAGGCGCTCCACCGGCGGTGCTCCAGCATCCGCAGCGGCAGGCGTTCCGTTTCCCAGTCGCGCGCCTCCGGTTCCTTTTCCGCACCGGGCAGGCGGCAATAGCGGCGCATTTCCTTGTGAATCGCGCTGGCCAGCGAGGAGCGGTAGTTATATTCAAACCGCCAAAAGCTCTCCTCCCGCTTCTCCGCCTCCGGCTTTGACAGACCGGTATGACGGCCGAGCGCCAGCTGCTCGATCTCTGAACCGATAATGACCTTTTCGCTGTAACAGCTTTCCACATCACCGATAAAGTCAATGTCCAGCGCTTCGCCGCGGAAGTTCGTTACGCCGGTCAGCGCTTCCTTTTTGCGGCTGTTATACACGACCGCCTGAATCGGTGGAAAGCGCTTGGCGGCAGCATCCGTCAGCAAGCCCTGCCGGTTGCGCATTCCCTCAAACAGCTGCCGGATCCTCACCGCGGTCTTGATGTTGCGCTCGTCATCGCCAAGCGATACAAACACATACGTCGTGTCCGGCAGTGCCTGCAGTGCTTCACTGAAAGACGTGCCGGCAACATCCACACCGGGGTGCAGCACAATCCGGTAGCGCGCGTCCTCATCCGTCAGCGTATCGTTATTGAAGTCCGGATTCATCAGGTCGGGATACTGGGCAGTGAAGCGTTCTGCCATGTCCGGCGCCTTATCAAAGGCGTGAATGACCACCCGATAGCCGATCATCTGGCAGAACCACACCAGCGCACGCGTCATATTTTCGCCGTAACGGCCAAGTCCGACCACGACGGCGGTGATTTTTTTGACGTCGCCGTCGGGCAGCGCGTTATCAAACAAGCGGCCGCCGTTCTCATACAGGTTACGGTAAATCAGCGACTGTGCCTCGTTGATTCTTCTGAGCTTCACCTTAACGGGCCGCTGCGCTTCCCCGCCGTCGGTATCACGGCGCAGGGAGGAAAACACCAGCTCGCTCTCCGGCGAGGTGGAAAACAGGTAAATATGCGTATGATCGCGGTAAAGATAGCGGTGATACAGCCACAGCGCCTGCTCCAGATTTTCCGCGTCGTCGTGACCGATCAGGAAGAAGCTAATCGCCTTATTCTCTGCTTTTTTGTAAAAATTGACCGCCGTAATATCCTTCTTAAACAGCAGCGCCTTCAGCTTTTTGGCCTCGGCGGCGTATTCGCTGCCCGTCTCCTCGTCGTCACGGTACACGTCCGTAAACACCAGGCGGATCTTCGGATCCTTTTCATACAGGCTTTTGGCCACCGCCAGCGACTGCTCGTTCAGCTCTGAAAAAATATAGATCTTGCTGCGCAGGCTCATTTTATACCGCACCTGTGCCATCGCAGAACGGAACAGCGACAGGATCACGCTGAAGGTGAGGATCGGCGCGGTCACGAACAGCGCCACCGCCACCGAGGTATACACCGTCTGCAGCGCCGGCGCTGCCGGATTTTCGATAAAATAATCAGAAATGATATTGAATTCGCCGTCTACAATAAAGAGCCGGATCGTATTATGAACCGATAGCAGCAGCACCTTGAGCACATACAGCAAGCCGTCGTTGCCGAGCGCGGCCATCTGCTGCGCATACATCGGCACAAACAGTGCCACCCCTGCCAGAAAAACCGTTACAGAAAAGACCTGAAACGGCAACGGAAATTTTTTCGGCATTTTCGTATAGCTCACAAACACCGCCAGCGCAATGCCGCCAATCAGCAGCGTCAGCGCCACGGTTAAGCAAACGGTCACTATCATGCGTTCTTCCTCCAATCGCTTCTTTACGGCACGTTGTTCCGGATATACAATCGCCGCGCGATCGCTTTTATCGTATTCATTATAGCATTTTGCCCCCGTTTCTTCAACACCGAATCCTCCGCGGCGCGCAGCGAGATAAAAAACGCCCGTTAAGCCGCCGCTTGTTCTATCATTGCCGTGCACTTTGTCTATTATTCTCTGGTGGGCGGATCGTGCTTGCATTTATCAAAAAAATGTGCTATAGTAAAATAAATTGTACGCTATTCGATTTTGTACAATTTTCAAAAAGCAGCTGCGCGGCCGTCTGTCGGTTCGCCGCTGCCGTATTCGATAAATGCTGAAAGGCCGTTATGATGAACGGTACGGGTATCTGCTGATGGGATTCAATATTCAACGATATATGACAAGAGGCGTGGTCAGAGTCGTCCCCGATTCACTCCGCGCCACCGCTAAAAATGAAAAAGAAAGCGCCTTCATGAAGCGCTTTGCGCTGGCGTCGCGCGCAGCGTCTAAAAAGCGTTATGCCGCCGAAAAGCAGGGCGAGCATATTCCGCCGTTCTTGATCGCCAGCATTACCAGCACCTGCAACCTTCATTGCGCCGGCTGTTATTCCAGAAGCAATCAGGCCTGCTGCGACAGCAAGCCCGTTGACCAGCTGAGCGGCGAGGATTGGGACAAGATCTTTACGGAAGCCGACGAGCTCGGCATCAGCTTTATCCTGCTGGCAGGCGGCGAGCCGCTGATGCGCTATGATGTCATCAAGCGTGCCGCCGCGCACCAAAATATTCTCTTTCCCATCTTCACCAACGGCACCTACCTGCACGCGCAATACCTTGATATGCTCGCAGAAAACCGCAATCTTGTTCCGATCATCAGCATAGAGGGCGATCGGGAGCTGACTGACGAGCGGCGCGGTCAAGGCGTTTACGATCAGGTAACGGCCGCGATGCAGCAGATCAAAGAAAGAGGGATGATCTTTGGCGCCTCGATAACCGTCACGACCGAAAACATTGATGAGGTTTATTCCGACGCCTTCCTTGACGCGCTGTACCGGCTCGGCTGTAAAGCCGTTATATACGTCGAATTTGTACCGGTGACGGAGGAAAGCCGCCATCTGGCTCCCGGTGAAAAGGAGCAGGCCTATATGCTGAAGGCAGTCAAGCGGCTGCGGCGCAGAAAAAAAGGAATGGTGTTCATCTCCTTCCCCGGCGACGAAAAAAGCTCCGGCGGCTGTGTAGCAGCCGGACGCGGCTTTTTCCATATTAACTCGCACGGCGGCGCAGAGCCCTGTCCGTTCTCCCCTTATTCAGACATCAATGTAAGAGACACCTCGTTGCGCGAAGCGCTGCAGTCTCCTTTATTCAAGGCTTTACAAACACAGGGCTTACTGCAGGACGACCATATCGGCGGCTGTACGCTATATATGAACCGAGACAAGGTAGAAGCGATCCTCAACGCGCAATAGCAATAGAAACCGAAAAAGCGCATAAACACGCCGATTTATTCAAGGCGCTAGGTTAATGTCCGTAGCGGCTAGTTACAAATAAATTTATGATACGCAACGACTAACCTATATTAAAGGCCGTGCAAGCATCGAGCTTGCACGGCCTTTGGCGTTTTCCGTCTTTTGCTCGGGGGACGGTACATCAGGGTTCCCGAAATGCTTTAGCATTTTGGGAAGAGGATAAACATACGAAGTGATGCTTATGGCAATGCTCGCATTGTTATTCCATCACGCAGTATGTTTTGACGAACAGCTCCCGCTCGCAAAAAACGAAATTCTGCATCTTTTTCAAAAGTCTTCCCATATATCGAAAAAGCGCATAAGCATCATTTTGGCCCGATCCCCCGGCGTTCGTTTTCGTCCGTCTTTTGGGGATCGGGTCATTGTATTACCTTGATATCTGCTTCTGCGCCGGCTGCCTCCAGCGCTTCCTTAAGCGCTGTCGCTTCTTCCTCAGAGAAAATTCCATCCTCAAAATTTCCTCCCTTAATAAAGCGAGGCGCGCCGTCAACCATTGTGCGCGCTTCCGGAAGGCTCATACCGGCAGCCTCTCGAAGCGCCTTAATCACCGCAATCTTAGAGGCGCCGACCTTAATAAGAAGGACCGCACCTCTTGTCTGCTTCACGTCCGGTGCCGTACCATCCTCCAGCGTATAATAGCGGTCGTAGACCAAGCTGTAGAACAGGGTGCCTTCCTTGCAAACAAGATCCAGCTGCTCCTTGCGGCAAAACCGAAACAGCGGCTGCAGCTCCTCCTCCGGCACCCCCAAATTCTCTCTGTCCACGAACATAAGCGTACGCGGATAGCGCCACGGCCACAGGGCAACATACAACTCCGCCGGTGCGTTCTCGAGCTTTTGGCGGTATTCCTCGCCCCACAGATTCCGCGGAATGGCCGTATACTGACGCACCGCCTCGTCAACCGAATGCCCCTTATACACAGCCACGTAGTTTATCTGATTTGCCAGACCGCTCATGCCTTTATAGGTGCTGACGGTCCGATCATAGACATCCGCGAACGCCGTAACAGCGTCGACCTTCTCCTGCAGCTCCTGGTATAGCGCCTTTTGCGCGGCAGTTCCTCGCAGCTTTGCTTTCGCCGGTTGCGGCTGATCCTGTTGCTGCACCCGCTCGTTTTTCTCGACCGACTTCTTGATATTAGCAAAGATAATTCCCAATAAGATAAAGCAAATAAAGCCATACATTAATGCTAATCCTACGTTTTTAGACACGATGTCCACAAGGATAAGGGCGGCAGCAAGCAGAACGAATCCGAAGATAATGAACCCCCACGAGAGGCGGTTTAATATGATAATTTTGCGGCTTATACGCGGTGTCAGCTCATCGCGCTTATTGTTCTTTTTCATGTTCTCACCTTTTTCTTCTGAAAATCAACGGGTAACCGCTGTTGGCCGGCTTCCTCGAAGGCGGCGGCTTTTTCGCGCTCGGGAAGTGCGCTGCACCGCTTCTTTTTTGGTAAGTATAGCCGCCCTTCTGACATAGCATTTCTTTGCGTATTTGCTTGCAGTAATATACTGAAAAATATATTTTAATTATAATAGGTGGCGGGTGGAAATACTATTCGCTGTCAGCATATTTTTTAATAGGTCTGTTCGCGGCAGTAAAAAAGTCGAAAGCTGCCCAAAAGCGGCTTTCGACCGGCGCCTCCCGTCAGCGCTCCTTATGAAACGTAAGGGATACAAGCGTTACTGTTATTTTCTTTTTGTTCTCAATATTATGAATCAATTTCCCAAACGAATACCGCATTATCACTCAGGTCGACATCATCCGGCTGAAAGCTTTGCGGCGCCATTGTCGGGGCAGCAAGTATTTCGTCCAACTGAAGCGTATCGTCCCTGGTGTCAAATCTTGTGGGAGATAAGATACTGAGCTCGTTCCAGTTATAGTTAACCGTAACCAAAGCCCCGAGCTTGCCTCCTGCCGCTTCGCAAAGTATTTCCGCCCTTCTCCTGGCGTTAGCTCCGGCGGACTTCAACAGCTCGTCCTTTACAGCTTCTTCATCTTTAACCGTAAAGGTAATATTCATTCTTGGGTCTGCTACGCAGGAGGTGATGGCGTTGACTGTTTTGCTCAGTTTATCGCTGTCAAAATCAAACGCTAATTTCAAACGGTTTGTGCATCTAAAACCGTTCTTAATATATTCACCGATTCCTTTACGGTTCGGCTTATATTCTACATTGGACTGAATGCTGTAATCAACCGTCTTTAAATCTTCTGCATTAAATCCGATTTTGCTTATTGCAGCAGTCAACGCATTAATTCTTTTTGCCGCTTCCTCTACCGCTTTTTCATATTTTTTATTGATTTCTTCAACCGTAAGATGAATGATTACATAATCCGGTTTCGCCGTTATATGTCCGATTCCTTTCACCGTGATCTTTCTGTCCATATTCATTTCCCCCATTTTTTATTTATGTATAAATTATAGCATCTTGATTCGTTTGCCGCAAGGATTTGCGCTTTCTCCCAATCAGCTGCGCCCGTTGGGCTTGCTTCTTGGAGTTCGTTTCTCATCCCGCCGTCTCCGAGAAAAATCCAAAACCGCCCGAGTGGGCGGTTTTGGTTTTTCTGGCGTCCCCGGCGGGATTCGAACCCACGGCCTTTCGCTTAGGAGGCGAACGCTCTATCCTGCTGAGCTACGGAGACACGGTTGCTGTATCACATATTATATCGGTATCCGCCGTATTTGTCAAATACATATTTTGCCGGTGAAACGACTATACTATAATAGTGAAGGCGCTTGCAAGGGGGCGGTTTTTGCAGGGCTTCGGACGGTCGGTAACGGGATTTTGACAAATATTACTTTCTGTAATATGTTAATTTTTCAGGATTTTCAACACTGCATCTTGATCCGTTTCCGCGATTTTGGCTGTTTCTTTACAAGATGTTGAGATTTTTGTAACTCAAATTACATTTTGTCATTTTTCAAGCCGCCATTTTCATCAGTTTTTAACAAAATTTTTTAGTTTTTATCCAAACGCCCTCCGCTGTCAGCCACAACATTTTGATTTCATTTCGTCAAGCTGCCCTAAATAATCAAGGTGTTTTGTGCAAAGTGTACAAAATTTTCAAATTGAAAAAGTTTTACTTCCGCCAAAATTATGCTATAATACCCAACGCTTGCGGCTTTCACAAACCAAGGCGGCGGAAATAAACCTGTTTTTAACAGCAACCGCGGCTGTCGTTTTGTGACAGCTTAAAAGAAAAGGAGATAAAGATGACTAACCAATCAAAGGCTGCAGGAAGAAAGTCTGTTAAGCTGATTCTTGCAACTGTAGTGGCGGTCCTCGCAATCCTGGCCATGTTCAGCTCCTCGGCTTTCGCCGGCGACTACAACGGCTATCAGGTTACCGTAATGGATAACCTCAGCGAGCTCACCATTACAACCAATGAGACGGAACCTATCAGGATTCTCAACAACGCCGGCATCACCCTTGCGACAGACGATCACCTTGACCTGACTGCCTTCGAGCAGGGCGTGGGCGGCACGATTAAAATCAACAGATATTCCACCATCAACGTGGAAATTGACAAAAACGTTCAGACCTACGGCGTCTACAGCGCCACTGTCGGTGACGCGCTGAAGGAGATCGGCGCAGCGGTAGGCGAACAGGACGAAGTGAACTACGCGATGGACGCACCGGTCGTGGACGGTATGGTCATTACCGTCAAGGTTGCGTTCCCGGTCGTGCTCAACGCTGACGGCGAAAGCCTGAGCTTTGCGGTCATTCGCGGCACGGTGGCGGACATTATCAGCCAGGCCGGCCTGACACTCGGCGCAGACGATTATACCGAGCCGGCACTGACCGCACCGCTGGAGGCCGGTATGACGATCAACGTGTTCCGCGTATCGTATGAGACAGAGGCGATCGACGAAGCCATTCCGTACAGCACGACGACGGTCGAGGACGATACCCTTTACGAGGGAACGTCACGCGTCGACACAGCCGGCGTAGACGGCACCAAGCAGGTAACGTATCAAGTAAAATATATTAACGGTGCGGAGGAGAGCCGCGAGGTGCTCAGCGAGACCGTGACGGCGGAGCCGGTCACCGAGGTCAAGCGTATCGGCACCATGCAGTCGAGCGGCGCAGACGCTACCCCGAACGGCGTCACTTCCCTGAACGGCTATTCCGTCGGTCAGGTGATCAGCGGCCGCTATACGCACTATTGCGCCTGTGCAACGTGCAACGGTAACGGCAACGGCGTCACCACCAGCGGCCGACGCATCAGCAACGGCATGGCGAACCCCTATTATGTGGCGTGCAACTGGTTACCGCTCGGCACGGTGATCAACGTGGACGGCACGAACTATACCGTGGTCGACCGCGGCGGCAGCGGCCTTTCCCGCGTTGGCAGGATCGATATTTTCACGCCGGAGGGTCATTCCGCGTGCTACCGTTACGGTACCGGCTCCTGCACGATCACGATCGTGCGCCTTGGCTGGTAACACAAAGCTTCACATTTTACGAAACAGATCGGTTTTCCGGTCTGTTTTTTATTGACGAAAAAGAAATCGTTTGGTATAATTTGACTATACGCTGAAAATGTATAAAAGAACGGAGGTTTTTTCGCATGAACAAATCCAAAAACGGGTTTTTTACCGGCGCGATTATCTTAATAGCGCTGCACATTGTTTTTATGTTAGCCAGCAGCGTCCCCAATATTGTGTATAACGCAACACTAGGCGGTATGATCAGCATTAGTTATATTGCCGGACTAAGCGTTGGCTCGCTATTTCCAATCATTATGGATATCCTGCTGCTGATCGGTATTGCCGGCAAGAAAAAGCGGCTGATGAATATTGGCCTTTTCATCGCGGCCGGCATCACGCTGCTTGGCGGTATTGTAATTTTGATTATGTATATTATTGAGGACTACTTTGACTTGATCTACTATCTGCCCAATGTGCTGACGACACTTGCCGGCGCGGTCATGTATGCTGCGCTGTCGCTGCTCCTGCTCGGTATTTTTAAGTTGCTCGAGGAGCCGGACCCGAACCATCCGTTCGCAAAAAAGCGTGCGCCAAAGGCTCTGCCGGTCGTTCCGTACGTGCAGCCGCAGCAACCACAGGCTCCTATTAACCCATACACACAACCGCAGCAGCCACAAGCGCCGGTTAATCCGTACACACAGCCACAGCAGCCACAAGCGCCGGTTAATCCATACTCACAGCCGCAACAGCCGCAGGCACCGGTTAATCCGCATTCCCCGACCGACCCCTATTCACCGCTGTAACGCAAGCATTGCCATCAGGACAACTCGGAAAACTACTATCATTTGACAGTAAATTGTCTGTCTCAATTCCAATAGAAACAGAGGAGAACTAACTATGAATAAATCCAAAAACGGGCTATTCACTGCCACCATCATTTTAGTGGCCGTGCACCTTGTTTTCACCTTGGCCGCCAACATTATTTTCTTCTGCGTCGGCTATTACGGCTATTTTGGCATCACGGAAGTGCTAGATCTTTTAACAGGCACCGTACTTCCTGTCGCAGCCGATGTGCTGGTGATTTTGGGCTTAGCGATGAAGAAAAAGCTCCTACCGCCCATCGGTCTGTTTATCATCGCTGGATCAGCTTTGGTTAATGCAATCTCAGGCGTTGCCACGTCAGGGCTTTTTTCCGGTTATTATACGGATGGGTTATCGCAGATTTTTTCTGTTCAGGCAATTGCCTCCTGTCTTGCCACTACCGTCTTCAACGTAGCATTCGCGCTGCTGCTGTTCGGGCTGTACAAGCTGCTGGAAAATCCGGATCCGAACCACCCGTTCGCCAAAAAGCACGCACCGAAGGCAGCGCCGGTCGTTCCGTACGTAATGCCGCAGCAACCGATGAACCAGTATGCACAACAGCCGCAAGCACCGGTCGTTCCGTACGCACAACCGCAGCAACCGGCAGCACCGGTCGATCCGTATGCACAACCGCAGGCACCGGCGAATCCGTACGCGCAACCGCAGCAGCCGCAAGCACCGGGCGATCCTTATTCTCCGATGTAACAAAAAATGGCTTGGAATGCAAATGAACAAGTCCGTAAAAAATAGACAATGACAAAAAAGGGCCTCCTATGGTAGAATTAAAGGAACTACCATAGGAGGCTTAAATAATGGCACGACAATACCGAAACATACAGCAGTATTCAAAAGAAATCTATGAAT
>JAFUEH010000014.1 GCA_017463985.1 Eubacterium sp. | reverse complement strand
TCCGGCACGTAAACCAGCTCATCGCGGAACGCGAGGTAAAACACCTTGGCGTTGCGCAGCTCGTTATGCTTTGGCAGCAAATTCCGCTCCGCGTGCAGCTCCTTTAAAATCACTTGAATTGCTTCGTCTGTCATGCAATAATAAATCGCTCCTTTAAAATTGTGAAGGAGAAAAAACCTCCTTCCATTAAAAAGGGAAAAATCGCGGTTTTTATGCAGTCAAAACAGCATAATTGGACGGTGAAATCGCAAAAAAAATATTTTTTGGCTAAAATATGCATGAAATGTGAATAATTCCCCCGACCGCGAAGCCTGTCAGTTCCGGTCGAAAAACCGCGAAAATCATCAAAAAATTATGCTCCCGGCGAATAGTATTTTAAAACAGATTACGCTATACTGGAGGTATCAATCAATAAGGAGTGAAAATTATGAGTTTTTGTCCAAAATGCGGCAAAGAGGTCAGTGATGAATTTAAGGTGTGTCCTTACTGTGGGAGCACCCTTGGCGCGCCGAACGCGAGCAGCGCACCGGTTACACCGGCCACACCGGCTGCTAATCCGTTCCAGCAGGTGCAGCAGATCAGTCCGAAGTTTCCGCCGACACCGGCTTACCAGCCGAAAAAATCCAAGAAGAAGATCATCATTATTATCGCCGCAGCGGTGGCAGTCTTACTGCTCCTGATCATCATTATCAGCGCCGGCGGCAAGGACGATACGGATACCGGATATGACTATGATAACGATACGGCCACCACGTCCTCTTACGCTTCCGGCAGCGCGACGACCGCCGCCACCACCGCCGCCACCTCCGGCGGTAAGAACGGCGTTATTGCCAGCGACCGCATTGTGGAACCGGTGAGCGAGGACGGCACCGGCTCGATCTTAACGGGCGACGATTATTACCTCATCGCGTTCGGTAAAAAGTACGTGATCGGTGAAGCGACGCTGCAGGATTTCCTTGACGACGGCTGGTACTTAGATCCGGAGGACAGCTTTGATGACCCGACCATGGATGTAGATAGCTACACCTACGTGCCGTGCGGCAACCTGATCAAGGGCGATTCGATCATTTACGGGCCGCGCTTCGTGAACTTCAGCAAGACGGAGACCCGTCCGCTCAGCGAGTGTAAGCTCCTGTCTTTCACGATCAACTTCACCGGTTACAGTACGCTGCAGGATATGGATATACCCGCCTCCAACATCGAGGACTTAGTATTACCGCTCGGCGTTACGAAGGACTACTGCATGGCGGACTTGATCGACAGCGCAAAGCAGGTCGGCCTCGGTCATTATGAGCAGGATTACGATCGGTACTATTCCTGCAATACCACCAATAATTATGACGATCCTGACGAAAGCTATAGCATCCAGGGCGAGTTCGATCACGACGCACAGAAGATCATCAACATTACCTTTGAAATCACCCGATACACGAACGGTGAGTTTGATGAGCCGTGATGCATAAGGCAAAACATAATTAAGAAAGGTCCGGAAAGGGAGCACGTCGTAAAAAAATCTCCCTTTTTCATAAGAAAAATCTCCCTTTTCATAAGGGAGATTTTTTATATAGATTAACTAATAAGAGCATCCTGAGAATAGGCAAAGAAAAAGCCTCCCTTTACACAAGGGAGGCTTTTTGCTGTTAAACCTTTTTTAATGGGATATTATTCTTTGATCAGCTCGTCGTAGAAATCGAAGCAGTCGAAGGTGGCGAAATAATCCTTCGGGGTTTCTGCACGGCGGATCAGCT
Organism: Eubacterium sp.; assembly: GCA_017463985.1. Taxonomy (GTDB): domain Bacteria; phylum Bacillota; class Clostridia; order Oscillospirales; family Acutalibacteraceae; genus Eubacterium_R. The sequence continues at coordinate 106,915 of JAFUEH010000014.1, read as the reverse complement.
GGTAGCTACCGTCCTCCTTTAAGAGGATCTCCGCGCTCTTGAGCTTGCCGTTATAATTATAACCCATCGAAAAGCCGTGCGCGCCGGCGTCGTGGATAAACAGCAGGTCGCCCATATCGATCTTCGGAAGGACGCGGTCGATCGCGAACTTATCGTTATTTTCGCACAGCGAGCCGGTGACGTCGTACTTATGCACCGCCAGCTCATCCTCCTTGCCGAGGACAGAAATATGGTGATACGCGCCGTACATGGCCGGACGCATCAGGTTCACGGCGCAGGCATCCACGCCGATATACTCCTTATGCGTATGCTTTTCATTGATCGCCGTCGTCACGAGCGCGCCGTAAGGACCGAGCATATAGCGGCCGAGCTCCGTGCAGATCGCAACGTCGCCCATCCCGTTTTCCGTCAGGTAATGGTCGTAAGCCTTCTGTACGCCCTCCCCGATCGCAAAAATATCGTTCGGGTCTTGGTAAGGATAATACGGGATGCCGATACCGCCGGACAGGTTCACAAACGAGATCTTTACGCCGGTACGCTCACGCACCTTTAAAATCAGCTTAAACAGGATCTTGGCGAGCTTTGGATAATAGTCGTTCGTGACGGTATTCGAGGCCAGGAAGGCGTGAATACCGAACTCCTCAACGCCCTTTTCCTTTAAAATACGGTATGCCTCAAAGATCTGCTCCGTCGTCATGCCGTACTTGGCGTCCGCCGGCGTATCCATAATATCGTTAGAAATATTAAACACGCCGCCCGGGTTATACCGGCAGGACATTTTGCGCGGCAGCTTGCCGCCGCAGGCCTGCTCCACCTTCGCGATCTGGGTAATATCGTCCAGGTTGATGATACCGCCGAGGCCGTTGCAGTAGGTGAATTCCTCCACGGGTGTATCGTTACTGGAAAACATGATCTCATCGCCGCGGATACCGAGCGTTTTGGCGATCATCAGCTCTGTCTTAGACGAGCAGTCACAGCCGCAGCCGTGCTGGTGCAGCAGCTTCACCAAAAACGGGTTTGGCGTCGCCTTCACGGCGAAATACTCCTTATACCCCTTATTCCAGGCAAACGCCTTTTTCAGGGACTCAACGTTGTCGATGATCCCCTTTTCATCATAGAGGTAAAACGGCGTGGGATATTTTGCCGCGATCTCACGCGCCTTTTCCTCGGTCACAAACGGAATTTTTTCTAAGTATCTGTCCTCGTTAAACATTTGTCAATGCCTCCTCAATGCACTGCTTAATTTGATCGGCACCCTCGCCTGTCAGCGCTGAAAACGGAATCACCGTCACATCGCCGGCCGCAGATAGCTCCTGCGCCGATTCGGAAATACGTTTTTGATATTCTTTTACCTTCAGCTTATCGCGCTTTGTCTGCACCACGATGAAAGGAATGTTACGGTCCTTCAAGAATGCGATCATGGCGTAATCGTCCGCCGACGGTTTATGGCGCAGATCGACGAGCTGGACAACGAGCTTCAGCTGACGGTCGCTGTTAAAATAGCCCTCCATCAGCTCCGCAAAGCGCTCCTTTTCCTGCTTGCTGATCTTTGCATAGCCGTAGCCCGGCAGGTCGACAAAGCGGCAGCCGTCGAGGCGGTAAAAATTGATCGTCACCGTCTTGCCGGGGACGGAGCTGACGCGCGCCAGCTGTTTTCGGTTAAATAATCGGTTGAGCAGCGAGCTTTTGCCGACGTTAGAGCGGCCGGCAAAGGCGATCTCCGGCAGTTCGGAAGGCGGCAGCTGTGCCGAAATGCCGAACGCCTGCTCAAATTGTGCTTGCTGATAATTCATAATATAGCCTTACGCGGTCGTTGACGCAACGGGCTGCGCCGTCACGACCTCCGGATAATACAGCGCCTCACGGTCGTCAGACGGTGTATCCTTCTCCTCTTTCGGCTGGGGCAGCGACTCGAGCGCGACCGGCAACAGCTCGTCAAAGCTGCTGACCGCCACAAAGCGCACCGCTCCCCTCACCTCCTCGCTGATTTCAGCCAGGTCTTTTTCATTATCCTTCGGGATGATCACCGTGTAACAGCCGGCCTTATACGCCGCCATGGACTTTTCCTTTAAGCCGCCGATCGGCAGCGCCTTGCCCTTGAGCGAAATCTCGCCGGTCATCGCGACGGTGGATTTGATCGCAATACCGGTCAGCTCACTGACGAGCGCCGTCGTGATCGCCAAACCGGCAGACGGACCGTCCTTCGGGATCGCCGCCTCCGGCGCATGAATATGGATATCACGCTTGCGGTAAAAATGCGGCTCAATACCGTAGTCACGGGCCTTGGAGCGCACGAAGCTGACTGCTGTTTTGGCGCTCTCCTTCATCACATCGCCCAGCGAGCCGGTCAGCTCGATCTTGCCGGTACCCTCGAGCGCCGTCACCTCGATCGGCAGCATCGTACCGCCGACGGACGTCCACGCGAGGCCGTTGACCGTACCGACCTGATTCTCCTGCGAGGCGAAATCCTTTGTATATTTTTTCACGCCGAGGTAATCGGCTAAATTCTTTTCATTCACGCGAAAGACGGTTGCGCCCTCCTCGAGCGCCATCGCCGCCTTGCGGCACAGCACAGAGAGCTGTTTTTCCAGTCCGCGGACGCCGGCCTCACGCGTATATTCCTCGATCACGGCATAGAGCGCGCCGTCGGTGATTTTGAACTCCCGTGCGGTCAGGGAATGTTTTTTCAGCGCCTTTTTCAGGAGGTGCTTTTTCGCGATTTGGAACTTTTCCTCCACCGTATAGGAATTCAGCTCAATGACCTCCATACGGTCGTAGAGCGGCTTCGGGATCGTCGTCAGCTCGTTCGCCGTCGTGATAAACAGCACACGGCTGAGATCGACCGGAAAGTCGATATAATGGTCCGTAAAGGAATTGTTCTGCTCAGGATCGAGCGCTTCAAGCAGTGCCGAAGCCGGATCGCCCTTATAATCGCCGCCGAGCTTGTCGACTTCGTCAAGCAGGATGATCGGGTTCATGACGCCGCTCTTGATCACCGCGTCGATGATACGGCCGGGCATGGCGCCGATATAGGTACGGCGATGGCCGCGGATCTCCGCCTCGTCATGCACGCCGCCGAGCGCCACGCGCACATATTTTCGGTTCATCGCAGCGGCTAAGGACTTGACGATACTCGTCTTGCCGACGCCCGGAGGGCCGTAGAGGCAAAGGATCTGACCGGAATAGGTCGGGTTACGCCGCAGGACCGCCAAGGATTCCACGATACGGGTCTTGACCTTCTCAAGTCCGTAATGGTCACGGTCGAGTATCCGCTGCGCACGGTCGAGCTTGACGGCATCGCGCGTCGCCTTACCGAGCGGCAGCTCCAGGCATTTATCAAGATACGTTCTTACCACCGTGCCTTCGTGCGAGCCGGGCGGCATTTTCATCAGCTTATCGACTTCCTTCAGCAGCTTTTGCTGTGTGTCGTCGCTGAACGGTAAGGAACATATCTTTTCTTTATATTCAATCGCCTCGCTGATCGGGTCTTCTGCTTCGCCCAGCTCATCAGCGATAATGCGCATTTCCTCACGCAGGTAGTATTCCTTTTGGCTTTTGTCGACCTCACGCTTGAGCTGCTCCTGAATTTCTTCCTCCATCTGGAGCGCAACCAGCTCCTTATGCAGCATCCGCACAAGGAGGTTGAGCCGCTGCTTGGGGTCATATTCTTCTAAAACGAGCTGCTTATCGCGGTAATCAAAGAACGCATTGCCGCAGACAGAATCCGTCAGGTCGCCCATGTCGTCCACCGAGCTGAGCGACGCCAGCAGTTCGTTCGAGACCTTCGGCGCCATCGCACAGTACGCCTCAAATTCCTTGCGCAGCGTGCGCATAAGCGCCTTATCCTCCGCCGTAGGCTCTGCTACCGTCGGCTCCAGCATATTGACCACAGCGGCCATATACGGCTTTTCTTGGCTGACGGTGAACAGCTCTGCGCGGCAAAGACCGAGCACCACCACGCGGTAATTCGTCGTGGACGGAATACGGCGCATCTCTCTGACAACGCAGACCACGCCGGTATCGTACAGATCCTCGCGCGTCGGCTCTGACACCGTGGCGTCACGCTGGGCGACGATCATCACGCGCTGGTCGTTTTCCATCGCAGTTTTGAGGGCGGCAATACTCTTTTTGCGCCCAACGTCAAAATGGAGCAGCAGCTTCGGGAACATGACCATACCGCGCAGCGGTACGATCGGCAGATCTGCAAAGCCGGTCAGCTCCTCTAAGGTAAAATGGATATCCTTCATCTATGTAGCTTCCTTTATGAATCAATATGATGATTATCGAATGAATAATTATGGATATTATATAATAAATAAACATAATATGCAATAACAAATTCACACGACGTTATGAAAAAACCCGAGCAAACCGTCGGTTCACGCGGGTTTCAGGCACTGTATCGTGCCGATTTACTTTGCTTTGAGCACGTCGCTGGCCCTCAGCAGGACCGGCTTGCTCCGCTTTCCGGTACGCAGCAGCGGCTGTGCGCCGTTCTTTACAGCGTCCTCTGTGATCACGATGCGTTCCACCGACGCGTCGGACGGGATGCGGAACATCAGGTCGCCGAGCACGTCCTCAAACACGGTACGCAGGCCTCTGGCGCCGGTGCCGCGTTCCAACGTAATATCCGCGATCGCCTCCAGCGCCTCCGGATCGAATTCCAGCGTCACGCCGTCCAGCTCGAACAGCTTCTTATACTGCCGGACGATGGCGTTCTTCGGCTCGGTCATGATCCTGATCAGCGCGTCCTTATCCAGCTCCTCCAGCACGGCGATCACCGGAATTCTGCCGACCAGCTCCGGAATCAGACCGTACTTGACCAAATCGTGCTGGTCTGCGTTCTTGAGCAGCTCCTTCTCGTTCAGCTTGTCCTGCTCCGTCACGGAGGCAAAGCCAAGCGAGCCCTTGCCGATGCGCTGGCCGATGATCTGATCGATACCGGCAAAAGCACCGCCGCAGATGAACAGGATATTCGATGTGTCGATTTGGATAAAGCCGGTCTGCGGATGCTTCCGTCCGCCGCCGGGCGGCACGTTCGCTACCGTACCCTCCAGGATCTTCAGCAATGCCTGCTGTACGCCCTCGCCGCTGACGTCACGCGTGATGGAGCGGTTTTCGCTCTTACGGGAGATCTTATCGATCTCGTCGATATAGATAATGCCGTGTTCGGCCTTTTCCGTATCGTAGTCCGCCGCCTGAATCAGGCGCAGCAGGATGTTCTCCACGTCCTCACCGACATAGCCGGCCTCCGTCAGGGTCGTTGCGTCCGTGATGGCAAACGGCACGTTCAGGATCTTCGCCAGGGTCTGGCAGAGCATCGTCTTGCCGACGCCGGTCGGACCGAGCAGCAGGATATTGCTTTTCTGCAGCTCTACCCCGTCCTTGCCGTGATAATAGATCCGCTTATAGTGATTGTAAACGGCGACGGAGAGCATCTTTTTGGCGTCCTCCTGACCGATCACGTATTCGTCGAGCTTCTCTTTGATTTCCATCGGCTTCGGGAGGAGCATATTTAATTCGGCTTCCTCGTATTCAAAGATATTGGCAGCGCCGACGGAAAGCAGGTCGTTGCACAGCGCTACACATTCGTCACAGATATAAGCGTCGCGCGGACCTTCGATCAGCTTGTGCACCTGATCCTGCGGCTTGCCGCAAAAGGAACAGCGTGCCGGAAAATTATATTCATCTTGTGCCATTCAAAACTCCTTAAAATGACTTGTTTATCTCTTTTCGATCACCTTGTCGACAAGGCCGTATTCCAGCGCTTCCTGCGCGCTCATCCAGTTGTCACGGTCAGTGTCTCTAACCAGCGTTTCATAATCCTTACCGCAGTTCGCCGCCAGGATACGGTTCAGCTTTTCCTTCGTCTTAACGAGGTTCTTGGCCGCGATCTCTACGTCCGTCGCCTGACCGGTGATACCGCTGCCGCCGATGAGCGGCTGATGGATCAGGATCTCACTGTTCGGCAGGGCGATACGCTTGCCCTTCGCGCCGCTGGACAGCAGGAACGCGCCCATGCTGGCAGCCATGCCGACGCAGATCGTCGAAACGTCGCACTTAATATAATTCATCGTGTCATAGATCGCCATACCGGCCGTCACGCTGCCGCCGGGAGAGTTGATATACAGCGAAATATCCTTGTCGCTGTCCTGGCTCTCGAGGTAAAGGAGCTGCGCCACGACCAAGGAGGCAATATTGTCGTCCACCGTGTCGGAAAGCACGATAATTCTGTCTGTCAGCAGACGCGAAAAAATATCCACACTGCGCTCGCCGGCGCTGGACTGCTCGATTACATAAGGTACTAATGATGCCATAAAATCAAAATCCTTTCGTCATATTTTTAACTGTTTTGTAACTTTTATACTTGATTGATGGGAGGGCCTCAGCCCTCCCGGGAAATCTTACTTTCTGACAGCAGATTCTACGATCAGATCCACTGCTTTGTTGTTTACGATGTCGGTCTTGATCTGGTCAGTCGGTACAGCCGCTCTGATCTGGTCAGCTGCCATATCGTACTGGGCGGCGAGCTTTTCGATCTCAGCGTCAACGTCCTCGTCCGTAGCCTCGATACCCTCTGCCTTCACAATGGCTTCAAGCGCCAGGCTGATCTTGACCTGCTTGGCAGCGCTGTCGGCAAACTGCGCCTTGAACTGATCCATCGTCTGGCCAAGATACTGAAGATAGGTGTTCAGATCCAGTCCCTGCATCTGCAGTCTGTAAGCGTAATCCTGTACGAGATCGTCCGCCTTCTGATCGATCATGCACTGCGGAATTTCCGCCTCCATATTATCGATCACCTGCTCGATCAGCGTGTTTTCAAAGTCTCTCTTAGCGGCTTCTGCCTTGCGCTCTGTGATCTGCTTGCCGAGCTTTTCTCTGAGCTGCTCCACGGTCTCTGCCTCGTCGTCAACGTCCTTTACGAAATCATCGTCAACCTCCGGCAGCTCCTTGCGCTTGATCTCATTGACCTTGCACTTAAAGACAGCGTCCTTGCCGGCAAGCTCCTCGGTATATTCCTCCGGGAAGGTAACGTTCACGTCGAACTCATCACCGGTTTGATGACCGGCAACCTGCTCCTCAAAGCCCGGAATAAACTGACCGGAGCCAAGCTCGAGCGGGAAGTTTTCGCCCTTGCCGCCCTCGAACGCCTCGCCGTCCACGAAGCCTTCGAAATCGATCTCTGCCGTGTCGCCCATCTCAGCCGCCGCATCCTCTACGGTGATCAGGCGGGAGTTACGCTCCTGCAGCGCCTTGATCTCACCGTCGATGTCCTCGTCGGTTGCTTCCTCTGAGCCGTATTCCGCCTCAAGGCCTTTGTATTCACCGAGGGTGACCTCCGGATAAGTGGTGACCTTCATCTTCATCTCAACGCCCTCGCTCTTGCTCATCACCGGAACGTCGAGGTCGAACGGCTGGTCTACGATATGCAGCTCTGCCTCGTCCACTGCAGCCTGTACGGCCTCCGGAAAGACGATCTCGAGCGCGTCCTCATAAAATACGCCTTCGCCGTAAACCTTCTCGATCATGCCCTGTGAAGCCTTACCCTTACGGAAGCCCGGGATCTGGATCGATTTTCTTTGTTTCAGATAAGCCTGCTTTGTCGCCTCCGCAAACACATCGGCCGCAACGGTGACCTCCAGCTCATACGTATTCGTATCAACTTTATTACAAGATTTCAGTGCCATGAAAATGACCTCCTTCATTATTTATAAATTCATTGTTGCATTATAACATACTTTAATTTAAAATACAACACTTTTTTATTTTATTAATAAGGGCATAAAACGGAGCCTGTCGCAGGAGATCAGCTGAAAGCGAATTCCCTCCACCGTGTCGTCGATCGCCAGCGCCGCCGCGGCACCGTGAAGATGGCCGTAGTAGCAGCGCGTGATCCCGAATTCCTTGAGCACAGAAAGGATCTCGCCGCACTGTGTATCGGTCGTCACGGGCGGATAATGTAAAAAGACGAGCTTTTCCTCACATTCCGCCGCCGCCAGCGAAAAGCGCAGCCGTCCGACCTCGCGGTTGAGCACCTTTTCGTCGTTCGCTTCCTCGCTGTCGAACAGCCAGCCGCGGCTGCCGCAGACGGACACGCCCTCCACCGTATAGGCGTTATTGTGAAGGATACGGATCGTATCCAGCCCGTTATCCGAAAGGAAGCGGTTCATTTTACTCGCTGTGTTCCACCAGTAATCGTGATTACCCTTTAAGATGATTTTTTGTCCGGGCAGTCGGTGCAAAAACTGCATATCCGGCAGCAGCTCCGTAAAATTCATCGCCCAGCTGATGTCACCGGCGATCACAACGGTATCCTGCTCCGTGACCAGCTTGCGCCAGTTGCGCTCGATCCGGTTCACATAATCCGCCCAGCCGGGAAAAGAGTCCATTGGCTTATCTGTGCCGAAGGAAAGATGGGTATCTGCAATGGCAAAAATTGACATTTTTATCGCCTGCTTTCTTGGGAAAAATAATCATGAAGGGAGTGAAAGAGATGGAAAGGAATCATGAGATCAAGGGTATTACCTGTGAAGTCAAAAACTGTGTTTATCAGGACAGTAACGGCAACTGTAACGCCGGTCATATCAAGGTCGGCAATCCGCAGGCGATGCACGAAAGCGAAACGAAGTGCGAAACCTTTGAGTGTTGTGACGCCTGTCTTGGTGAGTAGCCGACTTTAGCAAAAGGGCATAACAGAAGCTGACAGAAAACAGGAGGGCGTTTTGCCCTCCTCTATCGTTATATGTTCAGCAAGCGGAACACCATTTCGCTCATGCTCTCGCGGTCACAGACCTCGCGGTGGCGTACCGCCTTATCCTGCAGCGCCTTCAGCGGTGCCGGCGGCTCCGTGTCGGTCGCACGGCTGAGCGCGTCCACCATATCAAATTCGGAAAGGGCTGTCACGTCCTCCCCGAGGGCAGACAAAACGCTCTTAGAAAACTTATACGGGCTGGCAGTCGCATCGATCACCGTCGGCAGGTCGTCGCCGGTGCGCTTTACATAGTCAAAATACGTCTTGACAGCGACAGCAGTATGCGTATCGATCAGGTAACGGTCGTCCTTAAACTGCTGACGGATCGTGGCAAACACATCCTCCTCGCTGCAGCAGCCTGCGGCAAAATCCTTTTGAATGGCTGACAGCAGCTTCTCGCTGACAGTATAGCGGCCGTCCTGAGACAGCGACTGCATGAGCTCGTCGATCATCGCGCTGTCCTCGCCGCCGCAATGATACAGCAGACGCTCCAGATTAGAGGAGATCAGGATGTCCATCGATGGAGAGGTTGTGGTATAGAAGGCTCTGTTTTTATCGTAATCACCGGTCGTCAGGAAATCCGTCAGGATATTATTGGCGTTGGAAGCGCAGACCATCGTCTTGACCGGCAGACCCATCCGCTTAGCGTAATAGCAAGCCAGGATATTGCCGAAGTTACCGGTCGGTACGACGACATTGATCGGATCACCGAGAGTGATGCTTCCCTGCTCCAGCAGGTCGCAATACGCCGAAAAATAGTAAACGATCTGCGGTACGAGACGCCCCCAGTTAATAGAGTTGGCGGAGGAAAACAGCATATTTTTTTCTGCCAGCCGCTCCTTGATGGCAGCGTCGGTAAAGATCGCCTTCACCGCGCTCTGCGCATCGTCAAAATTACCCTTGATCGCACAGACAGCGACGTTTTCGCCCTCCTGTGTCGTCATCTGGAGCTTTTGCATCGGAGACACGCCGTCCACCGGATAAAACACCAGTATCTTCGTCTTATCAACGTCCTTAAAGCCCTCAAGCGCCGCCTTGCCGGTATCGCCGGAGGTGGCGACTAAAATGACGATCGTTTTGCCGTCCGCATTTTTCCGCGCAGAAACGGTCATCAGGTGCGGCAGGAGCTGGAGCGCCATATCCTTAAAGGCGCACGTCGGTCCGTGCCACAGCTCTAAGATATTTTCATTGCCCTCTACGTTCACGGTCGGGGCAATTTTTTCTGAGGTGAACTTCTGATGGCCGTAAGCGCCTTCTACGCACGCCGTCAGCTCCTCCTCGGTAAAGTCGGTCAGATAGGCGCGCAGCACGGTCTTTGCCCGTTCCGTATAGGGCATGGCGACCATCGACGCAATTTTTTCAAGGGAAAATGACGGGACCTCGCACGGTACGAAGAGGCCGCCCTCCTCGCTGATACCCTGTGCGATCGCTCGCGACGCCGTGACGCGGATCTGATTATTTCTTGTGGATGTGTAAAGCATAAGTATTCTCCTATAGGGTTGCTGTATTATTACAGATTGGACGGATTGTAATGACTTCTCAGTACAAAGCCGCGCTAATCTATCTATCGGATAACTATTTTAATCTAATTGAAAGGCATTTGCAAGATGCTTTATCGATTTTACTTCATAATTTTCTATGTACACCTCGCAAACATCGTAACGCGGCTGCAGGTGCTCGAGGTGATAGGCCTTCATCAGGAGGCGCGAAGCCTGAATGATATTGTTCTGCTTGCGCAGATCGACCGCCTCCCGCGGCAGCCGCTCATCACCGACCTGCCGCGCCTTGACCTCAACAAAGACGAGCGTTCTGCCCCTCCTCATCACCAGGTCCAGCTCGCCGTAATAGGTCATAAAATTCACTTTGAACAGTCGGTAAAACCTCTTTTGCAGGTATCTTGCGGCGGCACGCTCCGCCATTGCGCCTTGATAATTCATCGTTTTTCATACCATGTTCTTAAAAAAGTCTGACGGTGCAGCGGACACGGGCCGTAGGCGTCGAGCATTTCATAATGCAGCTTCGTGCCGTAGCCCTTATGCTTTTCAAACTGATATTGCGGATAAAGCTGCGCCATTTCGAGCATATAGCGGTCACGCGACACCTTGGCTAAGATCGAAGCAGCGGCAATCGAAGCCGACCGTGCGTCGCCCTTCACCACCGTCTCGCCGTCGACCGACAGCGGCGGCATCCGGTTACCGTCGATCAGGGCATAATCCGGCTTCACCGACAGCCCGTCCACCGCGCGGCACATCGCCAAATACGTCGCCTGCAGGATATTCAGTTCGTCGATCTCCGTCTCGCTGGCAGAGGCAATTGAAAAGTCCAGCGCCTCGTCAATAATTTTATCAAACAGCGCTTCACGGCGTTTTTCGCTGAGCTTTTTGGAGTCGTTCACGCCCTCGATCACGTGACCCTCCGGCAAAATGACAGCGGCGGCAAACACCGGACCGGCAAGCGGTCCTCTGCCGGCTTCGTCCACACCGCAGATCAGCCGATAGCCCTTCTCCTTGGCGGCAACCTCAAAGGCTAGCCAGTTAATCGGTTCAGTTTCTTTTTTCATCACGGTAACTCCAAAGTAATCCGCCCGAGCTTGCCGGCACGGAATTCGTCAGCGACGATCACCGCCGCGCGTTCATAATCGATTTCGCCGCCCTTGATCAAAAAGCCGCGCTTTTTGCCGATCGCCTCGAGCAGCTCCCAGCCCTGTTCCGAGCCTTCCACCGCAATCTTATAGCGCTCGGCGATCATGTCCGGCTTCGTTTTCGCCAGTGTTTCGAGCAAGCGGCAGGCCAGCGTCTCACGGTCGGTCACCTCATCCTTCACAGAACCGATAAAGGCGAGCTTATCGCCTACCTCCGGATCGTCAAACTTAGGCCAAAGCACGCCGGGCGTGTCGAGCAGCTCGATGCCGTTACCGACGACAAACCACTGATTTTGGCGCGTCACGCCTGCCTGATCGGCCACCTTAGCCTTCGCATTCTTACCCATACGGTTAATGAACGAGGATTTGCCGGTATTCGGGATACCGACAACCATCAGGCGCAGCGGCTTATTTTGCAGTCCCTTCGCGGCATTGCGTTCCACCACGTCGGACAGCGCTGTTTTAACAGCCTCCTCAAAGCGATTCAATCCCTTACCGGTGCGGCAATCGACTGCCAGCGCCGTATAGCCTTGGCTTTGGAAATAACGGAGCCAAAGCGCCGTCGCCGTCTTATTTGCCACGTCGCATTTATTGAGTAAGATGATCCGCGGCTTTCTGTTAATAATACTGTCCAGCTCCGGATTACGGGACGCAGCAGGAATACGCGCGTCAACCAGCTCTACCACGCCGTCCACTAAGGAGAGCGATTCCTTGATCAGCCGCCGCGTTTTTGCCATGTGTCCGGGAAACCACTGGACATTCTGTTTTACATAGTCGGGCATAGCAGTACCACCTGAAATTTGATAGTAGTATTATATAATAAAACGCTCCCCTTGTCAAAGGAGAGCGCATTATTTTTACGGATGAATTACTTAAGAGCTTCCTTAACCTTGGCTGCCTTACCGACTCTGTCACGCAGATAGTACAGCTTTGCTCTTCTTACCTTACCTTTGCGAACGACCTTAACGTCCACAACGTTAGGAGAATGCAGCGGGAATACACGCTCGATACCAACGCCGTAAGATACGCGGCGAACGGTAAAGGTCTCGGACACGCCGGAGCCCTTCTTACCGATTACGGTGCCTTCAAACATCTGGATTCTTTCTCTCTGACCCTCACGGATGTTAACGGATACTCTGACGGTATCACCGATGTTGAACTGAGGGGTTTCTGCTTTGATTGAGCCCTGCTCAATGATCTTTAATGCGTCCATTATATTTCCTCCTTATTGTTTATGAGATGTTCGTATCAGAGGCTGACAGTGGACCATCTTCTAAAATGCATGGCGCGAACATTTTACGCGTTGCCGGGAACTGCAACGGCACAATGCTGATATATAATAGCACAATGCTGATAAAAATGCAAGTATTTTTTTAAATTTACCGATAATCCTTTAAATCTGACGTTAAAAGACGTATCCGTGCAATTTCTTTCCATTCATAATCCAGCTCGATAAGACGGATCAGGGTGTCGAACAGCAGCGACGGATTGAGGTTTTTATCCTGTCCGGCCAGCAAACGGCAATTCAGGACGACCTGTTCCCCTCTGACGGAAAGCGCGTAGCTGACGATAAAGTCCTTGATATTCGTCTCCTTCATGATACGGCGCTTTCCTTTTTTCGCTTTTTTTAAGGCGAGGATCTCATCGCTGTCAAGTACGTTCTTCAGCCGCGTCAGTGCCTCCTTATTATCCGCAAATTCCAGCTTATACACATAGTCGCTGTACATGATCTCACCGGCATCCATGAAATCCTCGTAGACCTCTAAAATACGGATGCCGCTCGGCAGCGAGTCATTCATCCGCTGACGGATCTCCTCGTTGCTCAGGTCATTTTCCACACGAATGTCCACATTTTCGCACAGACTCTCCACGCCGAGCGAAAGCGGCAGCGAAAAGCTCATATACGGGTGCGGATTAAAGCCCTCGGTATAATGCAGGCTTATCTGCGAGCGGGAAAAGACACGGGAAAAGGCGCGGTTTATGTCAAGATGAGAAATATATTTCGCCTGTCCGGTCTTGGAAAAGCGGAGTCTAATTTCGCGCATCGCAGTGCCCTCCGTTCAGCTTATTGGCGCCGCAGCCGGCACAGTGAATACGACAGTGCGGTGTGACCTCGTTTTGGTGCGCCTTGCGGTTTTCATGCTCCAAAAAGCGGCGGCTCACGCCGTAATCAAGATGATCCCACGGCAGCACTTCCTCAAACGGGCGGCGGCGCTGCGTATAAAAATACGGATCGAGTCCGTGCTCTTCAAAAGCAGCCGTCCAGACATCGAACTGGAATTTATCGTCCCAGGAATCGAATTTACAGCCGTTTTTAAAGGCAGTATAAATGACCTGACTGAGCCGTCTGTCGCCGCGGGCAAACACGCCCTCAAGCAGCGAGGTCGGCGTCTGATGATAAGAGACGCGTATCTTCTTGCTCGGGATGGAGGCTAACAGATGCTCCTGCTTGGCCTGCAGGGATTCCATCGTGTCCTCCGGCTCCCACTGGAACGGCGTGAACGGCTTGGGGATGAAAGACGAGCAGGACACAGAAACCTGCACGCCGGTGCCCTTTTGGCGGTTTGGATTACGGTAAAAAGCGTGTACCACATTCATGGCAAGGTCGGCAATGCCCTCGATGTCCTCCATCGTTTCCGTCGGCAGTCCCATCATGAAGTACAGCTTGACAGAGGTCCAGCCGTTATCAAACGCCTTCGTACAGGTGGTCAGTACCTCCTCCTCCGTCACGTTTTTATTGATAACGTCGCGCATACGCTGCGTACCGGCCTCCGGCGCAAACGTCAGGCCGCTTTTACGCACCTTATTCAGCTTGTCCACCAGCTCATCGGAAAAGTTATCAACACGCAGCGAGGGCAGCGACAGGTTGATCTTGTCCGCCACCGTCCAGTCGATCAGCGAATTGAGCATCTTATTTACGTCGCTGTGGTCAGAGGTAGAAAGCGAGCAGAGCGACAGCTCGTCATAGCCGGTGGAACGGATCAGCGCCTGTGACTGGCGGTTGATCGTCTCCACACTCTTTTCACGGATCGGGCGGTAAATAAAGCCTGCCTGACAAAAACGGCAGCCGCGGATACAGCCGCGGAAGATCTCCTCTACCGCGCGGTCGTGCACGATCTGAATAAACGGCACGACAAACTTATCAGGATAATAAACAGTGTTCAGGTCGCTGACAACGGCTTTTTTTACCTTATCCGGCGCACCGTAGCGCGGAGTCACCGCACGCACCGTGCCGTCTTCGTTATACGTAGCGTCATAAAACGATGGTACGTAGACGCCCGTGATGTCCTTTGCACGCAGCAGAAATTCATGCTTGCTGCAGCCTGCCTGCTTACATTCCTTCAGCAGATCCAGCACGGCGTTTGTGCTCTCCTCGCCGTCGCCCAAAAACACGAGGTCAAAGAAGTCCGCCATCGGCTCGATATTACACGCGCACGGACCGCCGGCAACGACCAGCGGCGCCAAGTCCGTTCTGTCCTTAGAAAAGAGCGGCGCACCGGCCAAATCGAGCATATTCAGCACATTCGTATAGCAAAGCTCATACTGCAGCGTAAAGCCGATCATATCGAAATCACGGATATAATCGCCGGATTCCAGCGCAAACAGCGGAACGCCGTGGCGGCGCATCTGCTCCTCCATATCCACATCGGGCGCGAACACACGCTCGCACCATGCGTCCTCACGCGCATTGACTAAGCCGTAAAGGATCTTCATACCGAGGTGGCTCATGCCGATCTCATAAGTATCAGGAAAGCAGAAGGCATAGCGCAGCGCAACCTCGTCCGCGTTTTTGACGACGGAATTCAGCTCGCCGCCGACGTAGCGCGCCGGCTTCTGGACATATTGCAGAATTTTTTCAACCTCTTTTTTAATCATAAATACACCTTGCCCTTGCGGACAGCCTTATGTCAATTCTTATTTATGTCAATTCTTCTTTTAAGCTAAATACAAGAATATAGCCTGCGATCGCCGCCAACGACAGGTTACGCAGCCACACCGCCGCCGCTACCAGTAAGATAAAAAAAGCGACGGCAACAGCACGACAGAGCCTGTACGGTAAAAAAAGGGACACGGCGCGTCCCATATCCAGCGGAACAATCGGCAATGCGTTGATCAGCAGCAACGGGCCGTTGACCTCGGGATGTATGCGCAAGGAGAAAAACAGTGCGTTCACCCCGATACCGGCCAGCAGGAACAGCAGCTCCTGCCATCGGTTCAGCCGCGACGCGGTACACAGTCCTACGCCGTAAAAAGCTACGGTCAGGCGCGCCGGTTTGCCGCCGAAAAGGCACAACACTAGCAGGTGTCCCAGCTCATGCAGCGAAGCAAAGAGCAGTACCCACAACAGCTGCGGCGTGCCGATCGCCAAGGCGAACGACAGCATTAACATAAATGAAAATTCAATTTTGATCTGACAGGAACCCAGTGAAAATACCATATATAATGGTACGGTCACCTGCCGTCAGTTATGCTTTCTTTTATCCAAAAAGCTTTCGAGAATCATCACTGCAGAGACGGCGTCGACGACCGCCTTTCGGTTTTTGCCGCGGACGTTATTATCGCTCAGCGTCCGGTGCGCCAGTACGGTCGTCAGCCGCTCGTCCTGGTACTCGATCGGGAGCGATACAACGGCGGAGAGGGCTTCACCGAGCGACCGACATTCCTCGCACCGATAGCCGTAAGACCCGTCCATATTCCGCGGCAGACCGATCACCAGCATTTCCGGCTTTTCTTTTTCAATGATCTGCTCCAGCGACTGCACCAGCTTCGGCTGATAGCTTTCTTTTATGACGGTATACGGAGAGGCAAGCACCTCGCGGACGTCGCAAAAAGCCACGCCTGTCCTGACATCGCCGTAATCGATCGCCATGATCTTCATGCTTTCCTCCCCTTTCCTGTTCTCATCATGATGGCAAACAGGAGGGCAACGCTCAACATCCGAAGATGCCGGGCAAAGCCCTCCTACTGAAATTACTGGTATGCTGCTTATTCGCCCGGATCGTCACCGGCAGGTTCCGCTGCAGGCTCTGCCGGTTCTGCAGCAGCCGCCGTCGTAGCCTCCGCCGCAGGCTGTTCACCCTCGGCAGCCTCGCTTTCAGCCGCCGTGGTCGCTTGGGTAGGCGGCGTATAGGTCGTCCAGCCAGGCAGGTTGTTTTCATCGAACCAGCCATACCGACCGCTGCCGCGACAGAGCTTACCGTTACTCGGACTATACTCGCGCTGTACGACACCCTCCGGCAGGTCAAACTTTTCAATATCCTTTGGCTTGACCTCGTAGACGTTTTGCATGACCTCTTTCCAGATCACGCCGGCCGGGTTATTCGACAGTGAATAGCGGATCTTCTTCGGCTGGTCGTAGCCGTACCAGACGCCGCAAAGATATTCCGGCGTACCGGCAATAACCCATCTGTCTTTATTATCGGTCGTTGTACCGGTTTTAGCAAAATTTTCTACACCGCTGATACGGAAGGAGGTACCGGTACCCTCTGTGCTGACCGTTTGCAGCAGCTTATTCATCACGCCGGCCGTATTCGGTGACAGCGCGACCTCGCGCGTATTCTCCGGCGCTTTTTCGATCAGGACATTGCCCTGCGAATCCTCAATTTTATAATACGCATAAGGCTCATAATAATAACCGCCGTTGCCGAAGGCTTGATAAGCCGCCGTCATTTCCAGCACAGACACACCGTTCGTTAGTGAGCCGGTCGCCATCGGCGCATAGTCCTCGTCAAAGACATCAAGCGTCGTGATATGGAAACGGTTGATCATGAAATCATAGCTGTAGGACGGACCGATCATATCCACCACACGGGCAGAAACGGTATTCATAGACTCCGCGATCGCCTTTTGGATCGTGACAGGATTGCCGGAATAGCCGCCGTCGTAGTTCGTCGGCCACTTCTTGCCGTCCACCTCCATCAGCGGTGAATCCTGTACCGGCGTAGACCAGTAGATCTCTGTATTTTTATCGTTCAGCGATTTCTCCAGCGCCGGCGCATACACCGCGACGGGCTTGATCGTAGAACCTGGCTGACGCTTCGCCTGCCATGCGCGGTTAAAGACGCGGTTACCGGTCTTTTCGCCCGTGCCGCCGACAATGCCTAAGATGCGGCCGTGATAGTCCATGATCACACAAGCGCCCTGCACGGTCTCGTCGGGCATTTTAACGTAATTTTCGTAGATGTCCTCGATCGCTTCTTGAATTTCAAAGTCGATCGCCGTATAGATCTTCAGGCCACCGCCGTAGATCATATCCTTGGATTTCTTCGCGCTATAGCCCATTTTTTGCAGATCCGCGATGACCTCGTCGATCACATAGTCGGTATAGTACGAATTGATGGTCGCCTCCTCCGTCGTGATGACATCGCTTTCGATCTGCGAGCCCTGATAATTTTCGGAATTGGTATAGACCATTTCGTAATTTTTCGCTTCCTCACACTCCTGCTCGGTGATAAAGCCGTTGAGATACATCTCGTCAATGATCCAGTTACGGCGCGATTTGCCGTTCGCCGGATTGATTTGATCGGGGTTCAGGAGCGGATCGTACCGCGTCGGCGCCTTCGTGATGGCCGCAAGGCACGCACATTCGGCAATGTTCAGGTCCTTCGCTTCCTTGCCAAAGTAGGTTTCCGCCGCCGTCTTAACGCCGTAGCAGCCGTGAGACAGATAGATCGTATTGAGGTACGCCTCGATGATCTGATCCTTCGTATAATGCTTTTCAAGGTTTAAGGCGGAGAGAATCTCATTAAACTTACGCACAAAAGTAACGTCGTTCTCATCCGTCAGGTTTTTAATGAGCTGCTGGGTGATCGTAGAACCGCCCTGACCGACGTTCTGCGGACGGACGATAACGCCGCCGACGCGCTGCCAGTCAACGCCGTGATGCTCCTCAAAACGCTTATCCTCGCAGGAAATAAAGGCGTACTGCAGGTTCACGTTCATTTCGTCAAGGTTCAGCCAAATACGGTTTTCCTCGCCGTGCAGACGGGTGATCTCCACCAGGTCGTCGTTATTATCGTAAGCATAAATAAAGGAGGTCTGGTTTTGCGAATACTTTTCCTTATCCAGATCAAACACCTTATCGCCTTGCACAAAGGTATAGCCGTAGATCACGATCACACTCGCGCATACAAGGCTGACCACGCCGCCGATCATCAGCAGCGCCAGCACAAGGCGGAAGAAGCCGCCGATCAACCGCAGCACAAAGGGCTTTTCTTTTACGGGACGGGGGGCTTTTTTGCTTTTCTTTTTACCGCCCTTGGCATGACGGGCGTCGCCGTTCTTCGACTTTACGTCACGCTTTTGACGGTCGCCGTTAGAGGAGACGTTATAAGAGCTGGGAAGCCTGCCGCCGTTTTTTTCATGATCGTCCTTATCGTCATTATAAACCTTTTGAGAATTGTTCATGAACGATTCGAGCAGATCATCATAATCTTTAGAAGCCATTTTAAAACTCCTTTGCTATCAGTCATCCGATAGTTCAAACAATTTTCAATATTATATAATATATTTTCTAAAAAATAAAGAAAAATTACAAAATATTTACAATTTAGCTTTTCCGCTGGCCGGATTTCGGCAATTTTCCGTCGTTGCGCCGCATACGCCGCGCTTTTTTACTGTTCATTTCGACATACGTCGTCTTTACGGCAATATCGTCATACAGCTTTTTGGCACGGATAAACATCCAGTAGGACTTCGTGCATTCCGGACAGGTCGTGGCGCCCTTAAAGGACTTATTCTGCACCTCGTAGGTTTTCGGCGTCGGCATCTCAGCGCCGCAGCGCGGACATTTTACCGGTACGTCGTAGACGTCAAAGCGGCCGTACAGTGGCTGCGTGATATAGAACGGCTTGAAAAACAGGCGTTCAAAAAAGTGTTTGTCGCAGGGCTTAATATAGCGCTCCAGCTTTTCACGGTCGTAGACCTTACGCAAACATTCCGCCGTCACATAACAGTCCGCCAGCGCGCGATGCAGCGCCTCGGTATCCACCTCAATATCAAACATCTCCGCGCAGTGCGCCAGGCTGATTTGATTATTGGCTTCGCCCGGTTCACGGTGAATAAAAGACATACAGTATTTTTGCGCGTCGCAGTAATAGCGGATAAATTTGATGGCAGGGCTGCCGGTATTTTCAATAAAATTATTGGCCAGCACGTACAGGTCTGAATTACTCCAAGACATAAACACGTTATCGCTGCTGCCGCTCCAGCGCGCAAAGTCGCGGAACGCCTCGTGGAAGCCGATACCGTTCTCCTTGATCTCCTCGTTGGTGATCTTGGTGATACGCTTACAGCGTGAGGACAGCTTTTTGGTATACTGCGGAATCACCAGCGTTTTAAAGGTATCGACGATCTCGAGGGACTCATCCAGCTTAACGGCACCGATTTCGATAATTTCATTCATAAACTTGCGAGAGGAATAATTATAGGCATTATTCCACTCGAGGTCAAAAATAATATAGTGCAATGCTACTCTCCCCTAACAGTAAATGAAAAATGACCCTGCATAACGCAAGGTCATATCACACTATTGTTATACAACAAACAAGAAAACAAGAAATGCAGCAAGAACGATCACAAAGAAAACGGCGATCAACCATTTCGTTAATTTTTCAAGCTTGCTGTCAACGGTTCTGCCCTTCGCCTTGCCGCCGTAGTTATCGGACGGTCCGCCGATAACGCCGGAAAGGTTCTGGTTACGACCCTCCTGCATCAGCACAACGATAGTTATAATAATTGACGCAACAATTAAAATTGATCCGAATACATAATGATACCAGAGCATATTGTAAACCTCCATAGAATTTTAGCACTAACGCATTATAACACAAGAAAACCCATAATGCAAGCCTTTTTTTCAATTTATTAAATAATTAAAAAGTAAGCTGCGCGGTATTATCAGCCGGTCCCGGCAGCGCGCCGGCAGCCGGCAGGTTTTTCGTGCGGAAGCGCCAAGGCTTTTCAAACTCGCCCTCCTGATAAAAGTGTATGGCATCCACGCGGGCGTTCTTCTTTTGCGTCATGACGGCAACACCGATCGTATCCTTCGTCGTTTTCGCAGTGATAGAAGCCGTATTAAACAGCAGCATCCGGCCGCTGGTGGAGGACAGTACCAGCTCTGTGTCTTCCTCTAGGTATTCCATCGCAGCAAGCGGCGCTTTCGTAGAATAGGCTTTAAGCAGCTTCTTACGGTTCGTCTTTGTCTGATACGCCGTAATATCTACCTTAGCGACCTTGCCGTTCTCAAAGGCAAAGATCATAAAGCCCTTATATTCGCGAAGAACACAGATAAAGACAATTTTCTCGTCCGGCTCCATCTCCAGCTTACCGGCAACAAAGGTACCGAGCACAGAGGCTTTTGAGTCGGCAAAATCGTCTACCTTCGCTTTATAGACCTGCGCTTTATCGGTAAAGACAAGCAGCTCGTCGCGGTTGGAGCATTCAAAGGTGCGCGCTACCGCGTCGCCCTCCTTCACCTTCTGCTCGCCGCTCATGCGCAGGTTGGCCGTTCTGATCTTATTGAGATAGCCCTCCTTCGTAATGAACAGCGTAACGGGATAGTCAGGAACCTCGACCGCCTGCGTTGCGTCAAACTCCTCGACTTCATAAAGGATCTGGCTGCGGCGTTCGCCGGCGTACTTATCAGCAACAGCCTCCAGCTCCTTAATGATAATACGCTTGAGCTTATTCTTACTGCCAAGGATCGCCTCCAGCTCTGCGATCTCCTTCTCCAGCTCCTCAATATCCTTGGTGCGCTTAAGGATATATTCACGGTTCAGGTGGCGCAGCTTGATCTCCGCCACGTACTCCGCCTGTACCTTATCGATACCGAAGCCGATCATTAAATTCGGGACGACCTCCGCCTCCGATTCCGTCTCGCGGATGATTTTGATCGCCTTATCAATATCCAGCAAGATCTTTTCCAAGCCGCGCAGCAGATGCAGCCGCTCCGCCTTTTTATCGAGCGTGAACTGCGTTCTCCTCCTGACGCATTCTAAGCGAAAATCGATCCACTCCTTGAGGATATCACCGACGCCGAGCACCTTCGGATAGCCCTTTACCAGCACGTTGAAGTTACAGGAGAAGGTATCCTCGAGCGGTGTCAGCTTATACAGCTTCGTCATCAGCTTATCCGGATCGGTGCCGCGCTTCAGATCCAGTGTGATACGCAAGCCCTTCAAGTCGGTTTCATCACGAAGATCGGACAGCTCCTTGACCTTATTGCCCTTCACCAGCTCCACAATCTTATCGATGATTGCCTCTGACGTGGTCGTAGGCGGAATTTCCGTGATATCGATACAGTTATAAGCCTTATCGTAGGCATACTTTGCCCGAACGCGGACAGAGCCTCTGCCGGTAGCATAGATCTTTTCCAGCTCCTCGCGGTCATAAATGATGTAACCGCCGCCGACAAAATCGGGCGCAAGCAGGGTTTCGCTAATAGCATGCTCCGGGTTTTTGATCAGTGCGACAGTTGTCTCACACAGCTCACGCAGGTTAAACGAAGCAATGGAGGAAGCCATACCGACAGCGATACCGGTCGTGACATTCGCCAAAACAGACGGAAACGTCACCGGCAGCAGCGTCGGCTCCTTCATCGTATTGTCATAATTGTTTACAAAGTCAACCGTGTTTTTATTAATATCCTCAAAAAGCTCCTTCGCAATCGGCGCCAGCTTCGCTTCCGTATAACGCGACGCGGCGTACATCATGTTCTTGGAATAGGCTTTACCGAAGTTACCCTTGGATTCCACATACGGATACAGGAGGCTCTCGTTGCCGCGTGACAGACGGATCATCGTCTCGTAAATAGAAGCGTCGCCGTGAGGGTTGAGCTGCATCGTTCTGCCGACGATATTCGCGCTCTTAATCGTTCCGCCCTGCAGCAGGCCCATGTTATACATGGTATAGAGCAGCTTACGGTGAGAGGGCTTAAAGCCGTCGATCTCCGGAATTGCACGCGAAAGGATAACGCTCATCGCATAAGGCATATAGTTGGACGTCAGTGTATCGACAATGTGTTCGTCCTTTACCGAGCCGGCGCCCTGAATATGGACGTTATCGGCCAGCGCGTTCGTGCTGACCGTCTCGGGAGTATTGCGTTTTTTTCTTGCCATAATACCTTCCTCCCTTACGAAACGTCCGCGGCATCAATATACAGATGTCCGTAATCTGCGATATATTCCTTACGACCGTCGAGGTTATCGCCCAGCAGGAGGTCAAACATTTCGCTCGTGGCCTGCGCGTCGCTCGGCTTAACCTTGATCAGACGGCGCGTTGCCGGATTCATCGTCGTCAGGTTCATCATATCCGCCTCGTTCTCACCAAGACCCTTAGAGCGCTGAACCGTATACTTTTTACCGTCCAGCTCGGCTTTGATCGCGTCCATTTCCACCTCGTTATAGGCGAAATAGGTCTGGTCCTTACAGGTGACCTCATAGAGTGGTGACTCCGCGATATAGACCTTGCCGGCTTCGATGAGCTTCGGCATTAATCGGTAGATCATGGTCAATATCAGCGTGCGGATCTGGAAGCCGTCCACATCAGCATCGGTACAGATCATAATCTTACTCCAGCGCAGGTTGTCCATGTCGAACATAGAGACGTCCTTCGCTGCTTTGCTTTTGACCTCCACGCCGCAGCCGAGCACTTTGATCAGATCCGTGATAATATCGCTTTTAAAGATCTTGTCATAGTCCGATTTCAGGCAGTTCAGGATCTTACCGCGCACCGGCATCAACGCCTGAAAGTTCGCGTCTCTCGCCTGCTTACAGGCGCCCAGTGCAGAATCGCCCTCCACAATAAAGATCTCGCGTTCGTTCACATCCTTCGAGCGGCAGTCAACGAACTTTTGGATACGGTTCGTCATATCCACCTTCGCCTGGAGAGTGGTTTTTAAATTTTTGCGCGTTTTTTCCGCCTTGATACGGGAGCGCATATTGATCAGCAGCTGCTCGGTGATCTTATCCGCATCCAGCTTGTTTTCAATAAAATAAATCTCCAGCTGCTGACGGAAAAATTCTGTCATCGCGTCCTGAATGAATTTATTCGTGATCGCCTTTTTCGTCTGGTTTTCATACGACGTCTGCGTGGAAAAACTGGACACCACAAAAATCACACATTCCTCGATATCCTGTGCGTTGATGGCCGTATCAGTTTTATTCAGCTTATTATTCGCCTTCAGATACGCATTGATCTGGTTCACGAACGCAGAGCGAAACGCCTTTTCCGGCGAGCCGCCGTGCTCCAAAAAAGAGGAATTATGATAATATTCCTTGCGCTGCGTTTTATTAGAAAAGGCAAGACAGGCGGTGATCTTCAGCTTATAATCGTTCAGATCGGCACGGTCGCGCCCGACGCGTTCGCATTCCCAATACTGCGGCGTTGTAAAAGCGTCCTCACCGGCCAGCTCCTTTACATAATCCTGAATACCGTTTTCGTAGCGGTATTCCGTCGTTTCAAACTGAGAAGCCGTCAGCTGATTCTTAAAAACAAACGAGATGCCGCCGTTCACGATCGCCTGGCGTTTGATCGTTTCCTGATAGAATTCCACCGGCACATTGATGTCGGTAAAGACGGAAAGATCAGGCTTCCAGCGGATTTTCGTGCCGGTATCGCCGCGCTTTCCGTAAGGCTCTTTTTTCAGCCCGCCCTTGTTTTTACCTTTTTCAAAATGCAGGTTATAACGAAAGCCGTCGCGCTTGATCTCCGCGTCCATATATTCGCTTGCGAACTGCGTAGCACAAAGGCCGAGACCGTTTAATCCGAGCGAAAAGGAGTAATTCGCACCGCTGTTATTGTCGTATTTACCGCCGGCATACAGCGTACAGAACAGCAGCTTCCAGTTATATTCCTTTTCACGCTCGTTATATTCCACCGGAATACCGGCGCCAAAGTCCTGGATCTCTACCGAACCGTCAAGGAAACGGGTAACGATAATCTTATTACCCCTGCCCTCTCGCGCCTCGTCGATCGAGTTAGACATGATCTCAAAAATAGAATGTTCACAGCCCTCGATACCGTCCGAGCCAAAGATGACAGCCGGACGCAGCCGCACTTGATCAGCGCCCTTTAAGGACTTGATGCTCTCATTATCATAAGCTTTTTTTGCCAAGTTGACACCTCCAACAAGATGTATACATACATAGTGCATTATACAATATCTAGGGCAAAAATGTCAACCTCGATTTCACAGTCACCAAAATTGCGCCAAAAAACAGAACAGAAAAAAGGACGGAAAAGACAAAATCGAAAAAAACACTTGCATTTCCGTCAAAAATCTGTTATAGTATATCCGTTGCGAAACAGAATATTTAGGGGTATAGCTCAGTTGGTAGAGCAGCGGTCTCCAAAACCGCGTGCCGAGGGTTCAAGTCCTTCTGCCCCTGCCACAAGGAAAACCTGTAAACAAGCAAGTTTACAGGTTTTTTCTTTTTATTATTATTTTGTAATATTATCAACTTGGTCTTTATTTGGTCTTTATACCATTGTTCTAAACAGATAAATATAAAAGTTAAATTATAAAATTAATTCTCAACGATTTTAATATATTTGAATATTGTAGGATAGGAGAGGTCGCAAAGCCTTGAAAATTCAGCCTTGTTAATTTCTCCGCTTTTGTATTTAGGATAGTGTCTGTAAAAGATTTGAGGTATATCCTCAACGGTTGTATTTGGTCTGCCTATCTGCTTGCCCTTTGCTCTTGCGTTCTGCATACCGCTTTTTACTCGCTGACTTGTCATATTCCTTTCAAGCTCGCTGAATACACCCATCATTTTAAGCATACCCTCTGTCATAGGGTCAAGCTCTTTACTGCAATCAACAACAAAATTACCAAATACAAGTTTAATGTGATTTTCCTTTGCAAATTCAACTATCTCACATAACTGCTTTGTACTGCGTGTAATTCTGCTGACTTCGGTTGTGATAATACTATCCCCCTCGCCTACGGCTCGGGTCAGCCTGTCAAGTTCAACACGGTCAACCTTTGTTCCGCTTTGATATTCCTTGTAGATATTCTCTTCAGGAACACCCATTTGAATTAACTCTCTGACTTGCCTTTTTATATCCTGTAAGTCCTCGTTAGTTGAACATCTTGCATAGCCGTAAATCATTACTGCTTCCCCCTTTGGTATTATGATGTAGCGTATTATATGTTATAAAGGAAAAGAATTCAACTGTTTCTTTTATAGGTTTTACCGCTTAAACAGGGTGTTTCCTCCGTTCTCTGCCTTGACTCTGGTATAAACTAAAACAGATGTTATTTTTAATATTTTTTTGAAAAATTTTTCTCAACATAAAAACAACCCCTCAAAACCTTGTTTCAGCTTTTGAAGGGTTGCTCTACCTCTTATTCAGTTTACCGTCAAAACCTTATATATTTTTGAAGAAAGAAATAATTTCTTATGCTTCCCTGTATCACTCTGAAACCGTCTGCGTGATATATTGAACATAAGCCATTTAACCGAAATGTGATTATCTCTTTTCAAAAATTAAAGAAAGGAGACCGACTATGGTAAGAAGAATTTTATCAGCCGAAGAAATCGCAGAGAGAAACCAGCCGTTTGAGTGTGGTGCCGATGTTCTCAAAGCATTTCTTAAATCAGTACACGAACTTGAAGATTATGATATTGATGTTGTTGAACTCGGCGACGGTGGTGTTGAGGTCTTTATAGGTAACTCAACTTACGCAATCGAGAGAACCTTTTAAGTTTCACTATAACATTTAACTTTTCCGCCTTTTAGTCTTTTACTAAAAGGCTGTTTTTTTATCCATTATTTCTCCAGTTGTACGCATATCTTTTTGATGGAACATTGTTATTTTCTTCAAAAAACAAACTTGCTGCTGTCTGCGAATTTGCAATCATAGAAGAGTTTACTGATAGCCAAGTGCTACTATTTTGATAAAGACATCTTGACCATCCAGTAGTTTTTTCAAATGTTATACTATTAAGAGTATCGCAACAACCGTTAAATGCCCAGTGATGTATGTATTCAACAGATGCAGGTATGGTAATAGAACTAAGAGCAACGCAACCGTTAAAAGTTCTGTCTTCCAGACGCAAAATATTATTGGAAATAATTATGCTACTCAATTTAGAACATCCACTAAATGCAAAGCTGCCAAGTGTTGTTACAGAATTCGGCAAAATCGCTCCTGTTAATTCACTACAATTACTAAATGCGTATTCACCTATAGTTACAATTGTGTCAGGTATGGTAACAGATTTTAAATATGTGCAATCCTTAAACGCATTATCTTCTATACTAGCCACAGTTCTTCCTTGATAGGTTGATGGAATAACAATACTTTCAACATTGTTTTTGTAGTTATCGTTTATCTTTACACTTACAGTATTATCGCCTGTAAATGTAAATACGAGCTTATATTCATCTGGATTTACATCACTTGTTATACTACCGAGATTGTCAGTTGTGCCATCAGTATAAGTAACAATAAGTTCACCGTTTACTAACTGCATATTAGCTATGCCTCTGCCGTCATCGCCTTTTTCGCCCTTGTCACCCTTATCACCTTTGTCGCCTTTTTCACCTTTGATGTAGCCAAGGTTGGTAACAGAGTTGTCGCTCATGGTAATTATCAATTCACCTTCGCTTGAGAGGGTTACGGATTTTATACCTAAACCGTCAGCACCGTCATTTCCAAGTATTTTACCAAGATTTGAAACCGTACCATCCGAGTATGTAAGCACAAGCTCACCATCTGCATTAATCTCACTTCTTGCAATGCCGATACCATCAGCACCCTTGACATTACCGAGATTAAGGACTGTACCGTTTGTAAGAGTAACAGTTAATGCACCTAATTCAGAGATTGTAACATCAGCAATGCCAACACCGTCAGAGCCATTTTGACCGTCTTGACCGTTGCTTCCGTTTGTACCGTTTTCACCTTTATCGCCCTTTGCACCTTTGATATTACCAAGGTTGATAACTTGATTATCGGACATTGTAAGAACAAGTTCGCCCGAAGCGTTAATTGCTACATCGCTGATACCTATTCCGTCTTGACCGTTTTGACCATCATCACCGTCTCTACCATCTCGTCCGTTAGTACCGTCAACACCGTCACGACCTACGATCTTTCCGAGATTTACGGAAGTATTATCCGTGTATGTAATAACAAGATTTCCACTTCCATCAATGCTTGAATTCAAAATGCCTATGCCGTCTTGTCCGTCAATTCCGTCTTGACCGTTGCTGCCGTCAGTGCCATTAGCACCGTTTTGTCCTTTAACGACACCAAGATTGACAGTAGTTCCGTCAGAATAGGTAATAACTAATTCGCCATTTTCATTAATGCTTGTATTGGAAATTCCAACGCCGTCACTGCCATTAGAACCATCAATACCATTAATACCGTCACGTCCATCTTGTCCGTCAGCACCCACGATTTTTCCAAGTTCAAGTGTTGTTCCTGTGGTTAAGGTAATTTCAAGATTGCCTTCACTTGTGATATTAATAGTTGAGATACCTACACCATCTGTGCCGTTAGTACCGTCTATACCATTTGTACCATCTCTTCCGTCTCTGCCGTTTGCTCCAACGACAACGCCGAGATTTGCAGTATTGCCATCTGAGTAAGTGAGTATCAACTCTCCGTTGGCGTTGATTACAGAACTTGTAATGCTGATACCATCTTGACCGTCAACACCATTTCGACCATCAACACCATCACGACCGTTTGTACCATCTGTGCCATCTCTTCCGTCTTGTCCGTTAGCACCTACAACAATACCGAGATTTGCCGACTGTCCATTAGAATAAGTAAGCACTAATTCGCCATTCGTATTAATTTCAGAATTGGTTACACTAACTCCGTCAATGCCGTTCGTGCCTACTACTTTATCAAGATTGACCGAGCTACCGTCAGAGAAGGTTAGCACTAATTCACCGTCAGCATTGACACTTGCAGCAGAAACACCTCTGCCGTCCTGACCGTCAACGCCATCTCTACCGTTTGTTCCGTTGACACCGTCAGTACCATTTGTGCCATCACGCCCGTTAGTACCGTTAATTCCGTCAACTCCGTTTTGACCGTCCTTACCATCAGCACCGTCTTTGCCGTTGATACCATCCTTACCATTGATACCATCCTTACCGTTGGAACCATTTTTACCATTGGTGCCATCTTGTCCGTTGGTGCCATTTTTGCCGTTTGCTCCGTTCTTTCCGTCAGAGCCTGCAACCTTACCAACATCAATCTGCGTTCCGTCTGAAAGGGTAATTATTAAATCGCCGTTAGAATTAAAATTAGCGTCCTTTATAGTCGCAGGAGTTTGCTTGCTGTTTGCCTCAACGAAATTAAGCCATTCTTTTTCTGTACCGCTAAAACCGTTTTCAACAGCAATATCGTATGCTGATTTTCCGTTCAAGGAAGCAAGCCATTCTTCCAACGTTCCGTCATAGCCGTACTTTTGAGCAAGCTCGTACGCAGAAAGTCCGTTTTCTACCGTTGCACTTACAGGCATACTACTATTTTTATGTACATAATTGGCAACTAAAAACGAAATACCAAACATTAAGAGTAGTAATATGATGATTATAACCACTTTACTAACTATGCTCTTTTTTGATTTCTCATTATTTTGCTTTTTGTTTTCCTGTTCCATACGTTCACCTCAAAAGATATACTAAAATAAAAAATGCGCACAGCCGAAGCCATACGCAATAAAACGCAGACTTCGATTGTCGCCAAACAATTTTCCCAAGTATTCCAAATAAAAAGAAGCACCTGAATAAAAGAAGCTGCATTTTTACCAAGAGATAAAAATAGTACTTCCCTTATTATTTGGAAAAAATATTCAATTAGGAAAATTATTTGGCATATTCATTATAGCATATAAGAAATAAAATATCAATATTAACAATTAGCTGAACCTTTTTGATGTTTTTTCGGGAAGGTTTATTTTTTATGAAAAAAATAACTCTCGACATAATAGTCAAGAGTTAAAAATTAAATTCTAAAAAACCACCAATATCACCAATATCACCAATATCTTCATTCTTATTACTATAACAGGCTTTTTCATATGGCGGTTTTAAAAATGAATATCATCAAAATCAAAATTATATATACATAATTCTAATCTTCAAATTCCTTTAAAACATTATAGTCAGGATATTTTGGAAGGTCTTTGTATCTTTTAAGTAAATCATCCCTGATACCTTCATATGTAGTTACATCAACATTTTTGTTATCTCTGAATGTCATCAAGCTTTTATATTTATCTATAAAATCAAATATTTCTTTTGATGAAATATCCTTAGTGTCAGTATCAAAGGTCAGAGAAACTATATTGTTGTTTATGGCAATTGACGGTTTACACACATCAAGAATCAAAATAAATGAACTAACAACATTTTGAATGTATGAATATTCTTCGGTAAAACCACAGAGCCAGTCAAGAGATACATCTAGTGCTTTAGCAATATTTACAAGGGTATCGGCTCTTGGTGCTGCTTTACCTTTTTCATAATCTGATATGGATGATTTAGTAGTTTGGGCTAAATCTGCAAGTTTTTGTTGTGTTAATCCCTTCTTTTTTCTAGCTTTTTTTAAATTTTTCAATTTAATTTGTTCGTTGTAAATTGACATTTTAACACCTCATTTTAGAAACTATATTTGTTTAAATACAGTATATTCTATAATAATTAACTTGTCAATAAATTTATTATAGAATAATTAATAATTATTCTGAAGATGTTAATATTATTATAACATTATGTCGGTAAAGTTCGGGCTTTACGAATTTACTGTGAGGGCTTATAATTAAGCCACGCAAATAAAAGCGGCAGAAATGAGGTGACTTTTTTAGCCGATTCAGCGTATAAAATGAAAAATGCTGTTTAAGCAGTACCAGTGCTTAAACAGCAAAACAAGTCGTAAGTCTCTTGTCTTTTATAATATTATAATACAACATTTAGCAGTAAAAGGCAAGAGAAATTTGATAATTAAAAGAGGTAAAATTATATGCAAAACAATAACATTCCTCGAATGAGGACAATTGAGGAGGCTTACAATGAAATTAAGTCTCTAGACCCTAATACTGCTATTTCTAAAAACTTTATCCGAACATTAACAGTATCAGGTAAAATTCCTGTATCTAAAGCAGGAAGAAAAAATCTAATTAATATGGACATTCTGGAAAATTACCTTTGTAATGAGTGTTCTATTAATAATGATTCAGGCACTATTAGACCTATATCAACTAAAATAGATTATTCTAATTACAGAAAGGCGGGTGTTGCTAATGTTTAATAATATAAATGAATTTCTTTCTTTTTTAAATAAGGTTAAGGAAACATCAAAAGGACAGTATACTGCTTGCTGTCCTGCACATGATGACAACAACCCAAGCCTTTCAATTAAGGTTGACGAAAATAGAATTTTACTTAACTGCCACGCTGGTTGCAGATATGAAGATATACTGTCTGCTTTATCATTTGATAAGAAAGATATGTATATTGGAAAAAATGACCATATTTTAAATAACGAAGGAGAAGCATATGATTATCAGGATGAATTTGAAAATACACTCTACAGAAAAATTAAGTTTTACAAGAAGGACGGCAAAAAAAGTTTTCTGTTTGAAACTCCCAATGGAGAACGAGGAAAAACTTGCAATAGTGTTCCTTACAATCTCCCTGCTGTAATAGGTGCAGATACAATTTATTTTGTAGAAGGTGAAAAATGTGCAAATAAGTTAATTCAGCTTGGATATACAGCTACTACACTCGATACAGGGGCAAAATCTCCATGGTATGATAGTTATAATAAGTATTTCAAAGACAAAGAAGTAATTATCTTGCCTGATAATGACAAACCTGGTTTCAAGTATGCCTTTACAATCAAACAAAACCTTCCTTATGCCAGAGTAATCAAACTTAATGACCTTGAAGAGAAAGAAGATGTTTATGATTGGCTTGAAAAAGGTCATTCTATGGAAGAAATAAAAATGTTGCCAGAGCTTGACATTGAAAATTATTTTTCTAGCGAAAGTGAATCATTAGATACAACTTCAACTGAAAAAGAGAGTCAAGCTGAGCAGATTATCAGACTTGTACTCGCTTCTGGAATTACATTTTTTCATGATAATATTAACAACCCTTATGCTGTAATTCTGAGAAATAACCATAGGGAAGTTGTCAATATTAATAGCGGTCAGTTTAAAGAATATATTACAAAACTTTATTATGACAGTAGTCGTAAAGTGTGTAAAAAAGATATTATGTCTCAGGTAATTACTGTTCTATCTGCAAACGCTAAATACGATAATGCAGATAGTGTTGAGGTATCTACAAGGGTAGCTTGTTACAATGATTGTTTTTATTATTGCCTTACTAACCCAAATTGGGAAGCTGTCAATATTAATAAAGCTGGTTGGAGTGTGGATAGTAATCCACCTTCAATCTTTATACGACACGCTCATCATAAATCTCAGGTTGAACCAAATCCTGATGGCGATGTTGTTCGGATACTTAATTATATTAATATTTCGAGCAATAAAATCCTTTTCCTATGTTGGATGATTTCCTGCTTTGTACCAGGAATACCGCATCCAATGCCGATTTTCTACGGCGAAAAAGGAGCAGCAAAGAGCACGGCTTGTAAGCTACTGAAAAGGGTTATTGACCCATCAGAACTTGATACTTTAACAATGCCCAAGAACCTTGACAATATGATAGTAAACCTTTCTAAGCATTGGTTTTTACCGTTCGATAATGTGTCAAGCATTAGTGATGACATAAGTGATATATTGTGCCGTGCAATCACGGGCGACGGTATTCAAAAGCGTAAGCTATATTCCGATAACGACGATTGCATTTATAAGTTTCAAAAATGCATAGCGTTAAACGGTATTAATAATGTAGCTACCAAACCTGATTTACTTGACAGGGCTATACTTATCGAACTTTCAAGAATTAAAGAGGAAAACCGAAAGGAACTAACGGCTCTTGAAAATGAGTTTGAAAAGGATTTACCTTTCATTCTCGGCGGTATTTTTAATGTGTTGTCCAAAGCGATGAACATTTACGAGAATATCTCGCTTGATAAGTTGCCTCGAATGGCTGATTTTTGTCGGTGGGGATATGCGATAGGCGAAGCATTAGGAAATTTCGGCAATCAGTTTTTAGAAGAGTATAAAAACAATATTAATTCACAAAATATTGAAGTTTTAAACTCCGATACTGTTGCTGACCTCATAATCAAATTTATGAATACCAAGGTTAATAGTGCCGAGTGGGAAGGAAAAGTTTCAGAATTATATTCAGAATTGCTTAAACTAAAAGATTGTGAATACAGCGGTTTTAAGAGCTTTGATTTTCCAAAGCAGCCTAATGTATTATCAAGGCGACTTAATGGAATTAAGAGCAACTTAGAAACAGTAGGAATATCTTTTAGAACGACGGCAACAGCAGCTGGTACAGTTATTTCTATCTATAATGAAAATTATAGGGAACTACCGGACTATGCCGTTAACTTAGAGGATACGCTTAAAACTACAGACAATACAAATAACATCTGTGAAGATTTTGACGAGGATATCGTCAGTTTCTAATCAACCATAATACCGCCAATACTGGCGGTATTTGAGGTTATGGAGATAAAACAAGAAAGGAAAATTGTATATATGGCTACTATAACAAAAAGAGGAAATTCATATAGGATTAGGGTAAGCCTTGGATATGATTATGAAAACAAGCAAATTGTAAGAACTAAGACTTGGAAGCCTACACCTTATATGACTGAAAAACAAATTGAAAAAGAACTGCAAAGGCAGGCAATAATGTTTGAAGAAGAAGTTAAATCAGGTCAGCTTGCAAACGGTAATATTAAGTTTCGGGATTTCTGTGAAATATGGTTCAAGGATTATGCTGAACCACAGCTTAGGCATAAAACTTTAATGAGGTACAAAGGTTTTAAGGAAAGGGTATATCAAGGCATAGGTCATATTAGGATTAACCGTTTACAGCCACAGCATTTACTGACCTTTTATAATAACCTTTCTGAAAATGGGGTTAAAAATGTCAATTCATACTTTTTGAGCATTGACATAGATAGATTACTACGTGATTTAAAAATTACAATTTCAGGGTTCTGCACGGTATCAGGCGTATCAGATACTACGCTACGGAGTGCAAGAAAAGGAACACCTGTTTCGTATACTACAGCTAAGAAAATTGCAGATGCTTTAAACACAGAATTAAATGACATATTTGAACCAAAAGATAGGGTTAGAGCCTTATCACCGCAAACAATTAAGCATTATCACGCTTTTATATCTGCTGTCCTTGAAAAGGCTGTAAAGTGGGGATATATAATGTATAATCCGTGTCGCAGGATAGATACGCCGAAAGTACAAAGGAGTGACATTAAGTATCTTAATAAAGAAGAAACTATAAAAATGCTTGACCTTATTAATGGTGAGCCGTATCCATATAAGCTTATATTTAATTTACTTATTTTCTGCGGTATGCGTAGAGGAGAACTAATGGGTTTAGAATGGAAGGACATTGACTTTGAAAACGCAGTAATCTCAATAAATAGAACATCTCAGTATTCAACCGAACGAGGAACTTACACTGATGATGTTAAAACAAAATCCTCAAGACGAAGTATAAAGATTTCTAACGATTTATTACATATGTTAAAGGACTACAACAAATGGCAAGATAATCAGCGAAACTCTGTCGGAGATAAGTGGGTAGAGACGGATAGATTATTCACTCAATGGAATGGATTGCCTATGAACCTTTCAACCCCTTATTCTTGGCTTAGGAAATTCACAGCAAGAAATAATTTGCCCGATATTACCTTACACGGATTAAGACATACAAATGCAACTTTGCTCATAAGCGAAGGTGTAGATATAAGAACTGTCGCAGGAAGGTTAGGACATTCAGTTGCTTCAACTACGCTAAATGTATATACTCACGAATTAAAAACTGCAGACGCAATAGCTTCAGATTCATTGGCTGAAATATTAAAAAGCGGAGGAAATAAAAATGAAAGATAAAATGAGAGTTTTATATTTGCCTGTTAACAAATTCGCAAAAATAATTGAAGTTGATATCAAAAGTGATAGATTAAAAGCATTACAAAATTTAGTTTCCAACAGAGGTGAAAAATCGTTGATAGAACTTGTAAGCATTGAGCAAGGTGTTTTTGCAGTAGTTAATGAAGAAGGGCTTATAAACGGTTCTACACTTAACAGAGCGATTTATGATGAATATGGAAATATGATAACTATCGCAGGTGGAAATGCATTTTTATGTGGTGACAACGGCTATGAGTTAATTGATATTCCAAGCGAAGTAGTCGATAAATATTTATCAAAATATTATTATCCTGAAATCTTCATTAGAAATGAGGAAGGTAAAATATTACCAATTAAATACATACCAGAAAATAAATAATGATTTGGACTTTATTTGGTCTTTGCGCTTTGGAATAAACACCAATAATAATTGCAATTTAGCAATAATTAATTATTGATTATCAAAGAATATTAATGAATAATGTATGCTATTAATATTGGATTTATATTACAGCCAAAGCTCCAAAACCGCGTGCCGAGGGTTCAAGTCCTTCTGCCCCTGCCAAGGGGAAAGAGACCGCTTAATGCGGTCTCTTTTCACTTCCGTGAAGTGCGAAGGGCTTGAAACGAACTCCAAGAGCGCCGCCGCAGTTGGCGCGATTGGGAGAAAGGTCCAGTGGACCTTTCGATAGCTGAGAAGAAAGTCCTTCTGCCCCTGCCATCAAAAAATGCGTCTTTTGTCTACTGACAAAAGGCGCTTTTTTGAACGATGTGTCCCGCTGTGCGGAACGTGATGCGCACTGCGTGCGTGATGTACGCCTACGGCGAGTGATGTGCGCTTTGCGCGTGACAGAGGAACACATCACATCACTTTGCGGC
This sequence comes from Eubacterium sp., assembly GCA_017463985.1. Lineage (GTDB taxonomy): Bacteria > Bacillota > Clostridia > Oscillospirales > Acutalibacteraceae > Eubacterium_R. The sequence goes on along the minus strand of JAFUEH010000014.1, from coordinate 71,580 downwards.
AACGCCGCATAACATCACTGTTTGCAAAAACAAACAACATCACTTGCGCCGAAGGTGCAAACATCACTAAAAAAACAGAAATACATATATGATATGCAAAAAATCTGCAGTGGAAACACATCACATCACTGTTTGCACAACAAACAACATCACTTGCGCCGAAGATGCAAACATCACTAGCTTATAAAAGACCGGAGCGGAGCTTATTGAGGATCGCTTTTTCTCGGCGCGAGACCTGCACCTGAGAAATACCCAGCACGGCGGCGACCTCGCACTGCGTTTTGCCTTGATAATAGCGCAGCTGCAATAGCTGCTGCTCCTGTGCTGAAAGTCGGGAAAGCAATTCCCTGACTGCCATACGTTCAAAGAAGCTGTCGCTGTTATCCACCGGAATATCCAGCTCCTCCCCTCCCTCGTCGCTGTCAACACTCAGTGAAAGCACCGGCGTAATGACATTCAGAATCTCGCACAGCTCAGGCACATCAATGCCTGTCAGCTCAGACAGCTCCGTCACAGTCGGTTCACGCAGCGCAGTACGCATAAACTCATCACGCACTGTCTGCACACGCAGCGACTGCTCCTTCATGGCGCGCGATACCTTGACAGCACCGCCGTCGCGGAACAGCCGACGGATCTCACCCATGATCACCGGCACGGCATAAGTTGAAAACATAAAGCCTCTGCTTTCATCAAATCGGTCAACCGCTTTGATCAGTCCCACGCAACCGGCCTGAAACAGGTCGTCGTAATCCGCGCCGCGGGAACGAAAGCGGTTGGCGATCGCATGAACAAGTCCTATATTATCGGTGATCATTTTTTCACGGTCAGCTGTTACCATTTCGTCCGACCTGCGATCTTTTTTATTAATATCACCGTCGTGCCTTTCCCCGGCGCAGAGGTGACCTTGACGCGATCGCAAAAGGACTGCATTACTGTAAAGCCAAGTCCTGCTCTGTCCTCTCCGCCGGTGGTAAACAGCGGCCGCATCGCTTCGTTGACGTTCTGAATACCGACGCCCTTATCCCTTATTTTAATTTTAACAACGCCGCCGTCGAGGAGCTGTCCCTCCATATACAAACGGCCGGAAGCGTTCTGATAACCGTGTACGATCGCATTCGTCACCGCTTCGCTGACTGCTGTTTTCAGATCCGTCATTTCCTCGATCGTCGGGTCAAGCGGTGCGACAAAGGCAGAGACCGTCACGCGGCAAAAAGCCTCGTTCACCGATTTCGCCTCCAGGTTCATTTTAAATTCGTTATGTATCTTCACTGTTTGACCTCCCTGATGATCGCTACTGAGCCGATCCCGGCCAGCTCCATGATTTTTTTCGTCTGTCCCGATACATTGCGCACCTCTACCGAGCCGTGATAATTTTGCATTAAGCGATACCGGCCGAGCACTAAGCCGATACCGGAGGAGTCCATAAAGGTGACGTGCTGATAGTCCAAAATCAAGTGGCCGGGTTGTTTTAACGTAATTTCGCTATCGATTTTTTCACGCAGCGCTTTGGCAGAATGATGATCGATTTCGCCGGAAATGTAGACGATCATCAGCGCGCCGTTTGTTTCAACAGAAGCATTCATAATACCATCCTTTTTAATAAATTAAAAGCTGACCTGTACACAGCATAACAGATCAGCTTTAAGGAATTTGTTGAATTTTAACGGCTCAGCAAAATATTTCTGACCTCACGGGCTAAATAGAAGGAGCCGCAAACAAGCGACAGCGACGGATGACGAACCGCATCCGCCGGCGCATCGACGACGAGAACATTATCGCAATAATCCTCCGCAATATCCGCGAGTGTTGCTGCGTCCAGCGCACGAGGATGAGAAGGCTGCGTCGCGATCACCGTCTTACAGCGAGATGCCACACGCGCCAGATAGCCCTCTACGTCCTTGTCCTTCATCATGCCGATCACCGCCACCTCCTTATGGAGCAGCGGTGCAAGATGATCGGCAGCCGCCGTATTATGGCCGCCATCCAGTAATATCCTTCCGATTTTTTCCTGACGTGCCGGCAGCTTCACAAGCGACGTTACCGGCGGCAGGTGCAGCTGGGACAGCACACAGTTCACGAGGCTGAGATTATTCGGGAGGCGCGGCGTGATCAGGCTGCTGCATTTTCCGCTGAAAACCGGCTTGATACGGTTATCGGGAAAGAGCACGCACGGCGAATTCGGGCGCAGGATACCGGCCTTTTCTTCGGCAATATCCAGCAGTGACGAGCCAAAGAAATCAGTATGATCGAGTGAAATGGCAGTAATCACCGCCAGGTTTTCACGCTCGACATTCGTAGCGTCTCCCTTGCCGCCCATACCGCACTCTACCACCGCATAGTCCACCGCTTCGTCAGCAAAGTAACGGTACATCACCGCCGTCAGGAACTCAAACTCCGTACAGTCGTTATCGGCGTATTGCGCCACATAAGCCGCCAGACGATCTTCGGGAATAAAAACGCCGTTCAACTGGATCTGCTCACGGTAATCGATCACCCACGGCGAGGTAAACAGACCGACGCGGTAACCGGCGTTTTGGATGGCCTGTGCGAGCGTTGCGGCGACAGTGCCCTTACCGTTTGTACCGGCAATATGGATGATTTTCAGCTGATTTTGCGGATTACCCATCAACTGCAGGAGCGAGAGAATACGCGTAAGCCCCGGCTGAATGCCGAGGCTTTGCTTTTTTTGTAACAGTTGTAAGGCCTGTTGATACGTCATTATCCGATTTCCTCAATCGATTTTTTAATAGAGGCAATTTTTTCCTCCAGCTTCGCCGCTTCGTCGCGGTTTTGCTGCACGACCTTTTCAGGCGCTTTGTTGACAAAGCCGGGATTAGAGAGCTTTTTCATGACGAAGGCAAGCTTCTCCTCTGCGGCGGAAAGCTCCTTAGCGAGGCGTTTTCTCTCTGCTTCAAAATCAACCAGATCACCGAGCGGGATATAAATTTTTGCATTATCCGTAATAATCGTCACCACATTGCCAAGCTCCTCGAAGCCGTCAGCAACAGCGACTTCAGCAGCCGAGGCCAAGCGCTTCATAAAGCCGACGCCGTCCTCAAAGGTGGACTGCATGGCTGTTTCAACATACACCTTCGCCTTTTTGCTGGGCGGAATGTTCATTTCGGCACGACGGTTACGGATCGCCTTGATCGCCTTCATGATCTGCTCCATTTCCGCTTCCTCCGCGCTGAAATCAAGCGCAGCGTCATAACGGCACCAGTCAGCGATCATGATCGATTCACTGTCATGCGGGATTGCCTGATAGATTTCCTCCGTAATGAACGGCATAAACGGATGCAGCAGCTTCAAGATATACGTCAGTACGAATACAAGCACGGCCTTGACGTTGTCCTTCGCGGTCTCGTCATCACCCTGCAAACGGATCTTTGCGATTTCGATGTACCAATCGCAGAATTCATCCCAAATAAAGTCATACAGCTTTTGTACGGCGATACCGAGCTCGTATTTATCAAGATTTTCTGTGACCTCCTTCGCCAGCGAATTCGCCTTGGAAACGATCCATTTATCTTCCAGCAGCAGCTGCTCCGGCAAGCCGGTGTACTGATAATCCTCGCCAAGATACATCAGCACAAAGCGCGCCGCATTCCACAGCTTATTCGCAAAGTTACGGGAAGCCTTCACACGGTCATCGGAGAAACGCATATCGTTACCCGGCGCATTGCCGGTAGCCAGCGTAAAGCGCAGCGCGTCGGCGCCGTATTCTTCAATGACCTCCAGCGGATCAATACCGTTACCGAGCGACTTGCTCATCTTCCGTCCCTGTGCATCGCGCACTAAGCCGTGGATCAGCACCGTATCAAACGGAACGCGTCCGGTCTGTTCAATACCGGAGAACATCATTCTCATGACCCAGAACGGGATAATATCGTAGCCGGTCACCAGCGTGTTCGTCGGATAATACTTTTTGAAATCCTCGGTTTCGTCCGGCCAACCCATGGTCGAGAACGGCCACAGCGCAGAGGAGAACCAGGTATCCAGCGTATCGGGGTCTTGATGGATATGCTCGCTGCCGCAGTGCTCACACTTCGTCGGCGTACCGCGGCTGACGGTGATTTCGCCGCAGTCGTCGCAATACCACGCCGGAATACGGTGACCCCACCAAAGCTGGCGTGAAATACACCAGTCGCGGATATTTTCAAGCCAGTGGAAATAGGTCTTTTCATACCGCTTGGGGACAAACTTTGTTTCGTCGTTCTTGACGGCCTCGATCGCCGGACCGGCCAGCGGCTTCATCGACACGAACCACTGCTTAGACACCTTCGGCTCAATTGTTGTACCGCAGCGATAGCAGGTGCCGACATTATGGGAATAATCCTCGATTTCGAGCAACGCACCCTCAGCTTCAAGGTCCTCCACGATCGCCTTGCGGCACTCGTAGCGATCCATACCGCTGTACTTGCCCCAGCCTTCTTTAATATGTGCGTCATCGGTCATGACGTCGATCACCTCAAGGTTATGACGCAGGCCTACCTCAAAGTCGTTCGGGTCATGCGCCGGTGTGATCTTCACCACGCCGGTACCGAATTCAATATCGACATAATCGTCAGCGATCACAGGGATCTGGCGGTGAACGATCGGGAGATCGAGCATTTTGCCCACGCAGTCCTGATAACGTTCGTCGTTCGGGTTGACCGCGACCGCCGTATCACCAAGCATCGTTTCCGGACGGGTCGTTGCCAGCTCAAGATAGCCGCTGCCATCCGCAAAGGGATATTTCAGATGCCAGAAATGGCCGGCCTGATCCTCATATTCCACCTCTTCGTTAGAGATAGAGGTCAGGCAATGCGGACACCAGTTAATAATACGGTCACCGCGGTAAATCAGCCCTTTTTCATACAGACGGTTAAATACCTCGACCACGGCCTTATTACAACCCTCGTCGAGCGTGAAGCGCTCTCTGTCCCAGTCACAGGAGGAGCCAAGCTTCTTCAGCTGCTCGATGATACGGCCGCCGTACTGACGGCGCCATTCCCACGCTCTCTCCAAAAAGCCGTCACGGCCGAGATCATCCTTCGTTAAGCCTTCCTCGCGCATCGCTTTTACGATCTTCGCCTCTGTTGCAATCGAGGCGTGGTCCGTACCGGGCAGCCACAGCGTATCGTAGCCAGCCATACGGTGATAACGGATCAGAATATCCTGCAGCGTATTATCCAGCGCATGACCCATGTGAAGCTGGCCGGTGATGTTCGGCGGCGGAATCACGATGGTATACGGCTTTTTCGCCGATTTGACATCGGCATGAAAATACTTACCGTCAAGCCAAAACTGATAGGTCTTGTCCTCAAAGGCGGCAGGATTATACTGTTTTTCTAACTCTTTTGCCATGTTTTCATCTCCTAATAAAAAATCCGCCTCACAATGAGGCGGAATACTTCCGTGGTACCACTCAAATTACACAGAAAACTGTGTCACTCCAATCCTTAACGCAGACAGACGGGACGGGCTACTGCTTTCACCCCTCCGGCTCCTAAGCGACCTTCACACCGTTTTGCTGACTGCTTGCACCGTCCGCAGCCTCTCTGAAAACGCCGCGATGCTACTCCTCTTATTCAAAGCCTTTTGATATTTTCAATATCATAGCAAAAAACGCGTCGCTTGTCAAGCCGTTGAATTTACGCTTTTACGCTGATCCCTTCCGTCGGCCTTTCGGTTTCATATATCTTCAAAATGAACAGAAAAGAAAAAAGCGGCATAGACCGCTTTAATCATTGTTGTTTACCTTTTTCACTTTAAATACTGCGCGCAGCAGCGGCGACAGCAGCTTTGGACTTTGCAGCAACACAACCTTCATACAGCTTCTCCCCTTCAGCAATGCGGTTTTTTCGGCTTTTGACAGCATAAGACGCCAAGGATGATCACCGTAAGCGCCAGTATCCTCGTTGTCCATAAGGTCGGCAAACACAGCGCGAGCGCGCAGCCGGTGCCAAAGGCAATAATCACAACGCTTTTTTTCACAGTGCCCTTCATCGTCATCCCTCATTCATGCTGTACTAATACATTCTATGAGGCGGCCGCCAAAAGGTGCACAAAAACTATTCAGTCGTTCGCTTCCGCCAACAGCAGCGTACCCTGCTCGACCGAAACGGTACAGCGATCGCCCGTGATCTCGTTGCAGAGCGCCGACTGATCGTCACGCGGAAAATCAAGCGCGTCAACACCATACCATCCGGCAGTGTACTTTGCACCGGTGATACGCACGCCGCGGCAGGGCTCTAAAAACGGGAAAACAGAAAAGAAACGGTAATTCTTATAAAATGTATATTCACCGTCCACCAAGGTCAGCCGGTTATGGCTGTCGATCAACTGGCAGAACACGCCGTGCGCCCGACAGTAAGAAAGGCACAGCACGTTGCCGAAGGAATGGTCAAAGCGGTTGCCCAGCGCATTGTAGATCAGGATTTCCTTTGCACCGTGCGCAACGGCATAACGGACGCAGTTGAAGGTATCGGTATAGTCCTTTTCGGACGGAAAGGTGATGATCTCACACGGAAGGTCCGGTTTTTCACTCGAATCAAAATCAGCAATGATCAAATCAGGGAGGATTTCAGCGGCAAGCAGCGGCAGGTAGCCGGAATCGGCTGCAATAATATAACTGCCGCGATCCAGATGTTCTTTTAAAAAGGCGGCGCAGTCATTCGGCGCACCGGCAACGATACTGCATTTTTTTATTTCTTTCGTTCCCATTCCTTCAAATCCTTTACCTCGTTATACATCGCGACATAGCTGTTATGGCGTGACGGAGAGATCGCCCCGTCCTTTACTGCCTGCAGTACGGCGCAGCCCTTATCGTTCACGTGCGCACAGTTATTGACAAAGCGACAGCGGTCAAGATAAGGCAAAAACTCGCGGAAGCAATACGGCAGCTCCTCCTTATACACCTTCTCACAGCGTTCCAGCTCCAGCGACGAAAAGCCGGGCGTATCCGCAACATAGCCGCCCTCCACGCGGAACAGCTCGCAGTGGCGCGTCGTATGACGTCCTCTGCCAAGCTTTTTGCTTGTTTCGCCGGTAGCCAGCTGCAATTCAGGAAACAGACGGTTCAGCAGCGTAGACTTACCGACGCCGGTGTTACCGGAAAATGCGGAAACCTTGCCGCGCATCAGGTCGAGGATCTTTCGGTATTCCTCGCTGTTCTGATAGTCGCAGACAATGACGGTAAAGCCAGCGTTTTGATAGATCGACGCTACCTCCTGATAATCGGGACAAAGGTCGACCTTCGTCAGCACGATCACCGGCTCAATCTCCTTTTTTTCAGCAATGGCAATCAGCTTATCCAAAATCAGGGGATTGATTTTTGGATCAACCATTGAATTGACTAGAAACAGCAGATCAAGGTTCGCCAGCGCCGGCCGTACCAAAGCGTTTTTGCGCGGCAGGATCACATCGACCGTATTTTCATGGTCGCCGTCGTTCACGGTAATTTCCACATCGTCGCCAACCAGCGGCGATATTTTTTGTTGACGGAAGCTGCCCCGCGCTTTACATTCATAAACGCCGGATGCGGTTTCCACATAATAGAAATTGCTAAGCTGTTTGACAATTTTTCCTGGCATAAGGTCTCCTATAACAACACGGGAGGGCTGACGCCCTCCCAATAATCCGTTCAGCTTATTCGGTAGTATCGGTGGCAGGCTCGGGTACCGTCGTCTGCTCGTCTGATGAGAAGGCGGAGAAATCAAAGCTTATGCTTTCATCCGTCTCGCCGTTCGTCGATTTCGTTTCCGCCGCTTCCGTACCGGCCAATGCAGCGCCGATGGAGAACGACTTTCCGCCCTCGCCGGAAACGGTAACACTGACGTCAGAGCCGTCCAGCGTAACGATCTTAGAGGTGTGTGTATCGCCGTCGATCTTGATGATCATCGTATCCGTCAGGTAATTACCGTCCTGATCGACCTTCTTCGGCAGATGCACGGTGACAGCGATCTGTACCTGCTTGACCGTCGTCGTGGTAGTAGTACCGGAAGAGATGATCAGCTTGATCGCGTCGCTTGCTTGTGCCGAACCGCCAGCGGAAGGCGACTGAGAAATCACGACGCCCTTAGCGATCGGGCTGTCCTGCGTCACAAAGGTAACGTTCGTGAAGCCCAGCTTTTCCATAAAGAGCTTGGCGTCCTCCTGCTTCAGGCCGTATACATCCGGAATCGTCAGCGTCTGCACCACCGTGGTGGACGGACCGGAGGAAATATACAGCGTAATTTCCTTATCGGCAGAGGTAACGGAGCCGGCCTTCGGATCAGTATAGATCACCTTGCCTTCCGCAATCTCCTCCGAGGACATCGCAACGGTTTTAAAATTCACTAGTCCTGCTTGCTGGAGCTTTGTTTTCGCCTGCTCCTCAGTATACTGGTAGACATTCGGTACGCTGATATCATCCTGAGAAGTGGCGACAACTAACGTCACCTGCGTGCCTTCAAGCACCTTCGTACCGGCCTCCGGCGACTGAGACAGCACCGTACCGGGCAGGGCTTCGTCCGTCTTTTCAAACTCGGGGATCAGCTCGTACTTATAAGCGCCGTTATCGTTCGCTGTTTTGAGCTCGTCATAATTCATACCGACAAAGTTCTCGAGCTTGTAGGTCTTTGTATTGAAGCCGTTCGTCACGCCCAGCACCAACAGCACCGCTGCAGCGATTAATACGATCAGTCCGATGATCACCGCAGTAACGATCTTCTTTTTACGGTTAGGATCTTCATATTCCTCCTGCTTGTCATCGCCGTTTTCATCAGCAACAGGCTCAGCCTTTTTATGCTCGACCGGCACGATCTTCGTTGGGTTGGTATCGACCTTAGCGGCATAGTGGAACGTCGTAGCCGGGTTACGAATAATTTCCTCAATATCCAGCAGCATTTCCGTAGCCGTCTGATAACGGTCCAGCGGATTTTTTTGCATCGCGCGTACACAAATCTGCTCCAAGCCGAGCGGAATGTCCGGATTGATGTCGGTCAGGCGCTTCGCGTCCGCCTGCAGCTGCATCAAGGCGACGGAAACAGCGCTGTCGGCCTCAAAAGGCACACCACCGGAAAGCATTTCATACAGCACGACGCCGAGGGAGTAGATATCCGCCTTTTCGTCGGTGTACTCGCCCTTTGCCTGCTCCGGCGCGATATAATGAACAGAGCCGATCGCCTGCTCCGTCAGCGTTCTTGTTTCGCTGCGGGAAAAACGGGCAATACCGAAATCCGTAACCTTGATATTTCCGTTCGACAGCAGAATAATATTCTGCGGCTTAATATCACGGTGGACGATGCCCTTATCGTGTGCGTGCTGCACAGCGCCGAGGATCTGCGTCATAAAATACAGCGCGTCGTTCCAGGTGATTGCTCCCTGCTTATTGATATATTCCTTCAAGGTGATGCCGTCGATATATTCCATCACGATATATTGGAGGCGCTCACCGAAATTAACGTCGTAAACCTTTACGATATTCGGATGCGACAGCAAAGCGATCGCCTTAGATTCGTTTTTAAAGCGGCGCTTAAACTCCTCGTTCGCCGCAAACTCTTCCTTCAGAATTTTAACGGCAACGATCCTGTCATCCACATTATCGTAAGCTTTATAGACAACAGACATACCGCCGACGCCGACGATCTCCTGCACCTCATATCTGCCGTCCAGTCTTTTTCCTACATAATTATCCATTCGCTTTTTCCGCTCCTATAGTCATTCACTTTGCCATGGCGACAACCGTAATATTATCGCCGCCGCCGTTGCTGTTTGCCCGCTTCACCAGCCGATCAGCAAAAGCATAATACTGACCGTCGCTCAGATCCTTGACAAGATCCTCGCGGGAAACATAGTTAGAAAGGCCGTCTGTACATAAGATCAGCACGTCATCGTCATGCAAAACATCCTGTACAAAATCCACATCGATCTGCTTTTCGATGCCGACTGCCCTGGTGATATAATTTTTATTCGGATGATGCTCCGCCTCGTCCGGCGTCAGCTGTCCCTTATTCACAAGATCCTGCACAAAGCTGTGATCCGTCGTGATCTGGCGCAGCTCCTCCTTTGTGGCAATATACGCACGGCTGTCGCCGGCATAAGCGATATAAACATCGTCCCCACGCACAATAGCGCACACCACCGTGGTTCCCATGCCGCTCAGCTTAGCGTGTGCATAAGCCATATCGTAGACCTCGATATTCGCTGCGGTGATGGCAGAATCAAGCAGATTTTTAATGGAGGAGTCCCGCATTTTTTCATTATAACAGGAGGTGATCTTTTCTGATATCACCTTTACGGCCAGCTTAGAAGCGATGTCACCGCCGGCGTAGCCGCCCATTCCGTCGCAAACAACCGCCCAAGCGACCTCGCCCGGCAGTTCACCGACAGCATAAGCGTCCTGATTATTTTCTCTGATTTTACCTTTGTCTGTTTTGGCAACAATTTTCATCCGAATTCTCCGAAATTTGTTATGATTGCTGTTTCCTTCTGCGGAGCTGACCGCAGGAGGCCTGGATATCTTTACCAAGTGTTCTTCTTATTGTAGCATTAATGCCTTGCTTTTTCAAGGCAGATTGAAAATTTTTGACCGCTTCGTCTGAGGAACGAACATTGCCGCGTTCCTCCACGTCGTTCACAGGGATCAGGTTGACGTGACAGATAAATCCGCGCAGCTTAGCGGCAAGCTCAGCGGCGCACTGCGGCGTATCGTTCACGCCGCTGATCAGCGTATATTCAAACGAAACACGGCGAGAGGTTTTTTCCGCATACGCACGGCAGGCGGCAATGGCCTCCTCAACGCCCCATCGCTGATTGACCGGCATCATCCCCGAACGCAGACGGTCGTTTGGTGCGTGCAGCGAAAGCGTCAGCGTGATCGGCAGGTTTTCCTCGATCAGATCATAGATTCGCGGTACGATGCCGCAGGTGGACAGCGTCACGTCTCTCAGGGAAAGATGCAGCCCGTTTTCATCATTCAGCGTTTTCAAAAATTGAATAACATTATCGTAGTTATCAAGCGGTTCACCGATGCCCATCAGCACGACATGAGAAATGCGGATACCGAGATCGCGCTGCGCTGCGTGCAGCTGTCCCTCCATTTCGGAAGGCAAAAGATTTCGCTGGAAGCCGGCAAGCGTTGAAGCGCAGAAGGTGCACCCCATTTTACAGCCGACCTGGCTGGAAATACAGATCGTCGAGCCGTAGTGATATTGCATGACGACCGCTTCAATATACTCGCCGTCATGCAGACGAAAGAGGTATTTTACGGTTCCGTCCAGCTGAGAAACATATTTTTCCTCCACCGTACAGACAGGAATATAAAACGCTTGTGAAAGCTCCTCGCGCAGGGCTTTAGAAAGGTTCGTCATTTCATCAAACGAGGCGACGCCCTTTTGGTGCAGCCACTGATAAATCTGCTTTGCCCGAAAGCGCGGTAAACCGAGCGGCGACAGCACCGTATTCAGTTGTGATAGCGTCAGGGATTTAATATCAGTCATCAGTCTTTGTTAACAATGCATAATAGAACCCGTCTCCTCCTTCAGCGGACGGAAACGTCGTTTTTTCCGATAATAAACGAAATTGCGGATGCGCCGCTAAAAAGCGTGACACGACCTTTTCATTTTCACGTTGGTTGAGCGTACAGGTAGCATAAACCAATCGGCCGTTCGTTTTAAGGTAAGCAGCAGAAACGGAGAGGATCTGCAGCTGCGTTTCAGGCAGCGACTTAATGCTGTCTAAGTCTTTATACTTGATCTCCGGTTTTCTTCTGATAATGCCGAAGCCGGAGCACGGTACGTCGCAAAGCACCGCGTCCATCGGCGGCAGACCGTCATGAAATACCGTTGCATCCTGTGCGATCGTCTTAATATTTTGCAAACCGAGGCGCACAGCGCCCTGTTCGATCAGCCCGACGCGCTGCGGATATAAATCGCAGGCATAGACGGTACCGCTGTTATGTATCAACGCTGCAGCTGTAAAGGTTTTTCCTCCGGGAGCGGCACAGACATCGAGCACCGTTTCGCCCGGCTGAACCGCAAGCACTGCGGCACATTCGTACGCGCTTTTGTCCTCTACATGAAAGAGGCCGCGCTCAAACGCCTTCGTAGCCGTCAAACCGGCTGCTGAGGCCAGCTTCACCAGTGGACCGCAAACCTCACACGCAATGCCTTCCTCGAGCAGCTCATACTGCAGCTCATCGGCATCTACATAAAGCGGATTCGGAACCGCAAAGACAGGCGGTTGGCCGACAGAGGCGCTCAATATCTGCTTCGCAGCCGCTTCGCCGTACATCTTTTGCCACATCCGGATAAGATGCGGAGGACAGGAATAACGAACGCTGAGATCCTCGATCGCGTCAATGTCAATACGGTTGGCATCCACCTTATGCAAAACGGCATTGATCAGTCGCTTATAGTAGGCGCAGCCGATCTCATCCGCCAGCTTAACGGTTTCGTTAATGGCAGCGGCGCTCGGAACCTTATCCATAAAGTAAAGCTGATAAGCGCCCAAATACAGCAGCACCTTCACCTTTGGCTTCGTCCTACCGTCGAGATACGGCGACAGCAGATAATCTAACGTCAGCCGCCGTTCCGTCACACCATAGACCAAGCCGGTCGTAAAAGCTTTACCCTTACTGTCGATCGACTGCAGCGCCGCATCCAACGCCAGGTTAGAATAGGCAGCGTCGTAAAAAATTTTATATAAAGTTTCAAAAGCCGCTAAACGTGAGGATTTCATCATCTGCTGAACCTTCTCATATTCCGTAATAAAATTAACACAACACGCAGCGAGGACAGCAGTGCAGCGACATACGTCAATGCAGCCGCTGTGAGCACCTTTTTTGCGCCGTCATATTCTGCGCCGATCAAAAAGTTGTTGGCACGAATCGTGGCTAGCGCGCGATGGCTGGCGTTAAATTCAACCGGCAGCGTTACGAGCTGAAAAAAGGCGACAAACAGATACAGAATTAGCCCAATCAGCGCGATCGTCTGTCCCAGATCGGAAGCGGTGCGCGATATATCAGCCAGATAGATACCGATCAGGCACAGCGGAATACCCAGCCAGGAGCCGATTCTTGTGATCGGAATGACAGCGTTCCTGAAGCGCAGCGGCGCATAGCCCTCTGCGTGCTGACAGGCGTGACCGGCCTCATGACAAGCAATACCGATCGCGGCAATGCTGCGTGAATCAAAGACGCCCTCCGAAAGACAGATTTCCTTATTCGTTGGATCATAATGATCCGTCAGCGTACCGGAAATCCTTTTAATTTTCACATCCGTAATGCCGTTAAGCTGCAACAAGCGCCAGGCCGCGTCTGCACCGGTCATCCCGGTTTGCGACATGACACGGGAATATTTATTATATCTGCTCTTGACCATCCACTGACAGATCATAGCGAACAGTAAAACAGGAATCAAGCCGGAACCGAAAATCATAATGTACCTCCTAATACAGTACCCACCGGCACAGGATTGCCGCGCAAAAAGACCTCTGCCGGAAGCCGTTTTTTACTCTCAAGCTGCAGCTCGGTAATCGCCAGGCAACGACCGTCGCCGCAGGATACTACAAGCTGCTGATCTGACGCGATCACCTCGCCGGGCTGTCCGCCGGTAAGCTCCGTTAACCGCGTTGTGTGGATCTTCAGCTTCACACCGTTCAAGGTTGTAAGCGCAACCGGCCAGGACTGCAGACCGCGCACCTGATTATGGATCTCCTGAGCAGAGCGGTTCCAGTCGATCGGACTCATTGCCTTTGTAATCATTTTTGCATAACCGAAATCACCTTGCGGCTGCGGCGTGGCTACGGCAGTTCCCTTCTCTATCTGATCGAGCGCGCGCAGCAGCGCACTGCCGCCGAGCGCGGCTAAGCGGTCAAACAGCGCTTCGCTCGTTTCATTGATACCGATCTCGGTTTTTTCACAAATCAAGACGTCGCCTGTGTCAAGTCCTTCGTCCATCTGCATAATACAAACGCCCGTTTCCGTTTCACCGTTCAACACCGCCCATTGAATTGGCGCAGCACCGCGGTATTTTGGCAGCAGCGAGGCATGCACGTTAATGCAGCCGAACGGGGCGGCTTCTAATATTTCCTTCGGTAATATTTTACCGTAGGCAACGACGACGATCACCTCCGGCTGCAGGGAGCGTATCACCGCAGCAGCGTTGGAATTTTTCAACCGTTCAGGCTGATAGACCGGCAGGCCAAAGCGCTCGGCCAACACCTTCACCGGCGGCGGAGTCAGCACCTGCTTTCTGCCGACAGGCTTATCGGGCTGCGTAAATACGCCGACGACCTCATGCCCGCAAGCGAGCAGATCCTCCAGCGCAGGAACGGCAAAATCAGGCGTTCCCATGAATACAATTCTCATTCCTGCACCAGCTCCCCGACGACCTTGGAGGTGAATAAAATGCCCTCAAGATGATCCAGTTCATGGCAGAAACAGCGCGCCTTCAGGCCTTCGCCGGTGAACACCTTCCATTTTCCGTGACGGTCCTGCGCTTTTACCTGCACCTTCGCAGGACGGCAGGTAACGCCATACTTTCCCGGCACAGACAAACAGCCCTCCGATTCGCGCTGTTCACCTTCCTGCAGGGTGATTTCAGGATTGACGAGCTCCATCGGTCCGTCGCCCACATCAATCACGACGACGCGCTTTAAAATACCGACCTGCACGGCGGCAAGGCCGACGCCGTTCGCGTCGTACATCGTTTCAAACATATCGTCGATCAGCGTAGCCAATCGGTCATCAAATTTTTCAACCACCCTGCTCTTTTTCTTCAAAACAGGATCGCCTACCTTCACAACATTTCTGAGTGCCATAGTATTCTCCTAAGATATATCGTTCGGATTAATGTCAACGCTGAGGCTGACAGTTTTATAATCCTTTTGTTTACTCATTAATTTCACCAGCTCGCGCAGCATAGCACGCGAACGGGCGTTATTTTTCGTTTTAAGCGCCAAGCGGTAACGATACTGGTTATTCAGCTTAGCAATTTTTGCCGGCGTAGGTCCCAGTGCAAACAGCCGCACATCGCTGAATTCGTCGGCATTGAGCTTGACCATTAACTCAAAGAAAGCCTTTGCACAGAGCGCAACCGTATTTTCATCATCGCCGGTAAAGGAAACCGAAAACAGGTCGCAGTACGGCGGATAGATCATCAGCTTGCGCATACCGATCTCATTTTGATAAAAGCCTTTATAATCCTGTTCTGCCGCCAGCTCGATTACCTCGTTGTAAGGATTGACAGTCTGGATCACGGCCTTGCCTTTTTCGCCACGCCTGCCGGCCCTGCCGATCACCTGCGTGATCAGATCAAAGGAGCGTTCCGAAGCCATATAGCTTTCGTCATACAACGAATTGTCCGCATTCACAACGCCGACCAATGTCACATTATCAAAATCAAGTCCTTTCGCTACCATCTGCGTACCGACAAGAATATCGTATTCACCGTCAGCAAACGCGTCGAGCAGCTTCTGATGGGCAAATTTGGCCGTCGTGGTATCGGCGTCCATCCGTAGGATACGCGCCGAAGGAAACAGCCTTGACAGCTCGTCCTCGATACGCTGCGTTCCGTAGCCGCTGTAACGCACGGCATTACTGCCGCAGCTCGGACAGGTATTATCCAGCGGCTGGCTATAGCCGCAGTAATGGCAAACCAAACGGTTCTGTACGCTGTGATAGGTGAGGGATATCGAGCAATGAGGACACGTTACGATATGGCCGCATTCCGTGCAGGCAATGAACGTATTATAACCGCGCCGATTGATGAGGAGGATCGCCTGCTTGCCGCCGTCAATACATTCGCTGAGAAGCTGCCGAAGCTGCGCACTGACAGGCGACCGATTACCCAGCTTCATTTCCGCCTTCATATCGACAACGATCACCTCCGGCAGCACCGCGTCACCGTAGCGTTCATCCAGCTCACAGAGGGTATAATTCCCTTTTAAAGCGTTACTGTAAGCAGAAAGGCTCGGCGTGGCAGAAGCCATCAGAAAGAGGGCTTTGTGATACTTTGCCCTGAATTTAGCAACCTCTGCTGCATGATAGCGCGGCGTACGTTCGCTCTTATACGTATGCTCCTGCTCCTCGTCCATGATGATCAGGCCAAGATCAGACAGCGGCGCAAACACAGCCGAGCGTGTTCCGATCACGATTTTTGCCTCGCCGCGCGCAGCACGCTTATATTCATCATTACGTTCACCAAGCGACAGACCGCTGTGCAGCACCGCCACCTGATTCCCATAGCGGCGATGAAAAATAGACAGCGCCTGCGGCGTTAACGCAATCTCCGGCACCAGGACGATCACGTCCTTTCCCTGCGCCAGCACCTGATCGATCAGCTTTAGATATACCTGCGTTTTGCCGCTGCCGGTCACGCCGTATAGCAAGGCATTACCACCGGCTGGCAGCAGCGCAGAAAGGGTTTGAAAGGCGCGCTCTTGCTTCGCAGAGAGCGTGATCGCATCACGCTCCGGAGGCGACGTATTCAGCTGATACGGGTTGCGATAGACTTCTTTTTGGAAGAAGGCAACCACACCGTTTTTTTCAAGATTTTTTAGTACCGTCATACCGACGCTGCAAAATTCGCAGATCTCATTCGCACCGGCCGCACCAACATCCAGCAAAAGCGATACGACCAGCTGCTGCTTCGGTGTTAAGCGCGACAGCACGTCCTCGTCCTCTGTCAGCAGACGGACCATCCGCTCGCTCTTGGATTTCAGCTTGCCGTAGCCGCGCGGCAGCATTTGCCGCAAACAATCGTACGTCGTACAAAAGCAGCGTTCCTTGAGCCATAGCGAGAGCTTAACCATTTCGTCGGTAAGCACCTGCTCTCCGACGGCGCTGATCGGCTTGATCTCCTGCGAAGGCGCAGCGCTATCAAGAGAAACCACGATACCGTCACGAACGGTATTGCCTCTGCCAAACGGCACCTTGACCGCACTGCCGACCGTTATGAGCGGCTGCAGCGTTTCCGGCACCAGGTAACTGTAATCCGTATCAAAGCTAAAAAAGGTGTTATCAACCGCTACAGTTGCCACCAAATTATTTAAGCTCATCCGGCTCCTCGATCACATATTTGCCGTCACAGATTTCTTCGATCGCCTTAGAAACAGTCTTATCATCGATCTGCTCCTTATTTTCGATCGCTTCGTCCCTGATCTCTCTGGCACGCTTTGCGGTACCGATCACCAGTGAATAACGGGAATTCACATTACCAAGCATCTTCTTTAAATCCGGATTAAACATTTTTTCTATCTCCTTATTAATCATTTTCAAGATTGATATTTCTGTTATGAATCGCAAGCTCTTTTTCAAGGATTGCGTTCACCTTGTCAACAGCCTTCTGTAAATCGTCGTTCACGACGTTATATTTATACCGGTCGGCATAGCCGATTTCAAATTCGGCTACCTCCAGCCGGCGCTGAATACATTCCTCTGTTTCTGTCTTTCTGCCTCTTAAGCGCTGCTCCAATACTTCAAGGCTGGGCGGCAGCAAAAAGATAGAAACGCAGTCAGGACGAAGGCGCATAATATTTTGACCGCCCTCGACCTCAATAATCAAAAAGCAGATCTTGCCCTCCGCAATTGCCCGATCGACGCCCTCAACAGGCGTACCGTAATAGCAGCCGTTATAAACAGTATATTCCAGCAGCCCACGCGAATTCAGCAGCTTTTTGAATTCTTCCTCCGTTTTGAAGAAATAATTCACACCGTCCACCTCGCCCTCACGCGGTGCGCGCGTCGTGGCAGAAACGGACTCAACAATATCCTCACGCCGCTTTTGCAGCTCTCTAAAAACAGTATCCTTGCCGCAGCCGCTCGGCGCAGACAAAACTACTAATAATCCCTTATTTGCCATCAGTCCGCCTCCTTCAGAAAACGTTCCTGCACTGCCGCAGGCTCCAGATAACTGAGAATCACATTATCGGAATCCGTAATGATCACGCTCATTGTCTTTCTGCCGTGCGTCGCGTCAATCAAGGTTCCTTTTTCTTTACTTTTCTGTACGATACGCTTAACCGGCGCAGATTCCGGCGATACGACGGAAATCACACGCTGCGCGTTCACAAGATTGCCAAAACCGATATTCACTAACTTCATAATGGTTCCTACTCGATATTCTGAATCTGTTCGCGGATCTTTTCAACCTCAGCCTTCATGGCTACTACCTTACGGGCAATGGCGACGTCGTTCGCCTTAGAACCGATCGTATTGGTTTCGCGGTTGATCTCTTGTACTAAAAAGTCCATCTTTCTGCCGACAGGCTCATCGGCATTAATAAAGTCATTGAGCTGTTCAATATGCGAACGCAGGCGAACTGTCTCCTCAGCCACCGCTACCTTATCGGCATAGATCGCAACCTCCTGAATGATGCGCGCTTCGTCGAGCGACACGTCACCGATCAGCTCATGCACACGTTCGATCAGCTTATCGTTATATTCCTTCACCGTCTGCGGTGAACGCTCTTCAATAAACGCAACGCAGTCCAGAATCGTCTGGCCGCGGGAATAGACATCCTCGCGCATCTTAGCGCCCTCACGCGCACGCATGGCAACGAATTTTTCCAGCGCTTCATCACAAACAGCGCGCACATCCAGCCAAAGCTGTTCCTCGTCCTCCTCAGCCTTGCGAACGACCAGCACCTCCGGAAAGCGGCTGACAGCCATCGCACTAAGCTCGTCCTGAAGGTGATACGTTTCCTTCAACTCCTGCAGCGCACGGATATACGCGCCGGCGAGCGTATGGTTCACCACAACATCAGCCGCGTCGGTATTCAGCGCTTCGATGCCGACATAACACTCTACCTTACCGCGCGCCACCTGAGCGTTAATATAAGATTTCAGACGTTCCTCCAAAAAGCCGTACTGGCGCGGCACACGTGAGGAAAATTCAAAATAACGGTGATTAACGGACTTGATCTCTACCGTGATCACATAGCCGTCAAGCTCTTTCATGCTTCTGCCG
This sequence comes from Eubacterium sp., assembly GCA_017463985.1. Taxonomy (GTDB): domain Bacteria; phylum Bacillota; class Clostridia; order Oscillospirales; family Acutalibacteraceae; genus Eubacterium_R. The sequence goes on along the minus strand of JAFUEH010000014.1, from coordinate 52,649 downwards.
AAGCCGGTCATGGATTTAATCATAACACTCCTCCAATCGTAGATTATAATTATTATAGAAAGCTGTCAGGAAGAGGTCAAGGGTTTGTTAACACAATGTTAATAATATTCATGCAATATTTACAATTAACAATAGACAATAAAAAAGCTCCCAACCTTCTTTACGATTGGGAGCGTTAACAATTGTCCATCGGATATCCTCCGTTTTTCTGTGGATTGTTAAACTGAATTCATTTTATTTTGTTTTCTTGGTTCATTGATATAACATCAATATGCTTTAACTGTCCATTGGATTTCCCTCGAATAATTGATGATTTTCTAAAGTACTCACTAAAAATTCGGACTTGCCTTAATAATTGGTGTTATAATAACTGATACTTTTTTATAGAGCTATATCGGCTCTGATTACCGACAGGAAAATAATCTTATATATCCTTATTATTCACTTTTCTACACCTGTAAGTACTGCCTCAACCCTGTCAATAACTATTTTTTTCTTACACAAGATTTAATCCGTAGGTAATTCCGTTTTACCTCTGTCGATTAAGCTGACCGTTATTTTATTGAGATACTGTACAGGTGGCTAAATTCTTTGGTTCACTGCCCATTGGATTAGCCCTCCTTTGTTTATTTGAACTGCAGCTCTTTCTATTCTTTCTATTTGAGCTTACCTCTAAGTTCAACTAGATAATAGCATACTTTTTGTAATTTGTCAACAACTTTTTTCCACTTTTTTAAAATATTTTCATCATAATGCACAAGTGTCTAATTCTTAAGAATATTATTGACTTCATAGAGAAAGGAGTCTATAATAGAAGTGTTGAGCGCTATCGCAATAAGCTTACAAGGAGAAGGAATATGGATAACGACGAGCTTTATATGCCGGATATTATTTCCGTTACTGACGATGACGGACGGGAAATAGAATTTGAACTGCTGGAGCGTTACGAAACGGAGGACGCCGTTTATGTCGCCATTACGGAATACCGCGACGACGCTGAGGAAATCGTTGAAGGTGATTTTGAGGTCATCATCCTGAAGGTCGTTGAGGACGCGGACGGCAACGAGTACCTGGAAGAAATCGCGGACGACGTGGAATACGAACAGGTTTCTGATATATTAATGGCGATGGTAGAAGAAAAATACGACGTTGAATATTTTGAGCCGGAGCAGTAAACAATAAGAACAAAGTAGATTAATGTCTGCGCATCACGGTAACCGACGCTTTAATAACCCGAACAATAAATGAAACGGGATTCATGCTCCGTCTGTGGGTATGCAGACCTCCCTGTTCCGCCTTGACGGTGCAGGACGCTGGGAGCACAAAGCTTACGGGATGAAGCCCACCTGCGTATAACGGCAGGTTATCTTCAGTGTCGGCGGATGTGCGGATTTATGAAAAAGAGCAAGCCTTATGCTTGCTCTTTTCTTTATACTTATCATCTTATAATAAAAACCGATTTATTCGCCCTTCATATCCAGCAGCTGTTGCTTACCCTCAAAGGAAGCCTTAGACAGCGCGATGGAATCAAAGATAGACGCTTCGATATCGTCAGGCGTACAGCCAAGCTCCTTGGTATCGTCCGTCGGAATGAACAAATTCATGCCCATAATATCCGCAAGACCTACCGGATCGATGCCGCTTTCAATGCCTCTTTCCTTATAATCCTTACGCAGCAGCAGACCAAAGGCCTTAAAGGACCACTTCGGGATATCGACGATCTTTCTGTCCGGAATACCGTCCATCGCTCTGTAAACGATCTTCAGGAATTCTCTCCAAGTAAGGTTATAGCAAGAGATACCGTAAGCTCTGGCGCCCTTCACCTGCTCCGCAGCACCAACGATCGCTTCACCGACCTGGCGCACCGTCAGCATGGCTGTACCGCCGGCGGGATAGAAAGTAGCAGGCATTTTTTCAAAACGCTGCAGCTGTTCGATCAGAATGACCCAAACAGGCTTTCTGCCCGGCTGGGTACCAAAGATATAAGGCAGCTCCAGGACGGCTACGCCCATATCGTCGTCAGCATACTTAAAAGCAACCTCCTCCTGGTCGATCCTGGAACGGATATAAGGATGCTTTTCGCACAGCTTCATATCCGGACGTTCCTTAGCAAGCCAAGCAAAATAAGAGCCGAGCACCACACAGCGCTTGACGCCGCATTTCTTTGCCATCGCAAGGCATCTGTCGACCGGATCGATATTGTACTTCTTATAAGCCTCATAAACCGGTGCCGGAAATTCCACACGCTCATCCACGCCGGCAGCATAAACAAAGGCGTCTACGCCGGTCATGGCAGCCTCCAGCTCCTCGTCCGTCAGCTCCAGGAAGTTACCGAAAGAAATTTCCATTTCCTCCGGGATCGGAGCGCCCTCCGGAAGCGGCGGAAGCGCAATCGTTTTAACGGAATGACCTCTGTCAATAAAAATCTGCGCCGCAGCAGAACCTAACAGGCCGGTACCACCGAAAATCAGAACATTCATAAACTTACCTCCAAACCGTGAGCGGTCGCTCACTTTATTTCACATTTATTATAGCATTGTCAACGGTAACAGTCAACAGTTTTTACGCTTGAATGATATATGTATAGTCTTTTGCATTCACATAGCCGTCCAAATTAATATCGGGATAGTTATTGTAATCGCTGTCGCTTTCGTCAGTTGATATATGCTGTCGGAAATATTCAACCTTGTCCAGCGCATCGATATGGCTGTTTTCCGTCTTGGTGCCGGTATAAAGCTGGTAAAAAAGATTGTGTTCCCCGTTCACGCCGAGGCCGCACGCGTTGGCGTCCAGCGGACAGATATAGAACCGTCTGCCGTCAAGGGTGACGGAATAAATCGCATTACCGGCGCAAAGATAGAAGCGGTTGTCAAGATAGCTCAGCTTCGCCAGCACCTCGTCAAACAGCGTTTTATGGATGGTTCTGCCGGAGTCGGTAATTTCCGTAGAGGATGCATAAAAACCGAGGCGTGTGGCGCTGAAGCTGTCGCACAGCGCTTCCTCTGTTCCGTCGGCACTGCGGCGCGTCAGCGTCACGGTACTGTAACGGCCGTTATAATACGGATCAAGATAATAATAATCGCCGTTCACGGTATAGATTCGGGACTGCACATCGTCCCAAAACGCTTCGTCAAATGCCGTATCATCGGCTGTACAGTCGTCGTAAGTCGTACCGTTATAATGGAAGCTGCCGGCTTCCGTTCCAAAATATGCATCACTTTTCAAAAAGTGGCGATGCTTCATCGAACCGTAGGTATTATACCCCGACCCGTCATAGTCGAAGTTATCAAACGTTAGGTCAATATTATACCAGTGACCGTCGATTTTTGCTTTATTCCAAGCATGTCCCATCGTACTGGAACCGACGTAGGTACACTCGACGCCGACCATATTCATCAGGTAGCTGTACGCCAGCGTAAAGCCGGCGCAAACGACCTGACGGTCATAAAAGAAGCCGTAAGCAGAATGGTAAATATCCTGATCAAGGCTGACGGTCGCACCGTTGTCGTCCGTACCGGTCAAAACCGGATAATCCCAAGATCGCAGATATAATCATGCAGCGTCAGCGCCTTCTGCACGTCGCTCATCGAGCTGTCAACACACGATAGCGCGTCTGCAACACCCTGATTGAATACTGCCTGCGCCGCCTCGATCTCATCGGCTGTCATAGCATAAAACGGAAACAGATAAGCAACCTTGCCGGTAGACGGATAGTAGTTATACGAATAGGAACTGGAGACAAAGAACAGATCCGGATTATTATTCACGACCTTCGCCAGCAGCGCACCGGCGTCATCAGTCGGAATACCGTAGGAGCCGATATATATTTGACTTTCCGCCTTCAACATTCCCTCATAGATCGCCTGCTCTACCGCGGTCTGCGTTGTATTGGCAAGCGATGCATAGTGTGATTCCGAGGCGGTAGGCAGATCAAAATCTCCCTCTTGCAGGAGCGGAATTTCCTCCGTTTCACCGGGAACGATCGCCAGTGCATAAAGCGACGGCAGAAACGCCGCAGCTAACACCAAAAGGCTGAGGATAACAGAAAACGTCTTTTTCATAGAAAGCACATCCTTATTTATCAGACAGGGTGAATTCTGTTTTTAATGTCGCCGTGCTTACTGTCCAGTCCGTATTGCTTATCACGGCGTTTTTCAAAGAAATGAACGGCCACCTGGCCGAATTGGGCATACGACAGCACGTCCTCATCCGACTCGCAAAATTCTAAGATCTCGCTACGGAACTGTTCCAGCGTATCAGTCAGCATATCGGCAGGACGGCAAGTAATCACCGGTTCATCGCCAACAATCTGTTTTTGGAAAGCAGGATCGATCGGGCAAGGCGTTTTGCCGTACTTGCCGGCCACCAGATCCTTAAATTCCTTCGTCACCGTTTTATAGCGCTCACCGGTAATAATATTAAACACGGCCTGTGTGCCGACGATCTGCGATGACGGCGTTACCAGCGGCGGATAACCGGCATCCTTACGGACGCGCGGTACCTCTGCCAGTACCTCGGGGAGCAGCTCCTCCTTATGCGCCTGTTTGAGCTGTGAATTCAGGTTAGAAAGCATACCGCCGGGCACCTGATACAACAGCGTGTTCGCGTCAACGCCAAGCATTTTCGGGTCAAGCAAACCTTCGGCCAAATATTTTTGGCGCAGCTTGTCGAAGAAATCACGGATCTCCGTCAGCGCTTTCAGATCGAGACCGGTATCGTATTCCGTGCCTTGCAAAGCGGCAACCATGGATTCCGTCGCCGGATGCGAAGTGCCGAGCGCGAGCGGAGACATGGCGGTATCGATGATATCAACGCCTGCCTCAACGCCCTTCAGCTGTACCATCGAGGCCAAGCCGGAGGTGTAGTGGGAATGCAGCTGGATCGGAACGCTCACCGTTTCCTTCAGGGCCTTCACAAGATCGTAGGTGCCGTACGGCGTCAGCAATCCCGCCATATCCTTAATACAGATCGACGCAGCCCCGGCCTCCTCCAGCTCCTTCGCATAGCGGCAGTAATAGTCGTTATCAAATACCGGACCGGTGGTGTAAGAAATAGCCGCCTGAACATGACCGCCGTACTTATTGGCGGCAATGATCGCTGTCTGTAAATTACGCACGTCGTTGAGCGCATCAAAAATACGCAGAATATCAATACCGTTATCGATGCTCTTTTTCACAAAATAATCCACGACCTCGTCACTGTAATGACGGTAGCCGAGCATATTCTGACCTCTGAACAGCATTTGCAGCTTCGTATTCGGACAGGCCTTACGGATCGTGCGCAGACGCTCCCACGGGTCTTCATCCAAAAAGCGAAGGCACGCGTCGAAGGTGGCGCCGCCCCAACATTCCAGCGAATGGAAGCCGATCGCGTCAAGCTGCGTCAGGATGTCAGCAAATTCCTCTGTTTTCATTCTCGTAGCGATCAGCGACTGATGCGCGTCCCGCAAAACCGTTTCGGTGATCTTAACCCTTGCCATCTTCCACCTCTCAGTTCAGCGTTATCATTACCTGACCGGCGTCAACGGTATCGCCCTTATTGACATTAACCGTAGCCACGGTACCGTCGGCAGGAGCGACAATCTCGTTCTCCATTTTCATCGCTTCTAAAATCAGCAGCGTTTGACCGGAGGTCACCTTTGCGCCTACCGTCGTCTTGATGTCAAGCACATTACCGGGCATCGGCGCTTCTACCTTCACGCCGCCGGCTGCCGCAGCAGGTGCTTTGGCGACAGGCGGCGCTGCAACCGGTGCGGCAGCAGCAGGCTGTGCTGCGCCGGAATTGTTGTTATTTTCTTCTACGGTGACGTCATACGCCACACCGTTTACTGTAATCGTATATTGCTTCATGGTATGTCCTCCGTTATTTCACTGTGTGCTTACGCGGCAGCGTCGTTTCCCGTTTACTGCTCAGCAGCTCCAGCACAGCGATTAACTGCGCGCGCGTCTCTTCCGGTGCGATTACCGCGTCAACCTGTCCGCATTCCGCCGCTCGCTCTGCACACGCGTGCTCAGTCTTATATTCCTCCTCAAGCGCGGCACGGTTTTCTCCGTCCGCAAGACGTTTACCGAAAAGGAAAGCAACCGCTGCCTCCGTCGTCAAAGGCGAAACGACCGCCGTATTCCACGCCAGCGTTATATCAGCATTCGCGCTCTTACCGGCAAAAGCGATGTATGCACCGCCGACAGACTGCGCCGTGATCAGGCTGATCTTTGGCGTTGTGGCAGCAGTATACGCAGAGGTCAAACGCGTCATGGCACTGAGCAGCGCAGTTTCCCTTCCCTTTTCATAGCCTACCGTATCGGCCAAGGTGATGATCGGTATCTGATAAGCGTCGCACAGGCGCACCAGCGCCTCCGCTTTATAAGCAGCAGCCGGTGTAACAGCCTGACTGCCCAGTGAGATCAAGCCGACAGTTTTGCCGCCGACCGTCGCTAACGTCGTTACCGTTTCCGGCGCATAAGCCTCTTTCAGGAAAACGGCAGAGCCTTCGTCGGCAATGGCCGCCACTGTGCCATAATCGGCAGATACCGGCGCATCATAGAGCGTTTCAGGCACCGGTGAAAGATTATTTTCGGGCAGCAGGCTCAAAACCGATCTCACGCTGTCCACCGCTGTTTCGATGCTGTCAGCCAGCACATCGACCGTACCGGCAGCAGCGTTTTCCTTTGCTGAAACGGCAGATGGTGCAGTGATATAGTAATCGGCATACTCGGTACAGACAACGACATCCGCTAAGCCGGCCATCAACGCCGAGGTACCGACGCAGGTACCGGCAATCAAAGCGAGCTGCGGCACCACACCTGAAAGATCAGCCGCCGCCTTCAACACTTCGCCGTAAGCGCCCATTGCTTCATAAGGCTCTGTTAGTGAGAGACCTTCAGAATCATAGATTCCGACAACCGGTCGACCGGTTTTTGCCGCTAACGTGTAAAGCTTTTCTGTTTTTTTACAATGCGCGGCATCGATTCCGCCGTTGCCGTCGTTAATATTTTCGGAAAAAGCATAAGCTTCTACGCCGTTGACAGTGCCGTAACCGCAGATCACTGAGGTGCTCATCAAGCTGTCGAGCTCTGTAAAAACACCGTCGTCAAACAACAGCTGTAAGCGCTTATACGCTTCCGTCGCAGTTAAAGATATACTCATTTTGAATCCTCCGCTAAGAGTTCTTGCAACAAATTAAACTTTGCTATTTAGATTTTAACACGATGCGCAGTCAATATCAATAATTAATCGATAATAATTTATATAAAATAAAAAGGAGAGGCTCGCCTCCCCTTTACTATTTCTTATGCTTTTTCACGGTGACCGGCAGAACGCAGCAGCTTTTTCACCTCCTGCTCTGAAAGCTCACGGTATTTTCCCTGTCCGAGCATACCGAGCTTCAGCGAGCCCACCGCCGTTCTTTTCAGTCGTGCAACCTCCAAACCGACCGCCTCGCACATACGGCGGATCTGGCGGTTTCTGCCCTCATGTAAAATAAACTCCAGCACCACGCGATTTTCCTCCTGCGTCAGAACCGTTACCTCACACGGCGCAGTCATTCTGCCGTCCAGCTCGAGACCGTGACGCAATTTATCCAGCGCTTCATCGGTAACAGCCGGCCGCACAGTCACACGGTAGACCTTTGCAAATTCATGAGACGGATGCGTCATGGCGTGCGTAAAGGAACCGTCGTTCGTCAAAATCAGCAAGCCTTCACTGTCCTTATCTAACCTGCCGACCGGATACACGCGTTCCTGAATATCAGGCAGCAGATCCATCACGGTCTTTCTGCCGCGTTCATCGGACACAGTGGTCAGATAGCCGCGCGGCTTATGCAGCATGATATAAACCATTTTTCGCTTTTTGATATTCATATTGAGCTTCTTTTTACCGACGGTGACTAAATCCTTATAAGGATTGATCTTGTCACCGAGCTGCGCCACGTGACCGTTGACACGCACCTTGCCGGCGGCAATTAGCTCTTCACACTTTCTGCGGGAGTCAACGCCCTGCTCCGCCATAAATTTTTGCAGTCTTATTTCATTTTTATTAGCCATAAGTTTTCCTTTTAATCAATACAATATTTGATATTATGAACTGTTTTCCGTAGCCGTCAGCTCGACGCGTTGCAGCAAAACGTTTTCGCAATAGATTTCAGCAAAGCCAAGCGGTTCGCCTGCAGTGACCGGCGCATAAGCAAACGGATAATAATATACCTTTATGACAAGCGAGGCACAGGCAGTCACAGCATAAGCAAAACGGACGGATACTGTGCCCTTCGCCGCGCCAACCAGCGGAATCGACAGTGTTTCTCCGCCGCTGATCGGTTGATAGGCTTCCTTAACCCAGCTGACGAGCTTCAGATGATCGTTCCAATCATCCGGCGCATTCAGCGTAACGCAGATCACCGTGTTACCTTCATAGCGATAAGCGCTGACTAAGCAGCGACCTGCCTTTTTGGTATACCCTGTTTTCAGACCGATAAAGCCGTCGTCCAGCGACAGAAGCTTATTATGATTGAGCAGTGTTCTTTTCGCACCGCTGACGGTGATGGTATCCGATTTTTCCGCAGCGACAGCCGCCAGTGTTTCATTCTTCAGCGCTGCACACGCAAGGAGCGCCATATCCAGCGCGGTGGAACGATGATCGCCTTCATCGAGTCCGGAGGGCGTCACAAACCGCGTATTTTTCATACCGAGCGCTGCTGCGCGCCGGTTCATCAGCGCTGCAAAGGCTTCCTTACTGCCGGCAAGATAAAAGGCGATCGCATTCGCCGCGTCGTTGCCGGAGGCCAACAGCGCACCCTTGACCAAATCGGACAGCAGGACGGTATCTCCGTGCTTCAAATTCACGGAAGTACCCTCCAGTCCCGTCAGCATCTCACGGTCAACGGTAACGGTCTCATTCAGCCTGCCGCTCTCACACGCCAACAGACAGGTCATGATTTTTGTGGTAGAAGCGATCGCCGCAGACTGATTTTGGTTTTTGCTCAGCAACACGCTGCCGGTCGTCATATCCATCACGACAGCGCACTGTGCCGAAAGCGCAGGCACGGAAGCAATCGATCCTACCGCAGGAATGGCCTCCATCAAACAAAACATAATGATCACAGCGCGCCGTAACAAAATAATCACCCGCAATCATTGTATGCAGGTGATTAAATTATTATTTAATTATTCAGCAGCTTCCTCCGCCGGTGCATCATCGTCCTTCTTTGTATTGATGAGCTCCGTGAGCTTATCTACCAGCTCAGGAATCATAGCGATCGCACGGTCAGCCGAAGAGGTGTAGTTATTGATCTGCATCATTCTGCACTTGCCGTTTTCAATCACGATAAACGCAACGGGGGTAATAGAGATACCGCCACCGCCGGCACCGCCGAACAGCTCCTGATTCTGCTTAGACGGAAGGTCTGTACCACCAGATGTAAAGCCGTAGGATACCTTGGATACCGGAATCAAGGTCGTGTTACCTGTCACCATCGGCTCGCCGATGATCGTAGAGGTATCGACCATATCCTTCATTCTTTGCAGTGTGCTTTCCATTAATTTGTTAACCGGAGTTTCTTTCATAATTACCCTCTCCTTTATTTATTCTTTAAATAATTAATTACAAATACCTTACCGGCCTTGAGCAGCACCTTCACAAGCGCGCCTACGCTCAGGCTGCCGATCAGCTGAAATTCATATTCGCTGCGCGGTGCGATAAAATCAGGCTGAATCAAATCGTCATAATTGTCAACACGCATTTGGTTCAGAATAAGGCCTTTCAAAGGATAATACCAGCCGCACATCGAGCCGTATTTCTGTCCGATATCAGCGGCATCGCCACCGCCAATTATCATTTTAACATATAATGAGTAAATATGCAAACCCTTAATTAAAGTATTTACAGCAGAATTTAAAGTTTGCAGCACATTCGACAAAAACAGCATCAAACCGACAACGCCGTCCTCATCAAGTATCTTTTTGATAAAGTTCGGTTTTGGCTTCTTTTTTGGCTGATCGGATTCTTTTTCCTCTTCCACCGATGTCACCTCAGGAGGTTCAGCCGCCGTTTTTTTATCACCATCGCCTTCGGAGGGCTGCTCCTTTGGCGGCTCCTGCTTGTCAGCGTCTTTTTTCGGTGCGGCAGGTTCTTTTTTATCCTCATCCGCCTTTGCCTTCTTTTTTTCCTTAGAAGCCTCGGCCGCCTCTGCGCCTGCCTTGTCAGGAAGAACGATGAAGCTCAGCAGTTGGGAAAGCTTGACGTCCTTTTCGATAAAGAGTACCTTTACCTTTGTCGTCCACCCGTTATCAAATATGATCGTAAATTCAGCGCTCAGCGACAGCACAATCACCAACAGCAACACGATCACTGCCAAAATAATTAAAAACACCTTCATGCTTGCGCGTCCACCTCCCCGTCGACAGGCGTCAGCAGGCTCGAAGCCTGATCCTGTTTTTCGTTATCAAATAAAGAAGTCTGACTGTCATTATTGAGCTGCTCCACTTCCTCTGTACGCGGCAGCTCAGGCAGATCCTCAAGCGAGTTGAGCGAGAAGCAGCGCAAAAAGCGATCGGTCGTACCGTAGATCAGCGGTCTGCCCGGCAGATCCAGTCTGCCCTTTTCTTCTATCAGGCCTTTTTGTACCAGTGAGGCAATCGAGCCGGAGCAATCCACCCCTCTCACCTGTTCAATGAAGGCACGCGTAACTGTTTTATTATACGCAACGATCGCCAGCACCTCAAAGGCAGCGTTAGAAAGCGGCGTGTTCTTCTTGATTTCCAGCAGCTTACGGACGGATTCACTATACGCTTCACGCGTACACAGCTGGTACTTATTATCAATTTTGATCAGCATCAGCCCCGAGCCGCGCTCGTCGTAAAGCGCGCTGAGATGGCCGAGCATTTTTGTAACCGTTTCCGGTTCCAGCTCCAGCACCTCTGCCAGCTTGACCGCCTCTACCGGATCACCGGCAGCAAACAGCATCGCCTCCAGAGAAGCTAAAATATTATCTGTTGAATTATGCATCAGCGGTCACCTCCTCACCGTCAACGACAGCGCCGTCTGCCTCGTTGACCATCTGCACGGTCGGATCGTGCATATCGCCTTCAATCGTAATCCGTTTTGTTTTCGCCAATTCCAGCACCGCCAAGAAGGTAGCGACCAGGTCGCTTTTACTTTGCGCACCTTCAAACAGCGTGTGGAACGCAACTTTTTTTCCGCTCCACAGACGGCGCATAACCATCCTTACCTTTGACGCAACGTTCACAAAGCGCTTGGCTACGATCGCCTTAAACGTTTCAACCGGCGGCGGCAAGCGCCTCATCGCTTTACCGGCGACGTTCAGATAGGCGTTCAGCAGCTCCTCACCCTCATGAAAACGCTCATAATCATAATTGACCATTCCGCCCTGCGGCGCGCGCACATAGCGGCCAAAGCCCTCTGTTTGATGGGACAGCTTCTCCGCCATCAGTTTACAGTCACGGTATTCAATCAGCTCGCCGGTCAGCTCTCTTTTCAGCTTCTCGGCCTCCTCATGCTTCGGCAGCAGCGAAACGGTTTTGATATAGATCAGACGTGCCGCCATCTCCAAAAAATCACCGGCGATGTCGAAATCCTCTTCCTCCATCCGTTTCACATAATCGAGGTACTGGTTCACGAGTTCGACGATTAGAATGTCGTTAATATTCAGTTTATGCTTGCTGATGAGGTGAAGCAGCAGGTCCATCGGACCTTCAAACACCTCCAGCTTATAGGTTAAATCGCTCATTATGAAAGGGACACTCCAAAAATAAGATGTGGAATCACTGAAAGCAACGCCATCAGTGCGTCGGACAGGAACGTGATCGCGCCGTTCAACACACCGGTAAACAGTAAAATCATCAGGCCGATCATGATATAACGCTCATACTGCATATATTTAACATATTGCTTATACGGCAGCACCGCGGCGAGTACCTTGGAACCGTCAAGCGGCGGAATCGGCAACAGGTTAAAGACAGCCAGCGCCGCATTGATCTCTGCCGCATAGAAGAAAAACCAAGTCACTGCATACGTAACCGCATTCATCGGCAGCACAGCATAGAACAGATAGGCAAAGAAATTAAACACAAACGCCAGTGCAATATTCGCCAGCGGACCGGCGATCGCGGTCAGCGCCATATCGCGCTTCGGGTTCTTAAAATTATTCGCATTCACGCTGACAGGCTTCGCATAACCGATACCGAAAAGGAAGATCATCACCGTACCGATCGGATTCAGATGCGCAAGCGGATTCAATGTCAGCCGTCCCTGCAGCTTAGCGGTATTATCACCGAGCTTATTGGCCATTAAGCCGTGTGCCAGCTCATGCAGCGGCAGACAGCAGAACACAACGAAGGCGCGCGATAAAATCACGATGATTGCCATCATGTACTGGCCTTTTGCCATATAGCTAAAAATCGATAACATAAAAGCTCCTTATTTCACGTACGCCAGCACCATTCGATCATTGCCGTAAAGGTCCTTGCGCACCTCAATATCTTTAAAATTCGTTAACAGCGCCGGAACCGTGCTCCCCTGGTCGTCACCGATCTCCAGCAGCAGCACGCCGCCGGGCTTCAGCCGCTTCGCCCACAGCGCATTGATCCAGCGGTAAAAATCCAGTCCGTCGCTCCCGCCGTCAAGCGCCATCAACGGCTCGTACTGCACCTCTTTTTGCAGCGTCGGCAGTAAAGCGCTTTTTATATACGGCGGATTCGATACCAGCAGATCGGCTGGCAGCACGGGTAGTTCATCACGCAGATCGCCCAACACGGCAGTTACGTTCTCACACGAAGCCGCATTTTTCTCAAGATAAACAAAGGCGTCCGCGCTTTTTTCGACGCAAAAGACACGGCTGTCGCGCCGCTTTTTGGCAATGCTGACGCCGATACAGCCGGAGCCGGCGCAAAGATCCACCACGACCGGCGCAGCATAAGCCTCCGCTGTTTTGAGAGCCAGTGCTACCAGCTCCTCTGTTTCAGGCCGCGGAATCAATACACCGCGACCGACCTGAAATTCACTTTCGTAAAAATCCCAGCTGCCGAGCACATACTGCAGCGGTTCGCCCTCCTTCACGCGCCAAAGCATTTTGGCTAAAGGACCGGGCATTAGCTCATCCGCCTGGTGGGCGGCATACTGACTGTTCGTAATGCCGGTAAGGTGGCAGCACAGACACAGCGCTTTAAAGTCAGCCTCCTCCACGCCGTTACGCGTCAAAAACTGAACGGAATAACTGTAAGCTTCTTTTAACGTCATTACTTGATCTCATCGTCCTCGGGATTTTCTGTAATCACAGCTTTCAGCGAAGCGATACCGACTTCGATGATCGCGTCATCCGGCTCTTTTGTCGTAATGCGCTGCATCCATAAACCGGGAGCCGATAAGATTTTCACCAGCACATTATCATGCCGTCCGGCATAGCGGATAAATTCATAGCCAAGTCCCATGATAATCGGCACCATTAGAATTTTCAGCAGTACCCATACCATCATCAGCTTGCCGTGCTTAAACTCAGAGGGCACAACAAATGAGACCAGCGACATTACCGCAATGCTCAGTATCAGCATCACGAACATAAAGGAGGTACCGCAGCGAGGATGAAAACGCGTGCATTTTTTTACGTTCTCCACCGTCAGCTCCTGACCTTTTTCATAACAGCAGATCGACTTATGCTCTGCGCCGTGGTACTGGAACACACGGCGAATATCCTTCATTTGAGACACCAAGAGCATATATGTTACAAAAATCAGGATTTTCAGTATACCCTCAAAAAGTCCCTGAAAAGGTTCCAGGTTAGCCGCCGTATGGGCGTTGATCAAACCGAACAGCTGCGTCGGCATCACCGCAAACAGGTAGAACGCCAGCGCAAACCCGAGCACGGAAGCAATACCGGTAATAATACCCATCAGCTTATCACCGAGCTTATCCGTCAGCCATTTTTCAAATTTGCTCATTTCTGCTTCTTCAATATCCTCCATGCCGGAGACCTCTGCCGAATACATCAGCACCTTATAGCCGGTCAGCATGGACTCCACAAAGGCGACGATACCGCGCACCAGCGGAAAAGCAAAAATCTTATTTTTATCAGCAAGCCGTTTTTGCTCGTGATATTCTGTTAAAATTTCTCCGTCAGGCTTTCTGACGGCTGTTGCCATTCCCTTTGGGCCGCGCATCATCACGCCTTCAATCAGCGCCTGGCCGCCCACAGAGGTTTTATGCGTTTTCTTAGACATAAGCATTTCCTTACTGCGCCGGTTGCGGAGCGGGCTCGCCAAGCTCCTCTACCGGCAGTGTAATTGTTACCAGCGTTCCCTTGCCCTCAATGCTGTCGATGTCCAGCGAGCCGTGATGTAAATTGACGATCTCACTGGTAACGGCCAAACCGATACCGGAGCCGCGAACGCTCATATTGGCTTTATAAAATTTATCCTTGACGTGCGGCAGATCCTCGGCAGAAATACCGCAGCCTTGGTCAACGATCTTGATCTGAACATACGGTTGTTCCTCCTTTTTAAGGAACTCCGCCTTCACGAATATCACCGAGCCTGGTCGCGAATACTTCATCGCATTATCCAGGATATTCATGAACACCTGCTTGAGCCGATTCGGATCGGCGTTAGCAACGGAGGCACGCTCCGGAATATTGTATTTAACAATATAACCCTCACGCATGGCGCGCTCGGTAAAGTTGAACACCGTTTCCTCCAGCTCCGCCAAAATATCGGTTTTCGTCAGCCTGAGCTGCATACGGCCGCTTTGCAGCCGCGAGAAATCCAGCAGCTCCTCCACAAAGCCCTCGAGCCTGCCGGCCTCGCTGACTATGATCTGCAGCCCCTTACGCGTCACAGGGTCGACATTATCCTGATTACCGAAGGTCAGCGTTTCGCCCCAGCCCTTGATAGAGGTCAGCGGCGTGCGCAGCTCATGAGAAATGGTAGAAATGAAATCATTTTTCATTTTATCAGCGGCAGCAATTTCCGTAGCCATGGTATTAATACTGTCCGCCAGGTCACCGATCTCGTCGTTATATTTCTTTTCAATACGGACATCCAAATTGCCTTGGGCGATCAGCTTGGTAGCGTCGTTGATTTCCTTGACCGGCGTAATGATTGAGCGAATAAAGAATCGGTTAGAATAGATAATGATACCCATAATCAGTAGCAGTACGCCGGCGATCAACAGACAAAGCGTATAGATTTGGCTATCAAGTCGATCGATATTTGTCATGACGCGGATCGCGCCGACCTCCACGCCGTCCTTATTGGTGATCGCCCTTGTAACGGCCATGATTTTTTCACCGTTATCGATCGTGCCGATAAACTTTGCGTCGCCATCCGCGGACTGCATTGCCTCGTTATAATCCGGCATATCCTGCTTACCGATCTCAAAGCCGTTAGAGCTCATCAGCACGTTGCTGTCGTTGTCGATCACCCACAGCGTGGTACGGTTTTTATAGGAATAGGAATTCACGTAATCGGCAGCAGAGGCTTCGATCGACAGTCCCTTATCCAAATTATTGCGGAAATAATCTACTGCGGACTGCGAGGCGCCAGAACGCACGATGCTTTCGACCGTACTGTAATAATACTGCTTAATCCCGAGCGAGCCGAGCACCAGCACTGCAATAAATATCGCCGCGATCACGCCGATAATATTGACAAGCCAGCGCCTTGTAATACCGGTAACGCGCCAGCCGGAAGCACCCTTAACACGGTGCCCTGCATTATTCAGTTTTGACTTCACCTTATCGGTAACAGAAGCCTGCGGCATAGATAATCTTCTTTCTTACTGACGGTCGGTAATCCACTTATATCCGAGTCCCCAAATCGTCACCAGGCGGTTCGGGCTGGACGGGTTGTCTTCTATCTTCATACGCAGACGGCGAATATTCACGTCAACGATCTTTTCATCGCCAAAATAATTTTCGCCCCAAACCTGCTTGAGGATGTCGGTCCTGGAAAGCGCGGCGTTCGGATTTTTAAAGAAATATTCAATGATCTGGAATTCCACCTGCGTCAGTTCGATGATCGCACCGTTTTTGGTCAGCGTTCTGTTACGCAGATTCAGATCAAATTCATCGAGTACAATGCTGTCGCCGGCATTATCTCCACGCTTAAAGCCGCGCGTCATTTCAACACGGCGATAGACGGCGTCTACTCTGGCCATTAGCTCACTGGGTGAAAACGGCTTCGTAACATAGTCGTCTGCGCCGGAAAACAGGCCTCTTACCTTATCCATCTCCTGCGTTTTCGCGCTCAGCATAATAATACCCAGATCGGCAGAAGCACTGCGCAGCTCCTTACAGACAGTCAAGCCGTCCACCTCAGGCATCATAATATCCAGTATCGCCACATCAAAGCCAGCCTGATCCTCGCGGAACTTCTGCAGCGCAACAGCGCCGTTTTCCGCCTGTTCTACCTCATAGCCGCTTCTTGTAAGATTGATAACAATAAACTCGCGAATAGAATCTTCGTCCTCTGCAACTAAAACCTTTCTCATAATATCCTCCCCGTTATTCAATAACCTTAATCATATTTTCTAAATCCGACGGTGACAGCGCCAGCTCTCCGTCGCTCCCCTGCAAGGCCAGGAAGCAATAGCCGTTTTCTTCATGAATCACGCTGTAATTCGGATATTTATCGGCACTGTAAGTCGCCTTCAGCACCGGCATCAGCGAACAGATAGGCTGTTTTGTATCGCTGTCGATCAGCGTCAGCTCATGAGTGGTATCGTCATAATCGCAAACGATTAGATTCACGAGCGGCTCCGGAAGGCGCAGCACATAGCCGTCGCGCGCACAGTACAGCACATAATCCGAATGCAACAGCACGGAATGTTTAAAGATACGGCAGTCAAATATGGAAATACCGTCCTCTTCATCAGCCATCCGATAATCGATTGGAATCTCGATCAAGCCGTCGTCGTTCACGTCTATACTCGGCACCGGCAGGCTTCGCTTTGTTTCTTCACTGACGCCTGTCAGATAGCTGTAAAACGGTGATATAATCGTGTGATACGTGTCGGACCAATAAATGATTTCCGTCAGCATCGAGGAACCGTCCGTTCCCATGCCGTCGGCGTAGATTCGCATCACGTCCTCTGCTGTTTCCACCGAAAGCCGCACATAAGAGGAAACGTGCGAATCCAGCTTTGTATCTCCCAGCAGCACCAGCCCGTCATCCTCCAGCGAATATAGCTCCGCTTTATTAGACTGGGTATTGCCGGTGCTGATCTCAAGTAAGAGCAGTTCCTTTTCGCCGTCGTTGAAAAAATCAGCCGTAATATAATTATTGACAGTGATCGCACTTTCCAGCGGCACCAGCGCTTTGCCGTCCTCTGATTCTTCAAAATGATAGACGCAAAGCTCATGGTTAGAGGAATTCGCGATGGCATCCCAGCAAACAAATATTTCTACCGTGCCGTCACCGTTAAGATCGTCAAAGTGCAGCGAGCTGACCTCCGTGCCGGCACCCTGGATATTTTCCACCACGGTCCACCGGCCGTCGATCTTTTCGATCACAGCTAAGTCAATGCTGCCAAGATTATCGGACGGTTCATAAAAAGCGATGGCTTCGTCCACGCCGTCCCCGTTGAGGTCATAAAAATTATACGAAGTAACATAATCACCGGCGGACGGCGATTTGAGCGAATAGCCGTTTTGGGCAAACGCGTCCAGCGCCGATTTAATATCTGCATTTTCGCCAAACGGCGCCAGCGGTGAAATCAAATCGTCGATTGAGGACGAAATCGTCATACCGCAGCCGGAGAACAGCAGGGACACAGCAAAAAGACAAAGCAGCGCTTTTAAATATTTCAAGCCAATTCCCTCCTGTTACATAATTATAATTATTATAACAGAAGCTTTTTATAAAATAAATAGTTTTTATCAAAAAAATTACAATTATTACAAAACGAATTTAATGCAATTTGAACAAAAGACAAAAAAATAAAGCCGTTATGACTAACGGCTCACGGTATAAAATTAATCTGCAAATAAATCGTCTGACGGATCACCTACTGCGTCAAGGTCGTAATCGTCACCGTCGCCTACGTGGTCGGAATCGGTAAAGACGCCCTGCGCAGCATAGTATTTTCTTATTTCAATTTCAGGAGCTGCATAGAATCTACTCATAACGCCTTACCTCCAAAATATATCAACTACACTATAACATTGTTCCATTGCAAAATCAAGGGGAAAAGCATCAAAATTTATAATTTATT
This sequence comes from Eubacterium sp., assembly GCA_017463985.1. Lineage (GTDB taxonomy): Bacteria > Bacillota > Clostridia > Oscillospirales > Acutalibacteraceae > Eubacterium_R. The sequence goes on along the minus strand of JAFUEH010000014.1, from coordinate 34,436 downwards.
CATATTTGTCTATTGACAGGAATAATAGCGGCAAAAATTAGTCACAATGCACAATATATTGTGCGATGCAAGCAGATTATATATGTCTAAAACAACAGCGGTGGATTGGAGTCTTTTTAAAGATAACCGGATTTGAGGAGAAACAATGAAAAGAGAAATGAAGTCCGACTCCGGATTGGGGACAATGTTATCTTCCACCGCAACGCATCATCAACTGATACCGCCATGGTAACACAAATTCATGAAGAAAGCTTGCCGGAAGCATTAACAAACTGATAACATTGTGAATTCTTTATGACGCAATTATCAAGTTTCGGTAAATGTTACAGAATCGTTCCGCCGCCCAGCACATAGTCGCCGTCATAGAGCACGACCGCCTGCCCTGCCGTCACGGCGCGCACCGGTTCATCAAACACGACCCGTACGGTATCGCCCTCGCACTGTGCCGTGCAGGGCACTTCACGCATATTATAGCGCGTTTTCGCACAGCAGCGGATCGGCTGCTGCGGCTGCGGAGCAATCCAGTTAAAAGCGGCCGCTGCAAGCTCCGACGACAGCAGATCCTGATTCCCCCCGACGGTAACCGTGTTGGCTGCAATATCCTTTTTGACCACATAGACAGGATGACCGGCAGCTAAGCCGAGTCCCTTACGCTGGCCTACCGTATAACGGATGATGCCCTGATGCGTTCCGACCACGTTCCCCTGCTGATCTACGAACGGACCGGGCGGATAGGTTTTATGCTCATGACGCTCAATAAAAGCGGCATAATCACCGTCCGGCACAAAACAAATATCCTGGCTTTCGTGCTTATGGGCATTAATAAAGCCCTGCTGGGCTGCGATTTCGCGGATCTGCGCCTTCGTATACTTGCCCAGTGGAAACAGTGTATGAGTCAGCTGCTCCTGCGTTAAGGAATACAGAACATAGCTTTGATCCTTAGAAAGATCGATCCCCTTTTTTAGATAATACCGACCGTCCCTGTATTCAATATCGGCATAGTGACCGGTAACAACGTAGTCAAATTTCAGCTCCTCGCGGCGCTGCATCAGCTTTTCAAATTTTAAGAAGCGGTTACAGTCAATGCAGGGATTCGGCGTGCCGCCCTGCTCGTAGGTTTTTATAAACTTCTGAATGACCTTATCTTCAAAATCCTCTTTGAAATTAAAAACATAATAAGGCATATCGAGCTTACGCGCCACGTTACGCGCATCCTCAATATCGTCCAGCGAACAGCAGGTCTTTTCACTGCTGACGCCGATATCCTCATTATCATACAGCTTCATGGTAGCGCCGATGCACTCAAAGCCGTTTTTCTTCATCAAAAAAGCGGCAACACTGGAATCCACGCCGCCGCTCATGGCAATTACTGCTTTCTTACTCATATTCGTTTATTAGCCCAGCTCGATCATTTTATCAATGCACCGTCTGGCGCCGTTCATAATATCCTCGTCCAGCTCGATGACCTCGCCGCCCGTTCCCTGACAGCAGTGCAGCACGTCGATCAGCGTTGTCGCCTTCATATTAGCGCAGATACAGCTCTTTGACAGCGGGTAAAAGCGCTTATCGGGGCAAGCCATCTGGAGATGCGTCACAATCGAATTCTCCGTACCAATAATGAACTCCTTGGCGTCACTCTTTTTTGCATAGTCCATAATACCGGTCGTCGAGCCGATATAATCCGCATAAGCCGCAACCTCCGGCTTACATTCTGGATGCACCAGCAGCAGCGCGTTCGGATGGGCTGCTTTTGCCTTTTCAACATCCTCAGAGCCCATACGGGCGTGCGTTGGACAGCCGCCGCTGAGCAGCTTAAATTCCTTTTCGGGGATCTGCTTAGCGATCCAGTCTCCGAGATTACAGTCAGGAATAAATAGGATCTTATCCGACGTCAGCTGACGGCAGATCTTCAACGCCGAAGAAGAGGTCACGCAGACGTCGCAGACCGTTTTCAGCTCGCTGGTGGTATTGATGTACGCCACCACGGCATAGTCGGGATACATTTCCTTAACGGCTTCGATCGTCACCTTGTCCATCATTTCCGCCATCGGACAGCCCGCATCCGGATTAGACAGCAGCACGGTTTTGTCGGGTGAAAGGATCTTGCAGGTCTCCGCCATAAAGCGTACGCCGCACATCAGTACCGTTTTATGCTGCACCTTTGCTGCGTTAACGGCGAGCGCATAGCTGTCGCCGGTGAAGTCGGCAACCTCCAAAATTTCCGGCGCCTGATAGCAGTGAGCCAGAATACAAATATCGTTTTCTTTCTTTAATCTGCGAATTTCTTCCTGAATTTCTCTGATAGACATATCCTTTTCTCCGTTATAAATAATAGGCATCACGTTAGTAATGCCTATTATAGCCTATTCAAAATGTGAAATCAATCCTTAATTTCTGCTAAGGTTTCAGGATCATACTTGATACCCTTACGGTCATAATAGTCCTTAACAGCTTCCTTGATCGCCTCTTCTGCTAAAACTGAGCAGTGGATCTTAACAGCCGGCAGACCGTCAAGCGCTTCCACAACTGCCTTATTAGACAGCGCGATCGCTTCGCTGATATGCTTGCCCTTAATCAGGCAAGTAGCCATTGAGCTGGAGGCAATAGCAGACGCGCAACCGAAGGTATTGAACTTAACATCCTCGATAATACCGTCGTCATTGACCTTTAAATAAATTTTCATGATGTCGCCGCACTTGGCGTTACCAACCTCACCGACGCCGTCAGCATTTTCGATCTTGCCGACATTCTGAGGATTGGTGAAATGCTCCATAACTTTCTTAGAATATAATGCCATTATTCAATAACCTCGCCTTTCTGAATTCTTTCCCATACCGGAGAAATGGAACGAAGGTAAACAACTACCTTATGAATGGATTCGATGATGGTGTCGATCTCTTCCTCTGTGTTATACTCGCTTAAGGAGAGACGCAGGCTACCGTGCGCAAAGGCTACCGGCACACCCATCGCCAGCAATACGTGCGAAGGATCCAGCGAGCCGCTCGTGCAGGCCGAGCCGGAGGAAGCACAGATACCGTCCTGGTCAAGTAACAACAGAAGGCTTTCACCCTCGATGCCCTCAAAGCACATATTCACCGTGCCGGGGAGACGCTTTTTCAGGTCGCCGTTGATGAACGAAAGCTCGATATCCTGTACACCGTTGATGATTTTATCACGCAGCTTAGCGATATAAGCGGCATTCTGATCCATATTAGCCACCGCTTCTTCCAGTGCAGCCGCCATGCCGGCGATCGCCGCTGTATTTTCCGTACCGGCACGCTTATTGCGTTCCTGTGCGCCGCCGTGAATCAGGTTTTGCAGCAGGATGCCCTTGCGGCAATACAGTACGCCGACGCCCTTCGGGCCGTGGAACTTATGCGCGGAAATGGAGAGCATATCGACGTTCATATCCTTTACATTGACCGGAATATGGCCGACTGCCTGTACGGCGTCCGTATGGAACACAACGCCCTTTTCCTTGCAAAGCTTACCGATCTCTGCAATCGGCTGGAGCGTACCGACCTCATTATTAGCGGTCATGATCGTGACAAGCGCCGTATCCTCGCGGATCGCAGCCGCAACGTCCTCTACCCTGACGATGCCCTCTTTATAAACATCCAGCAAGGTGATCTCAAAGCCCTGCATTTTCAGCTGGTCTAAAGCGTGCAGCACAGCATGATGCTCAAATTTAGAAGAAATAATATGCTTTTTGCCGCGGCGTTCACCGTTCTTGGCTGCAGTGAAGATCGCCTGATTGTCAGCTTCGCTGCCGCCGGAAGTAAAATAAATTTCGTTCGGCGCAGCGCCGATGCAGTTAGCAATGCGCTCACGTGCATCCTCTAAATATTCCTTTGCGATTTGGCCGACATGATGCAAGGAGGACGGATTACCGTAAATCTCCTGCATCAGGGGCTGCATCGCTTTCACGGCAGCGTCAGACATTCTTGTCGTCGCCGCATTATCAGCATAAATGGTCATAAGTACCCTTCCTTTGGTTTTGATAAATTACGCCTACTAACTAGGTGGGAATTAATCCATCAAGTAATATATACCTATTATGTCCATTTGTCAATAGAAAAATAAAAATTATCTGCCTCTGGCGAAGGAACGCACAATAAACTTTGCGCCAACCTCGGAGCAAAGCTTCTCGGCTTTCAGTATTTCTTCTTGCGGAATCACATCCACGACGGTCATTCTGACCTCATTCCCCTGCGCTACGCAGTCGCGCGTAAACTGCAGCATCGCTTCAAAGGCCTTGCCGGGATAGATGTTACGCGTGATCCGGTCATATTTTTCACTGTCTGTTTCATTCAGAGAAACAGAAATGATGTCGATTGCCTGACAGATCATAGCGGCTGTCGGCTTGCCGTTGATCAGATCGGACAGGCCGTTTGTATTCAGCCGCAGGCGGAGCGAGGGCCTTACGGTTTTCAGATACGCTGCCGTTTGTAACAGAAGTTCCAGCGCACAGGTCGGCTCGCCGTAACCGCAAAATACAGCTTCGTCTACATCAGAAAAATCATAAGCGTCGATCGCACTGCGGATCTCGTCAAAGGTCGGCTCTTCATCAAACCAAAGGCGTTTAGCGCTGCCGACAGCCTCCCCCTTTGAGCGAATACAGAACGCACAGTTGCACGGACACCGATTCGTAATATTCAGATAAGTTCCGCCCTCAAGCGAATAGATAATATCAGCCATAGTTATCTCCATTGGGATTTGATTCTTTCCGTCACGCCGGTTCGGTCAAACGCCAGCGCCAGGATAATAAAGATTACCGCTGAGCCGACCGCCTGCACCACATTACCGGGAATATTTACTATAGCATAACTTTTATCAATAATCAAGTCCGCCACAAAATAGCCGCCGATATTGATCGCACCGGAGAGCAGTGTCAACAAGGATGTGCGTAGAGAAAAAAGTCCGTTCTGACGCTTAGCCGCCCACAGGAACGGGAGCGCAATCAGTAGCTTGACCACAGCCGTAGCCGGAAAATAGACAACATAACCGCCTACGATGTCAGCCAGTCCTTCACCGAGCGCTGCCGCAATCAGCGCCCACGGCGAGCCGAGTATCATAGCGCAGGCATATACCAGCGCGTCGCCAAAATGGACATAGCCGGTCGGCGCCGGTATTTTGATCAAAAACGTTAACACAAATATCATCGCCGCAAACAGACCGGTCACTGCCGTTTTCTTCAATTTTTTATTCATAGCAACACTTCCTTCACTTAAAAATTGGAAAGCTCTTGCAATTGCTTTATCAACAGTATATACTAACACTGTATTGAATAAAATACACAATACTAATTATTTTTTAGGGTACAGTTATGAAAAAATATTTAGCCGTTTATCGGTATTATCAAAAGCTGATCGCCAGCGGAGAGCTGCAGGCCGGCGAACGCCTCCCGTCCGTCAGAAAATGCGCGGCGCTCCTTTCCGTTTCTATGACGACGGTACAGAACGCCTACTTCGAATTACAGGCTGACGGTTATATTATAGCGGCAGACCGCAGCGGATACTACGTTGCGGCAGTGCAAAAATCAATTGATGCAGTGCCGGACACTGAGCCGAAGCCGACAGTACTGTACGATTTAAAAAGCGGAGATGCCGACCGCGACAGCTTTGATCTTACGTTATGGCAGCGATATATCAAAAGTGCTTTGCGCCAAGGCGACCGCCTATTATCCTACAGCGACGTAAAGGGAGAACACGATTTAAGAGAAGCGCTGAGCGACTATATCAGCGAAAAACGCAACGTATTAGCATCGCCGGACCGCATTGTCGTCGGCGCAGGCGTTCATGCGCTGCTGCAAATACTCTGTTCATTGCTAAAAAAAGAACGACGCACCGTATCCTTTCCGGACAGCTCCTTTGCACAGGGAATGGCGCTATTTGAGGACTACGGCTACCGCGTGACGACAAGGAATAAGGATGCGGACGTGATCTACGTATCGCCGTCACACATGACCTCTTACGGTGATGTCATGCCCTTAAAGCGGCGGCATGAATTAGTCCGTTACAGCGAAGCAAACGGCAGCCTCGTGATCGAGGATGATTATGACAGCGACTTCTGTTATACCCATCCGACGCCGTCTCTGTATACGCTGTCAGGCGGTAATAACGTGGTCTATATGGGATCATTTGCCAACGTATTGATACCGGGTATTCGCATCAGCTTTATGGTACTGACAAAGGAACTGGCTGCGCTGCTGTCACAGGAGACTGAACGCTTTGCACAGACAGCCAGCAAAACGGAACAGATCGCCTTGGCTGCCTATCTGCGCGACGGCCATATCGGCAAGCAGACGAGAAAAATCAGACGGCTTTACACCACAAAGACAAAACTGTTTTATGAAGAAATCAGAAAGGAACTGCCGGAATGCCGCGCCGTTATCAGCGATAATGCACTGCAAATCAAGCTGACAGCACCGTATAGCGGTAACGTGACAGATTTTGAAGCGCACGGTATTTCTGTTCAAGTAAAGGAATACCAGTCCGGTCTGCTCAAGCTGGCGATCGCGCCATCATCCGTTTCGGTCGAAGCAATCCCGCAGGCGGTACAAGCATTAAAACAGGTATTAATGAGCTAAAATTTGCTTCTCTGTCCCAACTTTTGGACTATCGAACATTCCTTCTTGTAATCAGCAAATTCATCGTTTAAAATGAATTTGTAAGAAAAAAGCAGCGCGTTTTGCGCACAAGCAGGAGGATATGAAAATGAAAAAGGAGTGGACAAAAGCATTAAAATTCATCTTATTAACCGTTACGTCACTGGCCGTCGGCTATGCCGCCATCGCCTTTCCGTTCAAGCTGTTCGAGAACCTGACGGCAGACGGAATGCGAACGCTATTTTACGGTGAGTTGGCGCTGTACTTTACCGTCAGTATGGGCTTTCTGTTCTTCAAGGGAAAGCGTGAGGAAAGGAAAGCGAAGAAGGCAGCACGTACCTTTCAGAAGCGGATCAAATTTGAGCAGGCTCAAAGAGATTATTATGACCTTGCTGCTTAATTAAGAAGCGCCTCAGCCAATATGGCTGAGACGCTCTTTTCTATTTTGTCATTAAGGATTTCAAAAACTGAATAATTCGTTGCAGCAGCGACACCTTATTGCCGTTGGTGTTTTTGCCATTTTCCGTTCCACCGGCGTTATTGCGCGGCTGTGTTGTTTTGCTTTGCGTCGTTGAAGCATCTTCCGGTGCTGTCGTTTCGGGTACTGATGGCGAAACAGCGGTTGTTCCCTCCTCCGTCGGCTGTTGCGACGGCGAGCTGGTTCCGGACGTTGTTCCTTTAGTCGTTGAAGGAGCCGTCGTTTTAGGTGCCGTTGTTTTCGGAGTCGTTGTTCTCGGCACAGTTGTTCTCAGCGCAGTCGTTTTGGGACCTGTTGTATTCGGTGCTGTCGTTTTTGGCTGCGTCACGGAGGGGGCTACCGTCGACGGTGCAGGTGCAGTCGACTGCCGTGTTGTACTCTCTGCCAGCTTCACAACGGATTCCACTCCGGCTGTCAGGCTGACATCGACTGTCACCGAACGCGTACCTGACGGACGATACGAAGTACCGCTGCCGCCGCTAAAGGCTTGCGCCCAATAGAGCGTACCGTTATATTCAAAGCAGCCGATACCAATCGTTGTAAAATTACTGCTTAAAATATTGGCGCGGTGTCCGCTGGAGTTCATCCAGCCGTTCATGACCTGCTCTGGCGTGCGCTGACCGTAGGCAATATTTTCACCGGCAGCCTTTGTCCATTCAAACGCAGTAAAGCATTGCTCACCGTTTGGTCTGGTGTGCGAAAAGCTGACAGCTGTTTCTGCGGCGCGCAGCATAGCGCCATCGGTCAAGGAAGCAGTCATGGTCAACGCTTTTAAACCGTAAGCGCTACGCTGTTCGTTCACCAGCGTAAGCACCTGTGAAGCGTAAGTATCATTAAATCTTCCCTGCACTGTTTTATAACTTGCGCTGAAGGCCTGCAAGCGGAAGCAGAAGAGACTGCTCACCAGCAGCATTAATGACAAAATTACGGATAATGACTTTTTGGATTTCGTCATATTATCACTCCTTTTTCTTTAGTGAGCTCATTATAACACCACCCAAAAAGGAGAATCAACGCACAAATAGTGGAACAAATTGCAAATATTGTAAAAAGAAAACCCTGTCAAGACATACAAACCGTCGTTCTGACAGGGAGTTTTTATTCGTTCATCGATTGACGGCTTATGATTTCCGCCATACCATTTTGTTCACAACCGGCGTATAGCTTTGCACGATTTTCACAACCTTATTCGCAACAGGCTCTGTATAACACGGAACAGGAATACCGTTATCGCCGTTCGCGGTCATAGCGACTGCTGCCGCAACCGCTTGCTCAACACCGCCGGCTTCAATACCGGCAATCACAAAGTCGCCCTTTTCCATCGCCTCCGGACGTTCGGTAGAAGTCCTGATACAGACTGCCGGAAAAGCTTTACCGACAGAGGTATAGAAACTGCTTTCCTCCGGTAGCGTACCGCTGTCGCTGATCACACAAAACGCCTCCAGCTGCAACTTATTATAATCAATAAAGCCAAGAGGCTCATGAACACGCACCAGCGGATGCAGTGCAAAGCCGCGCTTTTCAAGGAATTTCAGCGAGCGCGGATGGCAGGAATAGAGAATCGGCAGCTGATATTTTTCGGCAAGACGGTTGACAGCAGAAAAGAGGCTGATGAAATTTTCCTCATTATCAATATTCTCCTCACGGTGTGCAGAGAGCAGCAGATACTGCTTTGACTGCAGCGACAGTCTCGTTAAAATATCAGATGATAATATGGCGTCAAGATGTGTATGAAGGACCTCCGCCATCGGTGAGCCGGTCACAAAGCAGCGTTCCTTTGGCAGACCGCACTCATGCAGATAAGCGCGCGCCTGTTCGGAATAAGCCAAGTTAACGTCAGAAATAATATCCACAATACGGCGGTTCGTTTCCTCCGGCAGACATTCATCCTTACAGCGGTTACCGGCTTCTAAGTGGAAGATCGGAATATGCAGCCGTTTGGCAGCGATCGCGCACAGGCAGGAATTCGTATCCCCTAATACCATAAGGGCATCCGGCACCACCGCCTTCATCAGCTTATAGGAAGCGTTTATGATGTTGCCGACGGTTTCACCGAGGTCATCGCCCACGGCATCCAGGTAGACGTCCGGCGCTGCCAGCGATAAATCTTTAAAAAAAACACCGTTCAGATTATAATCATAGTTTTGGCCGGTATGCGCCAGCAGGCAGTCAAAATACGTTCTGCACTTTTTGATGATTTCAGAAAGGCGAATGATCTCGGGGCGTGTGCCGACGACGATCAGCAGCTTCAGTCTGCCGTCCTTTTGAAAGGTAATCGATGAAAAATCAGTATTCATGATGCATCCTCTAATAAAATCTCTTTAATTTTTGCCAGTTCATCCGAGGTAACGCCGCAAGACAGCAGATAGTTCTCTGCTTTTTCCTGCGTAGTGTTGCCCTCTAAGTTTTGAAATTCCTTTACAAACAGTGAAAAATCCGAATCCGGCGAGCGGAAGGACTGATCCGTATAACAAAAGCCGGAAAGCTCGTACTCCTTAATTAAATCCACATCGTCGAGACCGAGCAGTGCCTCCAGCAGATAGCAGACCGTGCCGGTCCTGTCCAGACCGTAGGTACAATGCATATACAGCGGATAGTTACTTTCCTGCGCTAAATCTGAAAATAAGCGGCCAAGCTCCTGTTGCTGTGCAGTTGAAAAGATACTGTTGTAATACTGGATGGCGTAGGTATTATAAGTGATATTCGTACCGAAGGTGCTTTGCTGCGGCAGTGCGCCGGAAGCCTTGCGCAAGTCAAACTCCGCCACAATGCCCAAATAATTATGCACGTCCACAATACCGGAATCGGTGATTTTAAGCGACGCGTCATACCTGCCATCCAGCTCTGAGCCGCGATAAAGCAAGCCCTGTCGGATCTGCTTTCCGTCCGCAGTTTTCCAGCCGCCGATATCGCGGACATTGGCAATACCGTCAATGGAAAGAATCCGCGGCGTTGAGGCGGTTTGGAACTGACCCTCGCTATTCAGGCTGCTGCCGTTAGAAAGGGTCGCTGTCACGCGGTAATAGTAGGTCGTGCCAGTTTTTAAATAACGAAGCGTTACTGACTGATTGACCAGCGCATTTTCAAAGGTAACGCCGTCAGAAAAATCAGCATTTTCCGATACTGTGACCGACGAGCTTTCTAAGGAAACACCTGCTGGCAAGGACGTAATACTGCACGGCAACGTCACCGAAAGCCCCTGATCCAGCCGCTCCTTGCTATCGATACCGACCAGCAGTGTGCTGAGGTCCAGCAGCTCTTCACTGTTCGCGTACTCGTTGACAGCACTTCTAACCAACAGCTGCGGCTCGCTGATCGCCGGCAAGACGAGGGAAAGCTGTGCGTCATTGCTCACGCTTTCCGCGGTAATATCCGAGGACAGCTCGCTTTCGCTGACAGCTGTACGGCCGGAAAGTCCCTGCCAAAGCAGCACCGACAGCAAACCGAGCACCAACACACTGACCGTCACGGATACTGCCACAGGATGTTTTTTGATAAATTTCTTTACTTTATGCTTTTTACGTCTGTATCGGTAATAGGCTTTACTGTGATGGCGGTGGTGATGCGAATGATGCACCGCGCCATCCGCCTCATCACTGCGCCCGTCATTCGGCGTAACGTTTTCCGATACGATCGCTTCTTTCAGATCATTATTAGGCATGATTACTCCACCGGTTCAAAATAAGTATCAGGACGCTCAGCGTCAAAATTTTCGTTAGCCCACATCAAGGTAATCAGTTCCTCTGTTTCGCTGAGGTTAATGAGATTATGCGTATAACCCGGCAGCATACAGACCGCCTGCAGTTTCTCGCCGCTGACACGGTATTCCTGCACCTCATCCGTACCGATCTTTCGCTGTCTGATTAAGGCACTGCCCTTGATCACGATAAACAGCTCCCATTTCGTATTGTGCCAGTGCTGTCCCTTCGTGATACCGGGCTTTGAAATATTTACACTGAACTGACCGCCGGAGTGTGTATGCACCAGCTCGGTAAAAGAACCGCGCGCATCCTCGCTGGATGGCAGCGCCAGCACAGCCCTCTCCGGAGGGAGATAGGATAAATAGGTTGAAAACAGCGCCTTTTCAAAACTGTGCTCAGGGAAATGAATCGGATAACGATGCTGCTCAAAGTTTTTAAATTGCTGTAACAGATCAACGATACTGCCGAGCGACTGGGTATACGTTCTCGGAACGGTACAGTACTCACCATCCCTGCTTTCACGCCCTAAGAGCGCACGGAGCAGCTCGTCAACGAGATCGTCGATATAAACGAGCGTCAGAACAGTATTGCGATCGTTCACCGTGATCGGCAGGTCGTTCGCCTTATGATGACAAAAGGTGGCGACAGCGCTGTTATAATCCGGCCGGCACCATTTTCCGAAAACATTCGGAAAGCGATATACCAGCGCTTTTGCGCCGGTGCGCCGCGCGTAATCAAACAATAACGTCTCTCCTGCCCTTTTGCTTTCCCCATAAGGGTTATCCAACGCCGCCTGCACCGAGGAGGACAGCATGACCGGACAGGTATTGCCGCAATCCTCCATGAGCTGCAGGACAGACTGCAGGCAGTCACGGTTGCCCGTCATGAAATCCGCCGTATTTTGGGGTCGGTTCACACCGGCAAGATGAAATACAAAATCAGCACGCCGACAATAAGCCGCCAGCTGCTCCGGTGTATCGGTGATGTCAAAGGTATCGATCTGCTCAACTGTCAAGCCGGTAACGTGGCGCTTCCCGTCACGGACTGCTTTTAAATTCTCCGTCAGGTTACGCCCGATAAAGCCGTTGGCGCCGGTAATCAAAATATGCATAGTTAGCCCCTTAGTTCGTTTTGAATATACGCAAGCTGCAGCAGCTTTTGCTGCACTGCTTCCACCGACAGCAACTCTGTATTACCCGAATTAAACTCAGAAAGATGGACGCGGCGCACATCGCCGTCGATATAATACTTATCATAATTCAAGCTGCGCTTATCGCACGGTACGCGGAAATAATTGCCGAGGTCGATCGCACCGGCACATTCCTCATTCGTCAGCAGCGTTTCATACAGCTTTTCGCCGTGCCGGATACCAATCGTTTTCACCGCCGCTGTATCAGCAAAAAACAGGCCGCAGACAGCCTTGGCCAGCGTATCGATCGTACAGGCAGGCGCCTTTTGAACTAAAATATCGCCGCTTTCACCGTGTTCAAACGCAAACAGCACGAGGTCAACTGCCTCTTCCAGCGACATGATAAAGCGCGTCATAAGCGGCTCCGTTACGGTGATCGGCTTACCGCTTTTCAGCTGCTCGATCCACAGCGGTATCACAGAACCGCGTGAGCACATCACATTACCGTAGCGCGTGCAGCAGATTTTTGTTTTATCCGTCGTCCTGGCGCGGGCGACAACAACTTTTTCCATCATCGCCTTAGAGGTTCCCATCGCATTAACGGGATACGCCGCCTTATCCGTAGAAAGACAGACAACTGTTTCCACACCTGCCTCAATCGCAGCAGACAGCACATTATCCGTACCGATCACATTGGTTTTCACCGCTTCCATTGGGAAGAATTCGCAGGAGGGAACCTGCTTCAGCGCCGCAGCGTGAAAGATAAAATTCACGCCATGAATCGCATTTTTTACGGAGCTGATATCGCGGACATCACCCAGGTAAAAGGTCACCTTATCCGCTTCTTCGGGATACGTCAGCTGTATGGCATGACGCATATCGTCCTGCTTTTTTTCATCACGTGAAAATATACGGATCTCAGCTAAATCCGAATGAATAAACCGCTCGAGCACCGCGTTGCCAAAGCTGCCGGTACCGCCGGTGATCAACAGTGTTTTATCGGTAAAAAAGTCCATGAAGTTATCCTCAATCAATCTCTGTTAAATATGTCTCTGGTATAGACCTTATCGCGCACGTCCTCCAGCTCAGCGGCAAAGCGGTTGGCCAAAATCACTTCACTTTCCGCTTTGAAAGCAGCCAGGGAAGGCTCCACACGGCAATGCTGCAGCTCGTTCGTATCGAGCAGCGGTTCATAAATGATGACCTCAATACCGGCCTCTGTCAGCTGCCTGATCACGCCGAAGATAGAGCTGTAACGAAAGTTATCGCTATTGCTTTTCATTGTCAGCCGGTAGGCGCCAACGCGCTTCACACCGCGCTGAATCATCTCCTGCGCAATAAACGCCATCCGCGTCTGATTCGCCGTTACGGTAGCAGAGATCAGGTTTTGCGGCACAGTGTCATAGTTCGCAAGCAGCTGCTTTGTATCCTTTGGCAGACAGTAACCACCATAGCCAAAGGAGGGATTATTGTAATGATTACCGATACGCGGATCGAGCGAAACACCCTGAATGATCGCGGCGGAATCCAGCCCTCTGACGGCTGCGTAGGTATCCAGCTCATTAAAGAAGCCGACCCGAAGCGCGAGATAGGTATTGGCAAACAGCTTAACCGCCTCTGCTTCTGACGAGGGCATTACCAAAACGGGTGTTTCACTGTTCAGGGATTCCTGCTCCAGCAGTGCGGCGAAGCGTTCAGCGGAGGACTTCGCTGCCTCCGCATCCCCTGCATAGCCGACGATGATCCTTCCGGGATGCAAATTATCGTATAGCGCCTTGCCCTCTCTTAAAAACTCAGGAGAGAACAGGATGAGCATCTGAGGATTGGCCTGCTGCAGGCGCTGCGTAAAGCCAACGGGAACCGTCGATTTAATCACGATCGCAGCGGTTGGATTCAGGGCAGACACCTGCTCAATCACTTTTTCCACCGACGAGGTATCAAAGAAATTTTTTTCATCATCGTAATCCGTCGGCGTTGCGATGATGATATAATCCGCTGCGGAAAAGGCCTGTGCAGCATCCACCGTAGCCGTTAACTGCAGCTCCTGCGTAGCAAACGCAGCTTCGATATCCTCGTCACGGATCGGTGATACACGCTGATTAATCAATTCAATTTTACGGGAATCAATATCGTAGGCAACCACGCGGTTGTGCTTTGACAGCAGCACCGCCATCGACAAGCCGACATACCCAATGCCGGCAACAGCAATTTGCATAAGGCTCCCCTTTCTTATCACAAGCTTAAAAGCGTTTGATTACTTCTTTCGTTTAAAATACCATCTCAGCGTAAACGCATCAAAAAGTATAGCGGTATGCACCCGTATTTCCTTAAAGAACAGCGGCGCAATCACACAGTTCGTAAATTGCGTGATCAAAGTGGCCAGCGAAGCACCGTCGATACCGATCGCCGGAATCAATAGCGCATTCAAAATCAAATTCAGCACAGCGCCGATCAGCAACAGATACTTCACATATTTATTTTTATCTTCACTGACGATCCAGATATTGCGTGCTGTGCCGAGGATCGCAAACACCTCATGCCAAATCAGGATGCGCAGCGAGGACACGCTGCCGAGATATGCGTCACCGTAAAGCAGCTTCACCACCAACGGTGCAGCGAGCGCGATCACAGCTGACGCCAGCACACAAAACCATATCAGAAAAGAATATAGCTGCTTGAGCTTGAGCAGGTATTGCTCCTCCTCACCGCGTTCCTTGCACTCCATGATACCGGGACGCATGGAATTGATGATCGCATTCGGCACAAAGGTCCACATACCGCAGATAACGGCGGCAGTGGTATAATAGCCAACGTGCGCATCGTCGATCATTTTGCCGATCATGATCTTATCCATCTGACCGTAAACGGCGATCATCAAACCGCTGATGATAAAATGATAGCTTTCCTTCAGCAATTCATTACCCGTGCGCACACTAAAGGACAGGCGGCCGCCGCCCTGACGAAAATAGAAAATGAATAAAACAACGGCGACAACGATATAGGTCAATGAATTGGTGAACGCAAACCATACAATGCTTTTCGTGGTAACTAAAATATAAATGCGGTACGCAGCCACGATCACGCACGCCAGCATTTTAGCAATGGACACATATTTACTTTTTAACCAGCGCTGAAACCAGCAGTCAAAAATATACCCAGCCTGAAAAACAAGCTGCAATATCTGTAACGACGCCAGCAGGAGCTTGATCTCTTCCTCAGGATTCAAGAAATAAATGATCGCTAGGATCGTCAAGCCGGATAGCACTGAAGAAATCAGCCGGTAAACCAGCGCGCTCCCCAAATACTCCCCCTCTCGCTCCGGAGAGGCGATCATCTTTTTAATGATGATGTTTTCCATGCCAAGGTTGGCGATCGCCGTAAAAAAGGAAATAAACGAGGCGGTATAATTCAGCTCTCCGTAACGTCCGGGGCCGAGATAGCGTGCAGAAATCACACCGAGAATCAGGGAAACAAGCATTTGAAATACCTGTTCCCCGATGATCCACGATGCATTTTTAATTTCTTTACTTTTAATAAAATTCAAATGAAGCTTCATGCTATTTAGACTTCGGCGCACATTCCAGCGATTTTTCGGCAATATGGCTGTAAAAATAAATATCGGTAGCCGGTGAAGCGGCGATCTCCTGCATTTTTCGGTACGCGTCTGTGAAGCAGAGCGCCCGGATCTCCTCACGCAGCGAATCACTGTCGATCTTGTCCACTAAAACGCTGTTACCGCCGTTATTGACGTGTTCCATGCCGTCCCAGCGCGCAAACAGACAAGGCACCTTTGCTGCACAGGCTTGCTCCCACAGCACAGAATGCTGTCCCGGGAAGGCTACCAAATCGGCGGCAAAATAGTAATCATACACCCGATCGGCGTCGAGCCAGCCGATAAACGTAACATTCTCGCTTTGCGCCAGCAATGCCTCAAAACGCTCCTCAATATCCGGCAGCACACAGCCGAAGATCAGCAACCGCACCCGAGGCAGCTCACGGCACGCTTCCATTAAGGCAAGGACTTCCTTTTTGGCGTCCAACTTACCGCCGGTGATCACCAAAAATTCGTCATCCTGAACGCCGTATTCCTTGCGGATACGGACACGGATCTCATCACGGTGGGCAAAATCGATCTTTTCATCGTCCGCTCCCATGATCAGGACATCTGTTTTCTCCGCCGGAATCCCGAAATAGTCCTCAGCGTACAGCTTGCGCCAAGGTGTGACGCCGTATACCTTACTAACGTAACGGATCGAATAACGGTTGATCAAGCGATAGTAGGATTGCAAAATCACTTTCTTAATGCCGGTACTGCTATGACCGATATTGTAATCCAGGTGATTGTCCTGCACGATCACGCAGGCAGGATTCACCTTCTTTTTATAACGGATCACGTCAGTGATAGATATACTGCAGATACCGTGGAAGAAAATAAAATCAGGCTTTTCACGACACAGCACGGGATACAGGCCGATCAGTCGGTCATTAATATACGTCCAGACAGCGGGATGGTACTTTTTCACGGCTAAACGCACGATATGCGTACCGTCGTTCAGATCGTATTCGCCACAGTCAATAATGTGACGCCGGCCGTCCTTGAGCATACTGTTCGTGGTGATCAGCGTTACCTCATGGCCCAATTTTATTTGATATTTCGGTAATAAATTATCTTGATAACCCCAGTAATCGTTATACGGAATACTGGCGGCAATGTGAACTATTTTCATAATTAATCGTCTTATTCCGGCCAAATGCGCCGGCAAACTCAAAGCTGTAGCAGAAACTCTGATATCAATCGACGCATTTGCTTCATTATTAATTTCATTTTTTATGTATTCTGTTATCGACAGCACAAGAGATTGTATAGCATCCTGTAATACACGGAATTAAAAAGATAAATCAGTATATTCAACAGTACCAGTTCTAAGCAAGTCATTAAAGCTACCCTTATCTGTTGAGTTAACAACTCCGTCAAGGTTGAAATCAGCATAAATGCTATATTCACCTCTTAACGAGTCATTAAATCTACCCTTATCCGTTGGGTTAATAACTCCGTCGTCATTGAAATCACCGGAAACGACCGGAATAACAGCACCAGTAACGTCTCTTGTACCGGCAACCGTAAATGATCTGTTCACAATACAATCGCCGCCCTTTTCGGGATCACCGACCCAAAGCTGCGTCGTACCGGTCGGAACCTCCAGCGTAAAGGTGCCGAACTTGGCCTTCTCCTCCGCTGTGTATTCCTCCGAACTGTAAGTCGTTGTCTGCGCAATGATCTCGCCGTTTTTGTCAACTGCATAAACAACAACACCGCGGAGTCCGTAATTTGTGGCAGTGCCTTCAACATCCTTTGCAAATACGACCTTACCACTGACAGTGATCGTCTTTTTATTCACCGCGCCAACCACCTTACCGTCGGCATCAAACTGATAGGTACCGGACGGAAGAATACCGTTAACCTTGGAAGCATTGACAGCGTAAACACAGTCTTTGACAGCAGTCTTAGCGCTGTTAATGTAATACACGTTGCCGTCCTCATCCTGTACAAAGCCCTGATACTGGGCCACACCGTTAACATAATAGCGGATCTCGCCGTCATCGTCAAAGGAAAGGCCGTTCTTGACCTCTTCAACAATCAGCTTACCGTCGGGGCCGAAGTCGTAAGTACCGGGCGGCAGAATACCGTTCGTTTTGGTGGAATAGACCATGTTCGACTGATTCTTAACAGCGACCTTGGCACTGTTGATATAATAAATGCTGCCGTCCTCTGTCTGTACAAGACCCTGATACTGCGGAACACCGTCAACATAATAGCGGATCTCGCCGTCATCGTCAAAGCACAGACCGTTCTTCGCTTCCTCGACCACCAGCTTGCCGTCCGGGCCGAATTCATAAGTGCCCGGCGTCAGAATACCGTTTGTTTTGGTGGAGTATACGGTGCAAGTACAGTTCTTTGCCGCCTTCTTTTGGCTGGTGATATAGTAAATACTGCCGTCGTCAGCCTTCACCAAGCCCTGATATTGGGCTAAGCCGTCAACATAATATCGAATCTCACCGTCATCATCAAAGCACAGACCGTTCTTTGAAAAATCGATCACTAATTTGCCGTCCGGACCAAAATGATACGTATCGGCCGGCAAAATACCGTTCGTTTTAGCGGCGCTGATCGGATAATCGCAATCCTTCACGGCACGTTTGGCGCTGTTGATATAGTAGATATTACCCTCATCGTCCTGAACAAGACCTTGATACTGGGCAAAGCCGTCCTTTACATAAACGGTCAGATCGCCGTCAGAAACAAGCCCTTCGTCCGTATAGGTGTGCAGCAGCGCGCCGTTTTCATCAAACAGATGCACACTATAACCGCTGTTGGACAGTGAGATCATTGTCAGACCTGTCTCCAGATAGCGGCTTTCATTCACATAATAAGTGTTGCCCTGATATTCAAACCATGCGCGGCTCAGATACCCGTCCGCCCAGCGGTAGATCGTGCCGAGATTCGTGTGAATCAGCTGACCTTCCTTTAAAATATGATTTTCAAACAGGAAGTGATAGCCGTCAATTACCTGCTCGCCGTCCAGGGCATTGCCGTTTTCATCGAAATAATAGTTATCCGTATTGTAAGCGAACCAGCCGGTGCGCAGCACGCCGCGCAGCGCATAGCGGACATTGCCGTCCTCTTCAATCAAACCGGTATACAGCTCGTGCTTAGCGCCGTCCTCACCTAAATTATAGTAGATCAGCGTTGTCGGATCGTCAAGGCTCGGGAGCTGATGAACACCGGTAAGCGGCTGATTATCCTCAAAATAATATAGCGTGCCGTTGAAATTCTGCCATCCCTGCTTCATGCTGCGGTCGAGCGTAAAGATATCCTCGATAGAAAGGAAATCGTACATCATAAAGCCGCCCTTATCGCTGGGATCGTCAGGATTGACATAGTCAGTGATACCATAAGTTTGCTGGAACGTCGGATCCTGTGACATCGTGTACAGAGAAGAAGCGCGCAGACCGATATCATAATGTAATGAACCGGACATCGCCACGTTTAGCGTATTGTCCTCCTCGTTCCAACCGGCAGCATCAGTCGGCGTGACACGGATACCGCTCAGAATACAGATTGGGTTAGCCGTTTCAGCATCGATCGGTTCACTCTGCTTGCGCCAACCGATTTTAATGATCAGGTTATTGGCGTTCTCTGCCATCGTTGCTGATTTCAGATAGAAATAATCGTTGACGACCGCGATATTGGAATAGTCAATATCAATCCCCTCAGCAAAGCGCAGAGTAACCGTAACCTCTGTCATGGCGCTGACACGCTCCGCCAGCTGCAGCAGGATATTCCACGGGGTAACACCCTCGACGTCCGAACCGGCAACCATGCCTACTAAGCTGGCCAGCTGCGGCGGGAACGGAATCGCTCTTGCGTCGATCGCAAAGGTGTATTCTGCAGGCATATCGCCCTTCTGAATAATATAGTACGCCTTATTATTGGTCGTTGTCGCATTATCCACTACCCTGTTCCAAGCAAGTAACCTGTCACCGAACATAGCGTTATCAAAATCAAATATCGCTGCGCCCTCGTCATACATAGAAACTGACAGCTGCGCTTTAATATCGTAATTGCTGCTCAGCATCGCATAGATCACGGTATTTTTCAGGCCGCAATCCTCAGAAGCAGTAAAGGTAAAGCCGTCAAACACACCGGCAGCGCTGTTGCTGAGGCTGAAATCAATATCATTGACATTGATTTTGACCGGATTGCCGCCGTAAGTAGCACTGATCGGTAACGGTGTGCTGACACCAAAAATCAGATCCATACTGGTTTTGGTAAAGAACACACGCTCCGGTGTAACAACATACAGCGTTTTAGAGCCGATCACTTCACCGTCGTAAACCACACGCACCTCGGTTTCACCCTCACGGTCAGCATAGAATACGTCCTGATCGATGTGACCAACCGTATCATTCACGAGCTGGTAGGTAGCGCCTTCCGGAATTTCAGCGGAATTGCCGGTCGTGCTGACACCGTTCAGCGTCATCTCCAAGGAGCTGCCAACCGTCAGATAATCTGTTTCTGTTTCAATCAGCAGATGGTCAAATTTATTGGAAGGCTCCGCAGTAGAAACCACGACCAGTGAGGAGCTGACAGAACGCTCATAGCCGTCGGAAGGACGGTTCACGATCGTTACTTCATCAGCGCCCTCCTGCTTTGCAGCAAAGGTAGAAGAACCGCCGCCGTCCAGGTTGATCGCTTCCACACAGCCGGCATCAAGCATGATCTGTGCAATTTCGGCTAGATTACCGCCGGCAGAGAATGGCTCCTGACGGCCGTCAAGCACCATCAGCACTAGCTTGCCCTCAGCGGTAACACCGATCGCCGTACGTGGCGCTCTGGTACCGTAATAATCAGAAACCGTTCCCTGATTGACCAGTTCGCCGTCCTTGATCAGCACCAGGCTGCCGCCGACAGCTTCACGGACATTGTCTCTGATCTCGTCCCAGTC
Source organism: Eubacterium sp. (assembly GCA_017463985.1). Classification (GTDB taxonomy): domain Bacteria; phylum Bacillota; class Clostridia; order Oscillospirales; family Acutalibacteraceae; genus Eubacterium_R. The sequence continues at coordinate 14,014 of JAFUEH010000014.1, read as the reverse complement.
TGTACCGGAGCCGATTACCGGCGTGCCGTCCTTAAGCAGCGCAAAGAAGCCTCTGTCTGCACGGTAATTATGCGGTGCATACTCCACACCGTCCATCACCAATACACCGGTAGGCTTACCGGTAGTCATATTAAAGAAATCCGCATTGACACCGACGATCGTATTATAATTTTCAATATAATTCTCAGTATCCTCAGGATCGGAGTGCTTAGCCTGAATCACGGCCATCTGATCCGTCACACGCGACATCGCCCACGAGGTCGGGTCATTATTATTGTAGTTGGCATACAGATTGACATCGTCACGGTTGATATCGACCGTAGCAAGATAATAGGCAATCTGCTTATTGTCCTTTGTCAGGGCGTATTTGACATCCTGCTTGACACCCGGCGCCAGCTTTGTCGTTGTCGAGGAAAATACAGAGTAATAGTCGTTATCGGCCAGTGTTTCTTCCTCTTCACCGACGGTATCCTCTGCATCGGGATCGCCAGCCAAATTGAAAAGATAATCGGCAAAAGCGTAAAGACAAGCCGTACGCAAATCTGTTTTATACTGCAGGCTACGGGAGCACTCCAGCGTATACATCAGGGAATTATTGATATAGGCTCTGTAAACGAGCGCACGAATATCATTCTTAGAAACAACGCTCTCAAAGCGGTTTTTCAGGAAATAATCTGCACGCGCTTCGTCCGTCAGCGACTCCGTGAAATAATCGCGAATGATCTCGCTGATCGTGTGGTCGCCTTTTTTCAGCTCCTCCAGAATATAGAAAGAGTCAAGGTCGCCGTAAATATCATCCTGTCCGAAGGCATAGTCATAATTCTCACCGAGATATTTATCATAGATGAGCTGCGACAGCGTCTCGACATCATCGGCAGCCATTGTTTTATCACGGCTGGAGATAAGGACGAGGTCACAGACGTCGCCGGCCCAGCTGGCAAGGTCTGCACGGGAACGCACTAAAGAGGCGCTGGCGCCCTGTGCCGTGGAATAATAGGCCACGTCCATGCTGCCGAACATGTGTGCAAAGTCAACATCGTCGCCGTTCGGAACCTGAAAATTATGGAGCGATTTCAGGTCTGAGGCAGTTGTGCCGTAAAGCGCATCCTGCGTTGCAACATATTGCGTGAAGTCTTTATTTTCAGCACCGGCCAAAATTTCCCAGGAGCTGGTTGTATATTTATCCACGCCTGTCCTGACGTAGTTGATGACCAGCTGGGTGGTATTATCAGACGTATTTTTCTGCACATAATCAGCGGCATAGCCTTCCAGCACCTCAAGATTAGACAGGAACGCCTCGTAATCTGTTGTATCCACCTCTGCAGCCAGCGCTGTCAGCCCACCGGCAAAGACAGCGTTCAGCAGCAGAAGCATTGACAGGAGTACAGATAGCAATCGACGTATTTGCTTCATTATTTTCTCCTTTTTATAATATGTTTATTATCGACAGTAAAGGTGATTGCATTAACGTTTGCAAAGTAAAAATCAAAAAGATAATTCAGTATATGAAACGCCTTTATCACCGGTTCTAAGCAAGTCGTTAAATCTACCCTTATCTGTTGGGTTAACAACACCGTCAAGGTTGAAATCAGCATAAATGCTATATTCACCTCTTACCGAGTCATTAAATCTACCCTTATCCGTCGAGTTAATAACACCATCATCGTTGTAATCACACATAACAACTGCTACATCAGCGCCTGTCAGATTAGCATCACCGGCAATGGTAAAGCCTCTGTTCACAATGCTGTCAGCACCCTTTACAGGATTACCAACATACAATTGGGTCGTGCCGGCAGGAACTTCAAGCGTATAATCACCCCAAGTTGCCTTATCGCCTTCTGCATTAGAAACGGTCTGTGCAATTACATTGCCTTCACCGTCAACTGCATAAACAACTACGCCGCGGAGACCATAAGCAGTCGCTGTACCAGAGATGTCGGAAGCAATCAGCACCTTGCCGCTGACAGTGATTGTCTGGGCGATAGCCGTATACGTTGCCGTATATTCACAGTCGCCCGTAACAGCTGTCAATTCCGGCGTCCAGCCGCTGAAGGTGTAGGAATACTGTGCGATGGCAGCCTTGGTCGGTGTTGTGCCGTCATAAGTCGGTACGGTTCCGTAAGGAACGTTGTTATCGGTTTCCAGCACCGTGCCGTCCTCATTTTTCCACGTAACAGTATAGCTGTTAACTGTCTGCGTAAAGGTAGCAGTATAGGTAATGTCGCCGGTCACGGCGGTAACGGTCGGCGTCCAACCGCTGAAAGTATAGGAATACTGTGCGGTAGCTGCCTTGGTCGGTGTCGTGCCGTCATAAGTCGGAACGGTTCCGTAAGGAATGTTATTATCAGTTTCCAGCACCGTGCCGTCCTCATTCTTCCATGTAACAGTATAGCTGTTAACTGTCTGTGTAAAGGTGGCAGTATAAGTGATATCGCCGGTCACGGCGGTAACGGTCGGCGTCCAACCGCTGAAGGTATAGGAATACTGTGCGGTAGCGGCCTTTGTCGGTGTCTCACTGTCATAAGTCGGTACGGTACCGGCAGCGACGTCCGTATCCGTCTCCAGTACGGTACCGTCAGCATTCTTCCACGTAACGGTATAGGTTTCAGAGGCCTCCTCGCCCTTGATCCACTTATTCTGCTTAGCACTGTAAGTATACAGATCGTCAGCAGCAGAACCGGCAGTCGCAGTATAAGAGCCGTCGCCGTTATGCAGCTGAGCGGAGGTGACCTTAATATCAACATACGTGATGGAGGTGCCGCTTTGCGTTACCTGCTGGGTCGTGGTATCAGCCGGTGCCGCTGTTTTGAAATTCACGCGGCCTGTCTTTTGGCTCGAGGTAATATCCGCACCGCTGGTAGTCGTGTACAGCTTACCGTTAATATTGACGGTGCCGTTGATGTCAAAAACAGCGTCCGTCAGACTGGCGGCAGTGCGCTTCGCAGTAGTGCCGTTAGCGGCAGAATAGCCAACGACGACTAAATTTAAACCGGAAGCGGCATAAGCGCCCCACTCGCTGCTGTCATAAAGATATACGTTGGCACTACTGCCGATCGACAGCTGTGCGTTACTGCCCAGCGTTACTTTAGCGCCCGGGAAGAAGGCAACGTCGTTATTGATATTCGTTGTACCGGAGTTGATATTGATCGTAATATTACTGTTGATAGGCAATACGAAATTGCTCGTATTCACGCTCTGACCGGCGATGCTAAGGGACATGGAGCTCATGGTGAAGTTACCGTTAATATCCATGATCAGTCTGTCGCTCGGACCGTCAAAGCGCTTTGTAATCGAACCGGAGGTCGGGTTAAATAAACCGCCGGAGCCGATGAACGTAGCAGAGGTCGGATAAGAGGAGCTGCTCATGTTCACAGAGGTATACACCTTTTCCGTAGCGCCGGCATATAGCGTCAGCGGCGCTTCGATATTCTGCACATAATACTGGTTCATCGGGAAGACCTTTTTATTGATCATACTGGTCGTAGCGGAGCCGCCGCGCCAAGAACGGATCTGGAAGGCCTCATAGACCGTTGCACCGGAGAGTGCGCTAACCGCACCGGAGCCGCTGATGTAGCCGTAAACATACAGACCGCCGCCGCTCTGGACTTCAATATTACTGCCGCTTTCCATGGTAATACGGCCGTGCTTTCCGGTTGGCGTACCGTTATAGGAGCCACTACTGGTGCCCTTTGCACTGAGCTTTGACGGTACAGCGAGCTTACCGCCGTTCGCTACCACGATCTTAGCGCCGCTTTTCATGGTCAGTGTTCGATAGGCGCTGGGCGTCGTATAGGAATTATAGAGCACCTCCGGCGTCGTCGTATAGACAGTATACGCATCATCAAACGGGATCAACAGCGTTTTACCGGACGGGATCGTATAGGTACCTGCATTGAGTGAACCGTTTTCTACCAGCACGATCGTCGACTTACTGTTATCGGTAGCGTAAGTGATCGCCTCGTTCAGATCAAGAAATTCTGCGCCGGATACGGAGAAAACAGGCGTAGCGCTGGCAATGAATAACGGCTTAACGGTAAGATCCGCATCAAAACCGATTGTCAGCGACGACGTCGTACCGATAAAGGTATTGTCCGTTACGTTGAGCCATCTGTAGAATTTATAGCCTGATGCCGGCGTGGCAACCAGCGAAAAGGTCTCGGAAGAATTCTTCGTGATCGTTGTTTCTGCGGTGATGGCCGTACCGTCCACGGTATAGGAGCCGTGCTCGGCAGCGGCAAAGGTGACCTTTGCATCCACGTTAGCAAGCAGCGAAATGTCGCTGAGTACGATCGAAGTCGTACTGCCTTCGTCCTTTGCAGAGGTAATAGAAACATTGATGCTGCCGCCGGAAGCAATTTCGCGGCTGAAGGTACCGTTCGCGGTAACAGCTGTACCGCCGATGCTGGCAGAACCGCTGTTAAGCGTCAGGGTATATGCGAAGGAAAGTGTTGCTGTGGTAGATTTATTGTTCTTGATAACAAGCTGCGCGCTTTGCGCACTGCTGTTACAGCCGCCGGAAGCAGAAACGGAACCGTTGACCATTCTGCCGTTAGCAGACCACGTTCCTGAACCGGAGGAGGTCAGAACAATATTGCTGTCGGTTAAGCCTGTCACATCGGCGCCAAGGGCCGTAAAGGTCATCGACGGTATCAGCAATAATACCATCACCAGCGACAGGGATAGTGATAAAAACCTGCGGGCTACGTTTTTGACACTATTCATAATTTCAACTCCTAACTTTCTTTTGTTTTGTATTTATCTCTGCCAGAATGCTCAGGCCAAGGCAGAGTGAAACCACAGCCCAAATATGAGCGCGGTGGATTACCGAATTACCGCCGTAGAAGCGGAACCATTCCAAAATGAACCGAAAGACGCCGTACGCGATCATATAGATCGGATAATTGCGGCCGCGGCTCTGATTTCTCTTTGTTTTTATCGCAAGCACCGTGATCAGTACCGCGTAAAAGGCGATCTCCAGCTCTCTGGTCGGCCAAAGCACGGTGTCGCTTCCGAAAAAGCTGATGCCGTAGCAGCAGCCGCTGATCAGACAGTTAAAGCGCGAGCATAGCAGCGTAAACAGCATACTCACACAGCCGATATCAAACACATCGGCAGCACTTCTTTTCCCTAGCTTTGCAAAGGCAAAAAACAGGATCGGCATGAAAAAAGTAGCGCCGAAAATGCTCAGGTTACCAAAGGCGGAGATATCCCACACCTCCAGTACCGCGAAGGACATGACGCAAAGCACGCCGAAGGCGGTATGCACCAGCGCGGCCGGTACAGCGGTAAAAGCGTTGAGCCTTAGCCGATCACGGAACTGCAACAGCCACCAATAGGTGAACACCGTGCCGATCACCAATATCACGATCAGCGCATGACGACCGTCCTTCAGCCAGTTAGTCAAAGCATTGATAAAATCGCCCCCCAACCATAAATGTGTAATGCATAATGCATAAAGCAGAATGTGTAATTAATAATGATAAGATTAGCTAATTAATATAGTAAGTGTAAGGCTTTTCCAAGTCGCAGACAGCGAAGTAATGATGCCCTACTCTTTCACTTTCGGGTAAATCGGCGCGCCAATCGCCGTATTTTTGCGTTAGATACGCATCATAATTTTCAGGAACTGTAACGCGCAAGCCCTCAAAGCTGGCAGTCGTACCGTCGCCATATTGCTCACGCGGCGCATATTCCAGCTTGCCCTGCCAATTACCGTGATTACAAAGCAGCGCTGAACCTTCGCACGGATATTTCTTAATTAAAGCGATATAGCGGTCAGTAATATACGGATACCATTTTCTGACGCCAAGCAAACGCAGCGGCATCGCCAGCAGCGTTTTAAAGCGCGTCGGCTGAATATAGAGCGCCACTAGTATTTTTGAATACAAAAGCTTTTTCAGCTCAAAACGACGGGCGGCTGCTTTTTTTACCGGATAACCGTCCAGCGGAAAAATATCAATGTAGACGCCATGATGAACAGGCAGCTTAGCGGCGGTTTTTTCAATATACGTTGTATTAGAATTGCGCAGCTTAGAGAAAATGATCGGAGACTGACGTTCTGTCTGATGATTTTGGAGGAAAATATGCTCCGGCAACAGACGCGGCGCCTCACGGATAAACACCTCATAATCCTCGCGCAGGAGCGCCACATCCACATCGTCGTCCCAAGGGATAAAGCCCTGGTACTTTACCGCGCCAAGCGCTGTACCGCACACTAGGAAATAGCGCAACTGCAGCTGATCACAGATCTCCGTAAACACCTTCAGCAGCTCAAATTCACATTGCTGTAATTCGTTCATACCTTATCCTTCATCGCTTTCTGTTTCTGTAAGCCGAGCCGTGCCGCTTTGATGCTCAGGATGCTTTATCAGATAATTGACGGCACCGGAAAATATCAGCACACAGCCAAAAAACCAATGCTCACCGTCTAAGATCGGCTCCAGTGCAAACTGAATCAGAGCCGTCGCATACAGCGTAAATACCAGTACGCGGAAAGAGAACGAATAGGTTCTCATCAAATAAAGCTTCACCGTCTGATAAATAAAAGAAATCAGGAAAGCAAGCAAGATCAGCGCAGACGGAATACCGCCGGTGTTCAGAGCGGACAGCAGAATATCGTGGCCGTAACGGTTGGTGATCTCACGGAGATAATTGCCGCCAAACGGATATTTCCACATCAGCTCCAGGTACATCGCGCGCGACACATTACGCTTATCGCGGAAGAAGCCCTGCTGGATACGCACCATCAGGTTACTGCTGTCGATGAGTCGTTTAAACCCGAACGCATTGGTATAATAGAGGACCAAATACAGCGCCAAAATCAGGATTGCGGCTAAAAAGACACGCAGCAACACCCGATACCGCGCATTCGTTTTATCCCCGGAAAAGTTTAAAACGCAAAGCAGGAGCGGGAATAAAATACCGACAATAATCAGGATGATGAGCGTTCGGCTGGCAATAATGACCGTGTTGTAATACATCATGGCCGCCACGAGCAGCAAACAGAAGGCCTGAATAAATCGGTTTTTCTGCAGGAAGAAGCACCAGAAAAAGGCGCCGCAAAGCAGTACAAACAAGCACGCCTGACGGGTTGCCGCAGAAATGCTTTGCGTCCAAAAGTCAATACTGTTACGCTGGCTGCCGCCGGTCACAAAATTATTGAACATATTCAATATACCGTGCAGAGCAAGCGAAAAGATGATGATGAGGATGATATGCGTCGTTCTTTTCTCGTTATCCTTATCGCGCTCCATCATATTTTCACCGATAAAGAAGCTGATCGGATATAAAAAGCATTTCAAAAGGCCGTTCACGCCGTTAACCCGATAGAGGTAGCTGAACCCGAACAGCATCATCGACAGACTGAAAAGGAGCAGCAAAAACAGATTGCCGGACACTACTACCCTGCCCTTACGCAGCAGTACGACAGCAAAAAAGGTAATAAACGCCAAATAAAAGTAGCCGTCCAAAAAGTTGATACCGCACAGCGCAATCAACAGATACAGTAACGGTGAATCGATATTCAGTTTTACAGTCGGTTTAACACACAGCCTTTTCACACGGGTGATCCTTTACTGTACCAAATCATTCAACAGGTCATAAATTTTCTTTGCCTGTACATATTCGTTTTTATTTTTTAACACAAATTCCCTACCGGCTGCCGCTTTTTCAGCGAGCGGCGTATAATCAGCAGCGCAAAGCTGACGCAGCTGGTCAGCCATCTCCTGCGCAGTAGTGCCGGTCAGATAATTCAGATATGCATCATATTCCGCCGGAATTCCCTCCAGCCGATACATAACCGTCGGCACACCGGAGGCGAGGTATTCCATCGTTTTGGAAGGAAAGCTGTATTTTGTATAGGTACCGCTTGGCTGCCGCGGATTGATCAAAAAATCGGCAGTACAGCGGCGCTTTGAAACCTCCTCCGGCGTAAGATAGCCGAGATATTCAATATTCTTTTTCGGATTATTGCGTATATCCTCAAGCAGCTGCGGCAGATAATCTCCGGCGCCACAGATCACGAGCTTGTCCTCCAGCTGCAAAAACGCCTGCGCCAGCACATTAAAGCCAAACGCTGAATTTAGTGAACCGGAATAAAAGAAGGTGCGCTGCGCTGCGTTTTTGGCCGTCAGCGTTGCAGGCGTAACGCTCGGAACCTCGCCGGCGATGCCCTCCACGACTGTATACGGTCGATTCCCGATCTGCAGAGCGTCTTGCAGATACTCTGTTAGTATCACATAACCGTCACAGCAGCTTGACAGGCGCAGGAGCTTTTGGCCTCTTTCGTGCGCCTCCTTCGTCATGCGCTTTTCCATATCGTTGACTCCCGGCACGGCGTCCGTTTGGATCAGACAGACCTTCAGTTTTGGAAAATGCTGCTTCAGTTTGGCAGCCACGCGCATAAACGGCAAATGCAACGAATAAATCAACAGTACGGCAGGCTCGTCCTCACGCAACATTCCTTTTACCCTTGTATAGAGCAGCTGCTCCTGCAGCGTATACTTGACCTTTGGGAGATCGACAAAGCCGACCGCCGTATCGTTTCCGCTTTTCTCACCGGGGATCAGTAATCTTTTATAATTCATCGGAAAGCTGCCGACCGGCGCACAGGAAACCACGTTCAGCGAGGCGCCTTCGATCGCACGCAAGCCGCGGCACAAGCGCGATTGGAACGTATGCGCAGCCATCTGAACGCCGCGTTTAGAATAACGAAATGCGTGTTGCAGCTGCTTTTCGGAATACATTAAGGTTAAAAATATGATTTTCACAAGCTTGTCCTTAACTGATAGGTAAAACGGTTGTTTTTATGATGACAGCGCCGCTGCCGGCACTTGAGGCCGACGGCTCTCCAGCGCCTGCTGATAAAGCGCGATATACGCCTTCACCTGTCGGGAGGAGCGAAAGAGCGCTGCTCTTTTCATACAGCTTTCGGGAGAAAACGGGCGTTCCTCACAGATACGCATGATCTCCTTAAGCGCAAGGGAGACGTTTCCCTTTTCCACATCAGCGCCGCACGTGCTGTCAATACATTCCGGACTGCCGCCGGTATGGTAGGTTAACACCGGCGTGCCGCAGGCAAGCGCTTCAATATTGACCAGCGAAAACGTTTCGTTATAGGTAAAATTCACAAAGAGATCAGCGGCATTATACCATGCCCTGAGCTGTGCTATATTTTCGGTCCTCGGCACCGCAATCATATTCTTAGGCAGTTTAGCGGCCACGGCGCTATCCGTTCCGACCAGCACCAGCTGATAGCGATCAGGCAGCTGAGCTGCCAAACGGATGTAATCCTCCAGCCCCTTGTTGGCCTCCCATTGATAGGCCACCGCCAAAAGCAGGTATTTTTGTTCACAGTGATACTGCCGCCTGAGGGTTGCCGTCTCACTTTGGTCACGGTAAAACTTACGGTGATCGATCCCATTTTGAATGACCTGACAGTCATAACCAGATAAAAACGACTGCGCTACCTGCTCCTGCAGCCAATAAGACGGCGTTGCCAGCGTCATTCCGGGAACGCCCAAAAAGCAACGCTGCTTTTCGGTATAATTCCGATCGACGCGACCGCTCAGTAAGCAGGCGGGATATTCACGCAGCGCAGGACACTCACGGCAATGTAGCTGCCATTGCTGACAACCCAGCGCGTCATAATGCGCGCAGTGACCGGTGAACGCCCAGCAATCGTGCAGCGTCCAGATCACCGCACCTTGAAATTCTTTTAAATAATCAAACAGCACCTGTACATTCAGGTAATAGCCATGCAAGTTGTGCAGATGGATCACATCGGGGGCAAAGCGCTTGATTTCTGCCACCAGCTTCTCCGCAGCGCGTCGGTTGCCAAAACCCTCGGCGTCGAACAGTCTTGATCGTATCAAGTTAGCAGCCAGTGTACCGACGTTACCGACACGGTAAATCGTTCCGCGATAATCCGCCGGTACTCCGCCACGTCCGTAAGCGATCTCCACAGCGTTTCCCTCACCTGTCAGCGCTTCGGCTATTTCCGTACACATTCTGCCGGTACTGCCGACGCCGCAGACGACGTTGATAAAGAAGACCTTCATGGCGTACCTCTGTCCAGCATAGCGTCAACAACGGCAAAATACCGCTGTAGCGCATGACGCTTTGCATATTGTCCGTCGTACAGCGCCTTCGCACGCTGTGCCATCAGCGCCGTTTCCTGCGGGTTTTGCTTCATCTGCAGTAACAAATCGCAAAGCGCCTGACTGTCGCCGTTTTCAACGACATAGCCGATACGATTCTCTATCACATCCTGCGCCAGACAGCTCTGCGAATCACCGATAAAGATCACCGGTTTGCCGGCACAAAGATAACTATAATATTTACTGGGAGCGCAAAGACCTGTCAGTCCCGGTTCTAACGAAACGACGCAGACAGAAGCCTGTGCAATTTTCTGTATAAACTCATCACCGATCAAAAAGTTGCTGATCTCTGCATTCCGACAGTCGCTGATTGCACACCGCACCTCCTCTAGCTTGCAGCCGCGGCCGGTAAAGCTAAAGCAAACATCGCTGTCCTGCAGCTGCCGGCAGGCGTCCGTCATGGTTTTCATATCCTGCACAACGCCCATATTACCAAGGTAAGCGACCGTAAACGGCTCCGCTGCTTTGTGCGGCGTGCCCTCCGGCATTTCGTCCTCCTCGCTTGCCCAGTTGGGTATCACCGTGATACGATCGGCAGGGATCGCTCTGTTTTTATGTAAAAACGTTTTCATATCCTCCGACAGCGCCACAACGGCGTCACAACACTTAAAGAGTGAGCGGTTGACCGTCCGCATAGCACGTGCGATCGGATGACCTGCGCCGAAGGTACCGGCGGCATAAGCGGTTTCCGGATACACATCGTAGGAGACAAAGACGATTTTTGTGTGGAACAGCTTTTTGGCCGCTACTGCTGCCAGCGGCAGTACAGGCGGATTGGAATACACTACTACACACGCCGCCTTCTTCAACTCACGGAGATGGCAGAATACACCGGCGGAAAAGGAGAAAAAGTTCAGCACTCTGCCGACCACCGAACGGCGGTTCGCGTGTAGATAGCGCAGCCTTTTGATGGATACACCGTCCACCGTTTCCCCTTTCGGAATGCCCGACTGATGCGCCATCAGGAATTCCTTAGGATAACCGCACAGCGCGCCGACCGTCAGACCCTGTTCCACCAGATACCTGGCGGCGTCGAACGGCAGCGTCGCTGAGGAATTATGCTCAGGATAAAAATGTTGAGATAAAAACAGAACGTCTTTTTTCATGTTTACTTCCAATTTGTTGATCGTTACTTACTTCTTCTTTTTAGCGCTTCGTTTATAATAGCCGTAATCATAATAGTATTTATTGTTTTTGCGGTAGTGATTTTCCAGTATCTTGCCGTTATAGACAAAGCCGATCACCCTTGCATCAGCAAACTCCAGCTGGTGCAGGGTCTCTTCAATTTTACTCATTTCCGATTTTTCGTGCCGCACAACGATCAGATAGCCGTCAATATACTTTGACAAGATCGCAGCGTCAGATACCGGCATCAGCGGCGGCAGGTCAATAATGATGTAATCATAGTGCTTTTTGAGGACTTCCATCAGCTCCTCCATCATTTTTGACTCCAGCAGCATCGTGGGATCCGGCGGAATATTACCGGAGGGGAATACGTCAATGCCTTTATCCTCAATGCGTTTAATGATCTTATCGTCGAGGCTGCAGGAGCCGACCAAAAAGTTGCTGAGACCCGGCTTAGACTCGATACCGATCTTAGAAGCTACCGTCGGCAAACGCATATCGCAATCAAGCACGATGACCTTTTTATTGATCTGCGCAAAGGATATCGCCAGGTTCACTGCCACAGAGCTTTTGCCCTCGCCTCTGTTGGCGCTGGTAACGCCGATACACTTGCTGTTATTGCCGGGAAGCGAGAAAGAAATATTCGTTCTGAGCGTTTTGTATGCCTCCTGTACAGAAAAAGAGGAATTGTTGGACAGGAGCATTTTTTTTGAATCAAAATCAACTGTTGTTTTACTTTTCTTTGCCATTGTTGCCTCCTGATCTCTTTATCTCTGATCTTCTGTAAGCATATTCGTAATCGTAATAGCTGTTAGTGCTCTTCGGCGTCGCCAGCATATCGGGGATCACGCCAACAACAGGAATCGAGAACCGGCTCTCCAGCTCGCTTTCGTTCTTCACCTTATCATCCGTCATCGTCTTGATCACGATATAAGCAACCGCGCCAAGCGCACCGAGCAGGAAGCCGATAACACCGTTTTTAATATAGCTCGGTTTATAGATCGAATTCGGTTTCTGCGGCATATCGATAATGTTCATTGAGCTGCCCTCAATAATATCCGCAATGATATTCGGCGCGACATTTGCGATCGACTGTGCCAGCGCATAAGCCGCCTCCGGCGAGGTATCCACCACATAGACGGTAATAATGAATGTCTCGTTTTCTACCTCCGTTGAGATTTTTGCAGCAATATCATCATACGAATCGTTCAAACGAATCGCAGCAGCTGCCGCCGAGAGAACAGCGCGGCTCTCTATCGTTTTTGAATAAGCGCGCACGAGCTGCTCTGCCGCTGAAATATCGCTCATCGTCAGGGAGTCCTGCGAATTGTTAAACTGGCTTTTGTTGTTCACATACGCAGTAAAGCTCGAGCGATAGGTAGGCGTTATCAAAAATTTTGTTCCTGCCACAAAGGAAGCGGAAACCAGCAGCGCGATCAATACGATCAACCACGCTTTTTTCAACAAAATAATGATCAGACCAAAAACGTCCACTTCCTCAAAAGGGGTGGACTTTGCTTCGTTCGATGCCTTGTTTTTTGTAAGATCGTCCATAAACATAGTACTCCTATTATTGATTACAGTCTATTGTAATACATAATTAAGCAAAACACAAGCATTTGTAAAAAAATTGTAAACATATTTTATAAACTGTCTATTATTTGTACAATACACTACATTGTGTACACAATAGGGCGAATAACGTAATGCTGACAGTTATTAACATACCGTCGTACAAAGCTTCTCCTCCCTTCAATATATACGATACAAATTGGCATACACAGGTTCATGAAATCGAGTAAAATTTTTTGAATTTTATTATCAGCCGAAAAATCCTTTCAGCTAAACATAATTTTTTCTTGCAATCCTTAGAAAGATGTGGTATACTTGTCAAAGTGCTAAGAAGAAAGCACCGTAAAAACGTTAATAAAATATGTGATCCACTAGCTCAGGTGGCAGAGCACTTGACTTTTAATCAAGGTGTCCGGGGTTCGAATCCCCGGTGGATCACCAGTTAAAAAAGCCCGAAAACGCTGTATTTGCAACGCTTCTGGGCTTTTTTGTTATGATTTTGTAAGCGACTTCTTTTACGATTTTTTATCCGTTTTTACCCATTTTTACGCCAAAATGTATCCCACTTTGTATCCCACTTTTTTACATTTGTTTTGTCAAAATCAGAAATTATTTTCATTTAAATTTAATTTTGCGCACGATTAAGATAGCGTGAAATACGATATTGCTAGCTAATAATAGCTATCTTCATTTATCTGAAAAGTTGATGATGATTATGTTTAATCTTAATTACATTATAAATAAGTTTAATAATATCACACAGAAACTTAATTCATTTTGTGAACACGGTTATTGTCTTTTGTATTAATTCAAAATAAATTATCCTTCAAAGCATTCCCTCCTTTTCTTGCCCTCAATAAATAGATACAATTTTCACCGAACAGGTTCAGAAAAATGCAAAAAAATTATAAAAATTTTGAAAGCCCATTTTACTAAGCGGTAAAATGGGCAAAAATGAAATAATAGAAAACATATATCCTACCTCCATGCGGAAGCTACTTCTGTCAAAGAGAAAGAAAAAGGAGCTGTCTCACGGGAGTGAGGCAGCTTTTGAAATTGGGATTGAAATTTAATAGACTAAACAATACAATTCGTTTGATTTCGCAATATGAATATTTTTCATATTACGAATTTTGGGCATAAATTAACAAGGATAT
>JAFUEH010000013.1 GCA_017463985.1 Eubacterium sp. | reverse complement strand
TATGATTTTGACAAAACTCTTTCTCCAGACGATATGCAAGCGCAAGGATACATACAATCAGTAGGCTATAGTGTAGAGGATTTTTGGAAAGAATCCAATGAATTAGCAAAAGAAAACGGTATGGATGAAAACCTCGCATATATGTTTAAAATGAAACAAGAAGCTGAGGGTAATATTGTTTTCAACAAAGACGCATTAAAAGAATACGGCTCAAAAGTTACACTGTTTAAAGGTGTGGAAGACTGGTTTGAACGTATTAATAAATACGGAGAAGAACATGGTGTTATTATAGAACACTATATTATTTCTTCTGGTTTAAAGGAAATGATTGAAGGAACTTCTATTGCAAAATACTTTAAAAAGATATATGCCAGTGCTTTTTACTATAATGAAAGAGGCGTTGCTGAATGGCCTGCACAGGCAGTAAACTATACAAACAAAACACAATTCTTGTTTAGGATTGAAAAGGGCGCTTTAGAATTAGATGACAGATCGGTTAATGATTATTATCCTCCTTCTGAAATAAGAATTCCTTTTAGAAATATGGTATATATTGGTGATAGTGATACGGATATCCCATGTATGAAACTGGTAAATTCATTTGGAGGTCATTCTATTGGTGTTTTTAACCCAAAAAACAAAGATAAGACAAAAGTATATAAAATGATAAAAGAAAATAGAATAAAATACTTTACTGCAGCCGACTATTCAGATAACAGTGAATTGGATAGTCTTGTAAAGAAGATTATCAATAAGACTGCTGAAAACGAAGAAATTGAGAGACTATATTATGATTGCGAGCATGAGGCTTTTAATTATTATGAGTCATTATCTGAAGTCGATACTATTAAAGAAGAACTCATTAATCAATTGGATGAGAGTAGAAATTTTGAAACTACACACAAAATCATTAAAGAACTGCGAAAAAACAAAACTTGGAACAGAAAACAAATTGATAAACTATTGACTATTGCACTTGAAAATCACCCGGTACGATACATTATCAATGATAAAGATATTAAAAGGTTCTATGAAGGAATATTAGAACAATCAAATAATAAAACATTAAATAAAAAAGTAATAAATCTTATGAACCAATAAGGTGATACTATGACCAACTTTGATTATTTGAGGGACGAGCCTAAGTTTAAAGGCTTTGCCGAGGTAGCGGTTACTGCTGAAAAGGTGTTGAATATTGACACCTCTTTAAGCGTTATCAACTGCCGCAGGGCGATGGAGGCAGCTGTCAAATGGATGTATTCCGTTGACGGCGACCTTGTTATGCCCTATCAGGATACCCTTGTTATTCTGATCGGCAGTGAGGAGTTTAGGGATATTGTAGGCGAAGATATATTGAAACGTATGGAGTTCATCCGCAAAGCCGGTAACCGAGCCGCGCACGAAACTAAGACCGTTTCCTATGACGAAGCGGCTCTTTGTCTTGAAAATCTGTTTGTTTTTCTTGACTTCGTTGCATACTGTTATTCCGATACATATGAGGAAAGACAGTTTGATAAGGCTCTGCTTGAATCACATAACGAACCTGTTAAAGTTCTGGAATCGCCGTCCGTCGACTTAGCGGTTCTTATCAAAGAAAACGAAGAACTGAAAGAACAACTGACAGCACGCCGTGCCGAGCAGCAAGTTACTTATGTTCCGAAGCCGCTTGATTTATCCGAATATAAAACGAGAAAAATATATATTGACGCCATGCTGCGTGACGTGGGCTGGATTGAAGGCAAAAACTGGCTGAACGAGGTTGAGCTTGAAGGCATGCCTAATGCGTCAAAAGTTGGTTATGCGGACTATGTTCTATATGACGATACGGGCAAACCACTTGCCATTATTGAAGCGAAGCGCACCTGCAAGGACATTGCCATCGGCAGACAGCAGGCAAAGCTCTATGCCGATATTCTTGAAAAGAAACACGGAAGAAGGCCCGTTATATTCTTAACCAACGGCTTTGATACAAGAATTACGGATGACATCTATCCTGAGAGAAAGTGTTCATCGATTTATTCAAAGCGGGATCTTGAAAAGATGTTCAATCTTCAGACCATGAGGACAAGTCTGAAAAATATATATGTTAATCCGAATATCGCAGGGCGATATTATCAGGAGGCTGCGATTAAAGCTGTATGCGATAGCTTTGATAACAGAAAGCGCAGAAAGGCACTGCTTGTCATGGCAACGGGCTCAGGCAAAACGAGAACCGTTATCGCTCTTGTTGATGTGCTCTTGCAACACGGGTGGATTAAAAACATTTTGTTCCTTGCAGACAGAAATTCGCTTGTAACCCAGGCAAAGCGCTCCTTTGTCAATCTTCTTCCTGATTTATCGGCAACAAATCTGTGCGAAACAAAAAATGACCCATTTGCACATTGCGTTTTTTCAACATATCAGACGATGATGAACTGCATTGACAACATCAAAGATGACGAAGGCAAGCTGTTTACCGCCGGGCATTTCGATTTGATTATATGCGATGAAGCGCACCGCTCCATTTACAATAAATACAGGGATATATTCAATTATTTTGACGCGCCGCTTGTCGGTCTTACTGCGACGCCGAAGGATGAAATTGAAAAAAATACATACGAAATATTTGAACTGAATAACGGCGAACCGACTTACGGATATGAGCTTGCTCAGGCGGTGAAGGATGGTTATCTTGTTGACTATGTTTCCGTTGAATCCACACTTAAATTTATCGACCAGGGTATTGTTTACGATGACCTATCCGAGGAGGACAAAGCAGCGTATGAAGAAACCTTTACCGATGAAAACGGCGAGCTTCCTGAGGCAATTCAGTCCTCAGCAATTAACGAATGGGTAATCAACGAGGATACAATAAAGGAAGTTTTGCATGTTTTGATGCGTGACGGATTAAAAATCGACTACGGCGAAACGCTTGGCAAATCAATTATCTTTGCCAAAAATCATACTCATGCTGAAAAAATATTCGAGATTTTTAATAAGGAATATCCTAATTACGCTGGTTATGCAAAAGTAATTGATAACTATACAAATTATGCTCAATCGGCTATTGACGAGTTTTCAGATCCTAATAAGCTGCCGCAGATTGCTATTTCTGTTGATATGCTTGATACAGGTATTGATGTTCCGGAAGTGCTAAATCTTGTTTTCTTCAAGAAAGTAATGAGCAAGGCGAAATTCTGGCAGATGATTGGTAGAGGCACCCGCCTTTGCGAAGGCTTGATTGACGGAAAAGATAAGGATAGATTCTATATATTCGATTTCTGCGGTAATTTTGAATTCTTCCGTTTTTCAAAGGGCAAACCTACGGCAAATATGCTTGCGCTTCAGAGCGCGGTTTTCCATCTGAAATCTCAGATTGCATACAAGCTGCAGGATGCAGATTATCAGACGGAAGAATTGATTACTTTTAGGCAATCTCTTGTTGAAGAAATGGCGGACAAAGTCAAAGAGCTTAACCGAGAAAACTTCGCAGTCCGTCAGCATCTCAAATATGTCGATTTGTATTCTAACCCTGATAATTATTCGGCACTAACATATGAAGATACATTGATAATAGGAGAAGAACTTGCTCCGCTTATTCTTCCGGATGGCGATGAATCAAGTGCAGTTAGATTTGATGCACTGTTATATGGCATTGAGTTGGCGTATCTTATCGGTAAGAAATACAAGCGAGCAAGAAGCGACCTGATAAAAAAGGTAAGTGCCGTTGCAAGTGTGGCTAATATCCCTGAGATACAGTCACATTCTGAGATGATTGATAAGGTTCTTCACACGGACTATGTTGATACCGCCGGAATCAACGAGTTTGAACAAATTAGAACGGAACTCCGAAACCTGATGAAATACATCCCCCGTAAAAAGATACTGTATCTCACAAATTTTAACGATGAGATTCTTGATGTCAACTGGAACGATTCGGAACTAGAGAATGACGACCTTCAGAACTATAAGATGAAAGCGGAATATTATGTTCGTCAAAATCAGAATAATATTGTTATTGCAAAGTTGAAATCCAATCAGCCGCTTACCGAGCAGGACATCAGATCGCTTGAAGAGATACTATGGAAAGAGGTCGGCTCACGCGAAGAATACGAAGCGGAATATGGCGAAAAACCTCTCGGCGAGTTCGTACGCGAGATTGTCGGTTTAGATATGAATGCAGCAAAAGAGGCATTTGCAGATTATCTAAATTCCGTAAATCTTGACAGCAGGCAGATTTATTTTGTCAATCAGGTTATTGAATACATAGTTCACAATGGCGTCTTAAAAGATATGTCTGTATTGCAGGAGGCTCCGTTCACCGACCAAGGCAGCATTGTTGAAGTCTTTACAGATATTACTGTTTGGGCAGGCATAAAAAAGATTATTGATTCAATTAATGCAAACGCGATTGCTTAAATTTTATAATTATTAGCAAAGCGAGAAATCCAAAGTCAAGCTTTAGATTTCTCGCTTTATTATGCGCTTTTTGAAGTTATGTAGCAGCTATCAGATAATATTTTGTTGGTTTTTAACACCTACCTCAGAAGCTGCCTCCATCTTAAAACGGTTGAGCGCCTCCTTAGCCTCAGGAACTACGTTCTTAGAGCTTGCCATTTGAATACACCTCTTTTTCCTTGATTATTCGCAAGGGCGAAATGATGTGCGCGAACGGTTTCGCCCTTGCAAACCATCTGCTGCCCTGCAAGTTTATTGTGTGTACTTCATGCAAAAATACAAGTTGAAATTTTTGGTATCCTGCAAGGGAAAACAATTCTTTCTTGCAAGAAGGATAGGTCATTCAATGTGCATAATGTGTTCAAAACAAAAAAACCAAAAAAGGCAGTGCTTCGTTATTATTCAAATACAGCTAACCTTCTATTAATCAATGCAATCATGCTCGCTTTCATTTCATCAGGAATGAGAGATTCTTTAGTCATCTCAATATATTTAGTCTTCATTGAAACAACTTTTTTAATCATATTTTCTGCTTGAATCCGTGTTAGGCCACAGCCTTCGGCGAAAATGAGAAAATCTTTTTTGTGCAGATTTTGCTTTTTGCCGTTCATTGTGAGCGCAAACTGTTCCTTGTCCTCTGGCATAATCACATTTACAGGAAGTAAATCATAAGCCGGAGACAGAATAAATTTGTAGCTACCCTCATCAGTTTCAATTAACGAAAAATTCTTCAGATGCATATCCGAGTTACCGGTGACAAAGCAGAAAACAAGCCTTAAAAACAGTTCGGACATATCTAAGCCCTTGCGGCTTGAATAACGGCTGATAATCTTTGCGCAGCGCTCATAAGAACCCTTGTACTTATCCTGCGTCAGTCGTAAATCAAGCTGACAAAAATCCTCCATAGCAAGCATTTTTACATCATTTTTGTGAAACTGCCTGTCTACTCTTTTAGTGATATAAGCATAAGAATTCTCGCCTTTCACAAGCGCATGAGGAACGGTAGAAATACCCGTTGCCTCCGCCATACTCATTACAAGCTGCTCCGCTTCAGGCAGTGCCGTGTAATCCTCAACCTGCGGTTTCAGAATATATCCCGTAGGATAAATGACTAGCGTCAGCCTTGGCTTTTGACCGCCACCGGACATCAGATGAAGAGATAGCTTTTTTTGAACGCCAGGAACGGTATAGCCTTTGTTCGTAGTTTCGTCGGCAAGAAGCTTGAGCGTCTCGTCATCAACCTCTATTTCGGGAATAACAGAGGTGCCGAAAAATCGTTTTATGCAGGCTTTGTGCCAACCGATTTCGTATTTGTTTTCTTTCAGCGGTTTTCCACAACACAAGCAGTTCATTCTTTCACCTCTCTTATGCTTACATTTCCGATTCCGTCCTTGCAGGCAACAAGAAGAAGCCCGAACCGGTCATTGTAATCAATTTTCCAATTATGCGTTACTACATCGAGCAGCCAGCCCTCTGGAATCAGTCCGTCAAAAAAGGAAAACAGCGTTTTCGAGGTGTAATTGCTTTCACTCAGAGGAAGCGTTAATGATACTGCACTTGCTGACGGAGAGGTAAGATACGCTTGGTCATACGCAAACAAATAGCCCTCGTCTGTTTCCTTAAGCTCACCTGCAAAGATGTTGCGAACATAAACGTAAGCCGTTCTGAAGGTAGCCATTATTCATCGTCCTTTCTGCCGGGCACGGCTTCCATATCAAACATAGAAAGCGCCGCATTGACCTTGTCCATTCTTACCGTTTCCTTGCCTTGCTCAAGCTCGCGCACAAAACGCAGACCAAGTCCGCTGCGCATAGCAAACTCCTCTTGAGTAAGACCAGCAGCCTTTCGGTTTTTCTTAATAAATTCAGCAATTTTATTCATAAGATAACCTCAATATCTTTTGATATGCATAAATAATACACCCCATCGGGTATATTGTCAAGCAAAATAGGGCAATATTATACCTGATAGGGTGTATTTATAGGAAGAGTTTCACGTTTTATACCCTATCGGGTACAAGCACTGCTAATCCATTACGTTAACATTATCTTTCTTAATTCGGAAGGTGTATGGCCGCAATTAGCCCACAGTCTTGTGTTATTTGCCATATCGGTATATTTCTGCAGGAATTGGTTGTACTGATCTGTGTTTGCAAATGTAATGCCTTCTCTTTCGAGCTCTTCAAAAATCTGATCCGGTTGCATTTCAGCTTTGCACATATAGGCAACATTTTCTGCAATTTCAGTTGCTTCCTGTGCCGTAATCTGCAAAGCGAAGTGCAAAAAGGTTACCATATTTCTGAACTGCGGCGTATTCTCGTAATAATCAGGTGCCTCATATTTAAGTATTTCATCCTTTGGCAACCGAGCATAGCTTTTTCCTTTTTGCGCCTCTGTCAGTTCTTCAAAAAAGCCGTCATCTAAGAAAATTACATCATCGTGAATAATGAGTCCGTCCTCAGTTATCAAGCCGTATTTGTCCGGATCGGTTATATCCCTTCCACCGAGAAAAATTTTTATCGAAAGACGCTTATCTTCGTATTCATCAAGCATATTTTGTGCTTCTTTTATCGGAATAATTCCGTATAGGTTTGCAAAAGCCTTTAGGTATCTGATTATCAATTTTCTTTGCGTATTGTTCACGGTAATCTCCTCGTATGATTTAATTTAGTCTGCAGAACAATCTTAAAATACTGATGCATTAAAGTGCGAATTCTATTACATTATACTACAAATATAAAAGAAACTCAACAATATGTAAACAGTAGTATCCTGCAAAGAAAATGCTTCCTAAAGCGCAATGTGGATGCCGCCGTTCATCACCCAAAGCCAATGCGATTTTAAAAGACAACGATATAAAAGAAAGGCGGATAGCAGCCGCGAATTATACA
The DNA here is from genome assembly GCA_017463985.1 of Eubacterium sp. GTDB lineage: Bacteria > Bacillota > Clostridia > Oscillospirales > Acutalibacteraceae > Eubacterium_R. The sequence goes on along the minus strand of JAFUEH010000013.1, from coordinate 50,372 downwards.
TAATAGGGATTTTGTAATAGAACTTTTGGAAAATTTACAATTTTTTAATAAATATATTAAAAAATACTAGATTTTTTGAAATATTTATATATAATTAAACTTGAAGTATTAAAATTTCTCATTTTAATAGAAGATATTAAAAGAATGAAATTATGAGTACCGAGGTGCTTAAGGAGGAAATTTTATGAAGAAGCTCAGCAAGAGACTGCTTTCTGCGTTCCTGGCGGTAGTAATGGTATTCACCGTTATGCCGTTCAGCGCGTTGACGGCGGGCGCCGATGAAGCGAGAGACCGCTATCTCTTTGCGTATTTCACCGGCAACACCACCGAGCAGCAAAGAATTAAATTTGCGCTCTCGGAGGATGGCGATACGTATTACGCCATCAATAAGAACGACCCTGTTATCAAGCAGAATTTAGGTACAGGCTGTGCGCGTGACCCATACATTTTCCGCGGTCAGGACGGAAAGTATTACGCGATCGCGACCGATATGGACGCTTCCGGCGGTTGGTGGGGCAACAGCAACAGCTTTGTGCTCTGGCGTTCTAACGACTTAGTGACATGGACGAATGAAACCATTATCGACGTTGCTGCCATCACGGGTGTTGACGTGCACCGCGCATGGGCGCCGCAGGTGATTTGGGACGCCAGCGAAGGCAAGTATATGGTTTATTTTGGCCTTGCAGCAAACGGCTATTCCGCCGGCGGTACAAAGATGCATTATATGTACACCGCCGACCTGCTGGATCAGAGCGCTTATTCTGCGCCGCAGCCGATGATGAAGAATAACGCGACATCAAGCATGGACTCCATCGACGGCGATATCACCTATTACAACGGTACATACTACATGTTCTATAAGGACGAAACGCAGGGCGGTATCTGTATTGTGACCTCCGATACGGCGCATGGCTTGTATGATACCGACAATATCGTCAAGCTTGACGCCGGTTCTGACATTGGTGCGCTCGAGGGCTGCCAGGTATGGTGGAAAGAGGCGGAAGGCGACAATCCGGCCGGCTATGTGCTGATGGCGGACCGTTACAGTGCTAACGGCGTGTTCGCTTGCTATGACATCGGCGATGACCTCGATGCCTTTTATGCCGCGGTTTCTTCCAATAATGACATCAGCGGTTATTATAACGCTACCATGTCAAGCAGTATCAGCGTGCTTGGTCCCCGTCACGGCTCTGTTCTTAACATTAACGAGACAGAATACAACGCGCTGAAGAATGCTTACGGCATTGCGACCAATGAGGATATCCGCTACAATTTCAACTCACAGAATTATGTACAGGAAAACGCTTGGGATTATGTTGCTATTACAGATACCTCGGGTTATACCTACGATGTCATGACCAACAGCGGTCAGTATTCGTATTCCTATACCGATGAGCATTATATATCGCTTAACGGCAGTACCGTATTTATTAACGATAGTGCTGTCAGAGCTATGATGACAGATACCAAATGGACTGCTTCTTTTGATGTTTCGGTTATGGAACAGCGAGGCGCTCCGATTTTTGCGCTGACCTCCGGTGATAATCCCGCCTCCAGCATTGACTGGATTCGCTTTACGGATAACGGTAGCTTCTATCTCTATAAGGACGGCGCTTATAAGGAAATCGGTTCTACAACCATCAATACCAGCGTGGAATATACCTTCACAATCACTTACGACGGCACCAATATTATCCTGTATAAGGATGGCGTCAAGGTATGCGAGGATGCGATCGGCACACTTGGATTTAATAATGAAGGCTCAACGCATTACGTTGCTTTCGGTTGGACAGATACCTGCGGCGTGACCGGTGTTCATGGCGCGTATACCAACGTTCGTTTCCGTAATAAGACCTTAACGGCTTCGCAGGTAGCGTCCGAAACCGCAATTCAGTCCGAGCTGCTGTATCAGTACAATGAGGGCACCGAGACCATCAACGGCAGAATCAACGCAACCGCCGGCGGTAGCGCAGGCGTGACGACCTCGATGGCAGGCGGCAGAGGCGCATCCTATACCGTCGCAGGCTGGTTCAACATCGGCAGCAGCAAAGAGGGCTCGCTCTTCTCCCTCGGCTGGGGCGGCACGGACAATTCCAAGCAGTATCTGAACCTCCGCGAGGACGGTATCATTAACTACTGCTGGGGCGACGGCTCTACACAGCATTACTACGATTCCTCCAGTATTTATACTTTCGCAGCGAATACTTGGTACTATATTCAGATCAATATTATTCCGGACGGCAACTCGGTGCATTTTCGTACGTTCGTCAACGGCACTTCGGTGAATGACCAGACGACCGGCTACAATAATATGACCGATCACGCGTACAACCCGCACGCGTTCTTCCTGCAAAATACGATCGACGTCAGACTGGGTACCTCTAACGTTGGCTGGTGGAATGCGGCGTCGAACACGAACTTTGACGATTTCCGTGTATATACCAAGGCGATCGATCCTGCGGTGCTGTACCAAAAGCAACAGCAGCAGGACGCTGCCGAAAAGGTTGACGATACCGAAGAAACGGTTAACGCTGCTACGCTGGCAGAAGCGATGGCGATCTACGAAAGCCGTATCGCTAAAATGGCTGCCAGCGGCTACACCGTGATGTACACGAACCTGTCCGCTGCGTACACCGCCTACAAGAGAGCGGTGAAGGCGCCTGGTACCCCCGACGAGGGCGAGGCGCTGGCAGCGTTAAATAAGGCGCTGACGAATATGAAGCCGTTCGTTGAGGTGACGGCGAACGCAACGCCCGGCGAAGAGGACGCTAACTATAATCCGGAAGCCGGCTATTACAGCAACGTGATCTATGCCGAGGGCGGCAACTCGGACGGCAAGCACGGCTTCGACAGCGAAATCAGCGCAGAGATTTATGAAAAGCACGGTATCGGGGCAAGATACGGCTCCTGGGCTTATCTTTACTATCCGGCAACGGTGCTGCTCTATGACGGCAAGACCGACCCGAAGGTACCGGTCATGCTCGGTTTCCGTAATGACGATAACCGCTATGACGTTGAAATTCTTGACGTCGGTACGGATATGACGGAATTTACGCTCAATACCTACTGGACCGGTAAAAAAGATTCCACTACCTTTATTTGGCCGGCAGACAGTGATAATCAGTTCCGCAGCGATGGCGAAAACTGGGACGCTGATTTTGGTGCTGGCTACGGTATGAACACCTTTGATTCCGGTACGACAGATACCTACCGTATTGTGAAAAACAGCTTGACCTATACGGCGGTACCGACGTCGGCATACACCTGCTATTCCTCCACAACATGGAATATCCGCAGCGCATATAACTATGTTAACGACCACTGGATTAACGATACGATCACGGACGCGATTCCTGATATCGATGTTATTAACTACAAGAAACTGACGGATGCCCTGAAAGCAGCGGCGAACAGTGCCACCAATAAGGGCTACCTTGCTGACTTAGTAGAAAAGTATCAGGGCGGCGGCCTGGAAGGTATTTTTGCGGCTTATGATTCCGCTACCTCCCTTGACCCGCGCACCGGCAGCACCTACTTTAACCACACGTATGAATACAACGGCGCTGATGAGGATGCTATGGACGCGGCGGCGCTGCTGTGCGGTAACGATATTGATGCGTCGGTAGTGCTCCTGAGCGATATTAAGATCACGACCGAGACCGCGAACTATGAGCGCCTGTGCGCTGCGATCGAAGCGTATGAAGCTAAGATGAAGGCGATGACCACGCCGTACACCAACCTGGAGGCGGCTTACGAGGCTTACGTACTGGCAGCAGAGTACAAGGACGCTTACGAATTTGGCGCACGCGAAACCTTTACCAACCCGACGCTGGCAATCGCTGCGCAGCAGCTGGAAGAAGCCACAGCCAATATGACAAGCCTGAACGATGTTACGTTTAACGGAACGGCATATTTCCACAGTACTGCTATTCCTGACAGTAATGCTGATCCTGTAGACAGCGATGATAATGCAGGCTTCAACAATATCCTTTATTGTTCTATAACTACTAAGGAGGTTGCGAACAACGATTATAATGCGGCAGCATATAAATACTTAACTCCTACAATAGCAGTTTTAGTTTATGACGGAAAGACAACACCTTCTCTTCCTGTAGGATTTACATTTAAAGCCAATAGCAATGGTAAGAATCAAAGTATTTATTATTGCCGTATGCCAAACAATAATTGCCCGTTTGAACTTCGTGGTTACTGGCGTGGTTATAACGATTTTGGTAAGCAATATCATTTCAATACTTCCGGATATGATGGGACTGCTTCGGGCTATAGAGAAAACTATCTGTATGCTACCAGTAGTTATTCCCGTCAAACACATAGCAACACAGGAACACCCAGGCAGTTTGTAAATAAGATGTTTTATACCGGCACCGGCGGAACGTCAACGGATAAAAGCAATTTGGATTATTATTATCAAGAAATTAATAATATTCAGTTTGCACTTTGTACTTCTCGAAATAATAATCCTAATAACGCATGGAAGAATGACGAAGGTACTTTAGGAAAGGTTTACGTTATCAACTATAAAGCACTGACGGAAGTGCTGGAAAGCCTGCCGGCCTTTGAAAACGGCATTGATGTGAAGCAGTACGTAGAGGGCGGTCTGAAGAGCGACGAAAACAACTTCAAAGCTTGGCTGGCAAAAATTGATACCATTACCGGCGTTGACCCGACCAGCTACTTCAATAACATGAACGACTCTCAGGTTCCGAGCAAAGTGACCGAATGTGCAAATGCCATTAAAGCGGCTTGCGACGCGGCTGCCAGCTTGGATACCGAGGTACCGGCGGCGCAGAACGCCAACACTAAGGGTGACATCTATGACGCTAACGGTGCGCTGAATCCGATCAGTGAAAATAATGGTGCTTACACAAACCTGAAGATCGCGCTGCTGGAAGCAGCACAGGCGACCGAGCAGGGCTGTATCATCAACAGCGCCTGGAACAGCTTCCAGACTGCAATTGATAACGCGCGGGCCGGTATGGCGGACATCGCTGACGCGAACACCGCTAACTACACGGATAAGCAGGGCTACAATAGCACCGCATACGATGCAGACGCTATCAATACGTTGGCAAAAGATTTGGATACTGCTTACAAGGCATTGTCTGACGCTGCTAACACGGCGCACCCGATGAAGTTCAGCTATAGGGAAGTCGGTACCCACAATATGTGGTTCCAGTGTAACAACAACAACGGTCATGAGGTTTATCACCACGGTACCGTTGCGGAGACAGTGGTTCCGGCGGACGGTACGGCTTATGATATGCTGCAGATCGTTTATAACACGCTGGACCCGTCGAAGTATAACAACTTCAGCACGATCCAGCGCGGTAAGACCGTATTCGACGCGGTCAAGACGAATGTCTTCTCTACCGAGGGACAGCAAAATAAGTCTGAAACAGCCAAGGTGCAGGATATCGTGGATCACGGTATCGCTACGCTGCTGGAAGCGATCAACACCGCCAACGCAGCGGAAGGCATTGAGGAAGATCCGTCTGTTCCGAATACCTACAACATTACCTTTAATGTCTACGTCATGAACGCTGACGGCACGCTGAACAACGAAGCGGTTTACAGTGACACCACGACGAACGATTACGGCACCACGCCGACGATCAGCGTAGCAAATTACGACGGCTGGGATGCGGCAACGTATCAGGTGCAGTATTGGGAGATCGGCGGCAAGCGTGTGAACAACCACGACGAATCGATCGTACTCAACAGCCAAAAGGATACAGAGGTGAACGCTGTTATTATGGCGATCCCCACTGACCTCAAGCTGATTATCAAGAACACCGCCGACAAGGAATTCTACACGATCAACGTGACGGCTGATACGACGATCGCGATCGATGAAAACAACGTGAACACGATCATCCTCGGCGGCACGGACAGAAGAATCGTTCCGGATTCGCTGACCTATTCCATCTCCGGCTGGCACGTGAATTACAACGCCGCGGTGGTTACCTCCTTTGACGAGGGCACGACCGTTGGCGACCTGATCGGTACCGGCACAGAGCTTGTTCTGAAGCCTGAAAAGAGCTGGAAATACAGCGACGCGAGCACGGTTTACTCGTTCACAGTGGACGGTACGGATGTTCCGGACGGCGACGTGCCGTATGACTACCATCTGAGAGTCAACGCAGCGGAGAGCGGCGAAGCGGCCAACAGCAACTGGACCTACGGCGGTACAGTTTGGGGCATCGTCTTTGCCAACACCGATAACGACATTTTCGTTCCGGTTACGTACGACAATACGTATCGCTTCTACGTGAACAGAGGCATGGACTTCTACACGCTGGTGAAAACAGACGGCACGACCGGTATTGACGCGGGCTATTACCTGCCGGCGCTCAACAGCAGCACAGAGGAAGGCGAGTATGCACCGTATAAGGTAACGGGCGACGAGATGCTGTTCTACCTTGACGCTAAGCTGCCGCTGATCTACTCTTACGCTGAGCCGACCGGCACGAGCGGCAATCAGGATAACCGCTGGACAACGCGTTCCGCCTTTACCGCACAGGTAGGCGGCGGCAGCGTTGGCGATGTTACCATCACAGAATGCGGTACGCTTTACACAGCGAACGGTTCCTTCAGCAGCGAGCGCAAGCTGACGATTGAAAACGTTGGCAATGCCAACAGCGTATTCAACCGCGTCAACGGCAACCGCGACAAGGACAGCAACCAGTATTCTTACTCCAGAACGAACGGCACAGGCACCGCCCAGGTGCTCTACACACGTGCTTACGTAAAATATTCTTACACCTACGAAGGTGCCAAGATCGACGCCATTGCTTACGGCCCTGTGAACATCTGTGAGTTCTCAGCCGCCAACACGCAGTGAGCCGGACTTAGTTAAAACAGGAGGGTTAAGAATATGAGACTGAGCAAGAAAAAATACGATACACCTTGGGCAGAGGTTGAGCTGTTCACTATGACGGATATTATCCGCACCTCCGGTTCGCAGGATGACTACGACGAAGAGGACGACGATGATCCGTGGGGCAGCAACGGCACCAACGGGGTCAATGATTCGGCATTCTGAGCCGACAGGGTAATATATTATTAATTACATTAAAATAAAGAAAAAGGACGTCGGCTTCGGTCGACGTCCTTTCGTTCTTCTAGCTTTTCACATTCGGCTCGTCAGAAATGACGGGCTTTGTTTTCTTTTCCAGCAGCTTTAAGAGCATATCGGCTGCCAGGGCGATGATCACGCTGAGGATCGTTCCCCAGGCGATCTTGTAGGTGTTCATGGTTCTGAGACCCGACAGCAGGATCTTACCCAGTCCGCCGGCGTTAATCGTAGCGGCAATCGTGGCGATCCCTGTTGTGGAGATGATCGCCAGGCGAATGCCGGCAAGAATCGACGGCATGGCCAGCGGTACCTGTACCTTTGTGACGAGCTGCCATTTGCTCATGCCCATACCGGTGCCGGCTTCCAGCAGGCTTTTGTCCACCTGCTGCAGTCCGCTCATAATATTCCGGATCAGCAAATATTGATTATACAGCACTAATACGGGGATGGCTGTTTTGTTGCCGAGACCGAGGAGGGGAATCAGCAGTGCAAACAGGGCGAGCGAGGGAATGGAGTAGAGCTGACTGAAAAGGTTGACTGTCAGGTTAGTTGCCTTCTCTGAACGCAGCAGCAGATAGGAGATCACCGCGGCTAACAGGAAGGAGATCACCAGCGTTATCAGCACGATTTGTAAATGCTCCCAAAACGCACCGAGCAGCAGCGCTTTATGCTTGATAAAATAATCAATCATGACCGCCACCGCCTTTCAGGTCGGCTGTGCGGATCAGATTTTCCACAAACGCATCCGCAGGGTGGTTGACGATTTCCTCAGGTGCGTCGTATTGCAGGATTTTGCCTTCGTTCATGATCATCACCTTGGTGCCGAGCTTCAGCGCTTCGCGGATATCGTGGGTGACGAAAAGATAGGTTTTCCCTGATTGCTGATGGATGGACTTGAGCTCATTTTGCAGCAGCTCACGGTTGATCGCGTCGATCGCACCGAACGGCTCGTCAAGCAGCATGAGCCGCGGATCGCAAATCAACGCTCTTGCCAGCCCGATCCGCTGCTGCTGACCGCCCGAAAGCTGCGCTGGATAGCGGTCCCTGAATTCGTCAGGCGCTAACTGCACAAGGCGCAGCATTCTGTCCGTTTCTTCGCGGATACGCCTTTTATCCCATTTCAGAATTTTCGGAATCGTGGCGATATTGTCCTTGACCGTCATCTGCGGAAACAGACCGACCTGCTGGATCACATAGCCGATCTTACGGCGTAAAGCAACAGGATTTTGCGCCTGAATATTTTGACCGAATAAATAGATTTCGCCGCTGTCCGGCTCATACAGACGGTTGAGCATTTTGATCAGCGTTGTCTTTCCGCAGCCGGAGGAGCCGAGGATCGTTACAAATTCGCCCTCCTCGATCTGCACGCTGACGTTATCCAGTGCCGGAACGGACTGTCCTTTAAATCGCTTACTGACGTTTTTTAATTCAACTGCAATCATTATTTTATACTCTCGTAGAATTCTCTTGCAACATCGGTATACTCCTCGCCGTCAATGTCCACCTTGGCGTTGAGGGCGGTGATGTTTTCGGTGGTAAAGGCGGCGCTGACCTTGTTGAGCACATCGGCTATTTCGGGATGCGCTTCCAGCACCTCGTCACGGACGACCGGCGCCAAATTGTAGGGAGGCCATACCTGCTTGTCGTCCTCTAAAAGGGTGAACTGCGCCTCTGTCAGCCTGCCTTCCGTGGTGTAAGCCGGGCTGGCATCTGCTTCATCGTTAGCCAGCACTTCATATTTTAATGAATTATCGTATACCTTGCTGCTCTTCCAATTCAGCTCGCCGTAGGTGGCTTCCAAGGCCGGAATGCCGTCCGCGCGCTCATCGAATTCTCCCTGAGAGGCGAACCGAAGCTCCGTAGCATATTTTTGCATATCTGAAATGGTTTGAATACCGTATTTTTCTGCCGTTTCGGTGCGGATCACCAGTCCCTGTCCGTCGTTAGCAGCGGAATAATCCAGCCAGGTAACGCTGAACCGCTTTTCGTATTCCTCCTTAACGGTGTTATATACCGCGTCAGGATCGGTGATCGGGTCAAGGTTCAGGATTGAGATTAAGCCTGTTCCCGTGTATTCGGGATAAAGATCGATCTCGTTACTTGTCAGCGAGGTGTGAATGACGGACGAGCCGACATCCATGACGCGCTCTACTTCGATGCCGGCGTCTTCCAGCGCCAACGCATAGACCTCGGCAACGATCTCATTTTCCGTAAAATCCTTAGAGGCAACACGTACCGCCGCTGTGCTGCTCTTGGCGGAGCAGCCTGCAAAAACAGCCAGTATCAATGTCACGGATAACATAACAGCCAGTAATTTCTTCATAATCATTTCCTCCTATGTTCTTTGGTATTTGGTGAGTTTTTTATAGACAGTGTCGAGCAAAAAGCCCGTCAGCAGTGAAAGTATGGCGACGGAGCCGCCGCCGATGATCAGCAGGCTGTAGCGTAACAGTGACAGCCCTGTGAAGATCAGATCACCCAGTCCTCCTGCGCCGATATACGAGGCCAGCGTTGCGCTGGCGATGACCTCTATAGCCGCTGTACGGATACCGGCAAACATGAGCGGAAAGGCCAGCGGCAGCTTTACCTTCCAAAATTTTTGCGCCGTGCTCATGCCCATGCCGTCTGCCGCTTCCAGTATCGGCTTTGGCAAATTTTGAAATGCCTGAATCGTATTGATCAGGATCGGCGGAATCGCCAGCAACGTCAGCGCCGTCACACTCGGCAACACGCCGGTGCCCATCACCGGAATCAGAATGATCAGCACGGCAAGCGAGGGAATAATGCGCAAAATCCCGAAGGTACGCTCCGCAACCGTACCGGCAAGCTTGCTTCTGTATACCGCAATGCCGACAGGAACGGCAATCAGAAGCGCCAGCAGGACGGACAGAAAGCTGATGGCGATATGGCCGCCGAGCAGGGCTAAATAATCACTGCCGTGGCGTGCAAAATAATCCGCTATTTCATTGATCATTCAGTACCACCACCTTCCCGAAGCTGTCCGCCGCGGCAAGATATTCATGCGCCTGCGGTACTTCCTCTAAGCGAAATACCTTCTCAGGAGTTGCGTTCACGCCGTATTGCGCTACGTAGCGGAGCATTGCCTGCAGCTTTTCCTTACTGACATTGCCGGAATGAAAGGCGGTGAGGTAGGCGTCCGCCGGCAGCTCCTCCAACGGATCAAATTCCGTTAGTGCCCATTGACCGCCGAGCAAGCCGGTTACGCAGATGATTCCGCCTCCGTTGGTATGCGCAAAAGTATCGCGCAGGGCAGCAGGCCCGATCAAATCCAGCACCTTATCGAATTTTTTGTCGCTTTGAAGGACATTGTCTTGATCCGTTACCACCGCGTCAAAGCCGGCGGCCAACAGCCGCGCCGCTTTGCTTGCCTGACGGCTTGTGCCCGTGATTTTTATCTGCGGATATTTCGCTTTGACGAGCTTCAAAAATGCAATGCCCACGCCGCTGGTAGCCCCTCGGACCAAAACGCTGTCGCTGTCGGTGATTTTTAAATTCAGCAGGGAACCGTAAGCTGTATAATAGGTTTCCGGTAAGGCGCAAAGCGTGGCCAGCGGCAGGTCAGTATCCACCGGATATAGCTGACCGTTCGGGAGCAGGGTGTATTCTGCATAGCTGCCGTCAAAGGCTCTGCCCATTTCACCCATGATGGAGATGACCTGTTGACCCTTCGGAAATACTTCGCTTTCTTCCACTGTGCCGACACATTCTATACCGAGAATACGAGGAAATTTGACGCTCGGTGAAAGCCCCTGCCGTGTGAACACCTCAGAATGATTGACGCCGAAGCCTTGGATTTTTATCAGCGACCAGCCGTCTTTTACTGCCGGCTTGGGCACCTCGGCATATACGAGCTTTTCAGGTCCGCCCGGCTCGTAGATCACAACCGCTTTCATACCTGATTCTCCTTCATGTAATCAATATACTCGTAGCCGAATTTTTCAATGCTCTCCAGTACGGGCAGGAATTTTTGTCCCATCCCTGTTAAGGAATATTCCACGCGCAGCGGCATTTCGTTATACATTTTGCGTTCGACCAGACCGCTTTTTTCAAATTTTTTTAGCTGTGAGGATAACGTCGCGTTGGTCATGTGCGGAAGATGACGCTGTAATTCATTGAACCGTATCGGTCCTTTTGAAATATGATATAGCATCAATACCGACCATTTTCCCTGAATGAGCACCTGCGTGGTGGTGTACGGACAAATCCCAAACAATTTTGCTTCCATGGCTCACCTCATAGTTTAATTAGTTGTGGCAGTTCAATTTCTTAAACCTATTGTATCAATTATCTGATTGTCTGACAAGTACCATTTTTTGTCGTACCAAGTATCGTTCCAGATACCTTACGGCTGCCGACGCAATCCGGCTCACCTTTTACCGCTTTGAAGCGATGAAAAAAATTTTAATTTATACTTTACATATAGGAATTGTATGTTATAATAAAGCAGTGAGGCGACAGTCAGTGTTATTCTTTGCTGCCCTCACTATATCGACGGCGGTGACGAGGCGCGGCGCGTGCTTCCGAAAAAGAGAGCGCCTTTCAGCCGTCTTGCGGCAATCGCCGCGAAAGCAGGAGGATCATGAGAGAAGAAGTATCAGTAAAAGAATTAAATAGCCTCGGGCAGTACCTGCTGGTGGACATTCGCGACGCCATCAGCTTTGAATACGGCAGTATCGAGGGAGCTGTCAATATACCGCAAAAGCAGCTCATGAGCCGCCTCGATGAGCTGGATCAAAATCAGTTGACCGTCGTGATGTGCAAAAGCGGTGTGATCAGCGCTGCGGTTGCGGAGCAGTTAAGAGATGCGGGCTATCAGGCCGTCAATCTGAAAAAGGGTTACTACGGCTATATGCTGCAGGCGCTTTCGGTGAATACTGACCGGGCAAAGGAAATTGAGCACAGTATTCATGAAAAGTATGAGCAGGAGCTATGGCAACGCTTTACTGCCGCCATACAGGATTATGAATTAGTGCGCGCAGGCGATAAGGTCGCCGTCTGTATTTCCGGCGGGAAGGACAGTATGCTGATGGCAAAGCTGTTTCAGGAGCTGAAGCGGCAAGGAAAAATACCGTTTGACGCGGTCTATCTTGTCATGGATCCCGGATACAGTCCTGAAAACAGAGAAATCATTGAACGTAACGCCAAGCTGCTGAATATACCGATCACCGTTTTTGAAACAAATATTTTTGAAAGCGTATTGCATGTTGAAAAATCGCCGTGCTATATTTGCGCACGCATGAGGCGCGGTTATCTGTACAGCCAAGCGAAGGCGCTCGGGTGTAATAAAATTGCGCTTGGTCATCATTTTGACGATGTGATCGAAACAACGCTGATGGGGATGCTCTATAGCGGACAGGTGCAGGCGATGCTGCCCAAGCTTCACAGCACGAATTTTGAGGGTATGCAGCTGATCCGGCCGCTATATCTCATTCACGAAAAGGATGTCAAGCGCTGGCGGGATGACAATGACCTGCATTTTTTGCAGTGTGCGTGCAAGTTTACGGATACTTGTACCTCCTGCAATCCGGACAACGCTTCCAAGCGGCAGGAGACAAAGCGGCTGATCGAGCGGATGGAACAAGAAAATCCGCAGGTCAAGGAGCGTCTTTTCAAAAGCATTCATCATGTTAACCTTGACAAGTTGATCGGTTATAAAACGGCCGGTGAAACACATTTTTATTCAGAATAGCAATAGCCGCAGGAATTTTCCTGCGGCTATTGCTATATTGTCGGACTGCCGGAAGGCAGCGGCCGGTTATGAATCGTAAAAATGCTGTCCGTCCTCTGTCACCAGCCGTTCGGCCTTTGGATATTCAAAAATAGTGTCGTTCTCGGCGTTCGCTTCCAAATAAGCTGTAAATTCGTTGGCATAATGCTTCGCCATGGCGAGGTTGTGCATCAGGTAGTGTCCGCAATTAACAGCCGTAGCACCGGGTACCTCCTGTGCGCTGTCCACTGCCTTGAACGCGCTCAGCAATAACGGATAAAGCTCCTTGGGAGCGCGGTTGCCTTTGAGGATGAGATAAAAGCCGGTAAGACAGCCCATCGGTCCCCAGTAAACCACTTCGTCCTTCCAGACTGGATCGTTGCGTAGGAAAGTAGCGATCAGATGCTCCAGCGAATGCATGGCCGCCACGTCGATGACCGGCTCTCTGTTCGGCTTTTTCAGCCTGATATCGTAGGTCGTTACCGTGTAGTCGCCTAAGTAATCGACCCTGCTGGTGAAAATACCGGGTATGATGCGTGTATGGTCTACCGAAAAGCTCTGTATTAATTCCATTTTCTTTCTCCTTTGCCTTAGTATATATCATTATATCATATTTCTCACAAAAAGTAAAATACTTGACCTTCGTAAGAACCTACGATATAATGAGCAGGAACTTACCAATAAAGCGGAGGCAATCATGAATATTGATAAAGTAGCGATTCTTGTGAAAAAAGCAGCCTTGCAGGCGGAGAAAATTCAAAACCCTATTTTGCAGGAATATGATTTAACGGTGTCTCAATATAAGTTTTTAAAATATCTTTACCGCGCCGAAAAGAATTCTGTTCGCATTGCGGATTTGGAAAAATATTATTCCATGACGCATCCGGCAGCGATCGATATTTTAAAGGTGTTAGAGAAAAAAGGATACACTGTTCGCACTGTTAATCCTGAGGACGCCAGAAGTAAAATTGTTTCCTTAACGGAAAAAGCTTATGCCGAGCAGGCAATGCTGGAGGCGCTTGGCAATCAAATGGAAAGCGCTGTCACGCAACAGCTGACAGAAAAAGAAAGGACGGAGCTTATCCGTTTGTTGAAAAAGTTACTTGGAATTTAAGGTGAGACAATGCTGAAAGCGAACTGCCATATTGCAAAAACCTATCATGCCGACCCTGAAGCAAGAATTTACGGCGGCAAGTATTATATCTATGCCACCAAGTCCCGTGCGTACAGTCAGCAAAAGAACATTGATCTGTATGTGTCGTCGGACGGGGAGCATTGGACAGAGCATAAAAATATCATTGACATGAGTACCTTTCCTTATGTTACGCGTGCGGTTTGGGCGCCGTCTGTGGTGGAAAAGGATGGACTTTACTATCTGATATTTGCGTGCAACGACATTCAAAGCGATGCCGAGGACGGTGGACTGGAGATCGCCGTTGCACCAACGCCTGAGGGTCCGTTCAAAAATCATATCGGCACGCACTTGATAGATAAATTCATCAACGGCGCACAGCCGATAAAATTCTTTCAGCGGATAAAAAAATTGCGGGCGGCTCCGGGCATAATGGCTACATCAAGGATACGGATGGGCAGTATTACTGCGTGTATCACCGCCGACCGCTCGGCAAGAAAAGCAAGCACGCCCGCATATTAGCGATCGATCAAATGCATTTTCATACAGACGGCACCGTTCAGACCATACAAATGACGAAGAAAGATAAATAATAATTCAGTGAAAAGGGCAGATGGTTTAATGGATAAGGTGATTTTTTATCAAAACGATAAATATTCTTACCGTGACCCTGCTGCAGCTATTTTTAACGGTGAGCTTTATCTTTTTTTCTCACTTGTTGAAAATGACGGCAAGAAGCAGTATTTTTATGTCGCTATGAGCAGGAGCAAGGATTTATTGCACTGGTCAGAGCCGACAATATTAACAGAAAGAGACACAGCGCTTAACTATTCTTCACCGGGAAATGTTGTTGAACATAACGGCGAATATTATCTTTGCGTTCAGTCCTATCCGCGTCCGAACGGCGAAAAATACGGTAATGAAAATTCCCGTTTGTACTTTATGAAAACAACAGATTTCATCAACTGGAGTCATCCCGAAATGATATATGTCAAGGGTGATATCCGTGCAGAAAAAATGGGCAGAATGATTGATCCTTATGTATTGAAGGATGGCGATCGCTTTGTTTGCTTTTTTAAGCAAAACGGCGTTTCTTTTTCAGAGTCAACGGATTTAAAGCATTGGCGTTTTATCGGCAATGCTGCCTGCGGAGAAAACGTTTGTGTTTTCAAAGAGGCTAATGAATATCTTATATTCAATTCCCCCGAAAACGGCATTAACCTGATGTCCACAACGGACTTCAAAAATTACAAAAGCATTGATACTTTTTATCTGAATCAAAGTAAAAAGCCTTGGGCGAAGGACAGAATTACCGCAGGCTTTGTGATAGACATTTCTGAATTGAATTTGGGCAGAAAATATGCGATGTTTTATCACGGTGATAATGAGGACAGATACCTATATGGTGCTACTCTCGCAGTCGCCACCTCGGATGATATTCGTTCGTGGAGTTAAGAATAAATGGTATATGAAAAAATATGGTATGGCGGTAAAATAGAGACAAATGCATAATCAAATAAAGTCATAACCGTTGGATTTCCACTGCTTACCCGTCAAAGCAGTAGTGAACACATATAACTGAATAGCGGTAACGAGAGACATCCCGATGTTGCAGAGCGACAGTCGGGATGTTATTTTTTGGCAGTTCACAACCGGCGGTTGGCTGAAGCAGCATCGCAGCAAAAGATCGGCTGTGCGTCATTGACATTCTTCCACATTCGTATTATAATAGTTGACGGTTAGCGACGGCTAACCATAACTGATACCGAAAAGGAGACCGGCTATGAGCAAGGAAATGGTAGTATTTAAAAATGTTGTCAAAACCTTTGGCGCAGGCGAAGGCGCACAGAACGCGGTGGACGATGTCAGCTTTACCGTGAACGAGGGCGAATTTGTGGTCATTCTCGGCCAGTCCGGTGCCGGTAAATCGACGGTGCTCAATATTCTCGGCGGTCTGGATAAGCAGACGAGCGGCGAGGTGACGGTCAAGGGAATCAAGCTGTTTTACCTGAATGACAGAGAGCTGGCGAATTTTCGCGCAGCGAATATTGGTTTCATCTTTCAGTTTTACAATCTCCTGCCGAGCTTGACCGCTTATGAAAATGTGGCGCTCTCTAAAAGTATTTTGAAGGAATCGTTAGATCCGATGGAAATGCTCAGAAGGGTTGGCTTGGAGCAGTGCGCCGACAAATTCCCGTCGCAGATGTCGGGCGGCGAGCAGCAGCGTGTGGCAATCGCTAGAGCGCTGGCAAAAAATCCGACGATTTTGCTCGGTGACGAGCCGACCGGCGCGCTTGATTCCGAAACCGGTATTGCTGTGCTGGAGCTGCTTTCCAAGCTGAACAGAGAAAACGGCAATACGGTCATTATCGTGACGCATAATGCCGATATTGCGCGCTGCGCCGATAAGGTGATCCGTATGAAAAACGGTAAGATCCAAGAGATCACGCTGAATGAACATCCGGTGGCGGTAAGGGAGGTTCAGTGGTGATGCTTTTCAAAAAAACATTGCGCGAATTAAAACAGAATTTCGGTCAGTTTTTTTCGCTGTTTATTTTAGTGGCGCTCTCGGTGTCGCTGTATGCCGGCTTTATGGCTGACCCGATCGGCGGTAACAGGGCGAGGACGACCTTTCATAACGAGTCGGTGCTTGCGTCCGTATGGGTCTACAGCGAAGGCTTTGCGCATGAGGATTTAGACAAGGTGCGCGCCTTGCACTATGTGGAAGCGGCGCAGCTGCGCACGGCGGTTACCGGCAGCGCTGTTGAACAAAACGGCGCGGAGCTGCAGCTCTATCTGCAGCGGGAGAATACCGTCAATAAGCCGCAGACGGTAGCAGGCGAGGACTTTGACCCGACAGATCCGGACGGAATATGGATCAACAAAAATTTTGCCGATGCGTGGGAGCTGTCGCTCGGTGACAGCTTTACCGTAGAATACGGCGGCGTGACCTTTACGAAAACCGTCAAGGGCTTGGTGCTGTCGCCGGAATATGAGTATCTGTGCGCCTCGACGGACGCAGACACCAATTTTAAAAATATTTGCTATGCTTATATGGATTACGACGGCTTTCCCGTCCGGGAATACCTGATCCGCCAGATTGAAAATGAAAAATTTACCGTAGAGGATCTGAAAAGCAGCCCGGGTTTTGCAGAGATCAGCCAAAAGCTGGCCGCCTTCGGCCTGACGGCAGATATCATTACACAGGATATGATGCTGGACGCCGCTAAGGAGGCCGACGAGGAAGAACTCTATGATTTCATGCCCTATACGCAGCTGATCATCCGAGGCAATAACGGACGTGAGCTGCTTTCCAAGGAGGAAGAAATCGGCGCTTGCTTTCAAAACGGTTACGCGGCGATGGTGGACGCTTCTTCTATTGTGGGCTTAGAGCGCCTGACGGCGGAGCTGGCGCAGCACGCCTCCTTTTCTTATGTGTTTATGGCGGTCTTTTTGTCGCTCGCCATATTGGTGATCGCCACAGGGATGAGCCGTATGGTAGAACGCCAAAGGACGCAGATCGGTACGCTGAACGCGCTGGGAATGAGTCACGGCAAGATCGTACGCCATTATATGGGCTTCAGCTTTACGGTGTCGTTGCTCGGTACAGCCGTCGGCATGCTTGCCGGCTATTACGGGCTCGGGCGCTATATTGTCTCCATGTTTTCGCAGTGGTATGTCGTGCCGGGCTGGGAGGCCGGCGCAGACTGGTCCTACCTGGCGGTAGCGGTCGGCGTGATCGGGCTGTGCGTGCTGTCGGCCTATTTTGCCTGCCGCAAGGTGCTGAAAACCGCGCCGAGCGAGGCGCTGCGGCCGGCAAGCCCCAAAAGCGGCAAGCGTACGCTGTTTGAAAAGCTGCCGTTTTGGAAAAGACTGGGCTTTGCGGCGCAGTATAACCTGCGGGATATTTCCCGTTATAAAATGCGCGCGGTGATGGCTGTGTTCGGTACCATGATGGGGATGGTGCTGCTCGCAGGCACGATGTCTGCTGTGGCAATGCTGAACGACGTGTATGACTGGACCTTTGAAAAAATTCAGCATTTTCAGTATGAGGCCACCTTGACAGAGGACGCACCGCTGCGTGAGCTTGACGACCTAGCTAATACGCTGTCGGGCGAGCTGGTCATGCACACCGGCATCGAAGTGGCGGCTGTGGAGCACGCTGTCAGCGGCGAAAAATCCACGCAAACACTGACCGTCACGGAAAACAAAGGACTGTTCAGACTTACCGATGAAAAGGCGAATGTCACCGCACTGCCGGAAGGCACGGTGGCGGTCACCCGACGGCTCGCAGAAAAGCTGGGCGTCACAGTAGGCGACACGGTATACTGGCATATTTATGAAGAAAACACCTGGCATCAAAGCACTGTCGGCGTGATCAACCGTTCACCGGAAACGGCCGGACTGACGATGCTGCGCGCGGATTTTGAAAAAGAGGGCTGCCAATTTGTGCCGTCCCTGCTGGCAACAGACGACAGTGCAGTAGAAACGCTGAACAGTCCTGCGGTCAGTACGGTCTACAATATCAGTGAGCTCCGCGCGATCTACGAGGAGGGAATGCAGATTATCTGGGTGCTGGTGGTGATGATGGTGATCTTTGCCTTTGCCATGATCGTTGCCGTGCTATACAATACCGGCAACCTCTCGTTCCACGAAAGAATCCGCGAATTTGCCACGCTGAAGGTGCTGGGCTTTTCCTCGGATCAGATTCGTTCCCTCATCACACGGCAAAATTTGGGACTTTCCGTCATCGGCGTCGTGCTTGGCGCGCCTTTTGCCAAGCCGATGCTGGAGGCGATGATGAACAGCAACGGCGAAAATTTTGATTACTACGCCACGGTCAATCCGTTGAGCTATCTGCTTGCCGGCGTCGTTGTGATGGCGGTTTCTATGGCTGTCAGCCTGTTGTTCACTAAAAAAATTCGCCGCCTCGATATGGTGGAATCGTTAAAAGGCGCGGAATAGCATCCGTAATAGTTAATACAAAAATTGACTCGACACTGCGTCGGGTCATTTTTTTGCAACAGTCATCTGGCGGCAAGTAGATTTTTGATCGCAAATTCATAATAGTATGGGGACCAATGAATATTAATTTTTATACTAAATATTGATTTTTTCTTGACAATATATATATATATATAATGTATGATGTATAAAAATACACGAAGGAAGAGATTGAATAAGTACAAAGTATTTTTGTGCTTATTTGTCTGTGTGTTTTGTCAAAAGAAAGGAGAATGCGATGAACAATCAAAACAATAACTATAACGGCTCGCCGGGGAATTACGGTATGCCGCCGTACAATAACAGCGGCGGACAGCCGCCCTACGGACAGCCACCGTACGGGCAGCAGCCAACCTACGGTGGGCAAATGCCGGCCGGTGCGCCTCTGCCGGTCAAAAAGAAAAAGAAGATCGTGCCGATCATCATTGCGGCCGTAGCTGCTTTCTTGGTGATCGGTGGCGTGGTAGGTTTTATCGTATATCAAAATAGCTTCTACGGCACCTATTCGCCGACAGACGATGATGTTTACGAGGACTTTGACGCTGATGGCGGCTATGACGATCAGGGAACAGATGAATACGGTGACAGCGACGCGTATGGAGGCGGCTATGATACCAGCGGGTTTTATCAGGGTATGGAGCTGTATTGGGGTAACTATCCTCAATCGCTCATCATGGATGTGACAACGATTGCATATCTGGACGATCAAAGCGTTGACATGGATTATACGTACGTTGAAGCAGCGGATGATCACGGCTTTACCGGAACCTATACGGTCTCTTTCGGCGACTTTGAATATAACGGCGAGCGGTACCGTAAAGCCATTGTCAATCTTGATGCGGAATATGAAAACCAAACAAACGGATACTATTATTTTGATAGTGAGCATCGGTATGAAGTAAACCACGTGTATTATTTTAAATGGGAGCCGGTGGAGTGGACAGTCCGCGGTATTCGAGACGGCGAATATATTCTTTCGTCAAAATATATTCTTGATTTTCTGCCGGTTGAGTGGGCGGAGAGTGATTGGGAAAGCTCTGCTATTCACAGCTACATTGCGAGCGAGATGGAATGGGATATGTTTGGCGGCGACGTAGAAGCGCTTACCCCCTTTGACGACGGTGACAGCCTTTCTTTATTCTCACTTGAAGAAATAACGGACGGCCATTTGGGCTTTACAAATGAATTTGATGATTTTGTGCGCGACTTCCATTATGAGGATGATGACGAGAAAGCCTGTGAAAAGACGGATTATGCGGATTTCTTGAGTGACGGTTGTTACAACTTTTATGTGCTGCGTAGCTATGAAAATGGCTGGATTGATCGCGTAAACGCTACTTACGGCGATATCGATACAATGGAGGACCGCCGTTCGTGCGCGAAGTACGGTATCCGTCCTATCATCAAAATGGCGGAGAATTAGTGTAGCCCGGTGCTGAGAATGGTTTAAGCATCTATCAAAAACAATAATGAAACCGATACGGTTAGAAACGGAGAAAAAATGAAAAAGTTAATTTGTATTTTATTAGCAGTATTGCTGGTAGTAGCAGCCTTTGCCGGCTGTGCCAAAAATGACAGTGCGGAAACGACTGCCTCTTATGAAAAAACGTCAGAGATTCCGGCGGAGCGTATTGCACCGCAGACGGTGACACCGGCAGAGAGCTTTGCCGGCGGCGACGGTAGCGAAGCAGCCCCTTATCAGATTTCCAACGCAGCAGAGCTGGCGCTACTGGAGCAGCTCTTTAACGAGAGCGGCACGGTTGATGACACGTTCAAAAGCTATGACGGCAAATACTATGTCCTGACGGACGATATTGTTATCAACACAGCGGAAGAGATGGCGACGGCTGATACAAAAGCGCCGACCTACGGCTGGAACCCGATCGGTAAGATCAATAATGATGAGAGCAAGGGCCATGCCTTTAACGGTATCCTTGACGGACAAAATCATACGATCAGCGGCATCTATGTCATCACTGCGTATGACGGTACTGACGGACCGGAGGCTAACGCAGGCGTTTTTGCATACTTAAATAATGCGGTTATCAAAAATGTAACACTGGCGGATTCCTATTTTTACTCTTATAATCAGCTCAACGGCATCGGCGCTTTGGCGGGCAACACCTATCAGGCAACGCTGCAGGGCTGTCAGACGGAAAACACCTATATCTATAGCAATGCCGGTGCAGCCGGCGGCTTGGTCGGCACTGCGACCGGTACGGTTACGATTACGGATTGCGTCACGAACGGTACTTTGGAAGGTGATAACGCGCATGAAATCGGCGGTATTATCAGCTCCTTCAACGATGGCGTCATTGAAAACTGTGAGAACAATATGACGGTCGTCAACGCTTACGGCGTAGCCGGCGGTATCTGCGGTCTGATGCAGGACAGCGCTGACACGTTTAACGGTCAGGACAGCGGCAGCACCGGTCTGTCACAGATCAAGGGCTGTACCAATAACGGCGAGATCACGGCAAAGGCGGCCGGCGCAGCGGGCATCGTTGCGCGTGCTACCTCCTCCAACGCTGCCGGCGAGGTGCTCGACTGTACCAATAACGGTGCCATCGACGGCGCTCAGATCACGGCTGGCATTGTCGGTAATCTTCGCGTTTCTAAAAATACGATCGATTCGACGGCAGATCATCAGGGCGCGTTTACGCTCAGCGGTTGCGTTAACAAGGGCAGCGTGAAATCCGGTGCCGGCGCCGGCGGTATTGTATCACATATTGACGCAAACGATGCGGCTACGGTTACCGTTAAAGACAATACGAATGAAGGTACCCTCAGCGGCAATACGATCGGCGGCATTGTGGCTTTCATTCTGAACGGCAGCGGCAGCAGTGCAACAATTGCCCTTGAAAACTGTAAGAACACCGTTGAAATCAACGGCTCCGAGGCTTCTACGGCAGCCGGTATTATCGGTTCGATCGGCACGATGGGTAATAATGTTTCTTCACAGACGACCGTCACCGGTTGCGTCAACGACGGTAACGTAGTGACGTCGGGCGGCTTTGGCATCGGCGGCGTGATCGGCAGCATTATGAGCAGCATCGAGGGCGGCTCGCCTTCCCTAGTCTTTGACAGCTGCGTTAATAACGGTACGGTTGAGGCAAGCTTTGAATCGGCAACGGTCAGCTTTGCAGGCGGCTTAGTCGGCGCTTTGAATGACCATACGAAGAGCGAACAGAAATTTGTTAACTGCGTTAACAACGGCGCGATCAATGTTACCGTAACCGATACAAAAGCGGCTGACATTAAGCCGGAGGAGGATATTTGCTACTGCTATGTCGGCGGTATTGCCGGTGCTGCAACGGAGAGCACGGTGTTTGAAGGCTGTCAGAACAACGGTCAGTTTACGCTGGTCGAGGGCAATGAAAAGGATATCCACTTTGAGGATATCTGCGGACTGACGGCAGACGCTGAAACAGACAGCTTCATGAAAGAAATCTACAAGCAGATGTCTGAAAATTATGAAAAAGCTGAAACCGCTGCGGATGAGGCACAGGCTGTTGATGAGGCAGAGGCTGCCGCACAAGCGCAAGACTAATTGAATATCCGATACGGATTTTGAAGAGAAGCAGTAATAGAACGCCAACCGTCCGAAAACGGTTGGCGTTCGTCTGTTTGGGTAGCTTGAGGAAAGCGCGGCCTCAGATAATGTCGTCGTAATTGATTTTTCTGTCCTTAAAGTAGTATTCCCGATCGTGCTCGTTGATTTCACGGATCACGCGGCACGGGTTGCCGTAGGCGATCACACCGGAGGGAATATCCTTCGTTACGACGCTGCCGGCACCGATCACGGTGTTATCACCGATGGTTACGCCGGGTACGACCACGACGCCGGCACCGAGCCAGCAGCCCTTGCCGATATGAACGGGAAAGTTATACTGATACTGCTTGATACGCAGCTCCGGCAGCAGCGGATGACCGGCCGTTGCCACCGTTACATTGGGACCGAACAGCGTGCTGTCGCCCACATAGATATGCGTGTCATCCACCAAGGTCAGGTTAAAATTAGCGTAAATATCGTTGCCGAAATGGCAGTGCCTTCCGCCCCAGTTGGCGTGGAACGGCGGCTCAATATAGCATCCTGTGCCGATTTCCGCAAACAGCTCCGTGAGCAGCTGCGCGCGCTTTTCGTGCTCACCGGGACGCGTGTGATTATAATCATATAGCTTTTCCAAACAAAGCTCCTGCTCCGCCATAATGGCTTCATCGCCGGGGAGATACAGCTCGCCGGTATGCATTTTATCCTTTTCGCTCATGCTTGCCTCCAAAATTGTTGATATTTTCAGTATAGCATATATGGAAAATGAAGAAAAGATGTGTTACAATAAATAAAAATATTTTAAGCGGGAGCGATTTATGATTTACGGTATTATGGCAGGCGTGACCTGGGCGCTCGAAACCGTTATTCTCGGAATAGCATTGGGGATGTCGCCGCTGGTGTCTACTGAGCGAGCGCTGTTTCTGGCGCCGTTCGTCAGCACCTTTCTGCACGACCTGTGCTCGGCGCTGTGGGCCGGTGCATATAACGGCGTGCACGGCAATCTGAAAAAGGTGTTTGCACTCCTAAAAAATAAAAACGGACGGCTGGTCGCCTTGGCGGCTGTGATCGGCGGACCGGTCGGTATGACGGGCTATGTGCTGGCCATCAAATACATGGGCGCCTCCGTCGGCGCGATTGCCAGCGCAGTGTTTCCGGCGATCGGTGCGATCCTTGCGTTTATCTTCCTGAAAGAAAAAATGCAGTGGTATCGCTGGGTGCTGTTGGTGATCACGCTGCTTGGTGTGTTTGGCCTGAGCTATTCGCCCGACCTGTCTGTCAGCAATTTTTGGCTGGGCATTATCGGCGCCATGATGTGCTCCTTCGGCTGGGGAATTGAAGCGGTTATTTTGGCTAAGAGCTTTCAGGATGAGGCGGTCAAGCGCGAGTATGCGCTGCAGATCCGTCAGACCACCTCGGCGCTGGTTTACGGTGTTGTGCTGCTGCCGCTATTGAAGGGCTGGGGCTTCACGGTGTCGCTGTTTACAACGGATACCGGTTGGCTGCTGCCGACGCTGGCGCTGGCGGCGCTGTGTGCGACGGTTTCATATTTGTGCTATTATAAAGCGATCGCCAAGATCGGCGCGTCCAAGGCAATGGCGCTCGATATTACTTATGTCGCGTGGGCAATTGTATTTTCGGTGATCCTTACGCGCGACCTGTCCCTCCTGACGCCGGTGACCGTTATCTGTGCGCTGATCGTGATCGTTTGCGGTGTACTGGCTGCGGCGGATTTGCAGGAGCTGACGGCCGGCAGAAAAAAGAAAAAATAAATGTCGCCTGACAGGCGACCAAATCCGTGAGCAATACCTCTATAATGCAGTTGTAAGATGAAAACAACCACAAAGCATTATGGAGGTATTTAACATGAAAAAGATTGAAAAAGCAAACAACAACCGTAACGGCATTACGGAGCTGGTATTTATTCTGGACCGCTCCGGCTCGATGGGAGGACTGGAAAGCGACACGATCGGCGGCTTCAATTCACTGATCGAAAAGCAAAAAAAGCTGGACGGCGAATGCTACGTAACGACAGTGCTGTTTGATCACGAGCTCTTGACGCTTTACGACCGCGTGCCGCTAAACGACATACAGCCGCTGACCGAAGCGGATTATCAGGTGCGCGGCTGTACCGCCCTGATCGACGCGATCGGCGTAACGGTGCACCATATTGAAAGCGTGCATCGCTATCTGCGTAAGGAGGATGTGCCGGAGAACGTGATGTTTACCGTGATCACCGACGGCTTGGAAAACGCCAGTAAGGAATATTCGTCAGCGCAGGTAAAGCAGCTGATCGCCGAAAAGAAGAAGCTTGGCTGGGAATTCCTGTTTATCGGCGCGAATATTGACGCGGTGGAAACAGCCGGTCATTTCGGTATCGCTGCTGACAGAGCAGTGAACTACCGCGCGGACCGTCAGGGAACCAACGTCGTATACAACGCCGTTGCCAATGCCTGCTGTGCTATGCGCAGTGCCGCGCCGATTGCCGCCAACTGGTGCGAGGACATCGAGGAGGATTATCGCAGAAAGTAAGCAAGTAAAAAAAATATCTTTTTAGACAGCATGAGAGCCTCGGCAGCGCCGAGGCTCTTCGGTATTGGAGCAGGTGACGGGAATCGAACCCGCGTATCCAGCTTGGGAAGCTGGTGTTCTGCCATTGAACTACACCTGCGTTAAGCTACATATTGTTCAGCAGCTTATAAAGCAATTTATAAAGCGTAACGGCGTCCTCGTCCTGCAGATTGACGCACTGGCGCATTTTGCCGGGAACAGTAACGGCGTCCTTTTGCAGCTGTTCGCCCTTCTCCGTGATAGAGACAACCAGATGGCGCTCATCCGTCTGTGAGCGCTCGCGCACGACATAGCCCTTTGCCTCCAGCTTTTTCAGCAGGGGCGTCAGCGTGCCGGAATCAAGGTAAAGGCATTCGCCCAGCTCCTTGACATTGATCTGCTTTCTTTCCCACAATACCATCATGGTGATGTACTGCGTATAGGTTAAGTCCAGCTCATCCAGGAACGGCTTATACTTTCTGACGACCTCTTTTGAGCAGGCGTAAAGCGGAAAGCAAAGCTGATTTTCCAGCTTGAGCGCGTTATACATTTCTTCCATCGGTTTCTCCTCGTGTTTAATCGAACAATTGAATTGTACACAATAAAATTGCTTTTGTCAATAGAAACCGTATGCTATTTTGACAGTAAAATGCTTTTGTCAGCTTATATGCCTTTTACGGTCTTTACCGCCTTACCGCCGCGGTAGTAAACGCGCGGTACGCGCGGCGAAATCCGACAGGGCAGTTCATAGTTAAACGAATAGGCCGCGTTGCTGACCTCCTCCATTGTCAAAAAGCTATTGCCCTGCGCACCGACCAAAACGGCCTCGGAACCGACGGTGACGTTCGGAATATCGGTAACGTCGATCATCAGCTGATCCATACAGACGCGCCCGAGAATCGGCGCATAACAGCCGCCCACGATCACGCGCCCTTTGTTGGAAAGACAGCGCGGATAGCCGTCTGCGTAACCGACCGGCACCGTAGCGACAACGGTCGGTCTTTCCGTCACGAAGGTGCCGCCGTAAGAGATCTCACGCCCGGGCGGCAAGGTCTTGATGTGCGACACGGTGGCCTTCCACTGTAAAACAGGACAGAGCGGCAATAAGGCTTTGTCGACCTCCTCCGACGGATACAGGCCGTAGGTGATGATGCCCATGCGGCACATATCAAACGGTTCATTAAAGTTAATGATGCCGGCGCTGTTGTTGATATGCTTGATCGGGATAAATATGCCGCGCGCCTCCAGCATGGCGACAAAATCCTGAAACAGCTCCTGCTGGCGGCGGGCCTTGGCCAGGTCCGCTTCGTCCGCCGTTGCAAAATGAGAGAACAGCCCTTCGGCAAAGATACCCGGGAGGTGCGCGATAGCATAGCAAATATCGGCCGTCTCCTCGTTCACCTGAAAGCCGATCCGGCTCATACCGGTGTCGATACAAAAATGAAACGGCACGGTTTTGTGCTGCCACTGCGCTTCCTCCGACAGCTTCAGTGCGTCCTCGTAGCGAAAAATCGGGATACGGATATTATGCTTAATAACGGTATCATATTCGTAAGGCGATACATAGCCCAGCACCAGGATCGGCGTTTTGATGCCGGCACGGATCAACTCCATTGCCTCGTCTACGCACGCAACGCCGAAGAAGTCGCATTTTCCCTCCAGAAATTTACCGACCTCTACCGCGCCGTGGCCGTAGGCATTCGCTTTAATGACGCCGAGCAGGCGCACGCCTTGCGGCAGCTTGCTCCTGACTTGGCTAACGTTATATTCAAGTGCATCCAGGTCAATGGTTGCATAAGTTCTGAAATACATAGCTTTCCTCCGAAAGTGTTTCGTCCATATCTCATATTATATATCATCGCCGGCAAATTTCAAGTCATTCATTGTAAAAGCTTTTGAATTATGTTATACTATGAAGAACAATTATTACCGAGGTGTCATTATGAAATTATTGGTCCTGGACGGCAACAGCATTGTGAACCGTGCGTTTTACGGCATCAAGCTGCTGACAACAGCAGCAGGGGATTATACCAACGCGATATACGGCTTTTTGAATATTTTGCTGAAATTAGAGCAGATGAGCCAGCCTGACGCTGTGGCGATTGCTTTTGATGTCCATGCACCGACCTTTCGCCATCAAATGTACGATGCGTACAAGGCCGGTCGCCATGCCATGCCGGAGGAGCTGCGCGAGCAGATGCCGGTGCTGAAAAAGCTGCTGCGGCTGCTGGGCTATCAGACGGTGGAGTGCGCCGGCTGGGAGGCGGACGATATTCTCGGTACGTTGGCCGCTGCCTGCCGTCAAAAGGGCGATCTTTGCGATATTGCCACCGGCGATCGGGATTCGCTACAGCTGGCGCATGACGGTGTACGCGTACTGTTGGCGCGCACAAAAATAGGTCAGGCGGTGACGGATATCTATGATGAAGCGGCTATCAAAGAGGAGTACGGTGTAACACCTCGTCAGCTGATACAAGTCAAGGCGCTGCAGGGCGACAGCTCTGACAATATCCCTGGCGTGCAAGGCGTCGGCCCCAAAACGGCGCTCGACCTGATCGCGCGCTTCGGTACGGTCGACCGTATTTATGAATCGCTGGAGGATCTGGACATCAAGCCGGGCGTCAAGGCAAAGCTGGCGCGGGACAGGGAAAACGCCTACCTTTCGCTGGCGCTCGGTGAAATTAAAACAGATGCGCCGGTGAACACCGACATCAACGCCTATACCGTTCGTATGACCGACCGCCGTGCTGCGGTGTCTGAGCTGTTACGGTTGGAGCTGAATTCCCTGATCCCGCGGTTCCATCTCGACGCAAATGAGGCAATCAGCGAGGCTGCGACAACGAAGGAGCGCCATATTGAGCTGCTGCCCTGTGAGAGTGTTGAACAACTGCAGTCGGTGCTGCAGGATCGGGTGTATTGCTATCCGGCTATTACAGACAATGAAATTACCGATTTTTATTTTGCTGACGGCGACACCGTATGGGTGCTGTCGCAGGAATCGCCCGTGTTCGAGGAGGGCGTGCGTGCCTTTTTTGCCTCGGACGTGCCAAAATATACCTACCATTCAAAATATATGCACCGCCTGGCGGCAAAAATGAATACGGAATGCTGTCATGTTGGCGGCGACCTGATGCTCAGTGCGTACCTGCTCAAGCCGTCGGACAGCAAATATGATATGGAACACCTTTGCGTCGAATACCGTGTGGCGAAGCCGACCTTCCGCAACGCGCTCGGCGGCGAGGACGAAAATGTGGTGTTTGCCGCTGTGCTGGCACCGCTGTTTGAAAAAACGGACGCCCTGCTGGAGGAAGCCGACCAGCTGTCGCTCCTGCAGGATATCGAGCTGCCGCTGGCGCGCGTGCTGGCAAAGATGGAAATAGCAGGCTTTTCGGCTGATCGGCAGGGAATAGAGCAGTTCGGCAAGCAGCTGGCGGTACGTATCGACGAGCTGACGCAGCTGATTTACGCGGAGGTCGGCTATGAATTCAATATCAATTCTCCCAAGCAGCTCGGCGTGGCTTTGTTCGAGGATCTGCAGCTCCCCTGCAAGAAGAAAACCAAGACGGGCTATTCTACCAACGCGGAGGTGCTGGAGGGACTGAAAAATCAGCACATCGTCATTGACTATATTTTGGAATACCGCAGCCTTTCCAAGCTGAAGTCTACCTATTGCGACGGTCTGCTGAAGGTGATCGGTGACGACGGACGGATTCACACCTCGTTTAATCAGGTGGAAACCAGAACCGGCCGTATCAGCTCGTTAGAACCGAACCTGCAGAATATACCGATCCGCACGCCGCTCGGCCGTGAAATGCGTAAATTCTTTACGGCGAAGGACGGATGCCTGTTGGTGGACGCGGATTACAGCCAGATTGAGCTGCGTGTGCTGGCCGATTTGGCGAACGATGAAAATATGATCAACGACTTCAATAACGGCGATGATATTCATACGATCACCGCCTCACAGGTCTTTGGTCTGCCGGTGGAATTCATCACCAAGGAGCTGCGCTCGCGTGCCAAGGCAGTGAATTTTGGTATCGTTTACGGTATCGGTGCTTTCAGCCTTGCCAAGGATATCGGCGTCAGCAATAAGGAAGCAAAGGAATATATCGACAGCTATTTGCGCACTTACAGCGGCGTTGATCGCTATATGCAGCATATTATTGACCTGGCGAAGGAGCGCGGTTACAGCGAAACGCTGTTCCGCCGCCGCCGTTACCTGCCGGAGCTGGCCGCCTCCAATCACCAGCTGCGCGCCTTTGGCGAGCGTGTAGCGCGGAATATGCCGATTCAGGGAACGGCCGCAGATATTATTAAGATCGCGATGGTCAAGGTGGACCGCCGTCTCAGCGAGGAACAGCTGCAGGCGCGCTTGATCTTACAGGTGCACGATGAGCTGATTGTTGAAGCGCCGGAGCAAGAGGCGGAGCAGGTGCTGCAGATTGTTACAGAGGAAATGGAGAACGCTTGCCGGATGAAGGTGAAGCTGCGCGCAGACGGCGCGATCGGGAAAACGTGGTATGACGCACATTGAGATTATTCAGGCTACGCCGGCGTTGGCGGACGAGCTGGTGAAAATTGAAAATGCCTGTTTTACAATGCCCTGGAGCCGTCAGAGCCTCATAGAGAGCCTGCAAAACGAATGCTCTCATTTTTACGTGGCGCTGGCTGACGGCGTTGCCGTCGGCTATATCGGCGTACAGATTTTCAGCGGCGAGGGCTATGTTACGAATGTAGCCGTACTGCCGCCCTACCGTCGGCAGGGCATTGCCCGTGCGCTGATCAAACGGGCAATGGAAAATGAGTTGGCGTTTTTAACGCTGGAGGTGCGTGAAAGCAATACGCCTGCCATCCAGCTGTATGCTTCGCTGGGCTTTGAGCCGGTCGGCAAACGTCCGCGCTTTTACCGTGAGCCGGAGGAGGACGCTGTTTTAATGACAAAAACCTTTGTGTAATTGGGATACTAAACAGACAAGGAATATAGCAGGAAATTCAGATTCAGAGGAAACCAGATGAAAATTTTAGGAATTGAAAGCTCGTGTGATGAAACCGCAGCAGCGGTAGTTGAGGACGGACGGCACGTTTTATCTAATGTCATTGCCACCTCGCTGGAGGAGCATAAGCGCTACGGCGGCGTAGTGCCGGAGATCGCCTCGCGTCGCCACGCCGAAAGCATCAGCAGCGTGGTGACAGAAGCGTTAGTGCAGGCAAACTGCACGGTGGAGGACCTTGACGCGATCACTGTAACGTATGCGCCGGGCTTGATCGGCTCGTTGCTGGTGGGCGTGAACTTTGCCAAGGGATTGGCGCTGGCTGCCGGAAAGCCGCTGGTGCCGGTGCACCATTTAAGAGGTCACATCGCCTCTAATTATATTGAAAGCGACGTGGAGCCGCCGTTTTTATGCTTAGTCGTCAGCGGCGGTCATTCGCACATCGTAGCGGTGAAGTCCTATACGGATATTGAGATCATCGGCCGAACGCGCGATGATGCCGCCGGCGAGGCGCTGGATAAAGCCGGACGCGCGATGGGACTGGCTTATCCCGGCGGCGTCAGCATTGACCGTCTGTCGCCGGAGGGTGATGAAAACGCGTATGCCTTTCCGCATCCGCGTGTGAGCACCTCGGTATACGATTATTCCTTCAGCGGCTTGAAAACAAAGGTCATCAACCTGCTGCACAATGCCGAGCAGAAGGGAGAACCGGTCAATACCGCTGATCTCGCTGCCTCGTTCCAAAAAGCCGTGGTGGATTGCCTGCTTGCCAATCTGGCGCTGGCGGCAAAGAATTTCGGTTATCAAAAAATTGTGATCGCCGGCGGCGTTTCGGCCAATACAAAGCTGCGCCGTGAAGCGCAAAAAATGTGCCATCAGCACGGTTGGCAGCTCCATATACCGCAGCTGCAGTATTGCGGCGACAATGCGGTGATGATCGCCGCACAGGGCTATTATGAATACAAAAACGGCACTGTTGCCGACGAACGCCTGAACGCTTACGCAACCATGCCGATAGACCACCCAACATATTAAGAACTAAAAAAGCGACGGCAATACCGTCGCTTTTGTTATTACATATAATATAGCTATCGAATCAAAGCAAAACCTAGGTCAATGACGCCGGCCAGCAGCCTTGAGGTGCGGCGCATACCGAGCGTTTCCGTCACCCAAAGAATGATCAGTGCCACTAAGATGGCAATAATCATTGCTTCCTTACTCATACTATCCGCCTCCCTATCAATACTAATCATATTATACCCTAAATCCAAAATAAATCAATAGTTTTTTTTATGCAAATATACAAACTGAAAATTAATGCGAGGCAGATGTTGAAAATTTTTGCCAACTGTTTTATAATGTAGCCGGTAATAAAAATGGGGGAATAGGCGTGAATCACTATTTACTGACAACTACACTACAGCCTGACAGCTCGTTGGCGTTTACGCTGACCTTAGTGGTAGCCGGTATCGGCACCGTGCTGGCGATGCTGGCGCTGCTGATCTTGATTTTTAAGCTGTTCGGCGCAACGATGAGCCTGTCGCAAAAGCGGGCGGAAAAGAAAAAAAGCAAGGCCAACAAAGCGGACGGCGCCTCGGCAGACCGCTTTCCTGATATTTCACAAATGCCGGTTATTGAGCCGTTACCGCCTGTAGAGGCCGGTGCTGACGGCGACGTGACGCCGGAGATCGTAGCGGCGATCACCGCTGCCGTATATATGCTGGAGGGAGACGGCGTCACTGTTACCTCTGTTACGAAAAGGCGCAGCCGACCAAGCGGACGTCCGGTTTGGGCACAGGCCGCTGTTAACGAAAACACCAGACCGTTTTAGGAGGTCAGAGCATGACGATTTTTGAAGGAGTATGGGAGGTTATTCGGGACATTCTTGCGAATAGCGGCTGGGCGTACTTTTTTACGGACGGCGGCTGGAAAAACGCGGTGATGATACTGATGTCCTTCTTCTTCCTCTATTTGGGTATAAAAAAAGGCTTTGAGCCGCTGCTGATGATACCGATCGCCTTCGGTATGCTGCTGGCGAACCTGCCGGGAGCTAACCTGGCAGTACAGTATCATGACCTGCAAGGGTTTGTTGAGCTGGTGGCGCGCGGGCGCGTGTGGGACGAAGTCAATGAGGTGTGGATCACCGGTTGTACGCCGGGACTGATGGATTTTCTTTATTTCGGCGTCAAGGCCGGTATTTATCCGCCGCTGATCTTCCTCGGTATCGGCGCGATGACAGATTTTTCCTCGCTGATCGCCAGACCCTCGTCGTTTATTCTCGGCGCGGCGGCGCAGCTCGGCATATTTGCCGCTTATGTAATCGCCATTGTACTGGGCGGTACGCTCAACGATGTGTTCCCGTCGCTGAATCTGGCGTTTACGCCACAGGAGGCCGGTTCTATTGCCATTATCGGCGGTGCGGACGGTCCGACGGCCATTTTCGTTACCTCTAAGCTGGCGCCTGCCATGCTCGGTACGATCGCGGTGGCGGCGTATTCCTATATGGCCTTGGTGCCGGTGATTCAGCCGCCGATCATGCGCGCGCTGACGACCAAGAAAGAACGTGCGGTGGTGATGGAGAACCTCCGTCCGGTTTCTAAAACAGAAAAAATCCTGTTTCCGATCATGGTGACGGTGATTGTATCGCTTTTCCTGCCGGATGCCGCCTCTTTGGTCGGTATGCTGATGCTGGGCAATCTGCTCAAGGAAAGCGGCCATACCGAGCGTATTGCCAAAGCGGCGCAGAATGAGCTAATGAATATAATTACGATCCTGCTCGGTATCTCGGTCGGTGCTACCACCTCGGCGCAGAGCTTTTTGAACGGTAAGACCTTGCTGATTATCGCGCTGGGGTTAGTGGCGTTTGCGTTTGGTACGGTCGGCGGTGTGCTGTTCGGCAAGCTGATGTATGTGCTCAGCAAGGGCAAGATCAATCCGCTGATTGGTTCAGCAGGCGTTTCGGCTGTCCCGATGGCGGCGCGCGTCAGCCAAAAGGTAGGACAGGAGGAAAATCCTGCTAACTTCCTGTTAATGCACGCCATGGGACCGAATGTATCCGGCGTGATTGGTTCTGCAGTGGCAGCAGGTATTCTGCTGACCCTGCTCGGATAAGTAAAATTGAGATAAATAAAATATAGATAGCGGTTTGGGCGATGATGCATCGCCCGTTTTTGAACCGGAAAAGGAATGATCATGAATAAAGACGCAGTGAAACCTAACAGAGAACAGCAGCGTGTCATCGATACGATCGACGGACCGGTGCTGGTGGTCGCCGGTGCCGGCACCGGCAAAACGGCGACGATTGTCAAGCGCATTGAACATATTCTGAACGACGGCTATGCCTTCCCGTGGCAGGTGCTGGCCATCACCTTTACGAATAAAGCTGCCGGTGAGTTGCGCGAGCGACTGGTCAACACCGTCGGCACAGAGGCGAACGATATTTGGGCGCACACCTTCCACTCTATGTGCGGCAGAATGCTGCGCCGTTTTGCGGACAGACTGGGCTATACGCAGCATTTTACGATCTATGATACCGATGACCAAAAGCGTGTGATGAAGCGTGTGCAAAAATCGCTCGGTATTGAGGATAAATTCCTCAATCACCGTTCCATCCTGACAGAAATCAGTCATGCGAAGGACAGCCTAATCGATCCGCAGGAATATAAGGCCACTACTGTCAACGACTTCCGCCGTTCCAAAATTGCAGAATGCTATCGGGAATACCAAAAGGAGCTGATGCGTGCCGACGCCATGGACTTTGACGACATGATCTTTAATACGGTGCGGCTGCTGAAGGAAAATGACGACGTCCTGCAGCTGTATCAGCACCAGTTTAAATATGTGATCGTTGATGAGTATCAGGACACCAGCTATGCGCAGTATGTACTGACTTATCTGCTGGCAGGCGAATACCATAATATCTGCGTTGTCGGTGACGACGACCAGAGCATTTACCGCTTCCGCGGCGCCACGATAGAAAATATCATGCGTTTCAAGGAACGGTATGAAAAGGAGGGACTGCAGGTCATTCAGCTGGAGCTGGCGGAAAACTACCGCTCTATGCAGAATATCCTGAACGCTGCGAATGCGGTGATCGCCAATAATAAGACCCGTCTTGCCGATAAGCATCTGCGCTCATATAAAGGCACTGACGGCGATAAGGTGATGCTATACACTGCCGCCAATGAAATGGACGAGGCACAGTTCATTGTGGACGAAATCAACAGCAATGTTGCCGCAGGCCGCTCCTACAAGGATCATGCGGTGCTGTACCGCATGAACGCGCAGTCGCGCAATATCGAAATTATGCTGGCGAAGTCCGGTATTTCCTATAGAATTATCGGCGGCAACCGGTTCTTTGACCGTAAGGAGATCAAGGATATTATTTCCTATTTTGCCGTGATCAACAATCCGGCCGACCACGTGCGCCTGCAGCGAATCATTAATACGCCAAAGCGCGGCATCGGTGAGACCATGTTCGGCTATATCATGGAGATTGCCGCGATCAACAGCATGAGCGCCTTTGAGGTGTGCGAGCACGCCGACGAGTTTACGAAGACCGCCCGTTCTGCCGGCAAGCTGCAGCCGTTTTGCCGGATGATCCGTCACTTTCAGGCCTGCCTTGACGAGGGTATGACGATGAGCGATCTGCTGCAGGAGATCCTGACAGAGACGAAATACTTTGATTATCTCGACGAAGAGGATCCGCAGAAGGCGGAGGACAGAAAAAATAACGTGCAGGAGCTTTCCTCCATGTTGATCAAGTATCAGGAGGAGGACGAAGCGTTTTCGCTGTCGGATTTTTTGGAGGATGTCGCGCTCGTTTCCGATATCGATTCGTATAATGAAAACGACGACTGCGTTGTGCTGATGACGCTGCATTCCGCTAAGGGACTGGAATTTCCGGTTGTGTTTATCCCCGGTCTGGAGGAGGGCATTTTCCCCGGAAGCCAAAGCCTCTATTCTGACGCGGATCTGGAGGAGGAGCGCCGCCTCGCTTACGTCGGCATCACGCGTGCCAGAGAACGCCTGTATCTGCTTTGCGCGCGCCAGCGTATGCTTTACGGCACCACGAACCGGAACCCACCCTCGCGCTTTCTGCGTGAAATCCCGAGCGACATCACAGAGGACAGAAGCCTCCGCCGGCAGCAGGACGCCTTCGGCAGGCGCGGCGGCTATGCCTCGTTCGGTACCGCCGGCAGCTTTGGCTCGGCTGATTACGAGTCTCACTTCGGCAAGCCGAAAACGGCGAACCGTTACAGTAAGTCCACACCGATCGGCGCTGCCAAGCAAAGCAGCACGGCCGCGCGCCGCTTCGGCCAGACCGGCGGCGCTGCTAAGAGCGACGTGCAGTACAGCGTAGGTGACACCGTGAAGCATAAGTCCTTCGGTACCGGTGTGATCCTTTCCTGCCAGCCGATGGGTAACGATGTGCTGATGGAGGTCGCGTTCGACAAGGCCGGCACAAAAAAAATGATGGCGAACTATGCCAAGCTGGAAAAAGTATAATATAGATGAGTCTTCGCTCGCGGAGGCTCTTTCTTTTTTGTCAAAAAATTGTCAATAAAGCATAGCAAATCTGTAACTTTTTAATGAATTCGGGGGATAAGTATTGAAATCAATGGGGGATTTCGCTATAATCAAACTGACAAACAAGAAACTTTTGTTAGTTTTTTGATCTGAAATCAATAATATAAAGGAGATTGTTATGGAAACAAAATTCACAAAGAACCCGACGCTCCTTGCCTGGCTTGATGAAAAAATCGCGTTTTTAAAGCCGGCAGAGGTAGTATGGATTGACGGCTCTAAGGAACAGATCGACGCTTTAAAGGCAGAGGCTGTTGAAACCGGCGAAATGGTTAAGCTTAACGATGAGCTGCTTCCCGATTGCTATCTTCACAGAACAGCTGTGAACGACGTAGCCCGTGTTGAGGCAAGAACGCTGATTTGTACCTCTAAGGAAGAGGATGCAGGCCCGACCAACCACTGGATGGATCCTGCGGAGTGTCATAAGATGCTCGATGAGATCGCTGCCGGCTCTTACGAGGGCAGAACCATGTACATTATCCCGTACTCCATGGGTCCTGTCGGTTCTCCGTTCTCCAAGATCGGTATCGAGATCACCGATTCTATCTATGTTGTACTGAATATGAATATCATGACGAGAGTCGGTCAGGCTGTGCTTGACTGTCTTGGCGATTCTGACGACTGGGTACGCGGTATGCACTGCAAGTGCAATGTCGATCCTGAAAAGAGATGGATCGTTCAGTTCCCGGAGGAGAATTCCATCGTTTCCGTTAACTCTGCTTACGGCGGCAACGTGCTGCTGGGCAAAAAGTGCTTTGCGCTGCGTATCGCTTCTTACCTCGGTAAGAACGAGGGCTGGCAGGCAGAGCACATGCTCATCCTCGGTTTAACCAAGCCGGGCGAAGAGACAAAGTATATCTGCGCTGCGTTCCCGTCTGCTTGCGGCAAAACGAACCTCGCTATGCTCATTCCGCCGGAGGGCTATCTCCGCAAGGGCTACAAGATCGAGTGCGTAGGCGACGATATTTCCTGGATCAGAAAGGGTCCGGACGGCCGTCTGTATGCTATCAATCCTGAAAACGGCTTCTTCGGCGTAGCACCGGGTACGAACGAAAAGTCTAACCCGAATGCGCTGGCTGCTACCAAGAAGGGCACGATCTTCACCAACGTTTGCCACAATCTTGAAAACAACACCGTATGGTGGGAGGGTCTTGATAAGAACCCGCCAACGAATTGCATTAACTGGAAGGGCGAGGAAATTAACGGTACCTCTGACGAGCCGCTGGCTAACCCGAACTCCAGATTCACTGCTCCGGCTGTGAACTGTCCGTGCCTGTCCTCTGAGTTTGAAAATCCGAACGGCGTGCCGATCTCTGCTTTCGTTTTCGGCGGCAGACGTGCAAAGCTTACGCCGCTGGTTTATCAGTCAAAGAGCTGGAACCACGGTGTGTTCGTAGGCTCGATCATGGGCTCTGAAACGACGGCGGCCGCTACCGGCGCTGTCGGCGTTGTGAGACGTGACCCGATGGCTATGCTGCCGTTCTGCGGTTACAACATGGGCGATTATTGGAAGCACTGGATCGAGATCGGTGCCGGCCTTGATGCCGATAAGGCGCCGAAGATCTTCAACGTTAACTGGTTCCGTAAGGACGACGAGGGTCACTTCCTGTGGCCGAGCTTTGGCGACAACCTGCGTGTGCTTGACTGGATCATCGACCGCTGCGAGGGCAAGGTTGATGCACAGGAAACCGCGATCGGTTACCTGCCGTATGCGAAGGACATCAACCTGGAAGGCCTTGATATGACCGAGGCTGATCTTGACAAGATCCTTGACGTGGATAAGGCTGCTTGGGAAGAGGAGCTTGCCGGCGTTGACGAGCTGTATGCTAAGTTTGGCGACAAGCTGCCGGAGGAGCTGGCGGCTGAGCTGGCTAACGTTAAGGCGGCACTCAACGACTAATTTCATCAAAATCCGTTGCCGTAAGGCGGCGGATTTTTTGATTTATTAACAGACTGTTTATTTGACAAACGTCGAGAAGCATTCTATAATATAGGTATAAAATATATTATGGAGGTAATCTTATGAAAAAAACATTAAGCGTTTTCTTGGCCCTGATGATGGCGATCAGCTGCTTTGCAGGTTTTGGCATGGAAGCGTTCGCGGCCAACGGTTGGCAAAAGGAAACCGGCAGCTATGAGGACGAGGGCGTAACCTATACCTATACGTACTGGGTCTATTACAAAAACGGCGAGTGCGTCACCGGCTGGCAGAAGATCAACGGCAAGTGGTATTTCTTCTACGGGGACGGCGAGAACCTGCGCGATAGCGATTATTGGGACGAAAAAGACAATCATTATTATTTCGACGCGAACGGCGTGATGCGTACCGGCTGGTATAACGATAAGGGCACGAGCGAGTATTACGACGAGGAAGAGGATGAATGGGTTCCGTTTTCCTACAACGACTGGTATTATTTAGACCCCAGCTCCGGCAAAGCCGTGAAGGGCTGGAAAAAGATCAATAATAAGTGGTATTATTTCGACGTGTATGACGGCGCGATGGTTTCTGATATCGCGCTCCCGATCGGCGACGATGTCTATTGCTTCGATAAGAGCGGCGCGATGGTTGCCGGCGGCTGGTTCAAGGAGACGTATGCGTGGGACGACGAGGACGGCACGCACAATAGCTATGACTATTGGTACTATACTACCTCCTCCGGCAAGTGCCTGACCGGCTGGCAGAAGATCAGCGGCAAGTGGTATTATTTCGATAAGGAATATGCTACCATGTATGCGAACGGCGGCTATCAGATCGGCAACGCGACCTACTGCTTCAATAAGAGCGGCGCGATGGTTACCTCCGGCTGGTATAACGAAAAGGAAAGCTGGACGAACGAAGACGGCACGATCGGCAGCTATAGCTTTTGGTATTACATCTCCGCTTCCAATAATAAGGCGCTGACCGGCTGGCAAAAGATCAGCGGCAAGTGGTATTATTTTGAAAAGGAATATGCCACCATGGTGACCGGCTGGCAGAAGATCGGCGGTAAGTGGTATTATTTCAACGGCTCCGGCGCCATGCAGACCGGCTGGAAGAAGCTCGGCGGCAAGTGGTATTACTTCAACGCATCCGGTGCGATGGTTACCGGCTGGCTGAAGCTCAGCGGCAGCTGGTATTACTTCAATAACAGCGGCGCTATGCTCGCCAATACGTCGCAAAAGATCGGCAGCAAGACCTATAAGTTCAACGCCTCCGGCGTTTGCACCAACCCGTAATCACTTCATCATCAAAAGCTCTCCTGTAAAGGGGAGCTTTTTCTCTGTATTTGTGATATTTTATATTTTTTGTGATAATTTAAAAAAATCAGCGCTTTCGGCAAATTGAACAAATAAATAAAGATAAGTCTATCAAAATTTATCCGGTTAATTAATTTCTTTTTAAAATAGACCCCTTGCAATTACGGAAAAGTCATGCTATAATTGTAAACAAATTATGAATTATTAATTTGTGATAGTGTGACAATTAGTAGTTCATAAGAGAGAATTTTTGAAAGCGTGTTCGGCTTGGCGGCGGTTACCGGTAGTCAGGAACGTGACCGCGGCACCGTGCACCGCTTCAGTAGGAGGAAATAGTATGAAGAAGTTCAGCAAAAGACTGTTGGCAGTGATGCTTTCGGTGTTAATGGTGATCACCGTTTTGCCGTTCGGCGCCATGACGGCTTATGCAGCCACGCTGACGCAAGCCAAAAATAATTATGTTAACAAAATTAACACAATGCGTAACGGAACAGTCTATAATAATTTGCTGCCGGCATATTTGGCTTACGTAGAGGCGTGCAAGGACGGTGCCGGTCAGGATCAGGCGGACGCACTGCAGGCGGCTGTGGATAATATGACGGTATTCTCACAGAATGCGGATATGTACAATAGCTTCCAGTCTGTCAGCATTAACGGTACGGAAACCACCGGTTATTACGGCAACGTACTGTACAGCGCTGACCCGGGAACAGTTAAATATTCCGATATTCCTCACGGCTTTGTATCATGGTCTAACGGTATCTTAAAGTACAGCGCTGACTGGTTTATTTATCAGCGCGGCGGCGTGCTGCTGTATGACGGTACGAATAATGCCGAGCTGCCGGTTGTATTTGCGGATAAGGAAAATATGGGTAGATATTCCTTCCGTTTCCGTTATGTCAGAGAATCCGGCGGCCGCTTAAAGGATTATTGGTACGGTCATACTATCGCCGGTAGCAGCTCCTCTGATTCCACTGACTATGCCATCAGCTGGGCAGGCAAAACCGAGGATACTTACGATGCTTACGTTCCGGTTGATGTTAATGCTTCGGATTACTATGATGCGGAAAATAAGCACGGCGGTAATTCCTACTATTGGAACTTCAATAACTCCTTGGTATTTACGCTGAGCGACACTCAGCTTTATAAGAAATATTCCCGATTTGAGTGGAACACATATCCCTATTGGGGCAACCTTGTTACTGGTAATGAGCATGTCGGCGAGGGCGACAACAGCCTGAATACGACTGAACCGGTATATGTCTTGAACTATAAGATGCTGCTGGATGCAATGCAGGCTTCTATCACCAAGTATAAGGATACCTATCTTGACGTATCGAGCGACGGTGCAAAGGCCGGCGGCTCGACCGAGATTTTTGCGGCGTTTGACAACGCAACCGGTCTGAACCTCTCCAATGCAAATTATCATTATGATACCGACCTGGAAGCAGGCTTTGAAAAAGCATGGACAGATCTTGACGATGCGATTAATGACCTGGACGGCGTTAACGGCGCCGAGGGTTCCATTAATACCATCGTATCTATGCTCAACCTGTTTGAAGCCAACATGGCGGCTGACCCGTTCCGTCTGCACCTTGCCGATACCTATGCGCTTTACCTGAAAGGCAAGGAATGCTTCGATGCGTACATTTACGGCCAGAACAGAAGCGATGAATTCATCGCTGTACTAAAAGACACTGCCAATAAATTGGAAAAGGCAGTGGCGAACTGCACACCGATGAAGGATGCGGTTATTAAGGGCGATTATCATCCGGACGATGGAGTAAAATATTTCAGCGGTGACAGTTCCTCCGGTAATGCAGCATACACGTTCTATAATACGTCACAGGGTAGCCCAGGGGAATCATCCTCTACAATAGCCTATAGTATAGCAGCACAAAATCTGCTCTATTATGAACAGGCGACTAATCCGATTTATAGTTATTCCCCGTCAAGTACATATATTGCGGGTATTAGAATGTATCACTCAAACAATATTGTTTTATTGTATGACGGAATAACAACACCACGATTCCCTGTTGCCGCAACGTTTTCTAATCAAACAACAACAGTTTTGGGAATGGGCGGCACGAACGCTTATGTAGATAATTTTTATCCTACAGATGCTGATGCCGTTAGTATGGAGAAAAAAGACATTTCCTCAGCTGCTAAACGTGAGTCTTCCGGATTCTTCGTTGATAACAGTGCATCTTTCGAGATGGCTACTCAAAGAAATGTTAATGGTAAGCACAGCGGAACTGTAAGTGGAAAATATTGGATAGGTCGTGTTCATAACGATGGTTCAAATATTGCTGCCGGCTATGAAATTAACTGGAAAAAAGGCGCTTCCTACGATGAAAGCGATGTGATTCTGGGCGGTAAAGAGATGGGTTATAATACAGATTCTTATCGTCTTTGGATTCGTAAATATGGTGCAAGTGCTTATGTTTCCTCCGGTGTATCTTCCGTTGATTATGTAGGAAAAAAGTTTACGAATGATCCGTCCGCATATCTTGATAATTATGATCATTTAAACTGGAACTTTATCGGTCATGCAGGAAGCTCCTCAAGTGGTCTTCATACGATTTTCAAAGCTCCTGCTTCCATCAACGTTATCAACGTTAAGCCGATCTTGGATGCGCGTGCTTCGTTGCTTGAAAATACCGACGTTAAGGACGTATTGCAGCACCTCTTCCTGTATGACGAGGATTCCGCGGATTTGATTGACTTCCTGAAGAAGATTGACGGTATCGGTTCCTTTGATCCGAATAGCTACGATTATTCCAAGACCACCGGCGGCACCCACGGCAATTCCGCGAACCCGGGCGTTGACCAGTGCGTAGAGGATATGAAAACCGCTATTAACTCCTTCAGCGGTGTAGCTGATGCAGTCGTAAACGAAGCAGGCAAAACTGTTGCTGACGATACGACGGCAGGCGACAACAAGATCCGTGTTCCGTCCGCTGACGAGCTGGAAAAGACTTCCTCCTCTACGGAGGCTTCCAATCCTGATGATACCAACTGGTACGGCGACCTGCGTGAAGCGCTGCTGAATCCGCTGAAAAAGGATGAATGCACGGTTGACAGCGCTTGGGACGAATACACGGCTGCGCTGACCGCTGCACAGAATGCGATTTCTGCACCGGCGATTGCCACCACCGACAGCTACTATCCGTCGGAATATTCCTCAAAAACCATTCACGAATATGCCGAGGAGCTGAACGAGGCAACAGCGAAGTATAAAACAGCCGGTTCCGCACATACCTACCTGTATGCGGACGAGGACGAAGACCAACTGTCTGAATGGGAATGTGTCCTGAACAGCGCCCACATCCACGGCACAGCAGATATGTCCGCGTATAACGAGCTGGAAATTGCGTATAAGACGCTTGACCTTGAAGCCTATCAGGCTGCTGCCTCTTCCGCGATGAAGACCGCTTATGAGGACGATTTTGTACCGATCAAGACGAAGTCGACTGAAAAGGGTCAGACACCGCAGAATTATGTTGATCAGGGTGTTATTGATCTGCTGACCGCCATCGGCGAGGCTGCCGGTGAGGGCGAAGGCGAGTCGCAGCTGAAGTCTTATGATGTTCAGTTCCGTATTGTTGTGGACGGCGAGGAGCCGGTGGATGTATGGTCTACGCAGACAAGGACGTATGATTTCGGTACCACAATTTCCTTCGATGCAACAGAATTTGCCTCTTTCCCGGACA
Organism: Eubacterium sp.; assembly: GCA_017463985.1. GTDB lineage: Bacteria > Bacillota > Clostridia > Oscillospirales > Acutalibacteraceae > Eubacterium_R. The sequence goes on along the minus strand of JAFUEH010000013.1, from coordinate 7,782 downwards.
ACGCTACCTGCTATAAGTGGACAGTCAGAGTCGGTGACGGTGCGGCGCAGACGATTTATCATGCCCAAAACAGCCTGAGCAACTATGTACAGGGCGCGACGGTCGTAACGGCTTACGTCAACACTCCTGCGACGGATGAGAATGTCAACGTGATGATTCTCGGCCCGACGGACAATGTTCTGTACTCACTGAATGTGGATAAGGACGCCAAGGTTGTCTTTAATGACGCTGACAGTAAAGGCAATATCAGCATCACGATCGGTGACAAGACCTACGACATCGCACGGACTTATGCGTACAAGAACACAGAGTGGACGATCGGCGTACAGGAGAACGATAAGGTTTACAGCGGCGCGACGGACGATGACGGCAACGAGTATACCGTGGAATCCCTGCGAGCCGAAAGAGGCCTGCCGTACCTGAAGCTGGTACCGCACGTAGAGATGGTAGCAACGGACGGTTATGTAGTTCGTTACAGCGGCAACACGCCGGCAACGATCAACATTAACGGCACCGATCAGGAGCTTGGTGAAGTGACGGTAGACGAAAAGACCTACGCGAACGGTGTGAGCGGCGTTAAGTATGACGACAAGGTAAGAATCACCTACACGCCGGACGACAGCAAGGGCGAATTCTACGGTATCGCCATCAACGTATCTGAAATGGCCGGCGGTACGGTACCGAAGTACGTGCCGATCTCCTACAGCAACGAGTTCTACTTCCTGGCGAACAGCACCATGAACGTTTACCCGATCTACAAGACGGTGGTTCAGAAGGGCGACTCGACGGCGAATGTTTACACCGTTGACGACGGCAGAAATAACGGCGCCGGTACAAAGATCACGAACCCGACTGACAGATATTATCTGAACAGGCACCTGCCGTTCGTGGTAGACCAGTTCGATACAGAAAACGTCACCGGCAAGTATGTCTTCCGCGTCATGTTCACACAGAATATTCCGGACGACGCCAACGTGACGATCACCGAGCACGGCAGAACCTATCTGGCACTCAACAGCGAGAGCTTGGTAAGCGATATTGCTGCCGGCGAGGGCGACATCGTGATCGGTAAAACCTTTACGTCCGGCGGAAAGGAATATTCCGTGACGAAGAAGGCATCGTCTAAGACGTATGATCAGCAGTCGCACCAGTTCTCCTTCAGCAACACGAAGCCGACCGGGTATGCGTACATGATTGCAAGAGGTTATGTCAAGTACACCTACGACTTCTCACAAACTGTTGTTGACGTGGATGAAACAGGCGACGAAACAATTGAAACAGTTGATGCACCGGTAGAGGCAATCTCTTATGGCAGAGCTGATTACTTTATTCAAAATTCGTAAAAGATTCGGAGGATTAGACCAATGGTTTTAGAAGAATTAGAATATAAAAAGAAATACAGCGCGCCTTATGCAGCAATTGAGATGTTCACGGTGAAGGACGTGATTTCCACCTCCGGCTCGCAGGACGACTACGACGAAGAGGACGACGACAATCCGTTCGGCACGAACGACGGCCAGTTTTAAAGAATTTCAGGGCATGGGCGAAAGCCTGTGCCCTTTGGCTTTTCAAGGTGAGATGATATGAAAAAACTGCTGAGTAGCTTTTTAGCGCTATGCTTGCTGCTGTGCACGGTCACGGCGGCACCGCTGCCGGCCTTCAGCGCCGCAGACAGCGAATTTGAATATACGGTGGCGGCAGGACAGGCGACCGTGGAAGCGTATACCGGTACCGACACGGCGCCGGTGATCCCCGACACGCTTGACGGCTATCCCGTGACTGGCATCGGCAACGAAGCGTTTAGCAACGACGAAACGCTGACCGGCGTAACGCTCCCATCCGGTGTAACGGCGATCGGTGATTACGCCTTTGAGGGCTGCACGGCGCTGCGTGCGATCACGCTGCCCGACAGCCTGCGGAGCCTCGGCGGCTTTGTGTTTGCCGGCTGCAGCAGCCTGCAGCAGCTAACTATTCCGGCAGCGGTGACGAGCATCGGCATCGGCCTGCTGGACAGCTGTCCTTCGCTGACAACGATCACGGTCAGCGAGGAAAATACAAAGTATAACAGTAACGGCAACTGTAACGCGATCATAGAAACGACGAAGAAAAAACTGCTGGCAGGGTGCCAAACCACGGTGATCCCTGACGGCATTAAGATTATAGAAATGTACGCCTTCCGTGGCTGCACGGGGCTGACGGCGATTGCTGTTCCCGACAGTGTGGACAGCCTCGGTCAGTATGCGTTTTGCGGCTGCTCGTCGCTCAAGAGCGTACAGCTCCCGGCGGCGCTGACAAATATTCCGTTTCGCTGCTTTTACGGCTGCGAAAGCTTAACGGATATTATCCTGCCCGATGCGCTGACAAGCATTGAAAACTATGCCTTTTACGGCTGCGCCGGACTGAAGCAGTTATCGCTGCCGTCCGGTGTGACCGCTATCGGCTACAGCGCCTTCCGCGGCTGTACGGGGCTGACGGAGCTGGTGCTGCCGGACGGATTGACCGCCGTCAGCAACTATGCGTTCCGCGATTGTACCGCCCTCACGGCGTTGACCTTGCCGAACAGCGTAACGACCGTCAGCGCGAACGCGTTTTACGGCTGCAGCAGCCTCTCACGCGTGAATTACCTCGGCACTGTCAGCGAATGGCTCGATGTGACGGTGGAGACCGGCAACGAGGCGCTGCAAACGGCGAACCGCTATTTTTATCCTGCGGAGGATTATACTTATACGGTCAGCGAGGGCGTTGCCACGGTGACCGGCTACAGCGGCGCAGAAACGAACTTATACCTGCCGCCGACGCTGGGCGGTGCGCCGGTGCAGGGCATTGCCGCCGGTGCGTTCGCTGATTTGACGGGACTGAAAAGCGTTGTAATCCCGTCTACTATTACGCAGATCGGCGCCGGTGCTTTCAGCGGCTGCAGCGCCATGACGGCGATGACCGTCAGCCCGTATAACACGGTTTACGACAGCCGCGATAACTGCAACGCGATTGTGGAAACAGCGACCGATACGCTGATCGCCGGTTGTAAAACGACGGTGATCGGTGACAGCATCACAACGGTCGGGGAGCAGGCCTTTGCCGGCTGCACCGGCTTGGTAAGACTGGCGCTGCCGCTGAGCGTTATCGGCATCAACGACAGTGCTTTTAACGGATGCACCGGACTGAACACCGTGTTCTATACCGGCACGGAAAGTGAGCTAGGTCAAATTACTGTCGGCCTGCACAACGATCCCTTCCTTGCCGCAACGAAGATCTGCAACAACGGCTTTTCGTTTACCGTGGACGGCGACACGGCTACCGTGATCGGCTATCAGGGCGATGAGACGGAAATCGTGATTCCGTCCGTTTATGACGGACACAGCGTGACGGCGATCGGTGCGCGTGCTTTTTATCGCTCGGCTGTCACAGGCGTGACGCTCCCGAGCAGTATCGTCAGCATCGGTGAATTTGCCTTCAGCAGCTGTAACAGCCTGTCTGCTGTCACGATTCCCGAAAACGTGACGAGCATCGGCACCGGCGCTTTTGAAGGCTGCCGTTCGCTGACTGCCATCAGCGTGAACCGTGATAATACCGTTTATGACAGCCGCGAGGACTGTCAGGCAATCGTTGAAACGGCTACTGATACGCTGGTCGCCGGCTGCCAAAACACGGTGATACCGGACAGCGTTACCGCCATCGGCAGTTATGCCTTCCGTAACTGCACCGGACTGACAGCGCTGACTGTGCCCGAAAACGTCAGCGAGATCGGTGACTATGCCTTCAGCGGCTGCACCGGATTAACAGAGCTGGTGCTGCCTGACGGTGTTACGAGCGTGAATTACAGAACCTTTTATGAATGTACGGCACTGCAAAATATTGTCATTCCTGATAGCGTTACCGCGATCGGTGAGGACGCTTTTTACGGCTGCACCGCCCTGGCGGAGGTAGCGATCCCGCACAGCGTCGGCTCGATCGGAGATTACGCATTTTACCGTGCAGGCTTAACGGCTGTTGACTTTCAGAACGGGCTTGTCAGTATTGGCGAGAGAGCCTTTTACGGATGTGCCGGCTTGCTCGGCGTGGCGATTCCTGACACCGTCACGAGCATCGGCAGCGCAGCATTTTCTGATTGTACCGCGTTGACCGCCATCACGGTCGGCGCCAATAATACGGTTTATGACAGCCGCGAGGATTGTCAGGCGATCATTGAAACGGCTACTGATACGCTGCTTGTCGGTTGTGGACGGACCGTTATTCCCGAAACGGTGAAGGCGATTGCTATGAATGCCTTTAAAGGCTGCGTCGGATTGGAGCGTCTGGTCCTGCCAAACGGCTTGACGGCTATTGGTGAAGCGGCGTTTTACGGCTGTGCCGACCTGACGGAGGTAACGCTGCCCGAAAGTTTAACGACCCTTGATGATTTGTTGTTCTATCAGTGCAGCAGCCTGAAAACCGTCTCCTTTTATGACAGCATGACCGCCATCGGCCGAAGGACCTTCTACGGCTGTAATGCGCTGGAGACCGTCAATTTCTTCGGCACAAAGGAAGCCTTTGAGAGCATCACGGTGGAAATGATGAACACGCCACTGATGAACGCGACGAAGCATTATTTCCCGACGGAGGCGGTTACCGTTGTTCCGGCAACGCCGAACGAAAGGGGATATGATGCTTATACCTGTACTGAATGCGGCGTTACCTATATCGATCACTACACGCCGTTCGCTTCAGACGACAGTGCTTTACAGGAAGTTATCAGTCGGCTTGGACTGCTGAATCCTGCGGATTATGAGGAGGGCTCTTTTGCGGAGCTGACAGACATGGCGCAGCAGGCGTCAAAATTGGCTGCCGGCAAGGATCCGCAATATATGATCGATGCCGCCACAGAGGCGCTGCTGAGCGGAATCGGTGCGCTCGTACCGTATCTGAACCTGCAGCTCTTTGCGGAAAACGGACGCTATGATATCACCGTGGATGAGGAATACCTGGAAGGACTTGCCGATGAAGCGTTTGAAAACGAACCGTTCGGTACGTTGATCGAACTGACGGCAGTACCGGACAGCGGCTATACCTTTAAGGGCTGGTATGAGACGAACAGCCACCGGATCTTTTCTACCGACGCTGCGTATTATGCCTTCACACTGACGTCCAACACGTCGCTGCGCGCGCTGTTTGTACCGGAGGACGCGGCGGTGTTGTATTGCCAAAACGATAGCGGCTATATCAAGGAATATATGATAAAAACGCGCGAAGAATGGGCTGCGGTTACGGCTGACGGGCTGGCGGCGCTGCTGCCGGAGGTGCCGTATCGCTACGGCAGCGTGGACGGTCACTGGGCGTATGATGCACAGGAGGTGCTGAGCAGCCTGCAGGACGGTGAGGATGTTGTGATCACAGCCGCCTATACCGACCTTGCCAGACCGGATGAAGCACAGCTGCCGACAGCGAACGAGAACGGTACGCCGAGCCTGCAGCTAACCGGCGCGTACGACGGCGCTAACGATGTGTACACCTTTGTGCTTGGTGCAGGGCTGGCGGAGGACAGCAGCATTGTCTCCGTCGGGATCGCCTTCTGCTACGGAAAACCGTCGCGTTTCCATCCGGAGGAGATATTTGTTACCCTCAACAATAAGATGCTCACCTCAAAATTTGAAGCGGCTGCCGAAAGCGGCTATTATCTGGTGAACGTCCGTCGTTTCAGCGGCTATAGCTGGGCGGCAAGGGGCTATGTGACCTATTATGACAGCTACGGCGAGCTGCGAACGGCTTATGCCGAACAGTTGAATATCGACGGCAGCAGCCTGCGCTGAGTGTTGACCGTCTGGAAAGAATTCCGGTCTGTTATGTAACGTAACAGGCCGGAATTTATTCTTATTTTATAATATAGCTATTGAATTTTAGACACGTAATGATGTATAATTAATGTAATATGGAGAGAAGGAGTTGTTCAAATGGGCGACAAAACAAAAAAGAAAAGCGGTCTGAATTATAAACAGACCTTTTTGATTGGCTTCGGCTTTATGGGCTGTATGCTGCTTTGGTCAGTATACAATTCCTACGTACCGGTTATATTCAGAGCTAAGCTCACTGAGCTGACGAACGGAGGCTCAACGCTTCCTGGCTTCTTGTCGGTAGCATTGTTAGTCAATGCCATCATGACGATTGATAACATTTTCGGTGTTATTTTCCAGCCATATTTTGGCAAGCGCAGTGATAGAACGCACACCAAGTGGGGCAAACGAATGCCATATATCATTGTTTGTCTGCCGATCTGTGCGATCTTCTTTAGCCTAATTCCTGTTGCTGCAACGGTGAAGGCAGGCGCGCTGTCCATCATATTAATGATGACCGTAATTATTTTCTTTAACTTTACGATGTCCGTATGGCGTTCACCGGTCGTTTCTTTGATGCCGGATTTCACGCCGTCTCACCTACAGAGTGATGCAAACGCAGTGATCAATATCATGGGCGGTATCGGCCAGATGATCGGCTTTGTTGTCGGTACAATTGCGACGACGCTGGTCGGTTTGCTCGGATTCACCGCTATGAAGGAAGCGCTGCAGGCAAAGACGAATTCACTTGGTCAGATTTTAGCTACCAATCCTGATGGCAGTGTAGTTGTTAACTATTTTAACGGTTTTAATCCTGATGCAACTGAATATCAGGAGCATGTCCAGAACTTTATTGCTTCCGGTAGAGATTCGCTGTATTTTAATGGTGAAACTTTCTCCAGCACCGGCACGGACACACAGCTGGTTGCACAGAAGGTAGCAGCCGTTGCAGACGACGGAAGCTTCCAGTATGTGAACTATACTCCGGTTTTTGTAGTGGCGGCTGTGATCTCTATCCTCTGCCTGATAATACTTACCATTTTCTATAAGAAGAATAAGCAAAACGACCTTTCTAAAGATCTTGTGATTGAAGCTGAAACCGGTGAAAAGCCAAAGAAGATCAAGATCAAGGATCTGCCGATCAGCAAGGAAGAGAGAAAAAGCTTGCTGGTGATGCTTGGAGCGCTATTTCTGATTAATAACGCCACCGAAGCGATCGTTCCGAATTTTACTAATTTTGCGCTCGATACACTGAATGTAAAGCCGATTTACTCTACGTTGATGATGGCGGTGTTTGCCGTTTCTCTGGCGGCGTTTGGCATTCCTGCCGGCGCGATGGGCAGAAAGCTTGGCAGAAAGAAAACGATTATTATCGGTCTGACGGTGATCGTGATTATGTTTGCGATCTATCTTGCGGTGTCCCAGTTTGTGACAAATAGAACATTTACCTGGATTGTGCTGTGGATTGCGCTGGTTGTTGGCGGTGCGGCTGTCGGCTGTATCAATATCAACACCTTGCCCTTAGTTCTTGCCATCGGCGGTCGCGACTACGTTGGTACCTTTACTGGATATTATTACACTGCAACCTTCTCAGCGGCGATTACCGGTCCAATCCTTTGCGGTTTGATCATCGGTTTGTTCCATGATGACTATAACTTTATGTTCCTGTTTTGTGCGATTATGTTCGCCATTGGTTTAGCTGTTATCACACAGGTGAAGCACGGTGAATCCAGCCCGGAGGATGAAGAGTGGATCCAAGAGGCTGTAGAAGCTGCTGACGATTAATAAAGAACTTAATGAATTCCCTGTCCTGATTATGGGACAGGGGATTTTTTGACTCTATGTCAAATGTTGGGGTAAGCAAAAAATAAAGACGAAGAAGGATAACACAGCAATGGCTGAATTCAGCCATTGCTGTGTTCGCCGTTTAAGGGGCAAACATAAGCAGAATTCTGATTCTAAAACGGTCAAAGCG
>JAFUEH010000012.1 GCA_017463985.1 Eubacterium sp. | reverse complement strand
CAATTTCTACAACAATTACCGTATTCAATACAAAACAAAACTGACACCTCTTGAACAAAGATGTCAGTTCCTTGCTTAAATCTTAATATTCTATCTTGGTGGCCCTTTTTGTGCTGTCTGCACAATCTGGGGCGGTTCAAACGGGTGGCAGCCTTTTGTTACGGATAATACGATTGTATCATAAGATAATGTTGATTACGTCATATTTATTGCGGATCTTTTACCTGATCGCCGACGATCCAGTAGTCACATTCGCCTTCACCGCGCGCCAGTGTGTGCTGACGGTGAAGCACGCCGTGCTGCAGACGGAACATCACCTCGTCCGTCGCACACAGGGAGGGCATCAGCTCCTCGATCCCCTCGCGCTTACAGAATTCGCAGATCGGACAGCGCGTGAAGCGATAGTAGCTCCCGTCGCGGTGCACCGCTTCGTCAAAATGCACGACCCAGTTGACCGGATAGGCGTCCTTGTTTTTGTCGTACCAGGTCTCGTATTTCTTCATATCGCGGTACCATTTTGTGGCGCCGCTCTTGGAATTAATATCCGTCATGCCAAAGAAGGTCTTTAACAGGGGAGAGGTCAGCACGTCGGTCATGACCTCGCCCATCCCCTCCGGCGTGATCTCCTTGTCTGTACCGAGCCAGGCTGCCGCAAATACGTAAGCGAAATAAGCGTTCATGGCCATCGGGTTGCCGGGCCCCAGCTCATCGGCGCGCGACAGCAGGCCGCGGTAGGCCGCTTTGCCGTTTTTGATGGCTTTTTCGGCCAGCGCAGCGGAATAGCGCGCGGTAATGCTCTTTTTGATCAGTGGACTGAATACCGTCCAGTAAATGCCTTTATATTGCACGATGGATCACTCCTTAATTTTTTCTACATTGCACAAAAATATTATAGTTAGCTTTCGCTAACTTGTCAATAAAAACAGTTGACTTTTTTCAATTTTGTTGTATAATAAAGATGGTTAGCGAAGGCTAACTAATAATTTTGGAAAGGAAGTTAGCAAAGGCTAACTCATGGTGAATGATATGAAAGCAGCAGTTGTTTATTGGAGCGCAACGGGTAATACAGAGGCAATGGCGAACGCCGTAGCGGACGGTGCCCGAGCGGCAGGTGCGGAGGTAAGTCTCTATACATCGGCCGAATTTACCGCCGACATGACCGCGGACTTTGACGCGATCGCACTGGGCTGCCCGTCTATGGGCGTAGAGGAGCTGGAGGATACAGAATTCCGTCCGCTGTTTGACGAAATGAAGGCCGCTTTGGCGGATAAGCGCGTTGCGCTGTTCGGCTCCTACGGCTGGGGCGACGGCGAATGGATGCGTACCTGGCAGGAGGAATGTGAGGCGGCCGGTATCCGCTTGGCGGCGGACGGCGTGATCGCGAACGAAGCGCCGGATGACGAGGCGATCGAAAAGTGCAATGCCCTCGGCGGCGCATTAGTAGCATAAGGAGCGGCCATGACACTCGATAAGTATTTGATTGCGCACTGTTCACCGACGCTGGCGTCCCTGAAAACAGCCAATATGTTCACCTGCCGCTACGAAAGCGAAGCCGGTCTGCAGGCTGCCGTTGCCGCCTGGAACGAGCTGTTTGACGAAAAGGGCGTATCACTGCTGGTGCTGCGCGAGAGCGATGGCCTTGCCCTGATCTATGTCTGCCGCAAAAAACGGCTGGCGCGCGATCTGCAGCAGCCCGGCGTGCAGGAATTCCTGCATGAATATGGCTATGACCGTACCGACGTGGACGGCGCGCTGTGTACCCTGCAGCAGCGGCTGGCGGAGCAGGACGGCTTTCCGCACGAGATCGGTATCTTTCTGAGCTATCCGTTGGCGGATGTGCGCGGCTTTATTGATAACGCCGGCGCTAACAGCCTGTGCACCGGCTGCTGGAAGGTATACTGCAACGAGTGCGAGGCTGTGAAAATGTTTAACCGATTTAAAAAATGCCGTGAGGTTTATTCCCGTCTTTATGCCAGCGGCAGCAGAGACATTCTGCAGCTGACGGTGAACGTGGGATAAAACGCGATAGAACGAAACACATAGCTCCTGTAACAGGAAGCTATTTTCCGTAGCAACGGCTGCGGAAGCAAGGGGAGGTAACTATGAAAGAGAAAAAACCGTCCGATCTGCAGCGGTTGCTACAGTACGCCGGCGGCCACAAGGGGCTGATCTATCTGTCGATGGCGCTGTCCTTTATCAGCTCATTGGTGGCGCTGCTGCCGCTGATCATGATCTATCGGATGATACAGGAGGCGATCGCGGTAGCGCCTGATTTTGCCGCCGCAAAGCATATTGTACAAAACGGCGTGTGGGCGGTCGTCCTGGCACTGGTGTCGATGCTGCTGTATTTTGCCGGGCTGATGTGCTCGCACAAGGCGGCGTTTCGCATTGCCGGTAATATCCGCAAGGCGCTGGTGGGGCATATTGAGAAGTTGCCGGTGCATTTCAGCGATGATTTCGGGAGCGGCCGGCTGCGCAAGATCATTAACGACTCCTCGGCTGCGGCAGAGGGCTATTTGGCGCACAACCTGCCCGATATGGCCGCCGCGCTCGCGACGCCGCTCGGGATGCTGGTGATCATGTTCTTTTATGACTGGCGCTACGGGCTGGTCTGTCTGATCCCGATCGTGCTGGCGTTTGCTGCCATGATGAAAATGATCGGGCCGCAGATGCAAAAGGATATGGCGCTTTACAATAATGCGCTGGAGGAGATGAATAATAACGCGGTGGAATATGTGCGCGGTATTCCGGTGGTCAAGACCTTCGGACAGACGGTACATTCCTTTTCGCGCTTTAAGCAGACCATCGAGGATTACGGCAAATTCTGTATGGCGTATACCAAACGCTGCCGTCAGCCGATGCTGTTCTTTCAGCTGTTTATCAACAGCACCTTTGCCTTTTTGCTGGCGCTGGTGCTGATCTTCACCAAGGGAACGGCCGTCACACAGGACATTATTCTAAACTTTATTTTCTATGTTATTATCACGCCGGTGATCACTACCACGATGGCCAAGATCATGTTCATGAGCGAGGGCGGCATGACGGTTGCGGACGCCTTGCAGCGCGTCGACAGCGTGCTGGCGGTACAGCCGCTCAGCGAGCCGGAAAGCAGTGCGGTGCCGACAGACTATACGGTGACCCTTGACGAGGTGCATTTTCGCTATCCAAACAGTGAAACCGAGGCGCTGTGCGGTGTTTCCTTTACCGCGCAGAGCGGCAAGCTGCTGGCGCTCGTCGGTCCGAGCGGCGGCGGTAAAACGACGGCTGCCGGCCTGATTGCCCGCTTTTGGGATACCGGGAGCGGTACGGTGTGCATTGGCGGCGTGAACGTAAAGGAACTGCGGCAGGAGGACCTGATGAATACCGTGTCTTATGTGTTCCAGGACAGCCGGCTGCTGAAGGCTTCGGTTTACGATAACATCTGTCTTGCGAGACCGGACGCCGATGACGAAGCCGTGAAGGACGCACTGCACCGCGCGCAGTGCGACGATATTATTGCCAAGCTGCCGGACGGCATGGATACGGTGATCGGCACAAAGGGCGTTTACCTTTCCGGCGGCGAACAGCAGCGGCTGGCGATCGCGCGGGCGATCCTGAAAAATGCGCCGGTGCTGATTTTGGACGAGGCTACCGCCTTTGCCGATCCGGAGAATGAGGTGCTGGTGCAAAAAGCCTTCCGCGAGCTGGCGAAGGATAAAACCGTGATCATGATCGCGCACCGTCTTTCTACCGTGAAGGACGCTGACCGTATTGTCGTACTCGACAGTGGCCGTGTGGCAGAGCAGGGAACGCATAGCGAGCTGCTGGCTGCTGACGGACTCTATGCCGCTTTATGGGAAAATTATAACAAGGCCGTTGCCTGGAAGGTAGGTGCATAGTATGGTGAAAAAACTGATGAACCGCTTTGCGCTGACGGAGCAGGGCGCGAAGGATTTTATACAGGCTGTCATTGCCTGCACGCTGGCTGACCTGGCACTGATGTTACCGGTCGGACTGCTCTACTACATGGTGGGTGATCTGCTCGGCGGCACGCTGCGCAAGGAACGCGTGCTGTTTTACGGCGCCGGCATTTTGGTCGCTTTTTTGGTGATATATGCCACCCAGCTTTGGAAGTATAACGCCACCTTCTTCTTGACCTATAAGGAGTCGACGGCGCGTCGTATCACCTTGGCGGAAACGCTGCGTCGGCTGCCGCTTGCTTTTTTTGGCAAAAAGGATCTGTCCGATCTGACGAATACGCTGCTCGGTGACTGTACGGCAATCGAGCACTCTTTTTCGCACGAGGTGCCGCAGTTTTACGGTTCCGTTTTTTCTACGGTGCTGATCGCGGTCTCCCTGTTTTTCTTTGACGTGCGCATGGCGCTTGCCGCGCTGTGGGTGCTGCCAATCTCGCTTTTGACCGTCGGGTTATCTAAGAAAGCGCAGATGCGCTTTAACGACCGAAAAACCAAAACCAAGGTCGCGCTGGAGGACGGGCTGCAGGAATATATCGAAGCCTCAAAGGATTTGAAAAGCAACAATGCCGAAAACAGCTATCTTGCCGGCTTTTTGAAAACAGCCGATCGGTATGAGAAGGAGTCCATGCGCGCAGAGCTTGGCGTTGCGGCGTATGTGGTACCGGCGCAGCTGCTTTTAAAGGTGGGGATTGCTACGACCGCGCTGGTCGGCGCCGCGCTGCTGGTACAGGGCAGTCTGAGCCTGCTGACGTTCTTTATGTTCCTGCTGGTGGTGTCACGTCTCTATGAGCCGATGAGCGGTACGCTGATCTACCTCGGTTCCATGAACGCCGTACAGGTGAACATCGACCGTACCAAGGAAATGAACGGCGTGGAAAAGCAGACGGGCACGAGCGATTTTCAGCCGGAGGGCTGTGATATCGTGTTCGATCACGTTGCGTTTGCTTATCAAAACGGCGAGCAGGTGCTGGAGGATGTTTCGTTTACTGCAAAGCAGGGCGAGGTGACGGCGCTCGTCGGTCCGAGCGGCGGCGGAAAAACCACGGTCTCGCGCTTGGCGGCACGCTTTTGGGACGCGACAAGCGGCAAAATCACCGTCGGCGGCGTGAATGTGTCCGCCGTTGATCCGGAAGCGCTGCTGCGTCAGTTTTCGATCGTATTTCAGGATGTCACTCTGTTTGACAACAGCATTATGGAAAATATTCGCGTCGGCAGGCGTGACGCGACGGATGAGGAGGTACTGGCAGCGGCGAAGCTGGCCAACGTCGATGAGTTTGCTGCGCGGCTGCCGCAGGGGTACCAGACGCCGATCGGTGAAAACGGCGCGCTGCTGTCGGGCGGTGAGCGGCAGCGTATTTCCATTGCACGCGCCTTCCTGAAGGATGCACCGATTATTTTGCTGGACGAAGCGACCGCCTCGCTGGATACGGAGAACGAAACCTTGATTCAAACAGCCCTCTCCCGACTGATCAAGGATAAAACGGTGCTGATCATTGCCCACCGTATGCGGACGGTAGCCGCGGCGGATAAGATCGTGGTGATTAAGGACGGCAGGGCAGAGGAGCAGGGAACGCCGCAGGAGCTGGCGGCACAGGACGGCACCTTTGCGAAGATGCTGCGCTTACAGCAGGCGTTGTAAGGCCGTGCGATCGGCCCTCTTGACAGGTGTGGTATAATAATGGCAAAAAAAGGAGGTCACCTGACATGAGAAAAGATTTAGGTGTGAAGCCGGCGGTTTATCCGATGCCGGTGTTGATGATCGCGACGTATGATGAAAACGGCGTAGTGGATGTGATGAATGCTGCGTGGGGCATGATCTGCGATATGGATAAGATCACGCTGGCGCTGACAGAAACCCATAAGACGGTGAAGAACATTAAGCTGAACAAGGCGTTTACCGTCAGCCTTGCCGATGTCAGCCATATCAAGGAAGCCGACTTTTTCGGTATCGCTTCCGGCAATACGATGGCCGATAAGTTTGCGCGCTCCGGTCTGACGGCCACCAAGAGCGAGCGTGTGAACGCGCCGATCATTGAGGAATTCCCCATCACGATGGAATGTGAGCTGGCGGAGATCGTGGATACGGAGCATGTTTATAGCATTATCGGCAAGATCGTCAATGTTTCTGCCGATGAGTCGGTGCTGGACGAAAAGGGCCGGATCGCCATCGAAAAGGCAGGACTGCTGATGTTTGACCAGTTCAAGGCCGGATATTATGTTACCGGTGAACAGGTCGGCCAGGCGTGGAGCTCCGGCAAATCATTGATGGACTAACTGAAAACACAACAGAGCAAGGTGCGTTCCTTGCTCTGCTTTTTCTTTATGCCCTATATTCCTGATTACTGAAAGCGGTCGCGGATGTCCTTGAGAAGCCTTGTTTCGATTCTGGAAATATACGACCGGCTGATGCCGAGCTTTGCCGCCACCTCGCGCTGGGTGAGCGGCTTTTGATTGTTCAGGCCGTAGCGCAGAATGAGAACGGTCCGGTCACGTTCGTTCGGCATCGTTTCAATATAGCGCTTGACCTGCGCCCACTGCGCCTTTTTTTCATAAGCCTCGGCCAGGTCGTGCTCATCGGCAAGGGTGTCCTCTACCGTGAGCGGATTACCGTCGCTGTCCGTGTCTACCGCGTCGCCCATCAGCACATCGCCGCTCTCCTTTTTCAGCGAGCGAAAGTGCATCAGCAGCTCGTTTTCAATACAGCGCGAAGCGTAGGTGGCCAGCTTGGTGCCCTTGGTGTAATCGAACGAGTCAATGCCCTTGATCAGCCCGATGGTGCCGATCGAGATCAGCTCGTCGGCGTCGTTGGTTTTGGAGTAATATTTCTTCACGATGTGCGACACGAGGCGCAGGTTCCGTTCGATCAAAATGTCGCGTGCCTGTGTGTCGCCGCCTGCCATACGCTCCAGGTATTCACGCTCTTGCTTGGCGGAAAGCGGCTTTGGGAAGGAGGAGTAGTTTTGAATGTGCAGTATCAGCAGCAACAGATTCGTGCCGAGCAGGGTCAGTAAAGCTGAGATCATTTTCATCACCGCTATATCTTATGCCGCTGCCGGCTTGACCTATGCACAATATGACGCGTTTTAGTGCTTTGTTTTACTTGTGATTACAAATATTATACTTATTGATTCTCCATTCCTTGCCAGATTAGCTTGCCGCAATCATGAGATTTTCGTTGAAATAACGGTATTATCTTGCATTATCTATGTTCTTTTCGGTATTGTTGAGGTTAGCATTACAAAAAGGAGAGAACACATTTGGAAGCGAATTATAAAAAAATAGGAAAGAACATCAAAGCCATACGTAACGCTAAGGGGATGACACAAGCGGAGCTGGCAGAAAGGTCAGATCTGTCAGCAGTTTATATCGGATATATTGAAAATGCCAAAAAACAAGCCAGTCTGTCTGCGCTGATATCCATCGCCAATGCACTGGAAGTGGGAATGGACAATTTGCTTGTCGGTCAAGAGAAGCACGTTGACTTATTTGCAGATACTACAGAACGGCAACGAAAGATCGTTTGTGATATCATAAAAGCAGTTAAAGACATTCTTGAACAAAACAATATATAGAAACAAACCCTCAGTTTGAATTATTCAAACTGAGGGTTTATTCACTTTTAATAAAAAACAAAGTAAAATATTTCGTAGAACTAATACTTCTACACAAAATTATTCATAATTATTATATCTAATTCAAAATAAAAATCAAGATATTCTACACAATTTGTCAAAATTTGTAATTTTATGTATTAAAGCGCTAAATCATATCAAAAAAAGGAGAATCGCTATGGTAACCAAGAATGTATGTACCGAACGGATGACTTTCGCAGATGCACTGGAAATGTGGCTGACATCAAATCGAGTGAGGATCAAGCATACAACTTATGACAAATACAACTATATTATCCAAAAACATATTACTCCCAATTTGGGCGACTGTTTTCTCAGCGACTTAAATGCGATGCAAATAAACAGTTTTTTGAACGATAAGCTACGGTCCGGAAGCATTGATCATCATACACCGTTGGCACCATCCTATGTCAGTACAATGTCACTGATTATCAGCTCTGCCTTACATTTTGCAGCAAATGAAAATTGGTGTGCTGATTTGAAAAATCCTATCTATAAACCGTCTGCAATCAATCCTAGCTTTCACTTATTGAGTCGGGCAGACTATCGTAAACTCACAGAGTACTTAACGAACAACATTGACGAAACCGGTCTTGGTATTCTTCTGGCTTTATATACCGGATTAAGGATTGGCGAAATCTGTGCATTAGAATGGAAAAATGTAGACTTCAAAAGGCGAATCCTTCATATTGATGCGACCGTATCGCGCATTAATAATGACGGAAAAACGGAATACGTCATTGACACGCCAAAAACAAAATCGTCTTGGCGGGATATTCCAATTCCCAGAAAGCTAGCAGTGTGTTTGCAGGATGTGTACAACAATAGGGCAGAGGCTTAATCAGTATCATCCAGCTTGGCAAGGTATATGAATTCCAGACTGCGTATTGTCATGACTGTGCGGATCAGTATGAGTTCATCAGAGCTTACTGTGCTGAGACTGATGCCGGATCAACGTCTCATGCCAGAAGGATTCCTGTCCTTCCTGATTTCGTGAAGCTCGACGATCTGCGCGAGGCGGTAGGCGAGCTGACGGTGCCGGTAGGTATTGATAAGCGTTCAGTGAAGCCGGTTTCCATCGACATGAAGAACAAGTATATCTATCCGATCATGGCCAATGATTCGTTTGTGTTAGAGCCTTTTGTCGGAGAATTTGTGAAAGCAGTAGATTTGCTGGAACAGTGTCGCGTTCAGATTTTCGATTGTGAGGGCTGGTGTAAGAACGCTGAGCTTCATTCTCAGGTAATTACAGCTGATTTTGATGCGGCTGTTGATGAAATCTTTGAGGATGTGTTGGCTCGTAATAATGGCTACAAGGCCGCTAATATGGATGAATCCTTCTTGGATCAGTTTGAACAGCGCTTTATTGTGGTGATTGGTATTGAAAAGCTCACCAACCGCTTGGGTGACAAAGCGAAGGAACGGCTGTTTGCGATGCTGCAAAAGGGCAAGGCTATGTACAAGGTGCACTTCCTTTTCTTTGAAGGCCAGTCATATTATGCAGCGAATTCTTATACCGAATGGTATAAAGCGCATATTAAGGCCAATGAGGGCTTGTTTGTTGGCGACGGCTTTGCAGACCAATACAGCTTGAAGGCGAATAAGCACAGCAACAGCTTTTATGAAGAAATCGGAAATGACTTTGGTTATCTGCTCAGCCGCGGCAAGCCGACGCTGACGAAATTACTCACAACGGAGGAGGAAGTATGAACAAAATCATTATTGAAGTATATGTTCCCGCCTCCGGAAACAGATATGAAATGAAAATACCTAGATCGGTTCAGATGTATAAAGTCCTCGAGCTGATCAAAAAGGCAATCGCCGAGTCGGAGGACGGACGGTATCTCCCGGATGATACCGCTGTCCTGTGCGACCGTCGTACAGGGGATATTATCAACCTGAATTTTACCGCAACCGAGCTCGGCGTCAAAAACGGTTCAAAACTAATGATTATTTAAAAAGGAGGAGCTTATGGCAAATTCTATGACAACATCATCGAGCGAGATGGAACGCATTGCCGGTGAAATTGATCGTTTAAATGATGAGTATACCGGTGCTTATAAGGCGGTTTTCAATTCCTTCAAAAGCATTGATGCAGCGTGGGATGGCGACGATCATCAGGAGTTTTATGAGCGCGTAATAACGTTTGAAAAAGACTTCCTTAATATGACATCCTTCTTTACCAGAGTGTCGACGCATCTGAAATTAAGTGCAAAGGCTTACCTTGCGACAGAGTCTGCTACAGAAAAAGCCGCCAATAAGCTGGCACGATAATGTTACGTGACAATTAATTGGGTTTTTATCTATATTAATTAATTTTAACGAGAAGGAGGTGAAAAAATGGCTGCAAACGGATTAAAGGTTAACACCGGTGAAATTGATACCGCTGTCAGCACAATTAGAAATAAAGCTGACGATTATAAAACAGCGTATCAGGCGGTGTTTAATCAATTTACCAAAATTGACGCTGCTTGGGAGGGCGATGATAATCAGGAATTCCATGATCGTGTCATTACATTCAAAAATGACTTTGAAGCGATGGATACGTTTTTCGAGAAGCTGGTTGCATTCTTAGAGAAAGCATCAAAGGACTACAAGCAGGCAGAAACTGATACGAAAGCAGAAGCTCAGAAGCTGGCAAGATAATTTCAAGAAAACGGAGGTGAAATAAATGGCTGGCAACTTGAAAATGACAACAAGCGAATTAACCGCTGCTAAGGGCGTCATTGCTACACAGAACGATACGTTATCATCTGTATTAGACGCTATATACAAGCAGATTACTTCACTTGTAGGTTCCACTTGGACCGGCGATGCAGCTAACCAAGCAAAGGAACAGATGGATTTGTTTTATAACAAAACATATACTGCATATAAAGAGGCTGTACAGGGTTACGTTAGCTTTATTGAAAATACTGTTACAAGATATGATACGACAGAAGACACTATAAAGAGTAATGCTACTCAGCAAATTGATTCATCTGCTTTAGCAGATTTTGCTTAAACAAAAAGGCAATGCGGCAATAGCCGCATTGCCACTTGACTAGAAAACAATATGCCGATAACGGTGTTTTACATATACATTATACAATATTATATAAGGGGAGAAACCAATGAAATGTTTTAGAAAAATAGTCGCTATCATCGTAACAATTTCGCTGTTATGCAGTATTTCTGTAGGCTTTTCCGGCTGTTCATCAAATACTAATGACGGCGCTTTAACGCGTGGCGCATGGATTACGGCTTTAGCCGAAAAGATGGGCTTAGATGAATACCAAAGTGATGCTAATTATTTTCGCGACATAAAATCAGATAACCCCATTTTTTCTTATGTTCAATCCAGCTATGAATGGGGCGTCTTAGATCATCAGGATTCTCCCTACTTCTATGAAGATTTTAAGGCGAAGAAAGGCTTTATTGCTGAAACAATTGTAAGAGCGTCAACACTGTTGGACAACGACAGTGCAACGGAAGACGAAATTATTGCGTGTGCTATCGAAAACGGTTTATTGTCGTCCAAAAAAGAAGCCAATCAAAATGCAAAAAAGGCAGATGTCGATGGGAAATGAGGAAATCCGGAAAAAAATGCCGCCGGACAAATACTCGTCGTTATCTTATCAGATTGCACGTTTCTATTTGTATATTTATCCTGATTCCGATACCACCAGAATATCATTGGCAGAACCGTGGTTGGAGAAGGCTACGGAAAACGAAAATCCTGACCGTGAAACTGCACAATTGATGTACAATATTATTTCATTCAATAATAAAGTTAATATTTGGCTAAAAGATAATAATGCCAAAGAATTTGCAGAATCAATGCAGGCATTTGAATCAAGTATTGCGATCGCGCATGACGGTACTGACAATAACCTAAAGTATAATGTCTATCAAGCTGCCCTCTATGTTTTAAGACAGAAAAATGTGGTTGCTTATCTGCATAAGCAAAATTACACAAAGAGTGAGATCTTAAATATTGTGAAGCTGGACGACATTTCAGGATTATTACAAGAGGAACAAAAAAATCTTAATGAATGGAAAGCTATGCTGGAAACACAAATAAATAGTGAGTACGGAGGTGATTAATAATGTCGGTATTTCAAATCCTTGCGCTAGTATTTTTTGTATTTGCCTTTGCGTTTTTAGCCGTCAGCATCACCGTATTCTTCACCAACGATATTGCTGCTGTTATCGGTGATTTAAGCGGTAAAACGGCTCAAAAGCAAATTGAGCAAATCCGTAATCAAACGACGAATATGAGCTATGGTGTTAAAAAGCCGCGGTCTAATCATAACGCTGCGATCGACAGTATGATCGATAGTACACAGGCACGTGCGGAGATGCAAAGGGAGGCGCATAAATCCCATAACCTTACAAGGGGTACCGGAAAAATCTCCCGATCTATGCCGCCCGGTGAGCCGGTGCAAACCTTTAAAAGCACCTCTAAAGCCGTTGCCTCTGACGGTACTACTTCTTTAGACAGCATTAATTTAACGGACAAGCTCAGCGGCGGAGCTACACAAAGAGCGCAGGCTTCTGTGTATGACACGGAAGCAGACACCGATGTTTTGAGTGATGCTATTTCTGAAATGCCGACGGACGTCCTGAACAGCGACGGCTATAGCGAAGCGGCAACAGATGTGCTCAACAACGATGGCTATAGTGAAGCGGCAACAGATGTGCTGAGCGATGATGAGATTGTTACTGATGTTTTGTCAATGGACGAGGCGGCAACGGATGTTCTTTCCGAGGATGTTGGAGCGACTTCTGTATTGCAAGAGGAGGCAGCAGGGACGACCGTTTTGTCTGAACAGGCAGCGACGAATGTTTCTTTTGATATTGTGGAGGAGGAAACCTTCATTAACACAGACGAGGTAATTGAATGAGATACGGTAAGCTGAGATTGTTGGATGATATATCCATGGCGCTGATGCTGTTTGCTTCCTTATCGATCATTTTTTCCTTGATTACCGATTACCGAAGCGAAAGCAAAACGGTGATACTAATTTCTTATCTTTCGTCTGCCTTGTTTTGGTTAAGCCTGTTGATTGGATGGATCATCAAGCTGTATTTGTTCCGACGCCTGAAAAAGGATAAAAAGATAACGGGTATGCTCAATCCTGTACGTTTCTTTTCAGCGCTGCCGGCCGTTGTGGCAGATGCCGGACTCATTGTCAGTGTTGTGTTGTTTGTGGTGTTTTTAAGCAGAAATAGCAGTGTGACGGCACAGACGATGGTATTATCGGCAATGACTTTTGCGCTTCAGATGCATTTGGCGCTGAACGGCAAAGTTTTTAAATATATTCACAGTAAAGATTTAGAGGAG
This sequence comes from Eubacterium sp., assembly GCA_017463985.1. Taxonomy (GTDB): domain Bacteria; phylum Bacillota; class Clostridia; order Oscillospirales; family Acutalibacteraceae; genus Eubacterium_R. Next base: position 50,238 of record JAFUEH010000012.1, on the reverse strand, counting down.
AAAAAGAATGATGGAAAATGTTAAAGTGGTCTCAAAGAAACTCATATCCCTTGTGATGGCCATGATACTGATGCTTTCAGTATTGCCGATTCACACTTCCTCTGTGGTATACGCAGAGGGAGAAACGGTGGCTAGCTATGTTGTGACCGTGTTGGACAAAGAGGAAAACCCCATTGAAAATGCATCGGTAGAGCTGAACGGTACGACAGAAAAGACCGATACGGCCGGTGAGGTAGCTTTCACGGATGTTCCGATCGGTGACTATACGCTTACCGTAAATAAAGACGGATATGCAGACGGTAGTAAAAACCTCGTGATTGGCGAAGAATCCACCGGTACTGAAATTCACCTTGACCGCATCGTGACCGTTAGTGGTACGATCAGCGGCGTAGCAGAAGCGGATAAGAATGCAGTTACAGTTACTGCTGAGTGTGACGGGGAAGAAACCGCAGTTACGGTCAAAGACCTTTCCTATTCGTTCGACGGTGTGGAAGGGAAAAACTACACCGTTTCAGCGACTGCTAAAAACTATGCACCGGCGTCTGTGACGGTTACTGCCGGCGATGAAACAGCTGAGACAGCGCTGGTATTAGCGCTGAAGGTACAGACGATTGTTGTCACGATCGAAAATGACGGTACTGTAACGATTGACGGAGAGCAGCCTTCTGAAGATAACACCGTTGATGTCACGATCGACGATGAGAAGGACACTGCGGCAATTAACGTTCGTGCAAGCCCTTTGTCAAAAAAGATGTTGACAAAGATGATAAGGATAGCGCATTGTTTACGGAGATCAACTGCGATTTTATCGATACTAAAGAGACAACGCTGCTTTTAGATTATGTGAATGAATCGCAGCATGATCAACAGCGAATTGAGCTGGAAAAGGATAAGGACTATCTGGTGATAGAGCCTGATCCGGAAAAGGACGCGTATGCAGTAAAGGAATATAAGTATCTACTGCTGAATGATGATCTGTTTAATCAACAGGGCGTCTATGAAATTCTGGCTACGACGCATGATGAGGCTAAGAATACCAACCTCAACAACGAAGCAGTGGAAAACTACCCTGAGGAAACACGCAAAATCTTGAAATTTGTTGTGCTTACTGCTCCACCGACTGCGGATATGAACGCTTCGCTTCAGAATGAAAAATTCAAAGATAATACGCATAAGGAGATTGTTTCTAATCCATGTGAAATCGAGGACGACGCCTTCAGCACCGACGGCAAAACTGCTACGGTGACCGCGATCATAAGCAGTTACCGCCTGGATGCGGTCGATTTGAGTACGCTCTCTGTTCAATATGACGGCGATGCGGTAAAAATTGATCAGGAAACAGATATCACAACTACGGACGATAATACTGCATATCAGGTAACGTTTACATTGCCGGCGAGCAATTCCAAGAAGTCGCTGGTGATTAAGGTAGGCGACAAAGCCGGAAACGGCACTGAAACGGCTGATTTTGCGTTGAAAGCAGATAACTTGCTGGTATCTAATAATTGGTTCATCAGATTTGTTAACAATCCGTATGCCTTTTATCCGACCTTAGCAGGTATTGTATTGGTTGTTGGCGGTATCGTGTTGTTCATCATCCTGAAAAAGAAGAAGGAAAAGGACGACGAAGAGTAAATAATAACATCCAAGGGGCGCAAGTCCCTTGGATGAGAGCTGAGGTGTAAATATGTATATAGAATTTATCATTATCTATGTTTTACTGGCTATTTTAATTGCAGTCTCTGTTTTTAATTTAATTATGACATTAAAAAAGTCAAGTGGTAAAGCGGAAAAGGGATATTCCAATCAACAGCAGGTAGTCACTGCACCGCCTGTACCGGAAACGCGAAATGTCAACCCTGCTCCGCAAAATGCTAATCTTACTCCGCGAAATGCTAATCCTGCTCCGCAAAACGGTGGTGTTGTATTCTGTACTAAGTGTGCACATCAATATCCGGCAAACGAGAGATTTTGCCCAAATTGCGGACAGCCGAGAGTTTAATGGTGGGCGGTTATGGGAAGTACAAAGATTAATTGTTCTTCGGTTTTGAATGCGTCAGGAAGGTGTGATTCCGCTAAGCAGAGCGTTCAAAGTGCAAGGGACAAGGTGAATAATGTTAACAATACGCTGGATAATCAAATTAAGCAGAGAGCCAATATTACCGGCAGATTGAATAATGTTTATAATAATCTGAATGATATTAAAAACAGAATCAACAGTATTCAGAATGTGTGTAATAACGCTGCAAGAAGCTATCAGAATGTCGATAAAAGCTTGTCCAGAAAAGCGGCAGTCATCAATAACAGCAAGGTCGGCCAATTCAAATAAGCGCTGGCTAAACAAAAGTGAATACATAATCATCTGTGTGGCAAAAATGTGAGACGGGCTCTTACATTTTTGCCTTTTGTTTTGTGAAATGAGCCTTTTTTGACCGCTATATCTTATGCCGCTCCCGGCTTGACCTATAACCGTAGGAGATGCGATTTTTGTGTTACCGGCGAGAAAAGGAAAATTGACATACCACGGCGGATATGATACACTTTTGATAGAATTTGTCCAAGGGGAGAAAAGCGTATGAAAATTTGTACCGGCTGCGGCCTGATGTATGATGAAAGCTTAAACGAATGTCCTTATTGCCATCGGCAAAACGAAAGTGCGCCGGCTGCACCGGCCGCGCCGAATTTTGCCGCGCCGTTCGACCCGACAGCGCCGTTCGGGATGGGTGCTGCCGCGCCGTCACAGCCTGCTGCAAACGGGAAGGAAAAGCGCGGAAAAGGGAACCGTGAAAAAAGTCAACGCCCGCGCCCGTCGCTGCCCGGCGGCAATAACGGCAAGCTGCGGAAGATCCTCGTGGCGGCCGTTGCCTGCCTGTGCGTGGTAGCGATCGTGGTGACGTCGGTGCTGATGATCGGTGAGAACGGCTCCTCTAAGCTGGCGACGGTCTCCGCGACCGGTCAAACGAGCAGTGAGATCGTTTTTAACGACGCTGCTGTTGTTGCCGAGGATGAGGACCTCGAAAAGAACGTAGAGGATATTTATTACGCCGAGCAGGACGGCATCTACACTATTTTATATAAACAGTTGCCTGACTTTTTTGCCGATCTTTCGGAGGGCGATCTGTTTGTTGTTCCGCCGGAAGAAAACGCCAAGCTGCCGACCTTTGTGATGGGCTTCAGCGGCAAGGTGACGGCGATCGGCAGCACGTATGTGTCCTTTACTGTGCCGACGCTGGAGGAGGTCTTTGACCGGATCGATATTTCACCGGACGGTGTGACGCCCACGCAGGTGGCCTTTATTCCGGAGGAGGGTGTGACGCTGGATAACTATGTTCCGACCGACGTCCGTTCTGCCGCTGCCGGCATCGGCAATGACAGCAAGATCACCTTTTTTGATAAAAATAGCATTGATTATAACTATAAGGGAACGAAAAAGCAGTCACAGCTGGCGGGCTATCAGCTGATCGGCAAAGAAATTTCCATTAAGTATACCCGCGACCTGACGAAGGACGACGATGATGACGGTGACGACGGGAGCGATAGCGATCAGGACAGTCAGACGACGACGCAGAAGGATGATCAAAGCACAGTCGATATGTCAAAGCACGGCAAAGAGAAAAGCGAAATCAGCGCTAAGCTGACGCTGACTGACCCTGCCATTCGCCCCAATCTGCATTACGATAAAAATAATCCCTCCGCTAATGTGTTCGATATCGGATTTATCTGCGACCAAAAGATCTCCGTAAAGTATACGGGCGGCGGCGACTTTAGCCTGCCGTGGGCGAATAAGGATGTCGGGAAGTTCGGCATTGTCGATATTAAAGACACCTCTGACCTGGAGCCGGGGCGCTTTGCGCTCGGTGCCTTTATTATCGGCTGTGAGGGGTCGACTATCAAAAATGCGCGGAACAAGGCCAGCAAGGTCAGCTTTGGTATTCTGATCCAGCTGTGCGTGACGGTTTACGGCGAGTTGGAGGCCTCGGTGGAGCTGAGTGAATCCGGCTTTATGCGCCTTGACCGCGACGAGAATAACCAGCTCTACCTGCAGCTGAAAAATTCAAAATACCCGAATCCTGTTCTGGGCGAGCCGGACGCCACCGGCGATGTGGACAGTCCGGACCTCGATTTTGCCGTCAAGGGTAACGCCGATATTACCGTCGGTATTGGCGTGGACATCGGTCTTTGCATCTGCGCCATAATTCCGGCGAAGCTGGCAATCGATGTATTTGACGTAGAATTTGCCACCAGCGGCGACCTGGAGCTATCCAGTACCTTATACCATCCGATCAAGGATTTTGCACTAAAGGACGCGTCGTTTACCTACTTTTTGCAGGGACGAACGCAGGTGACACTGCGTGCGGATGTCGGCTTGAAGATCGGTACAAGCAGCTTTTCTATGGATATCGGTGAATTCGGTTACCAGAATACGCTGTTTGAAGATGTGTACTTCCAATTTCCGGAGCCGGTTCCGTTCTCTCTGAGCGAGTGTGACTTCGGCGGCGTACAGATCGGTGACGCCTATACCGAGCAGCAGCTGAAGGACGCGTTTTATCAGCGCAAGAAGGATACCGGCAATTCGTACTTGGTCGGAAAGCTGAAGGATCGGTTCCTCCAGTCGACGATCGACGGTATTGTGAATAAGATCAACTATGACGTACAAAGCTTGATGGACTTTCTCCCGTTCGACGGGCAGTATGATCTGCAGTGCTTCTCGGACGGCGCGATCTATTTTATGGATAACGGCGTGGTGAAGGGAGCGCTGATCACCGGCGACGAGGTATATAACCGCTCGTACATATCCGGCCTCAGCGACGGAACATTTATACGCAGAGTATATTCTGAGCCGAAAACACAGCAGTCCTACAAGATTGAAATCGGTGAGCTGGGGCTGCTCCTGCTGGAGAAGATCGGGTTGGACAACATTGCCCAGTATAACGGCACCGATATTACGATTTACAAGTATGAATCAGATGACGGCGGTCATCTGAACGCCTTCCTGGACGGCGATGGTGGGGTGATCTTTATCGTCGTTTATTAACCGTCATTGCTGCGGTAAGGAGAAGCTATGGAACAGTGTAAGGTTTATAAAAAATGCGGCGGCTGCCAGCTGCAAAACCTGACGTATGAGCAGCAGCTGCAGTATAAGCAACGAAAGCTGGAGGGGATGCTGTCCGGTTATGCGCCGGTGCAGCCGATCGTCGGTATGGAGGAGCCAACGCATTACCGCAACAAGGTTCAGGCAGCGTTTTATTGGGATTATAAGCACCGCCGGTGTGCGGCCGGTGTGTTCCAGAGCACGACGCAAAAAATCGTACCGGTTGACAGCTGTATGATCGAGGATGTACAGTGCGACCGCATTGTACAGACGGTGCGCCGTCTGGCCGACAGCTTTAAGATCAAGCCGTACGATATGCGCTATCATACCGGTGTGCTGCGGCACGTGCTGGTGCGCCGCGGCTTTGCGACCGGTGAGATCATGGTGGTGCTGGTAACACTGTCCTCGCAGCTGCCGTCACGGAATCATTTCGTCAAGGCGCTCTGTCGGGAGCATCCGGAAATCACCACCGTGGTGCAGCATATCAACCCTTATGAAACCAATTTGATTTTAGGCGAGCAGAGCCGCGTGCTTTACGGCAAGGGGACGATCGAGGATGTGCTGTGCGGCTGTCGCTTCCGTATTTCGCCGGCCTCGTTTTATCAGGTGAATCCGGTGCAGTGTGAACGGCTGTACCGCGCGGCGATCGACGCAGCGCAGCTGACCGGCAGCGAAACGCTGTTTGACGCCTATTGCGGTACCGGCACGATCGGCATCATTGCGGCGGAAAAAGCGAAACAGGTGATCGGCGTGGAGCTGAACCGCGATGCCGTGCGTGACGCGGTCGCCAACGCCCGTCTGAACGGCGTGAGCAACATCCGCTTTCAGTGCGGTGACGCAGGGGAGTACCTGACGGCGCTGGCGCAGGACGGGGAGACACCGGACGTGCTGCTGATGGACCCGCCGCGTGCCGGTGCGACGGTGAAGTTTTTGAAGGCCGTATGCCGCCTGGCACCGGAAAAGGTCGTCTATATCTCCTGTAATCCGGTGACGCTCGCACGCGATCTGGACTACCTGACGCAGCACAGCTACCGTGCCGAAACGATCCGCGGCTTTGATATGTTCCCCTTCACGAAGCATGTGGAAACAGTCGTTCTGATGTCACGGGTGTGAGCCTGCACGGAAGGTTTTCAGTAAGTAAAATCGAGATTTGTCAAAGGAAAAGGAAACATGAAATACAATAAACTTAATGTAAATGAGGTTGAAATCTTTTATAGAGAAAGTGGAGATGCATCGAATCCGACAATGGTGCTATTTCACGGCTTTCCGTCAGCATCACATATGTTCCGTGATCTGATACCGATGCTAGAGGATAAGTTTCACCTGATTGCACCGGACTATCCGGGTTTTGGTCAGAGTGAGAGCCCTGCAAGGGAGACATTCTCTTACACTTTCGATCATATAGCGGAGATAATGGATGCCTTTCTTGACGCACTTAATGTTGAAAAGTTCTATATGTATGTATTTGATTATGGTGCTCCGATAGGATTCAGGATAGCAATGAAACATCCAAACAGAATTCTCGGTATCGTTAGCCAGAACGGTAATGTCTACGAGGAAGGGCTCGGCAAGAAATGGGAAGCTCGTGCTGAATACTGGGAGAATCCTACTATCGAATTAAGGGAACAATATAAGAGTGCATTTGCTAAGGAAACTGTGATTGGCCAATACACTTTCGGTACTGAGGATGGCTCTGTTTCTCCGGATGGGTATTCATTGGATTTATATTATGCATCAGTAATCCCCGACTATGCAGAAAAACAGTCGGATCTAATATTTGATTATCAGAATAATGTAAAGCTGTATCCGACCTTCCAGAAATATTTGCGGGATTATCAGCCAAAACTGTTGGCTATCTGGGGCAAAGATGATCCATCATTCATTTGGGCTGGAGCAGAGGCGTTCAGGAAGGATTTACCTGATGCAAAGATTGTACCGGTGAACAGTGGACATTTCGCGCTGGAAAACCGCTGCAGAGAGATTGCAGATAGTATTCTGCAAATGTTCTGTTAATCAGGTATTTATGGAAGATTGAAGGATATCGTGATGGATAAAAAACAAAAGTTCATGGAGAGACATAAAGGCGTAAAGATAATGCTGATTGTGTTTGGCGTGGTGATTGTTTCATTGATTGGATTATTGTTATTAATATTCTCAAGCCTTCCGTCCCGAAGAACTATACAGAAACGGTTAAGATGGGCGGCAATATAGAAGCGACCTATCTGAAAAACGGAAAATATGCAGTTGCCTATACAGAGGTGAAGGTTTTAGAAAACTATAAAAAATACGAGATATATTATCCCGATGAGCTCGCCTCCGCTGATAAAAAATACCCCGTGATTGTGATGAGCAATGGCACAGGGGTCAAAGGATCAAAATACAGAGCGGTGTTTGAGCATTACGCAAGTTGGTGTTTTATCGTGATCGGTAACGAGGAAGAATATTCCTGGAGCGGGTTCTCGGCAGATATGAGTTTGAACTATCTGCTTAAATGCAACGATGACAGCAACAGTTTTTTCTACCAGAAGATAGATACCGATAATATAGGCTCTTTCAAGGTGACGAAAATGCCAGCAAGGCATTTACTAAGGAAACAGGCGAGCTCATGACGAACGAACTGTATCAGGACCAGCGATTTAACAACAATTGAATGTGGCAACTTCTGGTTTAGCGGCCATTGCATAGCCTTGGACAAATTCCCTCATAGCGGTTTTTGTTGACAAATTCTAAACTGTAAAAATCGGCAACCGTTGACATCAATCGGCACGTCCCAAGGCACATTGAAACTGTCTGCCTGATGTCAAAGCGAAGCGAAGGACAGAACGGCTAACACTACCCATGCAAGGATGCCCCAAGAAGACGAGCCGCAAGGCGAAGGCAGATTGGTCGGCAGCTACTGCTGAGACGGTCTGTCTGTTGTCTGCCAAGGCATAAGTTCTGCCAGCCAATCGCTGCGCTCTTGGGGCATCACTTATCGCATTAAGGATTAAGGTGTGAAAAAGCCTTGATTTAAGCCACTTTCAGGGCACGACGTCTATCCTCGCGCCTAAGCTCTCGCAGTTCGTGGGAACACGGCAACCGGATTTTTCCGAAGATCGGCGGTATAGTTTAGACCTCGGTTTAGATAACAGCGATTGAGTGGTCGATTTAGATGTCAGCGGTGAGTTGAGTTGCCGGATTGGATGTCGGAGATAATTTATGATTTTGAAGGAGATTAACATGGGATTATTCGATAAGTTTAAAGGAAAAAAAGGAACAACGGATTGGAGCAACGCATATACCGCTACTCCTAAATTTTATGGTAAACCTGACGGCACACCTTTTGGCGCATTTGCATTGACAGAAGGAACAGAAACGGTTTTGCCTAAATTACCACAAAATGAATATCGGGTAGAGGGTAAAGTTCTAACTGAGTGGAAATTGGTTCTTGTCAGCACAACTAAAGATGCCATCATTGGAGATGTAGATTATTTTGTTGCATTAAGAAATATTGAAAAATATGCTCTTGATTCAAAGGAAGACAGTGTTTTAGTAAAAAAACTTTCGTTAAGTGAATTGGAAAGTTTAAGAGGATAGGCTTTTCAACGAAATTCAAGTTTACGGTACTGATGCGACAATGATTACAGCACAAACAGTAGTTATTTTCGCTGGATATGTTTCCGCGAACAGGCAGGCTTAAGTGACATCAATATCAAGGTGTCGAGCCATATTGAGGTGGTGTCCGTACTGTCAAAGCGAAGCGAAGGACAGAACGGCTAACACTACCCATGCAAGGATGCCCCAAGAAGACGAGCCGCAAGGCGAAGGCTGATTGGTCGGCAGCTACTGCTGCGACGGTCTGTCTGCATAGAAAAAAGGATTATGGAGAATGGATTGATGATTCACTTAGAGGATATAACGCGTGAAAATTGGCGACAGGCCACCTTCGTTACCACCGATCCCGAAAGAAAATGCCCTTTGGATGAGGAATGGGTGAGCAGTGCGGCTTTTTCTATCGTCCAGTCCGTTTATGAGCCTGAGTGGAAAAGCAGGCTGATCATGGACGATGATACGGTCATCGGTTTTGCCTTTTACGGCTGGTGGGAGGTTAAGAAAGCACCGCTCTTCTGCAGATATATGATAGATATTGATTATCAGGGGAAGGGATACGGAAAACGGGCTCTGCCTGTCATCGTTGACGAAATGATGACAGCCTATAAAACGGACAGGATCTTGCTTACCTTGGAGCAGGATAATCAAAGAGCGGTTAAGCTTTACACGGGCTTTGGTTTTGCTCCGACAGGGGAGACGTTTGAGGGCGAAGAGATTTATTCCTTCAAGCGATAAAGCAAGGTTTGCTTCATGATAGCGTAAAACAATGATGACAGCGCCGTCGATGACGGACGTATTGTTCGCGCCGTTATTTCTGTTGCCGTTCCGAAGAATGGCGTGAAACCGGCTCCGAAGAAATTCTTTGATGGGTAGACAGTCATATTGAAATCAGCTTAATAATAATGATAGGAAAAGGATGAGAAAAATGAAGCTATACCATACCGGATTTGAGGAAATACGCAAGCCTGATGTTCATCACGGCCGAGAAAATGCGGATTTCGGACAGGGCTTCTATTTGTCGCCTGATTCGGCATTTATGCGCCGCTGGGCGAGAATGCGGAAGGGCTTGGACACATATATCAACTCGTATGAATTGCAAACAGACGGCTTGCGTGTCAAATCCTTTTCCCGTGACGGAGAATGGTTTAACTATATCTTCAGCAACCGGAACGGGAGAAAAGATGCGCTCCGAGAGTATGACGTTATCATCGGTCCTATTGCAAATGATACGATCTATGATCTGTTCGGTATCACCACAAGCGGATTTTTGACAAGCGAACAGGCGTTGGAGATCCTGACAACCGGCCCGCTGTATACGCAGGTTGTCATCAAAACAGAAAAAGCGGCAGAAGCACTTACGTTTGCTTCGTCCATGATTATCAGCAGTGCCGAGATAGAATCATATCGCGATGCTGTACGAAAAGAAGAAGCTGCTTATCAGGAGCAGTTTGCAGAGATTCTGCAAGCGATTGTTGGTGAATAATCATGCCTCGCTGCGGCTTTCAGCGGCGGGGCTTTTTATTTTTAAAAAATGAATGACAAATTCGCTATTTTGTGATATAATAGACGAGAGGTGATTATTTATGACAGGCATTTATCTTTTTTCCGTCCTGTTTGTGATCGATATTCTCGTCGGCAGCTGGTACACGGTGGCGGCGCATCCTTATGTGACGAAAAAAGCGTTTTGGCTGAAAATGCTGGCCTCCGGTATATTTGTGGCGAACGGCGTGATTGCGCTGACGATGAGCGAGGCAAAGGCATACGGCAAGCTGATTGTGATCGCGCTGGTGCTCGGCATGATCGGTGACGCGCTGTTATCGCTTGAGCCGTATATTAAGCAGGATGCGCACGAACGGCGCAATAATATTATCTGTACCGTGATCGGCGCGGCGGCATTCTTGGCAGGGCATATCATCTATATCATTGCCTTTGTGAAGGAGCTGCACGCAAAAGGCGCGTTCGATCGGAAAGTATTCCTGATTGCCTGGGCGATCATTCTGGCGACAGCCATTGTCGTCAAAACGCTGATACGCGTCAAGCTCGGCAAGCTGGCGGTTCCGTTTTTGATTTATGCTATGGGGCTGTCTGCGATGGGCGCGCAGTCCATCACGCTTGCCCTGTTCGGCTTCGTCGGGCATCCGGTGATGCAGGTGGTGCTGGTGACGGCGCCGTTGCTGTTTATGATCTCTGATTCCACGCTCGCGCTGAAATTTGCGGACAACAAGCGCTTCGGCAAGCTGCCGCTGCGGCTGGTCACGCTGATCACCTATTATGCCGCGCAGATGCTCTTTGGCTTTACGATCACCTTAATGTAAATTAGCTTAAAGATGGCAATCATACGTTCCGGCCGTTCCTGCTATGGGAGCGGCCGGCGTTTTCTTCTTGATTTTGGACATGGCTTAAGCTATTATTAAGTTAGAGAGGAAAGGAGGCGGTGCGATGAAGCTCAGACAATGGCTGTCAGAAGCCTATTTGTATCTTGTGATGATCGGCGTCGTGGCTGCCTGCGGCGTGATTCATCTGACGGGCGACAGGATCGGCATCCCCGGTTCGCAGGCGCTTTCCTCGCTTTTGTATATCCTGTTGTTCACCGTTTGGATGTTCAGCATCCGGCGGCGCTTTATCCAGCACGAGGTGCGGCGGAATATGACCTTTTTTGCAGTGCTGATGATCGTGTGGACGCTGCTGCGCGCCATTAAATATGAGCTGACGCTGAAAAATACCTTTATTGACCGTCAGCTTTGGTATTGGTATTACGTGCCGCTGCTGCTGATGCCGTTGATCATGTTCCTGTCGGTGCTGTACCTCGGCAAGAGTGAGACATATATGACCTCCCGCCGGTGGTATTGGCTGCTGCTGCCGGTCTTAGTGATGATGGGCCTTGTCGTTACCAACGACCTGCACCAGCTGGCGTTTGCGTTCCAGCCTGATTTATTGCACTGGAACGGCGATTATGCCTACGGTCCGGTCTACTACGCCGTGGCAGGTTTCTTTTTCGTCAGCATATTGGCGATCCTGATAGCAGTGTTTAAGGTGGGCGTAAGACGCCGGTTCGTCAAGTATAGCTGGATGCCGCTGCTGGTGATCGCGCTCTGCCTTTTTTACTGGGCAAATTATGCAGGGGGCAATGCGGCGCATTATGTGATCCTCCGCGTTTATAAGATGCCGGAGCTGGTGTGCCTTGGCGCGATGCTGTTTTGGGAAAGCCTGGCGCTGGCGCACCTGATCCCGACGAATTCGCATTATCAGGATTTCTTTGCGGCTTCCACCATCAAAGCGGGGCTGACGGATAACGCCTACCGCGTCGTCCTGAATCCGATCCGAGAGCTGGTACCGTCGCCGCATCAGGTTCAGCAGGCGCAGCGCACGCCGGTGCCGCTGCAGGACGGCAGTCTGCTGCTAAAAAGCTATAAAATCAAGGGCGGTTATTTTTACTGGCTGGAGGACATCAGCAAAATCCTGCGGCTGAACCGTGAGCTGTCCGATACGGAGGACTACCTGATTGAAGAAAACGCCTTGCTGGACGCGGCGAACGCCCTGGAGGAAAGCCGGCGGACAACGGCACAGCAGAATGAGCTGTATGACCGTATTGCCAGACAGATCCGGCCGCAGCTCGAGAAGGTACAGGCCATGCTCGAGACGCTGCCCGAGGAGGAAGAGGCCTTTCGCTTTACGATGAAGCAGGCCGCGGTGCTCAGCGCTTTCATCAAGCGGTATTCCAACCTGCTGCTGCTGACGGACAGCAGCGAAAAAATTGACCTTGACGAGCTGGGCATTGCGATGGCGGAATCGCTGGAGTATGTCAAGCTGCTGGATATCGACTGCTTTTGTGAAACCGAGCAGGGCTATACGGTCGACGGTCGGGTGGCGTTACTGCTGTATGAGCTGTTTGAAAATGCGCTGGAGCAGGCCTTGCCCGGCGCCTTGGCCGTGCTGACGCTGCTGCAGATACAGGACGGTATGCTGCGGTTTTATATGGAGATCAGCGCCCCCTCGGCGCTGCCGGAAGCGGCACCTTACGCCGCGGCAGTGGCCTCGCTTGGCGGCAAGCTGACAGCGGAGCTGAACGACGGCGTCAGTTATATCACCGTTCTTTTACCGGGAGGTGACGGCGCATGATGAGCACGATGTCATTATTGTATTATCAGGTGCTGGCGACGTTGCTGCTGCTGGCTTCAACACTGCAGCTGTACCTGTTGGTGTATGCTGTCAGCGTGAAAATCGGCAAGTGGTTTTGGGCCGTGTTTGTGCCGCTGTTTGCGGTGACATTGTGCAGCCTGCTGCTGATGATTGGCGGCCTGCACGGCTATTACTTTCGTCTGCCGCTGCCGCCAGCGGAGCAATCGCTGCTGGCGCAAATACCGACGGCGGCTGTCGTGATATTGACGGCTGTTTTAACGGCGGCGACCGTGCTGCTGGCTGTGCGTGTACGGCGTGTATCGAATGAAGCCCTGACGCCCAACGCAATACTGGAGGGGCTGGATATGCTGCCTGACGGCATCTGTTTCAGCACAGAGGACGGCTTAGCACTGCTGGTGAATACAAAAATGCAGAATATCTGTCAGGAAGCGCTGGGAGAACCGCTGATGGATACTGTGTCGGTGCTGGAGAAGATCCGCGCCGGCAAGCTGCGCGACGGCTGTAATCTCACCACGCTCGGCGGCGAGACGTTTTTGCACCTTTCCGACGGCAGCGTGTGGAGCTTTTATCTCGGCAGCCTGCAGGTTAACGATAAAAAAATCAACGAAATGATCGCTTACGAGGTGACGGAGCAATATACCAAGAGCCGCGAGCTGGATATCCGTAACCGGCACCTGCAGGAGGTGAACCGTCAGCTCAAGGCGTATGACCGCAATATGGATGAAATGATCCGCGAGCGCGAGATCTTGGCGGCGAAGGTAAAGCTGCACGACGACGTGGGCCGATCGCTGCTGGCACTGCGCGCGTATCTTTCGCAGCCGTCAGCGGACCGGGAGGCGCTGGTGGCACTGTGGCAGTTTACGGTTTCGGTATTGAAGCGCGAGGCGGTCTCTAACGACAGCGAGGACCGGCTGGAAACGCTGTATAAGGCGGCGAAGGCAGTGGATGTGACGCTGCGTATCGACGGCGAAATCCCGCAAGAGCCGCGGCTGAACCGGTTGGTGGCGCAAGCGATCAACGAATGTCTGACGAACACGGTAAAGCATGCTGACGGCAGCGAGCTGAACGTGCGGCTGACGGAGCAGGACGGCATTATCGTCGTAGAACTGACCAATAACGGCAGGCAGCCGAAAAAGCCGATCAAGGAGAAAGGCGGCCTGCGTAATCTCAGAACCAGTGTGGAGCTGTACGGCGGCATGATGGAAGTGATAGCGCAGCCGCGTTTCCTGCTGCGTATTAAGCTCAGAAAGTAGGGAGAGCAATGGAAAAAACCAAGGTGATGATCGTGGACGATCAGTCGATCTCACGCCAGCTGTTTGAGATGTATGTGCGGTCCTCCGATCGCTATGAGCTGGCGTTTTCGGTGACGAGTGCGTCGGTGGTTGAGGTGTATCTGCTCAAAAATAAAGTAGATCTCGTATTGATGGATATCCTGATGAACGACGGCTCCAACGGGCTGGATACCGCTGAGCGCATTAAAAAGCTGTATCCTGACATCAAAATTATTGCCGTGACCTCCATGCCGGAGCGCTCCTGGATCACGCGTGCGAAAAGCATTGGTGTGGACAGCTTTTGGTTCAAGGAAACAGAGGAGCAGACCCTGCTGGAGGTAATGGACAGAACGGTGGCAGGGGAGTCAGTGTATCCGACCTCGGCGCCTGCCGTTCGGCTGGGGCTCGCCAGCAGCGCAGATCTGTCGGAACGGGAGCTGGAGGTGCTGCGGATCATCACGACCGGCGCGTCCAACGCCGAGGTGGCGCAGCAGCTCGGCATATCGGAAAATACGGTAAAGAAGCACGTCAGAACGATGCTGGATAAAACCGGCTACCGCAGCCGTACCGAGCTGGCGATCAAGGCGCGGGTCATCGGGCTGGCGATCAGTCACGAAAGCTTAGTGTGAAAATAAAACGTAAACGAAACACAAAAACGTCGCAAACGGGAAAAACACCCTTTTGGGGCGTTTTTTTGCAAATTTTTTTGATTTTTTTGCTCAAAACTATCACTTGTGATGATTACAACGGGATTTTTTTGATTTATAATAAACTTGCATGATAAGGCAGAGTGGAGGTGAGTGCGATCGGAAAATGGATCAAAAATCTGTTTGCCGGCAAGAAAGCGGCCTGTGAGCCTTTGCCGGACGACTGCTTCTTTTGCCGCTATGCTGTTTTCGGCGGCATGGAAGACGGGCTGCTCGAGATCACGCTGGCGATACGGCAGAGCGGCGCAGAGCTGAACATCCGTGAGCGCCGTGAACCGAATGCAAAGGAAAGCCGTTCGCGCTTTTTTCCGCCGCTGGCGGAAGCTGAAAAGGTCAGTGAGGCTTACCGTCTGCACGGTATCGAGCAGTGGGAAGCGCTGCCTCCGAAAAAAGAAATGGCGCTCGACGCGCCGGTCACCAGTCTGTATTTCAAAACGCCGCAACGCGAGAGCCGCATCGATAACACGATGGAGCTGCCGGAGGACAGCCGCGGTCTGCTGTTTGAATTTTATGAAATGCTGATGGGACTGAAAACAGTAAAAAATCGGTAAAGGAGAGATTTTATGGGATTTTTAGACAATGTACCGACCACGCCTGCACCGGCCGGTAACGGCGTGCGCGACATCGTGTTTGCCGCTATGCCGTCAGACCTGGAAGGGTTTAAGGCGCTTCCGCAGGCCGCGATGGCCACGCCCTTTGACACAGCGGCGCTGACGGTGCTGGCGCTGTGCTATTACCCAAAGAACAAGGAGCTTTCTTTGGCGATGTTGGACTATCTGAAAGGACCGCGTCCGCTTTCGACTTACGACAAGCAGTTCATCCGCGACCGCTTTATGGATAAGGACTACGTGCCGCGTTCCTACTTTAACGGCGCAACGCCGCAGAACGATTACGAGCCTGCCACGCCATATACCGTGCGCGTCAGCGAAAATCCGTATTCCTATAATGAAGAGAATTATGCAAAGCTGTATATCACCTCCGGCGGCGCCGACAGTCCGCGGTATGTACAGCTGCGTTTAGGGAAGGACGGCAAGTGGTATCTGTGGGAGCAGTTCCTCCTGGCTGACATCCGACCGCCCGAAAGTACAAACCCGTGGGCATAAGCTCCACCGTGAATATTGAAAGGAGTTTTGATGATGAAAAAGTTTTTATCTGTTATCTTAGTAATGCTGTTTGTGCTTGGCACGGTGCTGCTGGCCGGCTGCTCTAAAAATACCGGCGACGGCGACGACCCGAGCAACGCAGCAGAGACGACGGCTGCGCCTGTGGCGGAGCTTCCGGACGGCTACGAGCAGATCACCTTCGACGACACCTTCTACGGCACGCGCTTTTCTACAGCGTTCCCGACGTATGAAAAGATGGAAGAAAAATCTGAGCGAGAGAACCGCCATACCTACACGGTCTATACGAACGCCGCTGAGTACAAGTGCTATTATATGCGTGTTTTCGCCTCTGTGACGACGGAGGACGGTAAGGAATACGCCTTCGGCAAGTCCAGCGGTACGGTAGAGACGATCGAGCTGAACGGGCTGGAGACCTGCAAGCATACGGCTGAGCCCTCCTCTGGCGCAGAGGTAGAATACGATATTTTCATTCCGTTTATGGACGGTTATGCGACCGTGAACGTGGACGTATACTATGTGAACGATGACCTGACAGCAGAGCAGTGGGCCGAGGTGCTCAAAGCGATCGAAACCTACACCACCTTTGAGCTGCTCAGCGAGAACGGTTTGGTAAAGGACGGCAAGCTGATGGATTCCTCCAACACGATCGGGTATGTGACGCCGGCTACGATCGCCGGTCAGAGCGTGGAGCTGTCGCAGACGCTGCGGATGAACGATATGCTGGTTGTCGGTACCTACGAGGCGGACGGCATTCCGTATAAAATCTATGCGGAAGGCACCACTACCGATTCGGTTTATAACAGCAGAAAAGAGAATACCGAGGATTATACCGAGGTAACCTCCGGCGACTATACCTACTACGCACACATGATCAACCGCTTCCCGAATGTGGAGTGCGAGCTGTACACAGAGATCAACGGTCTGTATTATGAATTCTATATGTACCGCAACCATGATCTGGATGTTGACGGTAACAAGGCGTTTGTGGAGGATACGGCTAACTATCAGATCTTTGCGGACATGGTGACCGAGCTGCTGAACGGCGCGGATATCAATCCTGACAATTTCAGAGAATAAAGGTTGAAAACAACGCCTTTCTGTAATATAATAGAATTGCAAAAATTTTATTTAAAGGAGTAAATTTATGGGACTTATTAAAGCAGCAGTTGGCGCAGCAGGCGGTGCACTCGCCGATCAGTGGAGAGAATTTTTCTATTGTGAAAGCATTGACAAGAGCGTTCTGATGACCAAGGGTCAGAAAAGAACCACCGGCAGAAGCTCCAACACCAAGGGTAATGACAACATCATTTCCAACGGCTCGATTATTGCGGTCGCTGACGGACAGTGTATGATCATCGTGGAGCAGGGCAAGGTCGTTGACGTTTGCGCTGAGCCGGGTGAATTCATTTACGACACCTCCACCGAGCCTTCCATCTTCTACGGCGGCCTCGGCGAAGGCATTAAACAGACCTTTGCGACGATCGGCAAGCGTTTCACCTTCGGCGGCGATACGGCGAAGGACCAGCGTGTGTACTATTTCAACACGAAGGAATTGATCGACAACAAGTTCGGTACGCCGAACCCGATCCCGTTCCGTGTGGTCGACAGAAACATCGGTCTTGACATCGACGTGTCGATCCGCTGCAGCGGTGTGTATTCCTACAAGATCACCGATCCGCTGAAGTTCTACACCTTCCTGGCAGGCAACGTGGAGCAGGATTACAGAAGAGAAGAGCTGGATACGACGCTCAAGACGGAATTTATTTCTGCGCTGGCGCCGGCCTTTGCCAAGCTCAGCGACCTGGAGATCAGACCGAACCAGATCATCAGCCACACCACGGAGCTGGAGTCGGCCATGAACGAAGCGCTCACCGCCAAGTGGAGCGAGCTCAGAGGCCTCAGCGTGGTTTCGATCGCCCTGAACCCGATCACCCTGCCGGAAGAGGATGCAGAGATGATCAAGCAGGCGCAGAGAACCGCAATCATGAGAGATCCGACCATGGCAGGCGCAACGCTCGTCGGCGCACAGGCGGACGCAATGAAAGCCGCAGCCTCCAACCAGGGCGGCGCGATGAACGGCTTTATCGGCATGGGCATGGCCATGAACGCCGGCGGTATGGGCGGCATGAATGCACAGAACCTGTTCGCTATGGGTCAGCAGCAACAGCAGCAGGCACCGCAGCAGGGCTACCAGCAGGCACCGCAACAGGGGTATCAGCAAGCGCCTCAGCAGGCACCGCAGCAGCCGGCAGCACCGGCAGCAGGCGGTTGGACCTGTCAGTGCGGCACGCAGGTAAGCGGCAACTTCTGCCCGAATTGCGGCAGCAAGAAGCCGGAGCCGCAGCCCGCACCGGCGGCAGGCGCAGCAGGCTGGCAGTGTGCACAGTGCGGCACCACGAATCAGGGCAAGTTCTGCATGAACTGCGGCAGCCCAAAGCCGGCAGGTGCTCCGCTTTACAGATGTGACAAGTGCGGCTGGATGCCGGATGATCCGCATAATCCGCCGAAATTCTGCCCGCATTGCGGTGATCCGTTTAACGAGGGCGACATCCAATAATTTTACCGATCAACGATAATGTATGACCTAATCGGGAGGAAATAATATGGGACTTTTTGATAAAAAAGAATGTGCGATCTGCGGTAAGTCTGTAGGTATGCTTGGCTCCAGAAAGGTAGAGGACGGCACGATCTGCTCCGACTGCACCAAGAAGCTCTCTCCCTTCTTCAGCGAGAGAAAGCGCTCAACGGTGGACGAGATCCGTCAGCAGATCAACTACAGAGAGCAAAACAGGCAAAATCTGGCGCACTTTAACGCCACCAGAACGCTCGGCGGTAACGGCACAAAGGTGATCATTGATGACTCACAGCGCAAGTTCGTTGTCAGCAAAAAGAGCGATTTCCGTGCGGAAAATGCGGACATTATCGATATTGCGCAGGTTACCAATGTACGCTACGAGGTAGAGGAAAACCGCACTGAGCAGTACATGAAGGATTCACAGGGCAACCGTCGCTCCTACAATCCGCCTCGCTATGACTATACTTATGACTTTAAGATTTTCATTAACGTCAACAGCCCGTATTTCAGTGAGATCCATTTTGATCTGAGCAGCTCCATGAATAAGCCGAACAGCCGTTATTCTGAGGAATACAGACGGCTGGAGCAGATGGCGAACGAGATCGTCATGGCGCTCGGCGGCAGCCCGATGGGCGGCGGCATGGGTTATCAGCAGCCGATGGGCGGCATGGGTTACCAGCAGCAGGGCTACCAGCAGCCGATGAACGGCGGCTATCAGCAGCAGGGCTACCAGCAGCCAATGAACGGCGGCTACCAGCAGCAGGGCTACCAGCAGCCGATGAACGGCGGCTATCAGCAACAGGGCTACCAGCAGCCGATGAACGGTGGTTACCAGCAGCAGGGCTATCAGCAGCCGGTAAACGGCGGTTACCAGCAGCCAGGCAACCAGCAGCCGATGAACGGCGGTCAGTGGCTATGCCCGAACTGCGGCGCGACGAACACGACCAATTTCTGCCAGAACTGCGGCACACCGAAGGCATAAGAACCGAACGGGCGGCTTGTCCGCCCGTTTCCTGAATAATTGAAATGAGGATTGATTATGGCAGATTTACTTGATTATAAATGTCCTGCGTGCGGCGGTGCGCTGGAATTTGACACTGCCTCACAAAAAATGCTTTGTCCTTACTGCGGCTCACAGTACGAGATGGCTGAGCTGGCGCAGAAGGATGAGGCGCTCAATAACCAGCAGCCGGATATGGGCGCAGCACCGGCCCAGCAGGGCGACCAGTTCGACTGGAATGCCGATGCCGGTCAGGATTGGAACGGCGAGGACGCCAATATGTCCGTATTCGTCTGTAAGTCCTGCGGCGGCGAAATCGTCGGTGACCAAAATACAGCGGCCACATCCTGCCCTTACTGCGGCAATCCCGTGGTGATGAGCGGCAGGCTGTCCGGTATGCTCAAGCCGGATTACGTGATTCCGTTTAAGCTGGATAAAAACGCAGCGAAGGAAAAGCTGAAAAGCTATGTGGCGTCTAAAAAATTTGCACCGAATAGCTTTAAGAGCGAAAACAAGCTGGAGGAGATCAAGGGTATTTACGTGCCGTATTGGCTGTTTGATTCCAACATCAACGCTGCGGTCTCCTACGAAGGCACCCGGGTCAGAACCTGGAAGGACAGTAAGTACGAATATACGGAAACCAGCTACTATGATATTTACCGCCAGGGCAATATGGCGTTTGCCAATATTCCGGTGGACGGCTCCACGAAGATGCCGGATGACCTGATGGAAAGCATTGAGCCGTTCAATTTTGGTGAAGCTGTGAATTTCCAGACAGCCTACCTGGCAGGTTATTTGGCTGATAAATACGATGTGGATATGCAGGCTTCTATTCCGCGTGCGAACGAACGCATTAAGAACAGCGCTGAGGAAACCTTACAGGGCACAGTGCAGGGCTTCACGACCCTGACGCCGAAATTCAGCAGTGTGCAGCTGCTGAACGGTGTTTCAAAATATGCGCTGTATCCGGTTTGGCTGCTGAACACCGATTATAAGGGACAGAAATACACCTTTGCCATGAACGGTCAGACGGGTAAGTTTATCGGTAATCTGCCGGTGGATAAGGGTAAGCTTACACGGTTGTTCCTCGGCGTATCCGCCGGTGTGGCGGCTGTGGTGTATGCGGTCGGCGGCTTGCTGCTGAACTTATTCTAAGGGGGTGCCGTGATGAAAAAGATAGTTGTATTTTTAACCACCCTGGCGCTCCTGCTGGCGATGGCCATGCCGGTCTTTGCTACCGAAACCTGGTACGGAAGATACGGCGAGGTAGGGGACACAGAGGCGCTGCAGACGGTCTCCACCTTAGCGAACAGTATCTATGACGCTTACGGCGTGGACGCTGTCTATCTGCTGAATAACGACGCTGTCGGTACCGATAGTGCACAGCAGTATTTTGAAAGCGTTGCGGAGGAATTACTCGACCAAATCAGCGATGATTATATCGTTTACACCTGCACGGCCAACGATGCCTATATCGTGTGGGACGGCAGTGTGGATGAGGTGTACGGCACGACCGGCGTGCAGTCGCTGTTCGAGGCCTGTGAGGAGTATGAAAACGCCGGCCAGTTCGATATGGCGGCGATCACCTTCCTCAGCAATGTACTGACAGACCTGAATGCGCACACGATGGGCGGCAGCTATGAGGCGCCGGATCAGACGGTTGCGGCACTCACGGCTGAGGCAACCACGGCGGCAGCTGCTGACGGGGCGACGGAGAACAGCAATGCGCTGACAACGCCGGAGCCGAGCTCGGAATATTTCCGTCATATTGTCGATTACGCCGGCTTACTGGATGCCGCTGACGCGGAAAATCTGGAGGAAAAGCTGCGCGAGATCAGCGAAAGACAGCAGTTTGATGTCGTGATCGTTACGACGGATGACCTGCAGGGCAAATCGGCGGAGGCGTATGCAGACGATTATTACGATTATAACGGCTACGGCTACGGAGCGAACCATGACGGCTGTCTCTTGCTGTTTGATATGTCAAACCGTTATATGCACCTGTCTACTACCGGCTTCGGCGAAAAAGCGCTGACGGACGCCGGCATTGACTACATCAATGACGAGATCTATACTTATGCGCGTAAAGATAATTGGAAGGGCGCCTTCAACAGCTATGCGGACAACGTGGATAAATTCGTGACGCAGGCGAAGGAGGGTACGCCTTATGATGTCGGCAACCTGCCGCGTGCCAAAAAAACGGCTGGTCAAATTATCAAGGGCATCGCGATTTCGCTGCTGATCGGTCTGGTCGTCGGCTTTATCATCATGAAGAAGATCAAGGGCGACTATGAAAAGGCGGTACGCAGCAAGGCGAGCGCTTCCGATTACCTGGTGAACGGTTCGCTGCAGCTGACCGGCGCGTATGAAAACTTTATGTACAACAACGTTACACAGAGAAGAATTGAAACAGAATCCTCCTCCGGCGGCAGCTCTACCCACACGGGCTCCTCGGGCACCAGCCACGGCGGCGGAGGCAGAAGCTTCTGATTGGATTCCATACCACTTCCGGCTCAGGCGACTGAGCCGGATTTTTATCCCCCTAGGGGGGTTGTAGAGCGTTTTCGACAATGCTATAATTCGTTTAGAAAACAATAGAGGAGACGCTTATGAGTAACGTAACTGCTAATAAAAAAGTCTATATGCCGGTGTTTACCGGTCTGTGTATTGCGCTCTGCGTGGTACTGCCGATGGCGTTCCATGCGGTGCCGGACGGCGGAAAGGTGATCTGCCCGATGCATATTCCCGTGCTGATCTGCGGACTGGTTTGCGGCTGGCAGTACGGCCTGCTGTGCGGTCTGCTTGGCCCGCTGCTGTCCTCACTCTTGACTGGTATGCCGCCGACGGCGATGCTGCCTTCCATGATGCTGGAGCTGGCAGTTTACGGGGTCGTTGCATCGTTGATGATGAAGGCGGTGTACACCAAAAACATCTATGCCGATCTGTATATCAGCCTGGTGACGGCCATGCTGGCCGGCAGGGTGCTCTCCGGCGTGAGCAAGGCGCTGATCTTTTCCAGAGGACAGTTCTCCCTTCTGGATTGGGCGACCGCTTCCTTCGTGACCTGTCTGCCGGGTATTGTGATCCACCTGGCAGTGATCCCTACCTTGATTTTTGCGCTGGTGAAAGCAGGCCTTGTGCCGCCGCGTTATCCTGCCAAGAAAGAAGTGTCGCATGAATAAGCAGGAAATCATTCGCTTTTTTGATGAGCGCGCTGCCGGTTGGGACGCCATGTTGGAGCTGGCGCCGGAAAAAATTGCGCAAATATTCGATGCGGCGGGCGTTAGTGAGAACGATGCTGTGCTGGATATCGCCTGCGGCACCGGCGTGCTGTTTCATTTTTATTTGGCGCGCGGTGTCAGCCGGATCGACGGCGTAGACATCGCGCCGGAAATGGTTGCCCGTTGTCGCGAAAAATACGGCAATAACAGCCGGATCAAGGTGCGCTGCGCCGACGCGGAGGAGGCTGCCTTTGACGCGGTGTACGATCGCTGTATGGTATACAATGCCTTTCCGCATTTTTGCCGGCCGGAGGTACTGCTGCGCAATCTTTACGGCGCGGTTAAGACGGGCGGTACCGTAACGGTGGCGCATGACAGAGGTATCCGTGCGCTGGACTCCCACCATGCACAGGAGGCGAGCGCCGTGTCGCGCGGTATGATGCCGCCGCAAACCTTGGAGGCGCTGCTCTCTGACTGCGGCTTTTGTAAGATTACCAGTCACGTTACCGAAGAGATCTATATTGTATCCGCAACAAAATGAGCTGTTTTAAACGGCTCATTTTGTTGTGCAGTTGGTTTTATATTCGATCTTGCGCTGTCGGTTTCGCATCCCTTATGCTTAAAATCTTTTTGTTGACGTACTCCGTGAAAATTGATATAATAAAATCGCTGAAAATTGCAGAGAAAATAAAAAAGGAGAAAAAGACATGAACTATTTTGATTTAAAGGGTCAGGTTGCCCTTGTAACAGGCTGCTCCGGCGGTCTCGGCGTACAGATGGCGAAGGCGCTTGCCAGCCAGGGCTGTAACATCGTGGCGATCGCAAGACGTCAGGACAAGCTGGAAGAGGTTGCTAAGGAAATTGCTGCGGAATACGGCGTTGAGACGTTAGCCCTCAAGTGCGATATCACCGATACCGACGCGGTGAACGAAACGGTTGCGAAGGCGCTCGAGCATTTTGGCCGTATTGATATTCTGATCAACAATGCCGGCACCGGCGCTGTTGCTCCGGCGGAGGATATCACTGACGAGCAGTTTGGCAATGAGTGCAATATCGACCTGTTCGGTTCCTTCAGAGTTGCCAGAGCGGTTGCGAAGCAGGCGATGATTCCTGCCAAGTACGGCAGAGTGATCAATATCGCTTCTATGTACGGTCTTGTCGGCAATAAGATCGCCGGTTCTGCACCGTATCATGCTGCTAAGGGCGGCGTGGTGAACCTTACCCGTGCGCTGGCTGCTGAGTGGGGTAAATACGGTATTACCGTTAACTCGATCTGCCCGGGCTATTTCTACACCGATTTAACCAGAGAGACCCTGAATTCCGATTTCTTCCAGCAGAATGCAAGAACCATGATCCCGATGGAGCGCTACGGCGAAGAGGGCGAGCTGGATTCTGCAGCCCTGTTCTTTGCTTCTAAGGCTTCCAGCTACGTAACCGGCACCAACCTGGCGGTTGACGGCGGCTACACTTGCATGTAAGCTGAGAATGTTCAAAAACAAATCACATAAAAATGCTTCCGCTTTTGCGGAAGCATTTTTTGTTGAAATTATTATTTTAATTTCCAGCCCTCGTGATCGGTGTGGAGCAGATGATGCGCCATGTCACCGAGCGGTGCCGTTAAGTATTCCTTGTACAGTGTCTGCACCTGCGGATTTTCATGAGAAAAGCGGATCGGGTTCGCAACGTCCAGCTGACGCAGGTGTTCGCCGCGCGTCTCAAAGGCCTCGTAGGGGTGGATCGGTTGACCGCCGCCGCCGGCACAGCCGCCGGGACACGCCATAATCTCTACAAAATCGTAGGCAACCTCTCCCTTGCGCAGCGCCTCCAGCAGGGACTTGGTATTGGCCAGTCCGCTGGCCACCGCACAGCGTACCGTCGTGCCTTCTATGTCAAACGCCGCTTCGTTCCAGCCCTTATGATAGCCGCGTACCGCGCGGAAGGCATCCGGATCAGGATTCTTGCCCGTTGCCAGGTAATAAGCGGAGCGCAGCGCCGCCTCCATGACGCCGCCGGTAGTGCCAAAGATGACGGCAGCACCGGTTCCGTCGCAAAGCGGATCGTCGAGCGGCTTATCCTCCAGCGCGGCAACATTGATGTTAGCTGCCTTGATCAGCTTGATCAGCTCGCGAGTGGTCAACACGAGGTCTACGTCCTGACCGCGTTCCTCGCTGCCCATATTTTCGTAGGCGGCTTCTGCCTTTTTGGCGATGCAGGGCATGACAGAAACGCTGTAAATATCCTTTGGATCCTTGCCGAGCTTTTCAGCCAAATAGCTCTTGACCACCGCGCCGAACATCTGCTGCGGACTTTTGGCGGTGGAAAGCTGTGGCACCATATCGGGATACTGCGTGCGTATAAAGCGTACCCAGCCCGGACAGCAGGACGTGAACATCGGGAAGGTGTAATGCGCTTTATCGCTGAGCCGGTGCAGAAATTCGCTGCCTTCCTCCATAATGGTCAGGTCAGCTGAGAAATTCGTGTCAAAAACATAATCAAAGCCGATCTGCCGCAGGGCTTCGCCCATTTTTTCCATGGTGGCGTCCTCCGGCGCAAGACCAAGCTCCTCGCCCCAGGCGGCTCTGACAGCCGGCGCCACCTGCACGATCTTAACGGTATCAGGATCTGCCAGCGCGCTGTACAGCTTGTTTTTGTCGTCGCGCTCGTGTAAAGCGCCGACAGGGCAGTGGGTGATGCATTGACCGCAGACAGCACAGTCTGCCTGATCAATCGGCAGTCCGCCCTTTACGTCGACGGTCGTGCGTGCGCCGGTGCCGCAGACGTCCCAAATACCCAGCGCCTGTACCTTGTTACAAACCTGGATACAGCGCATACATTTAATACATTTCTCGTTATCACGAATGAGCGGAAAATCACGGTTCCACTTGATTTTTCTGACTTTCTTTTTGTAAATATCCGTGGAAAGGCCAAATTCCTCTGCTAACGCCTGCAGGCGGCAGTTGCCGCAGCGGGTGCAGGTAGCGCAGGAATATTCGTGCTCGGATAAAATAAGCTCCAGCGTAGACTTACGCGACGCCATGACCTTCGGAGAGTTGGTATAGATCACCATACCCTCCTCAACGGTGTTGTTGCAGGCGGCGGCCAGACGCTCCATGCCTTCAATTTCTACGACGCAGATACGGCAAGCGCCGATCTCGTTAATATCCTTTAAAAAGCAGAGAGTGGGGATCATAATGCCGTTTGCGGTAGCAGCGTCCAAAATGGTGGTGCCCTTTTCCACAGCGATCGGTTTGCCGTTGATGGTGACGTTTACCATTTGAAAATCCTCCCTCCTTCAAAGCAGCCGTAACCGAAGTGGTCGCAGCGCAGACAGCGGTTTGCCTCCTGTATCGCTTCCTTGTCGCTCATGCCGTACTCAAACGGCTCAAAGCTGCCGCGGCGCTCGCCGGCTTCCTTTTCGCGCATATTGACCCTGCCGCAGGGCTGACGGTCATAAACGCGTGCCGAGGGGACCTCAACGCCGCTCTCAATAATATGGTTAAAGCCCAGATATTCATCGATATTCGCCGCCGCTGCCTTGCCGGCAGCAATCGCCTTGATCACCGTCGCCGGACCGGTGGCACAGTCGCCGCCGGAAAAGACGCCGTCCATACCGGCGATCATCGCAAAGCCGTCTGCGTCGATCTGGTCCCATCTGCGCGGCAGACCGTATTCAGCAAACGGATCGCTGTCAATGGCCTGACCGATGGCCACTACGAGGATATCGCAGGGAATCAGCACCTCCGCTTCACCGGCATCCGTCGGTGCCGGTCTGCCGCGGCGGAAAGCGCCGATCATCTGCTGCTTGACCCATAAGCCCTGAACGCTGCCGTCCTCGCCCTTTTCGATGCGCGATGGGGCTACCAGCTCCAACAGCTCTGCGCCCTCTGCCTGTGCGCCAAAGATCTCCTCCTCGAGCGCCGTCATATCCGCAATGCGCCTTCTGTAAACCACGCTCACCTTGTCCGCTCCGGCGCGGATGGCCGTCCTGGTGCAGTCCATCGCGACGTTGCCGCCGCCGATGACAACGACCTTCTTGCCGGTATAATCGGGTATCTCGCCGTCACCGATCGCCTTGAGCATCTCTACGGCGGAAATCACGCCGGTCGCATCCTCGTTTTCCAGACCGACCTTCTTGTCCTTGTGTGCGCCGATCGCGATGTACAGCGCGTCATACTCGGCTGCCAGCTGCTTCAGCTCCTCGGCAGAGGCGACGCGCGTATTGCGCCTTACCTCTACGCCGGTGGAGAGG
The DNA here is from genome assembly GCA_017463985.1 of Eubacterium sp. GTDB lineage: Bacteria > Bacillota > Clostridia > Oscillospirales > Acutalibacteraceae > Eubacterium_R. The sequence goes on along the minus strand of JAFUEH010000012.1, from coordinate 23,268 downwards.
ATACAGTCAATATCCTCCTGCAGACGCGTGCGCGGCAGGCGGTAGTTCGGGATGCCGTAGCGCAGCATACCGCCAAGGTGCTGCTTTTCTTCAAATACGGTGGTCTGATGTCCCATCAGCTGCAGGTAATAAGCACAGGTAAGACCGCTCGGACCGCCGCCGATGATGGCAATCCTTTTACCGGTAGTGGGCATACATGACGGTGCAGGCACGGTACCGGCCTTGTCGCACACATACCGTTTGATGCCGCGGATGTTGATCGGGTCGTCGATCATCTGCCGACGGCAGTAATTCTCGCACGGGTGCTCACAAATCAGCGCGCACGCCGTCGGGAACGGATTGTCCTTGCGGATCTGCCGCACCGCGTCCTCCGGCCTGCCGGCTGCCGCCAGCGCAATGTAGCCGGGGATGTCTACGTTCGCAGGACAGCGTGTAACGCAGGGAACCGGTCGGTCAAAATGACACATACATTTACCGTTATTCACGTGCGCTTCAAAGTCCTCGCGGAAGCCCTTGACGCTGACCAGCACCATGTTGGCGGCTTCATAGCCGATCGCACAGTCAGCCGAAAGATAGACAGACCGTGCTGTTTTTTCAATTAAATCAATGGTTTCCAGCGTCGCTTCACCGTCCAAAACGCTTTCGATCAGCGTCGCCAGTTGACCTAAACCGACCCGACAGGGCGTGCATTTTCCGCACGACTGCGAGTGGCACAGACGGACAAAGCCAAGCGCTACGTCGATCGGGCAGGAGTTAGTAGACACAGCGTTGACGCGGCTTCCGAGCTCCTCGTACAGCCGGTCAACCGTTGCCTCTGCCCGTGACACCGATTGTATCTTTTGTCTTGCCATATTCCTAAATCCTTTCCTTATCCTTTCCTGAAAATATTCCTATACCCTTCCCAAGGTAATTTCATTATAAGATAATAGACAGGCTTTGTCAATCTTCGCTGTAGAATAGGAAAAATGCATACAGATCAGTCTATTAATATGCTTCTGTCTTAGACTGTGTTGACAGCTGATGATTGACACCTTTGCGCGCTTTTGCTACAATAACAACGACAAGGCTTTGTAATGAAATTCATTGTTAGCATAAGGAGGACGCGGATATGCCATTAATGCTTGCAAAGTGCCCTAGCTGCGGCGGCAGCCTGACGTTAGAGGATAGCCGGAAATCAGCTGTTTGTCCGTACTGTAACTCACAGGTTTTGGTGGAGCAAGCCATCAATAACTATCAGATCACGAATAACGTAACGGTCGGCGCCGGTGCAACCGTCAACGTTTATGGCGGCGCCAATAACGATTTTGAAATCGTTGGTGGCGTGCTGAAAAAATATACCGGCGCCGCTACTGATGTAACGATTCCTGACAATGTTACGGCCATCGGCGTGGAGGTTTTCAAAGGCCATACCGGTTTAAAGAGCGTCAACATCCCTGATAGTGTGACACAAATCGGGTGGGGGGCTTTTGCAGGCTGTACTGCATTGACCACAGTGGTGCTTCCGGATTGCGTCAATATCTTGGACTGGGCTTTTAAAGGATGTACTAGTTTGAAAAATGTGAGAGTCTCTCACCGTTATTCCCATTATCTTCGTGAGACAAGTATAGGTGGGTATGCATTTAAAGGTTGTGAGAATTTAATCAGCCTTTCCTTACCTGGTAGCATAACAAAAATAGAAGCCTCCCCTTACCATGCATTTCAGGGGTGTGGAAAAATTCAACAACTTGATATTGGTAATTTAGCAGCATGGTGTGAAAATGAAAACGCCGGTTTTCAGGAAATACCGATAGCTTCCGGTTGTCAATTGTATGTTAACGGAGAGTTGATTACAGAGCTGGTGATCCCGAACGGGGTTAAAAAAATCAGAGCCGGTGCATTTGCTGGATTCGACATAACCGGTGTTGTGATACCGGATAGCGTTACTGAAATTGAAGCTGGTACGTTTAAAAATCATACTAGCATTACCAGTATTATTATGCCAAACAGTATTACCCAAATTGGCGATCATGCATTTTTTGATTGTCGAAGTCTGATGAATATAACTCTTCCGGAAAGCCTTGAGTATATAGGAGCATGGGCTTTTGATGGATGTACGAGGCTGACGAGCGTGGTCATACCGGAAAATGTGATGGAAATTGAGGCTTATGCTTTCAGTCACTGCACCGGCTTGAGGAGTATTACGTTCGGTAACCCTGGGGTGAATGTTGGCTATGAAATCTGTGGGGGCTGCACCAACCTGAAAAAAATCCAGCCTCATTCGATGAAAAAAAGAATTTTATATTAGACTGGATATACGGTCGCCGTTTTGCGCTGCGCGTTCGCAGGGAAGCGGCGGCTGTTTTTTTGGTTGACCGCGGGAGCGGAAGGGCGTATAATGATAGCAGTTTTACCGATACTATAGAGGAAGGAAGTGCGCGCGTTGATTTACACGGTCACGCTGAATCCGGCGCTGGATTATGTGCTGCAGGGGGAGGCGCTGCGCTTTGACGATATTAACCGCGTGAGAGCGGAACGGTTCACCTACGGCGGTAAGGGGATCAATGTTTCTGCGGTGCTGACAACGATCGGCGTACCGACGACGGCGCTCGGCTTTTTGGCTGGCTTTACCGGCAGAGAGCTGGCGGTGATGCTGGCAGCGGACGGTATTCAAAGCGACTTTTGTATGCTGCCGCAGGGCAATACGCGCGTGAATGTGAAGCTCAAAGCCCAGCCGCCGCTGGAGCTCAATGCACAAGGACCGGCGGTGGACGAAGCGGCGGTACAGTCATTGCTCGGTAAGCTCTGCAACGTACGGGACGGCGACAGCGTGGTGCTGGCCGGTGCCGTGCCGCCCTCGCTCCCAACGGATATTTACGAAACGGTTTTGAAGCATCTGCAGGGAAAGGACGTTCGCGTTGCCGTCGATACCGGCGGCGAAGTGCTCCGCCGCACCTTGCCGTACCGTCCGTTCCTGATTAAGCCGAATCATCATGAGCTTGGCGCGCTGTTTGGCGAGAACCTGCGGACGGAGGCGGAATTGCTCCGCTGTGCAAGGCTTTTGCAGGCACAAGGCGCGCGGAATGTGCTGGTATCACGTGCTGAGGATGGCGCACTGCTGCTGACGGAACAAGGTAATGTCTACACCGTCGGCAACGCCGACGGAACAGCGGTAAATACGGTCGGCTGTGGCGACAGTATGGTGGCCGGCTTCCTGGCAGGTTATCTGAAAACACAGGACTATGCGTACGCCTTGCGGCTGGGCACCGCCTGTGGGAACGCTACCGCTTTTTCGCACGGTCTTGCCGATCGGGAGGCGATCGACCGCGCTTTCAGTCAGCTACATAACCAAGTAAAGGATGAATCGCGTGGTCTCTAAACAGTTGAAAATTCTAAATCAGGCAGGGCTGCATTTGCGCCCTGCTATGTTATTGTCGCAAACGATGGCGCAGTTTCCGGCGGAGGCGACGGTGCATTATCACGGGAAGCAGCTGGATGCCAAGAGTATTCTGAGCTTGATGACCGGAGGCATCCCCGGCGGCGCTGAGGTGCTGCTGACCTGTAGCGGAGAAGAAGAGACAGCCATGCTCAGCGCGGCAGAGGCGCTGATCGCTGACCGTTTCGGGGAGATGTGACGATGTGGCAGGGGATAGGCGTTTCCGCAGGCCGCGGTGTCGGTAGGGCAGTGCCGATAATGACGGAGACGCCGCTGCCGCCTGATTGGTCGCAACCGCTGTCGGAACAGGAACGCCTGGACGGTGCTGTTGAACGTCTGCGTGCGTTGCTTTCCACAGTGGGACCGTACCGTGAAGCGCCGGAGGCGATGGCGGTGCTCCGCGCACAGTTGGCAGTTTTGAACGATCCGAGCCTCCGCGCTGCTATTGCCGGCGCGCTGGCTGACGGTGCGACTGCCGAAGGCGCGATCGAGGCGGCCTTTGCACCGTTTTGTGCAGCGCTGTCGGGCAACGGAGGTACAGAGGTAGCGGCACTGCGCGACAGCCTGCTGCAGCTGCTGCAAGCACCGTCAGCGCACAGTATTCCTGATCATATCAACGGCGCTGTGCTGGTTCTAAAAACGGTGACGCCGGTGTTGCTCTGCCGTCTGCAGGGACAACGACCTGCCGCTGTCGTCAGCGAAAACGGCAGCTATGCGTGCCACAGTGCGATCCTTTTGCGCGCCCTTGGCGTACCGGCTGTGTTTGGTGTGGAGGATATCGCCGGTGCCGTGCAGGAGGGTGAACTGCTGCTGGTGGACGGAGACAGCGGTACGGTGACCGTACAACCCAACGCGCAGGATTCGGCTTTCCTTCAGCCGTTACCGTGTAGCGGCGTGGATACGGAAAAGATCAGCTCGGCAGGCGGCAGCAATGTGCGCGTCAACGGAACGGTCGGCAGCGTGACAGAGGCGCAAAGCGTATTGCAAAACGGCGGCGACGGGATTGGCCTGTTCCGCACGGAGCTTTTGTTTATGGCGCAGGAAAGACCGCCGACAGAAGCAGCACAGTTGGCCGTTTATGCGGCGCTGGCAGCGCTGATGCAGGACCGGGAAACCGTTATTCGTACGCTGGACTGTGGCGGCGATAAGCCGATCGGCTGTTTACCGCCGGAAAAAGAGGATAATCCGCTGCTCGGCAGACGCGGCATACGGTATTGCCTTGACTATCCGGCGTTATTCAAAACACAGCTGCGTGCTCTGCTGCGCGCGGCTGTCTACGGTAATGTGAAGCTCCTGCTGCCGATGGTGACAACGCCGGAGGAGGTCCAAGCCGTCAGGGGATTGCTCAAGACCTGTGCCGCCGAGCTGGAACAGGAGGAGCAGCCATACCGTACAGTACCGCTGGGCGTTATGATTGAAACACCGTCAGCTGCACTGACTGCCGACTTATTGGCGCGGGAGGCGGACTTCTTTTCCGTCGGCACCAATGATCTGACAGGCTATGTGATGGCGGCCGACCGCGGTAACAGAGCGGTCAGCGGCTGGCTTGATCCGTTCCGGCCGGCAGTACTGCGTGCTGTAGAGATGACCCTCGACAGCGCGAAAAAAACCGGTATCCCCGTTGGCGTTTGCGGCGAAGCGGCAGCGGATGAGGCATGGCTGTCCCTGCTGGCGGAGAAGGGCGTTGCGTCGGTATCTGTGCCGCCGCACGCCATCGCCAAGATGCGCCGGACGCTGCCTCCAACCCGTATCTGAAAAAGCTGGCAACGCACGGCGCATTGCTTTTCATCGGAAAATTAAAAACTCCGAGTGCCCGTTAGGCGCTCGGAGTTTTTTGGCAAAGCCGTATAGCTTTGATGTTTAATACGAAAATGCAACCCATATTACTTGGTGTTGCTCTGTTTCTCCAATTAAAAATTATCTTTTTAAATAGCAAAAATCCCTTGCAAGCAAGGGATTTTGTTGTATCACTTATGTGATATTTAGTTGGTGGACCTGAAGGGGTTCGAACCCTCGACCTCCGCATTGCGAACGCGGCACTCTCCCAGCTGAGCTACAGGCCCATTAACGCTATTCTATCACAAGCGTTTTAAAAATTCAACTGTTTTTTTGCAGATCCGTAAATATTCTTAAAGAAGCGCCGTTCGGTTATATCATTTCCTCCGGATGGAATGCCGCGTCAAACCGTTCTGCTGTCATCAAGCCCAGCGAGAGGCACGCCTCGCGCAGGGAGATGTTTTCTGTGTAAGCCAGCTTGGCGGTCTTGGCTGCGTTTTCGTAGCCGATATACGGGTTGAGCGCCGTGACGAGCATCAGTGAGTTGTGCAGGTTAGCGGCCATTTTGTCCCGATTGGCTTTGATACCGGCGACACAGTTTTTGTCAAAGGATACGATTGCCTCAGACAGCAGTCTGGCGGACTGTAAAAAGTTGTAGACCGTTACCGGCATAAAGACGTTCAGCTCAAAGTTCCCTTGGCTGGCGGCAAAGCCGATGGCAGCGTCGTTACCCATTACCTGCACGGCGACCATGGTTACCGCCTCGCACTGGGTGGGATTGACCTTGCCGGGCATGATAGAGGAGCCCGGTTCGTTTTCTGGAATTTTGATTTCTCCCAGCCCGAGCCGCGGCCCGCTGGCAAGCCAGCGAATGTCGTTAGCGATCTTCATCATATCCGCGGCCAGCGCCTTGAGCGCGCCGTGTGCAAAGACCAGCTCGTCCTTTGACGTCAGCGCATGGAACTTGTTCGGCGCTGTGACGAAAGCTTTGCCGGTCAGCTCGCTGACAGCTTTGGCCACCTCGGTATCGAAGCCTTGCGGGGCGTTCAGTCCGGTGCCGACAGCGGTGCCGCCGAGCGCCAGCTCCCTGAGCGGCGGCAGTGCCGCTTCCAGCAGCTGTCTGTCACGCTCCAGGCTGGTGCGCCAGCCGCTGATTTCCTGGGGAAAGGCGATCGGTGTGGCGTCCTGCAGATGCGTCCTGCCGCTCTTGACGATCCCCTCGTTTTCCGCCTCCAGCCGGCGGAAGGTGGCGACAAGGCGATCGATGGCCGGCAGCACGCTGTCCTCAATACTGAGTACGGCGGCAATGCTCATCGCCGTCGGGAAGGTATCGTTAGAGCTTTGGCTCATATTAATATCGTCGTTAGGATGCAGCAGCGCTTTGCCTGCGATCTCGTTGCCGCGGTTAGCAATGACCTCGTTCGTGTTCATGTTGGACTGCGTGCCGGAGCCGGTCTGCCATACCACCAGCGGAAAATGCGCGTTCAGCGCGCCGCTGATCACCTCGTCGCAGGCTGCTGTGACTGCCGCCAGCTTTTCCGCGGTCATCCGTGCCGGCTGTAAGTGATGGTTGGCGATCGCCGCCGCTTTTTTCAGAATGCCGAAGGCGTGAATGACCTCTCGCGGCATCGTTTCCAGACCGACGCCGATCAAAAAGTTTTCGTGTGAGCGTTGCGTCTGCGCGCCCCAGTATTTGTCAGCGGGTACTTTGACCTCGCCCATTGAGTCATGTTCTGTGCGGTATTCCATACCATTTCCTCCGTTGCTGCATAGAATATAATGCTATTATATAAATTTCTGCTGTGATATGCAAGTGTCAGATTTATTTGACTTGAACGCATTAATGTGGTAAAATACCTGTTATCAAACAGAAAAAGAGGGGGATTACTGATGTCAGCTTATACAACCATGACAAGAGAAGAGCTGCTTGCGGAAAAAACAGCCCTTCAGGAACGATATGACGCTTACAAGGCGATGGGCTTAAAGCTCGATATGTCTCGCGGTAAGCCGGGCAAGGACCAGCTGGATCTTTCGATGGCGCTGCTCGATGATACTGATTACGTAGAGGACGGGATTGACCTGCGAAATTACGGCATTTTGGACGGCATCCCGAGCTGTAAAAAGCTGTTTGCCGACCTGCTGGAGGTCGAACCGGAAAATATTTTGCTTGGTCCTAATGCCAGCCTGTCGCTGATGTTCGACTATATTGCCCAGTGTTATTCGCACGGCGTGTGCGGCTCTACGCCGTGGAGCAAGCTGCCGAAGGTGAAGTTCATTTGCCCTGTGCCGGGCTATGACAGGCACTTTACGATCTTAGAATATTTCAATATTGAAATGATCAGCGTTCCGATGACCATGGAAGGACCGGATATGGACGCGGTGGAGGCGCTGATTCAGGACGAGAGCGTGAAGGGTATGTTCTGCGTGCCGAAATATTCTAATCCGCAGGGCATTACTTATTCTGATGCTGTTGTGACACGGATCGGCTCGATGAAGCCGGCGGCAAAGGATTTCAGAATCATCTGGGATAACGCCTATTGTATTCACGAGATCTATGACGAGGGCGATCGCCTGCTGGATATTTTTGACGTACTGCCGCTTCACGGTAATGACGATATGGTGATCGAGGTTTGCTCTACCTCTAAGATGACCTTCCCCGGCGCCGGTATTTCCGCGTTGGCGGCCAGTGAAAGAAATATTGCGGATATTAAAAAGCGCCTGAACTGTCAGACGATCAGCTATGATAAAATGAATCAGCACCGTCACGTTCGCTTTTTTAAGGACGTGGAGGGTATCAAAGCGCACATGAAGAAGCACGCTGCCATCCTCCGGCCGAAGTTTGAAATGGTGCTCGAGCACCTGGAAAATGAGCTGGGCGGCAAGGAAATTGCCTCTTGGATCAAACCGCGCGGCGGCTATTTTATCAGCCTTGATGTGATGAACGGCTGTGCTAAGCGCACCGGCGAGCTTTGCAAGGAGGCCGGCGTGACGCTGACGACCGTCGGCGCTACTTATCCCTACGGACTGGATCCGAACGACAGCAATATCCGTATTGCGCCGTCGCTGCCGCCGGTTGCTGAGCTGGATCTGGCGGCGCAGATCCTTTGCGTCAGCGTGAAGCTGGCCTGTATTGAAAAACTATTGGGTGAGCAAACAGCATGAACATAGGCGCTTCCACCGCGTGCTTTTATCCGCTGGAAACGGAGAAGGCGCTGCAGGCGGTGATGGACTTAGGCTTTTCCAAAACAGAAATATTTTTTAATACGGTATCCGAGCTGGAGGAGCCTTTTGTAAAGGCGATGAAAAAAGCCGCGGATGACCGAGGCGTGAAGGTGCTGTCGGTCCATCCGTTTTCCTCAGCGCTCGAAAACATGTGCATTTTCGGTGAATACGAACGCCGTTTTAACGATTATATCGGCCTGTATCAGCAGCACTGTCATGCTGCAGCGCTGCTGGGGGCTAAGATCGTGGTGATTCACGGCGCACGTGAGCAGCGCAAGATTGATCTGCCGGATGAGCTGTATTTTGAGCGCTTTGCCAAGCTGATTGAGGTCGGCAAGCAGGAGGGCGTGACCGTCTGTCAGGAGAACGTACACCTGTTCAAAAGTCAGCATATTGCGTTTATGCAAAAGATGCGTGAGGCGCTCGGCAGCGATTTTCGGATGGTCTTTGACGTGAAGCAGTCGCTTCGTGCCGGTCATGATCCGTTTGAATTTTTGGAGGCCATGAAGCACGACATTGCCCACGTGCATCTTTCTGATAACCGAATGCCGGAATTTGACTGTATGCCGCCCGGGCGGGGTAACTTTGATTTTGCGCGCCTGTTCAGGACCTTGCAGGCTGCGGATTATCAGGGAGACTATGTGATCGAGATCTATTCTAAGGGCTATGATGTGGCGCGGGAGCTGACGCGCAGTAAACAGTTTTTTGAATTGATGAAGTAAAGGGCGGAGCATCTCCGCCCGACGTTTTATGTTATGAAAAAATTATCTGACAAAACAAAAGGAATTATTTGTATCTTACTGTCGGCGCTCAGCTTTTCGGGTATGAGCAGCTTTATTCGTCTTTCCGGCGAGCTGCCAATGCCGCAAAAGGTATTCTTTCGCAATCTGGTAGCGCTGTTTTTTGCGACGGTAATGCTGCTCAAACACCGCGAGCCGTTCCGTCCGACAAAGGGACTGCTGCCGTTTCATCTCCTGCGTTCCACGGCCGGACTGATCGGTGTGTTCGGCAACTTTTACGCTGCGACTTATCTGTCTCACACGGCGGATGCAGCGATGCTGAACAAGCTGTCGCCGTTCTTTACGCTGGTGCTGTCAGCGCTGTTCCTCAAGGAAAAGGTGAAGCCCAAGCAGGCGATCGCTGTGGTGGGCGCGTTCCTTGGCGCCATGCTGGTGATCAAGCCGAGCTTTGGCAACACCGAGCTGCTGCCGTCGCTGGCCGGCTTTGCCGGCGGCTTCTGCGCCGGCGCCGCCTATACCGTGGTGCGCCTTATGGCCAACCGCGGCGAAAACGGGCGCTTTACTGTCTTTTTCTTTTCCGCCTTTTCCGTTGTCGTGACGGCGCCTTACCTGATTTTTAACTATCACCCGATGACCGGCAGACAGCTGCTCTATTTGCTGCTCGTCGGCCTGTGTGCTGCCGGCGGTCAGTTCGGTATCACCGCGGCTTATTCTTATGCGCCGAGCAGAGAAATTTCTGTATACGATTATTCCAATGTGATTTTTACGGCGATCGAGGGCTATCTGTTTTTGGGTCATCAGGTGCCGGATTGGTTATCACTTGTGGGGTATTTTGTGATCATTCTGATGGCCGTCTGGATGTTCGTCTACAACAACAGGGAACATCGGCTTCAAAACAGCAGATAATGTCAATATCTTGTTGTAAAGTGAAAATACTTGACTTTTACTATATCTTGTGTTATAATTATTTTTGCCATCGAAAAATGTTAGCTTAAAACCAATGATAAGAGGAGGAACATTGTTATGAAATGTCCGTTTTGTGGTTTTACAGACAGCAAGGTGATCGACTCGCGTCCGACGGATGAGAATGAGCGTATTCGCAGAAGAAGAGAATGCCTGCAGTGCGCTAAGCGCTTTACCACTTATGAAATTATTGAGGACGTGCCGATTATTGTCATCAAAAAGGACAAGTCCCGTGAGGTATTTGACAGGAACAAGATCTTAAAGGGTATGCTGCGTGCCTGTGAAAAAAGACACGTTACCGTTGCAGAGCTGGAGACAAAGATCAGCGAGATCGAATCCACGCTGCAGGCGTCTGTCGACAGGGAAGTGACCTCTGCCAAGATCGGCGAGCTGATTATGGAAAAGCTCAAGGATATTGACGAGGTGGCGTATGTACGCTTTGCTTCGGTTTATAAAGAATTTGACAGTGCGGAGTCCTTCCGTGAGGAGCTTGCTAAGTTAAACAGCTAAATAAAAGTGAAAGGTTCAGTGTGTTGAAAAAGTCAGATAATCAATTTCGACACACTTGGAGACTTTTGAAAAAGATGCAGAATTTCGTTTTTTGCGAGCGGGAGCTGTACTTATGTACTGCCCCGAGCAAAAGACGGAAAACGCCAAATGCCTTGCAAACTCGATGTTTGCAAGGCATTTATTATAGTTGGGACGTTGTATAATTTGCCGTGGTCGTCAAGTCTATTTACAGCGACGGATACTTTGTACCGTCGCTGAGACGATAAACAAATGTAGTTATTGTTAACAGTTTGCTCGCGAACTGTTTTGATAACGGAATTTGTTTTGAGGAGGCGTGGTTATGCGCTTTTTCGACAGTCTCAGGTTGTCTCACATTTTCGTGAGACAACCTTTTTTTATGCCTTGACATATTCGTAGGAGGCGAGCGATACAATCATCACGCCGTCCTCGTTAAAGCCGACATTCACCACGCTGGTGGCGACATCGCCGTTTTTAAATTCGACCTCAAAGGTGACGACGTCATGAATATCCGTCAGTTTAAAATCCGGATCGGCTTCGATGGCGTCGCAGATACCGCCTTCGCCCAACACGTCGTCCGCCGCCAACAGGTAAATCTCAAATTGGCTGGAGGTGCCGGAAACCGCTTCATCGGCCCTGGCACGGGCAAAGCGTTCGCCGTCTGCCGTGAGGTCGTGGCCGATATGCAGGGCTTCGTTCCAGCGTCGGTTGAATTCCTCCCAATCCATTTTTTCGCCGTTTTTGCCCAGCATATACCATTCGTCGCCTGTGTCCACTTCTGTCCAATAATCCTCATCGGCTTCATCGGTGGACATGAATAATTCTTCCTCTGACCATTCGCCGTCAAGGAACTGATATTGCAAGATAAGCAGCGGATTTTCGTTGTGCATACGGATTTCCTGCACGTCCTCCGGGTTCTCCACCGAGATTTCAAAATCGTCACCCTGCACATCGTAAAGCCACACGTTTTCGGTGCCGTTGCTGCCGTGGCCTAGTGAGCTGTTAACCGTGTCCGTATTGATCGCGCTATCAAGCACCTGACGCTTGGCGGCCCATTCCTTTGAGGCCTCCGCTTCGGTTTTGCCGCGCACATCCACTACAGCCACGCCGTAGCGGTAGACGGTTTCCACAATACTGGCCGGTGCGTCAGCGCTGGCGATGATGACGCTGCCGGGCAAAATTTTGTTGTTCTGCTTGGCAAAGCCAAAGATCCCGAACGCCAAAGCAAGGCACAGTACGCCTGACGCGACGGACAGCCAAATCCGTTTGGCGTTTCTTTTTTTACTTGGTGCAGGCGCTGCGCTGAGCACCTTGGCTTTCAGCCGTTGCTCCATATAAAAATCAGGGTTGATGTTTTCGTTCACGAATTGCTGAAATGCTTGTTTATTCACGGTCGTATCCCTCCAGACTGATTTTCAATTTTTCTTTACCGCGCTTGAGCCTCATTTTGACAGCAGACCGCGAGAGCCCCAGCAGCGCGCCGATTTCCTCTATCGTCAACCCGTTATAATAAAACAGAATGATGACCTCTTTGTACTTCGGCGGCAGGGCTGTTACCTTGCGGAGTATGTCGAGCCGTTCGTCCCTGTCCGCGCTGTAGGCCGGTGCGTCGTATTCCTCCAGACTGACGTTGCCTTTCCGGCTTTTCTTTACAAAATTGCGGCAGGCATTGCGCGTGACCAATAGCAGCCATGCGCGCTCATGATCGGAACCGTTAAATTCCGGACGCGCGGTGAGGTACTTGATGAATACCTCCTGCAGGATGTCCTCGGTGTCGTCGGCATTGCCGAGGTAAAGAAAAGCGGTTCTGTATAACATTTTTCCGTATTGTTCGTATATTTTATCAAAGCTTTGATCTTCCACGTCGTTGCCTCCTTTCACTAAGATACACCGATGAGCTGCCGAAAAGGTCACAAAAATAACCGAAGTCGTTTATCGGTTTGACTTCGGTTATTGGAGGGCTGTTATTTTTGCAGGATTTCGTTGACGTTTTGAATCGGTGTGATACCGAACGAGGCGATCTTTGCCTTCATTTCTGATAGGTGCTTCGTGTCGGCATAGACGGCGGGACGGTGTGCGTCCAGCCCGATGACGACCCGGTTGCCGACGCCGGCAGCCAGCTGCCAAAAGTCATCGGCAGGGTAATGGCGCTTGTCGGTGAAGCCGAGGAAGTTAAATTCGATCGGTATATCCAGCGTTTTCAGCGTTTGCAGCATCGCTTCCATTTTTTGCAGATAAATATCGCGGTTACCCGTAAAATGAATCAGGTCGGGGTGCGCAATATAGGCGAATTCGCCGCTGTCCGCTGCCGCCAGCACCTGGTCAATGTATTTGTCCAGCACCGTCAGGCTCGCGGTCGGTGAGCCGGAATAGCTTTCCCACGGCTCATACTCGTTGTCAACATGGTGCTGACCGAGCAGCAGGTAATCGTAGCCAAAGCTTTTCAGATAGGCCAGCTCCTCCTGAATCAGCGCAGGATACCACTCCACCTCAAAGCCGAGACGGATATCGATCGTGCCCTTGTACTTTTCCTGCAGCGCTCGGACGCTGTCTGCATATTCCTGCGCGCTGCTGCGCTCGATACGGAAGGTGCTGTAATAATCACCGGGGAAAATATACGGCGCATGATCGGAAAAGCCGATCGTTTTGTAGCCGTTTTCAATTGCGCGCAAAACGTATTCCTCGTCGGTGCCGCGGGCGTGATGGCAGCGATAGGTGTGGGTGTGAAGATTAAACGTCATGGTTACACACTTTCCATAAACCGCAGGAACTGTGCCTTACCGGCTTCCGTGCGTTCGTATACGCCGCACTGCTCCAGGATGGCGGTAAATACAATACCGATCTCCTTTTTGAGAATGTCCTCGCAGTTGTCGGCGGTCAGTTCATAGTTGTTCTTGATCATTTCTGCCCATGCTGCGTGCTTAGCGATACGCTCGTCGGCAGTGATATCCTTACCGTTGACCAGCGCGTCCGCCAGCACCGCGATCTCCTCCTTCAGACGGGAGGGCAGGACTGCCAGCCCCATTACCTCGATCAGACCGATGTTTTCCTTTTTGATATGGTGATATTCCGGATGCGGATGGTAGAAACCGAGCGGACATTCCTCCGTGGTAATATTGTTACGCAGGACCAGATCCAGCTCCAGCTTCCCGTCGCGCATACGGGCGATCGGGGTGATGGTGTTGTGCGGCTCGCCGTCGGTTTCGGCATAGATGAAGGCTTCCGCGTCGGTGTAGCCTCTCCAGGCAGTCAGTATTTTATCCGCCAGCGCCACTAAGCGCGCCTTGTCGGTGCCGGAAAGGCGGATCACACTCATCGGCCATTTGACGATACCGGCCGTGATATCCTCAAAGCCCTTAAAGGTAAAGGCTGTTTCCACCGGCGCCTTGGCCATCGCGAATTCGTAGTGACCGCCCTGAAAATGCTCGTGCGTCAGGATTGAACCGCCAACGATCGGCAGATCGGCGTTAGAGCCTACAAAATAGTGGGGGAACAGCTCCACAAAGGACAGCAGCTTTTCAAAGGCGCTCTTGTTGATCACCATCGGAATGTGCTCGCTGTTGAACACGATGCAGTGCTCATTGTAGTAAACATAAGGCGAATACTGCAAAAAGAAGTCCTCGCCGCTGAGTGAGATCGGAATAATACGGTGGTTTTGGCGCGCCGGATGGTTGACGCGGCCCATATAACCCTCGTTTTCTTTACAGAGCTGACATTGCGGGTAAGCGCTCTGCTTCATTTTGAGGGCGGCGGCGATGGCCTTCGGATCCTTTTCCGGCTTAGAAAGGTTGATCGTAATGTCGATATCGCCGTAAGCGGTTTCGGTGATCCACTTGACGTCGTTCTGAATACGGTATTCTCTTATGTAGTCGCTTTTACGGGCCAGATGATAATAATATTCTGTCGCTGCCTGCGGAGACTCCGCGTAGGCGGTACGGAATTGTTGAATCACCTCGCGCGGCCACGGCGTCAGCAGACCCATGATCTTGGTATCGAACAGATCGCGGTAAACCACGCTGTCCTCGCACAGACCGTTTTCGACGGCATAAGCAAGAATGCTGTTTAAAATCTCTTGTAAAGAAGCGGCTTCGTCAGCTGCACAGTCCTCAAACGAGGGGAGAGCCAGTGCCTGACAGACGCTGTTGATCGCATAGATCTTGTCCTCTGCTGCAATCAGTCCTTCCTTTTCGGCGTAGCACACCAGTGATTTGACAGCCTCATAAATGTTCATAAATAAATCCTCCGGAGCATATCAATGAATATATTATAAAGTAAACGGCTTTCTATTTCAATATTTTTTTAGTGTTATTTTAGCCCTTTACTTATTTTACAAAAAATGATATTCTAATAGTAGATATTTTAAAGAAGGTGATGCGATGGAGCTGTGTGTGTTTGGCGCGGCCAGTAAAACGATCGACGAAAAATATATCAGCGCGGTGGAGGCGATGGGCGAATACCTGGCGCAGCGCGGTCATAACCTGGTGTTCGGCTCCGGCTGTACCGGCTCTATGGGCGCGGCGGCACGCGGCTTTAAAAAGGGCGGCGGTAAAACGCACGGTGTGATTCCGACGTTCTTTAAAGAGGAGCTTTCGGATTTTGTAGATTGGCACTGCGACAGGATGACCTATACCGAAACGATGCGTGAACGCAAAGCCGTGATGGAGGAGGCAGCTGACGCCTTTATCATCACGCCGGGCGGCGCCGGTACCTTTGAGGAATTTTTTGAGGTGCTGACGTTGAAGCAGCTGGGGAGGCACCGCAAACCGATCGCGCTCTACAATATTGACGGTTATTACGATAAGCTGAACGAGGCGATGGAATATGCGATCGCCACGGAATTCATCAAGCCGGAGTGCCGTGCGCTTTACCGACTGTTTGACAGCGTAGAGGCGATGGCGCAATATCTGGAAAACGATAACACTGACGGCATTGCCGTACACGATTTAAAATAGGAAGGGTGATAACATGAAGGACCATTATATTATTGCGATCGGCAGGCAGTTTGCCAGCGGCGGCAGAGAAATCGGCCGTATGCTCGCAGATAAGCTCGGCATTGATTTTTATGATTCCGAAAAGCTCCGCGCCGAGGCAAAAGAGCTGGGCATTGAGGACGGTATTTTTGATCTGTTTGATGAAAAGCCAACCAGAAGCTTTCTGTTTTCTGTTGTGATGGATCCGTATGCGATCGACAGCGCCGTGAATTCCGGCAAGGTCATTGAGGCGCAGCGCAAGGTCATTCAGTCCGCCGCGGACAAAGGTCCGTGCGTGATCGTCGGCCGGCGTGCGGACAAGATACTGGAGGATAATGAGGCGGAGACCGTTATCAGCGTGTTTATTGCCGCGGACATGGAGGACAGAATGACGCGTGTGGCCGAGCGTGAGGGCAGCACCATGAACGAAAAGCAGCTGCGCAAATATATTGAACGCAAGGACCGTGAGCGCGCCTCCTATTACAATTATTTCTTCGACGGTAAGTGGGGCAGAGCAGACAATTATACGATGTGCTTTTCTACCTCCCGCATGGAGAAGGAAAAGATTTGTGAGATCATCATCGACTATATTGAAAACCTGTAAGCGTCGGCTTGCGTGATGAAGAGGATAGATAAAATGGAGAAGCAAACGACAAAAATGCCGCGTGCGCTGCAATACCTGTGGTGGGGCATGACGGTCGCATACACGGCCTGGATGTGCGTGTGGATGCGCTGGGATACCTATACACCGGAGAATACCCTGCTGGAGCGTGAAATGTATGCCGATAAAACGGTATACCTGTTCTGGGTCGCCGGCTCTGTGCTGCTGATGATAGCGTACCCGATCCTGCTGGAAAAGCTGCTGTATGCCAAGCAGCAGACAAAAACGCAAAAGCTGTTCTGCTTGGGAACGTTACTCGCAGGCTGTGCCTACATCACCGCCTACGGCTTTCTGAAAAGCCCGATCGAATATACGGCTTCCATGATGGGTCTGTACTATCCGTGGCTGTTCAAGGGATGGGCGATCTTTGCAGGCCTTTCCGTATTTACCAACGTCATGTATCTGTACCGGAAATATGAATACCGCAATATCGTGGGCGTGGTGTGTACCTCGATCGGCTGTGCGGCGCTGTTTGTGACGGTGAATATTCCGTCTGCCGGCGAGGAGCTGGTGCCGACGTTGCAGTGCTTGGCCCACTGGAGCTCCGCGCTGGTATTTGCGGTGCTGGGTGCGGCCGGTATCATTATGCTGCTCGTGCACCAATGCCGTACAAAGAATAAAAAATATCTGGCGGCGACGGTTGTTTTTGTGGCAATTTTGCTGCTGATGCTGGTACTGCTTGTCACTGTCGGCAAGAACGGTCTGATCGAGAATTTGCCGATGTGGGCGATGTATCTGCTGCTGGCGCTGACGAACTTTACAACCCTGCTTGATCAATAAGCATTGATGAAAAAAGACTATCTTGAAATGATGAGAAAAGGAGACGCATTGTCCTTTTCTCATCTTATTGCAATGACCGTTCGGCTGAGTATTCCGACGGTGCTGGCGCAGATTTCCTTCATCCTGATGGAATATGTCGACGCCTCCATGGTGGGGAAGCTTGGGGCGAACGCTTCGGCGGCGATCGGCTTGGTATCCTCGAGCACCTGGCTGTTCGGCGGTCTGATCTCTGCGGCCACTGTCGGCTTTTCCGTGCAGGTTTCACACCGTATCGGTGCCGACGACGCGGCCAGTGCCAGGACGGTGATGCGGCGCGGTCTGTTCGCCACCCTTGTGTTCAGTGCGCTGCTGATGGCGGTCGGTGTGGCGATTCATCGGCGGCTGCCGGTATGGCTTGGCGGTGAGAGCGGCGTGCTACAGGATGCTTCCCGCTATTTCTTGGTGTTCGCACTGTCGCTGCCGTTCAATCAACTGAATAATTTTGCCGCCGGTATGCTGCAAAGCAGCGGCAATATGAAAACGCCGGGCTTTCTGGAAACGCTGATGTGTTTGCTGAATGTCGGCTTCAACTACCTGTTCATCTATCGGTTAGGGCTGGGTGTGACCGGTGCCGCGCTCGGAACGGCGACGGCTGAGCTGGTGACAGCGGTGCCGATGGCGGTAGCGTTGCTCGTGAGATCACCGTTGCTGCACCTGCGGCGCGGAGAAAAGCGCTCCCAAGAGGAGAACACCCTGAAAAGAGCGGTGAAAATTGCTTTGCCAGTAGCGGCGGAGCAGGTGATTATGTGCTCGGCTTATATTATGTCAACGCGCATTGTTGCACCGCTCGGCTCGGTGGCTGTGGCGGCACATTCGCTGGCGATTACGGCGGAGAGCCTCTGCTATATGCCCGGCTACGGCATTGGCACGGCGGCGACGACCGTGATCGGTCAAAGCATCGGCGCAAAGCGTTTTGATCTGAAGCGCCGACTGGCCTATATCACGACCTTTTTTGGTATGGCGATGATGGCTGTCAGCGGTGCGGCGATGTATGGGCTGGCGCCGGTGATGATGCGTCTGTTGACGCCGGTGCCGGAGATCGCTGCACTGGGTGTTGCGGTGCTGCGGATCGAGGCGTTTGCTGAGCCGATGTATGCGGCTTCGATTGTGGCATCAGGTGTTTTCCGCGGCGCGGGCGATACCTTTATCCCCAGCTGCATGAACCTGCTGAGTATGTGGGGCGTGCGGATTCCGCTGTCCGCTTTCCTGGCAGGCCGTTACGGGCTGCAGGGTGTGTGGATCGCGATGTGTGCGGAGCTTTGCTTCCGCGGTACCATCTTCTTAATTCGTCTGATTGTCAAAAACAGAAAAATAGATAATGAGGAATGAGTATGGCTTCCTGCTTTATAACCGTGATTTACATCACAAAGAATAAGACGGCGGTTACCTTCGACAGCTTGCTGTCTGATCAGGGCTTGGACGCAGAGCGCGTGCAGCTTTTGACGGCTTTGCCGGAGAAGAAAAATGCGGCGCTGTCACAGGCGCAGGGTGATTACGTCACTTTTATCTATGAAGGAGACCGGTTCGGTGATCGGGCGCTGTCTGCGGCGTGCGCTTTTATGACGGCGCACGAAGACGTGGACGTGCTGGCAATGAAGATCAAGGAGCAGACCGGTCAACCGCATATTGTTGATTATATATTTAATAAGGGTGAGCGCGTGATCGACTTAACGGCGCGTAATGAGCTGTTCTGTGTACAGACCGCGTTGGCCTCCGCCGTGCTGCGGCGCAGTGTGTTAGCAAAGCTTTCGTTCGATGAGACGCTGCCTTACGGCGCTGATATGCTGTTCGTCAACAGTGTACTGTTACAGCGGCTGTGCCTCGGCGTTACCGATCAGGCAGTATATTACAGCATGGCGGACAGCCACCGTGTGCCGCCGCAGCAGCTGGCGGATAAGGCCTATTATCTGACCGAGCCGGAGCGCTTCCACCGTGCGCTGTTTCAGCTGTCTGAGCAGCTGTACGGCGAGGTGGTGCCGTTTGTGCAGTCGTGCCTCGGCTTCGATCTGCTATGGCGCTTTGACGGCGAGCCGTCGTTACAGGTGCTGAGTGAACGGGAGCAAAGCGATTATGCGGCAACGGTGCGCGCGCTGCTCCTGAAGATCGACGATACGGTGCTGTTCCGTCATCCGCGTCATACGGCAATCCGCACAAAGCAGCTGGTAGCCCGTGCAAAATACGGCGAGGAGCTGTTTGCGAATACGGCGCTGAAGGACGGTCAGTTGCAATATAAGGGTGTGAATCTGCTGGCGCTGCGTAAGGAGAATACCTCGCTGGCGATCTTGGTTCGGGCTGCAATAGACGACGGCCGTTTGGTGTTGGAGCTGCTGCTGGCGAGCTGGCTGAGGCAATGCGCCGATGAGGTGGTATTTGCCGCCGGTGAAACGGTACTGCGCCCGAAGCAGCTGCGCTACGGCGTTTCAAAAACCGTTTTGGCCGACGGGGAACAGGACTATTACGTACTGCTGCATTATGAGGCAAAGCTCCGCGAGCTGCTGCCGAAAAAAGGAACGAATCTGAGCCTGAAGCCCTATCTTGTAAAGGACGACAGACGGGAGACCTTCTATATTAACCACGGCAAATTTGTGGTGTCTGCACGGCAGTTTGAAAAGGCATACCTACAGCGCGGTGATTTTGCCCTGCGCTGTGTGGAGGACGCCGTGCGTGTGTACCGACCGCGATGGCCCTTCCTGTCGCAGCAACGGCGCGACAGCGAAGCAAAGGCGCTGCTGCAGGAGCTTGGACGGGACGACGTGGCAGCCCTGCGTTATGAGCGCTTGCCTGCTTTTTTGAAAAAGAATAAGCGCAAGGGCAGGATCTGGCTGATCTCTGACCGGATCGATAACGCCGGTGACAACGGCGAGGTGCTGTTTAAGTATATCTGTGAGCATCGGCCAAAGGGCGTTCGCCCTGTATTCGTGATCGGGGAGAAGGCAGAGGAAAAGGTCAAGCAGCGCCTGCGTTCAATCGGTGAGACGGTGCTCTTTGAGGATGAGGATTATCCGCTGTATTTCCTTGCCTGTGAGAAAATCATCTCCTCCAGCGCCGGTGAACATACAATCAATCCCTTTGGGAAGGATAAATGCTATTATGCTGACCTGTTCCGCTTCCGCTATTATTTTATGAATCACGGCGTCAACTGCGGTGACTGCAGCAAGTGGCTCAATGAATACAATAAAAATATTCATATTTTCTTTACTACCGGCGTCAGCGAACGCAAAAATATTCTGGACCGTCCCTATAACCTGGCGCCGGAGCAGGTGGTGCTGACCGGCATGGCGCGCTTTGACGCGCTGTATGAGGATACGAAAAAGCAGCTGCTGATCCTTCCCAGCTGGAGAAGAGCTTACAAAAACTGCTATGATGACAAAACCTCCAGTGTATATTACGACGGTTTTAAGGAGACGGAATACTATCAGTTCTATAACGGCCTGATGCAGGATGAACGCCTGCTGGCGGTGATGCGCCGTCATGGCTATACCGGCCTGTTTTGTCTGCATCCGATCTTCCGTGAACAGGCACGTGATTTTGAGGAAAACGACGTATTTCAGGTGAACAGCGGCTTTGTGGACTACAACAAGGTGTTTGCGGAATCGTCTGTGATGGTGACGGATTATTCTACCATTGCATTTGATTTTGCTTACCTGTCAAAACCGATCGTGTATACACAGTTTGATAAAGAGGATTTTTATCAGCACCAGATCTACGACGAGTGCTTTGACTATGCTGCCGAGGGCTTCGGGCCGGTGTGCGAAACGCTGGACAGCGCGGTGGAGGCGTTAACGAAATTGATCGAAAACGATTGCCGCAATCCGTACATAGATCGGGTAGAGCACTTTTTTGTGCATCATGATAAAAACAATGCGAAGCGCATTTTAGAAGCAGTACTGAAGGATGATAAGGAGACGCGATGAGACCGATTGCATTACAGGAAATTATACAAGCGCTGAACGCTGAGTGCCGCGGCGATGCCGACGGACAGATCACCGGCGTCAGCACCGATACCAGGACTATTCAGCCCGGCGATTTGTTTATCGCCCTGTCCGGTGAAAAATTTGACGCGCATGACTATATTGACGTCGCGGTGAATAACGGCGCGGCTGCCGTTGTGGTGGCAAGACCGGTGACGTGCACGGTGCCGCAGCTGCTGGTGGACGACACGCTGACGGCACTGCAGCAGCTGGCTGCATATTACCGCTCTCTTCTGCCGGTACGGGTGGTCGGTATCACCGGCAGTAACGGCAAGACCTCTACCAGAGATATGACCGCAACGGTGCTGTCCGCCAAATACCGTGTGTATTCCACCGCCAAGAATTTTAATAACGAAATCGGCTTGCCCAAGAGTGTGCTGGAGCTGGACGACAACGTGGATATTGCGGTTCTGGAAATGGGTATGAACCATTTTGGCGAGATCAGCCGTCTGACCGCCATCGCCAAGCCGGAGGTGGCGCTGATCACGAACGTTGGCAAGGCGCATATCGGCAACCTCGGCTCACAGGAAAATATTCTGAAAGCAAAGCTGGAAATACTGGAGGGACTGCAGCCGGACGGCCTTCTGATCCTGAACGGTGATGATCCGCTGCTGAAAAGTGCGGATACCGGCGCTTTTGAAAAATCGTTTATCGGTATTACCGGCGACGGCCTGACGCTGCAGGCGAAAAATATCACGGTCAGCGGCGGCAGTACTGCCTTTGATGTGGTTTATAACGGCGAACTGATTCACGGTCAGCTGCCGGTGCTTGGTAATTATAATGTGCTCAACGCGCTGGAAGCGATCCGTACCGGACTGTATTTCGGTATCACGGTAGCGGAGGCGCTTGCTGCGCTTGCTGACTACCGCGTTGTCGGTATGCGCCAGGAGGAGGAAATGGTGCAGGGCGTCACGCTCGTAAAGGATTATTATAACGCCAGTCCGGACTCCTGCCGCGTTGCGCTGGAAACACTGGGCGATCACGCAAAGGGGGGCCGTAAGCTGGCGGTGCTTGGTGAAATGCTGGAGCTAGGCGAATACAGCGAGCAGGAGCATCGCGCGCTCGGCGCTATGTGTGTGCGCTACGGGATCGACGGGGCGTTCTTTATCGGGGAACACTGTGTTGCCTTTGCTGAGGGCTTTCCGGCTTGTGCAGGCGCTTTTAAAAAAGAGGAGCGCGCGGAATTGGAGACCGCTTTGAAGGAGGCGCTTCGCGCCGGTGCGGTCAAGAAAGGCGACGCGATCCTGATCAAGGGCTCTCGCGGTATGAAGATGGAACAGTTTTATGAAATGATAAAGGAAGTCTTACAAAATGCGTCGTCGGTTATATGAAATGATTGAGCCGTCCGGTGCAGACGGCTCTACGCTGAGTACAGTCTATGACTTCGTGATGCTGGTGTGTATCGTTGCCAGCATGGTACCTTTGGCAATCAAGCAGGAAAATACTGTGTTAAATGTGATCGATAAGGTAACTGTCACGGTGTTTATATTGGACTATTTATTGCGCCTGTGGACGGCGGACAAAAAGCTTGGCAAAGGTGTTAAATCGTTTGTTCTGTATCCTGTGCAGCCGATGGCCGTGGTGGATCTGCTGTCGATATTGCCCTCGTTGGTGCCGATCAATGCCGGTTTCAAGGTGCTGAGATTATTTCGCATTGTCCGGACATTTAAGGTGTTTCGCAGCTTTAAGGTTTTTCGGTATTCTAAGAATATTACGCGCCTGTTGTCGGTGCTGAAAAAACAGTCAAAATCGCTTGGCGCAGTGTTTTCCATGGCGGTGTTCTACGTGGTGTTTACCGCTTTGATCATGTTCAATATTGAGCTGGATACCTTTAACAGCTTTTTTGATGCGCTTTATTGGGCTTCGATCTCGCTGACCAGCGTTGGCTATGGGGATATTACGCCGGTCTCGGAGGTGGGACGGCTGTTTACGATGCTGTCTGCTTTTGTCGGTGTGGCGATCGTGGCACTGCCATCGGGCATTATCACCGCCGGTTACCTGGACGAATTACATTCAGAAGGCAATAATGAGTGATTGCTTCTACAACAAAAGGCTGTCTCACGTTTTTGAACCGCCCCAGATTGTGCAGACAGCACAAAAAGGGCCACCAAGATAGAATATTAAGATTTAAGCAAGGAACTGACATCTTTGTTCAAGAGGTGTCAGTTTTGTTTTGTATTGAATACGGTAATTGTTGTAGAAATTG
>JAFUEH010000032.1 GCA_017463985.1 Eubacterium sp. | reverse complement strand
AGGACTACTTCCGCACGCCGCGCCTGCGCAGCGTGATCCTGAACTGGCTGCTCGACGGCTACCGGTTTTACAAAGCGGACGGGCTGACGCCGCCGCCCGAGGCGCTCGAGGCGCTCAAGGAATACGAGACGAACTCCGACAAGCTCGGCCGCTTTGTCAGCGAATGTCTGATACCGGCGGAGGGCGAAGCCGTCCCGACCGCGGAGGTCTATGCCGCCTACCGGCAGTGGTGTCAGGATAACGGTGAAATGCCTTTATCTAAAAATCATTTTTCTACAAGATTAAAGGAAAGAGGTGAAATAATTGTAAAACGCTTTGGTAATAAGACGTCAAGATGTTTGTTGAATTATCGGTTATCTGATGATTGTTACAGATGTTACGCATAAAAACAGGTTTTTTTAAAATCACTTTCTTTATAGGAAAAAACTAAAATCATGCGTAACATGCGTAACATTGTAACATTTTATAATGTAAACAATCCTTATAAACTGTCATATAGTCTAAAAATTCCTCTTTACAATCACGCTTTAATGTGTTAAAATAAAGCCAAGATTATCTCGGAGGTGTGCTGATGAACAGCAAAATCGAAAACAAGAATGTAGATTTTTTATTCAAGGCGATTTTGGCGCTGGAGACCCGTGAGGAGTGCTATGACTTTTTCGAGGATCTTTGCACAGCGCAGGAATTAAAAACGATCGCCCAGCGCCTGGTGGTTGCTAAGATGCTGTCCGATAAGTGCGTGTATACCGACATCGTGCGCGAAACGGGGGCTTCTACCGCGACAATCAGCCGCGTGAACCGTTCGCTGCAGTATGGCTGCGACGGGTATGACAAGATCTTTGAACGGATCGCAGAAGCGGATGATAATGAGTAGTTATCACATTTTTGCGCAATTTTATGATGCGCTGACGCAAAATGTAGATTACGGGGTCAGAAGTGCTTATCTTTCTGACCTCTTTTCACAGGCAGGGAAGCCGACCGGCACGGTGTTGGACCTTGCCTGCGGTACAGGAGAAACCGCGCGTTACCTGACGGAAAAGGGCTACCGCGTGATCGGGCTGGATCTGTCGGCGGATATGCTGACGGTCGCCACGGCGAAGGGAATACCCGACCTGACGCTGCTGTGCGCCGATATGACGGACTTTGCGCTGCCGGAGCCGGTGGACGCCTGCTGCTGCACGCTCGACAGCCTGAACCATCTGCCGGATCTTTCGGCAGTGAAGCGCTGCTTTCAGTGCGTAGCGGAAGCGCTCGTGCCTGACGGCGTGTTCATTTTTGATGTGAACACCGTGTATAAGCACCGCGAGGTGCTGGCGGATAACGCGTTTATCTTCGATCAGGACGGCTATTTTTTAGCGTGGGATAACGAGCTGCTCGACGAGCGTCGTGTGCGGATACTGCTGGATTTCTTTGTGGAGAACGGCGCACATTATGACCGTTTCAGCGAGGAGCTGACCGAAACGGCCTATACGGTCGGGGAGCTGACAGCGGCGCTGTCGGATCGCTTTGACGTCCTCGGCGTGTATGAGGAGCTGAGCGACCGTCCGCCGCAGCCGGACAGTGAACGCATTTATTTTGTATGTAAAAGGAAAAAGGAATGGGAAAGATAGTCAGATATATCGCCACCGACGGCAGTGCCTTCGTCATTGCCTGTGACGCAACGGATATGGTGGCAGAAATGGAACGGATTCATCAAACCTCCGCCACGGTGACGGCGGCGCTCGGTCGCTTGATCACCGCCGCCTCAATGATGGGCGACCTGCTCAAGGGAAAGGACGACAGCATTACGCTGCGTCTAAACGGCGGCGGACCGTGCGGTGAGCTGATTGCGGTGTCAGACAGCGACGGCAATGCGCGCGCGACGGTGGAAAATCCGGTCGTAGAAATACCGCTGAATGCCGCCGGAAAGCTCGATGTGCGCGGTGCTGTCGGCACGAACGGCCAGCTGTATGTCATTAAGGATATCGGCCTGAAAGAGCCGTATATCGGCCAAACGCCGATCGTCAGCGGTGAGATCGCGGAGGATATTACGAATTATTTTGCCGCCAGTGAGCAAACGCCGTCCGTCTGCGCACTCGGTGTGCTCGTGAACCCTGACCTGACCGTCAAGCATGCCGGCGGCTTTATTATCCAGCTTCTGCCGGGCTGTGAGGAGGACATGATCGAAAAGATCGAGGCCAGTATTGCCGATATTCCGTCCGTCACGCAGATGCTCTCAGACGGCTTCACAGCGGACGAGCTGGCACAGCGCGCGATGCGTGGGATTGAAATTGAAAAGCTCGACGAAAGCCGGACGGCTTACCGCTGTAACTGCTCGCGCGAACGCGTGGAGAATGCGCTACTCAGCACCGGACTGCAGAATTTAGAGGAAATGGCTGCCGCGGGTGAGGATACGCAGGTCGAATGTCACTTTTGCGATCAGCGGTATGTCTTTCATCCGCAGGATATTCGCCGCCTGATTGACAGCGCTGTAAAATAAATTTCAAAAAAGTGTTGACATTTTCATTTGATTATTGTATTATATAACACGTCGCTGGTGCGACGCGATGGGGGTATAGCTCAGCTGGGAGAGCACCTGCCTTACAAGCAGGGGGTCACAGGTTCGAGCCCTGTTGTCCCCACCAAGGTTCAATAGGCTTTATAAGAAACGGTCATGCCGCAGGCTCGAACCTGTGACAGTTGCTCCAAATTTTGAGTGTAACGCTAAAATTTGGCTACCGCAACAGTCCGGTGGACTGTTGTGCAGCTAGTTTCTTATAGGAGCCCTGTTGTCCCCACCATGCTCAGGATGGCTTCGGCT
>JAFUEH010000011.1 GCA_017463985.1 Eubacterium sp. | reverse complement strand
TTTGACCTTCCCGATTTGGTATTACACTGCACCGCTGATTATTAAAAGTTTTCTTTCAGCTTACGATTTCAGCGGAAAGAAAATCGTGCTTTTTGCAACCTCCGGCGGCAGCGACTTCGGCAAAACTGCAAAGAATTTACAGGAAGAGGTTCCAAACGCAACCGTTGTTGAAGGCGATATCCTCAACAACGTTACTTCATTTGAGAAATACATGGAGTTATAAAATAAAAAAGCATGAATACTATTAAAGGCAGCAAATAAATGCTGCCTTTAATAGTATTCATTTTACTTTTCTAGAATTATAATTTTATTACAACATCTAATCATCTAATCATCGCTTGGCAAATGCCACCCATGCTCGCTATGAGCAGGATAACCATAATCATCGTCTCCCCACTTCATTTTACCAATTTGCTGATCTAAAGCAAACAAACGGCTATGAGATCTAATGCGCGTATCCATATCTAAAGTAGGGTTATTATAATCTGCTTGTACTCTTTCACGTTCTTCTTCTAGTTCTTCAAGCGTTGGCGAATGACCGTCACTAAAAATAGCATAAACTAATGAACCGATTATTCCAACACCAGTTAATAAACCTAATATCTTTCTTATATCCAATTGATTCACCTCTTCTTATTTATCATTATTATACTTCTATAATATGAAAAACACAATAACAAATACATTACATCTTTTCAAAATTATTAATCACCTTTTTTATACTTCGAAATTAGTGCTTCTTTGGTTCACAAATGGTTCACTTCGAGGTGGACACGAGTGGACAAATTTGAACAATTGAAAAAGGTTTTCTTTTAATTAAATTTGGTTCGCATTTGGTTCACCGGCGGTTCAAGAAAGGATTAAATAAGCAGTGAAAACGCAGCGTTTAAGCCATTTTTGACAACTTGACGGCACAAAAAAAGACAATCCATAGTGGATTGCCATATATATCATACTTATTCAATATTTGAACTCACGAAAACGGAGTCAGAGTCCGGAGTGTTACCGTTACACTATACCTCTATCTTTTTGCAAGTGATACTATACCACATCTGAGCGTAATTATCAAGTAAAATTTTATTTTTTTGCAAAAATTTTTGCAGTGCACCAATTGATTGGCAACCGAAAAGTAGTAATTTACAGAAAAGCCTGGCACAAACGCATAAGCTTACATTTCTTCAACGATGAGGACGGACGCGGCTATCCCCTTTCCGGACTTGACTTTAAAACGCTTATCATATAGAATGAGGATAGATTAAACTGGGAGGGTTTCAGATGAAAACCGTAAAAAGATTATTCGTCGTTTTGCTATCGATTGTCCTGCTTGCAGGTCTGTTTGCCGGCTGCGCGGCGAATGAGGACAACAGCCTGAGCGACACCACACTGATCATTGGCTATACAGAAGAAGCGGCGCCGTTTATCACCGCCGTAAAGGACGGCGAAGCGGAGGGCTTTATTCCAGCGCTGTGGGAAAAGATCTTTGACGATGTAAAGGGCGATCTGAAGGCTTACCGCTTTGAGCAGGTGGAGGAAGGCTATCTGTTAGAGGACGACGGCGGCTTCTTCGACGAAAACGGAAAAGAATATTCTGCCGGTCTGCTGATGGGCGCCGTGAGCAAAAACGAGGGTACCTTTAATGAGGATTACTCCTTTACGGAGCCGATCATCACGAACCGGATCATTGCCGTCACCACCAAGGACAGCGGCATAAAAAGCTGGAACGACTTTGCAGGCGCGCGCGTGGTGGCTGTCGGGGAGCAGGCCAAGGCGGCCTTTGAGCGGAACACCGCGATCGCCTCTGTCTGTACGGCATTGACGGACGCCAAGCAGGTATCCGCCGGTCTCGGCGTATTAGACGACGGCCTGGCCGATGTGTTGATCACTGACGAGCTGAGCTTCAACACCTACGAGGGCAAGGACAATTACACCGTGCTCGAAAACGAGCTGGATACGATCGAATATGTGATTGCCTGCGCAAAATACAGCGGCTGGAAGGACAGCATCAACACGGCGATCTATGAGCTGCAGAGCGATCAGTATAACGACGCGGACGAATTCACGCCGCTGGTCGAGGAATATTTTGGCTATGACGCCAGCGATTTTCGCTACCAGCCGTAACGCGCTCTATTGCCGTATTCCGAACGAATATTATGAATGTTTTTGACTTTGACAACACGATTTATGACGGCGAGAGCACGCTCGATCTGTTCTTCTATTATATCGTGCGCAAGCCGTGGCTGCTCAAGCACCTGGGCACCGTGCTCAAAGCGTTTGCGCGGTATAAAAAGGGCGGCGTCGGCATACCCGAAATTATCGATCGCTACGTGCCGATGGTCGAAAAGGACGCCCTGCGCGTATTCGACTTTGACAACGACCCCAAACGCTTTTGGAATAAGCATGAAAAAAAGATCAAGCCGCTGTACCAATCCCTGCGCAGTGAGGACGACTTGATTATCACCGCCTCTCCCGATTTTAATATGGAGGAGATCTGCCGCCGGCTCGGTATCCGGCACTGGCTCACCTCACGTGTGGACAGGGCGACCGGCAAGATCCTGTTCGTCAACATCCGCGAGAATAAGATCAAGGCCTACGAGGAGGCTTACGGCGATACGCCGATCGACTGTTTCTATACCGACTCGCACGAAAA
This sequence comes from Eubacterium sp., assembly GCA_017463985.1. GTDB lineage: Bacteria > Bacillota > Clostridia > Oscillospirales > Acutalibacteraceae > Eubacterium_R. The sequence goes on along the minus strand of JAFUEH010000011.1, from coordinate 83,750 downwards.
CGACGCCTGGCTGATCGAAAAAGTCGCCCACGCCTTCGTCGTCAAGGGCAATCAGGTAACGCAAATCAAATAATCGCATTAAACAAGAAGCCGGACCGTGCGGTTCGGCTTCTTTTCTTATGAATATCTCCTATAAATATCACACTTATCATAATTTGTTCCGTTATAATCAGTGCAATATTGATCGTGCTTTGCTTGACTGACACAGTTTTGGCAAAGATCACAATAATAATCACCGCTCCGATAGTCGTAATGCGGACAATCCATATTTTTACCCTCCTTTCTGCTTATCTACATAATAAATGCTAATATCAAATTGATAATTCCAAGAATGATTACGCCGGTAATTTCATTTGAATACGACTTACCTCTGCCACCTATTGCGCAAAAAAATATTAATAACACTAAATATACCGGTATCATAATGAGCACGAATTTTTCAAAGCCACTTAAACCCAATCCTTTAGGAGGCGTGTACTTCTCAGCTTCACCAACTTCGCCGGTATAGTCAATAAAAAACTTTTCTTTGTTATATTCGTCTTGCAGCTCTAAGCGGTATCCTTTGCCATCGCGATTGCCACGACTTTCAATGGCATACGGCGGCGCAAAATCTCTATCACTCTCCAAGAGCTTTTGAACATACGTATCTGCTAAACTATCCCAAAACTCCGAGTCTGCTTTGTATTTTTCGTAAATATCCGGACTTTGTTTTTTGCACTTTTTTATTTCCTGTTGTCTAATTAATCTTCGTATTTGGGATACTTGATAATTGGTTAACAGCTCTTGCTTCATTTTACGATCTCCGATACAACATTTGTTGTATAAATTATACAACGTATGTTGTATTTTGTCAACAACAAATGTTGTATTGTGACATAATACAAACGAGGTGATTGCAATGCAATATTATCCCCGTTTACGCGACTTAAGAGAAGACCGTGATTTGACGCAGGAACAACTGGTTCAAATATTGAAAATGCATAAAACAACGTACACTAATTATGAGCAGGGTAAGCGCGAACCGCCCTTTGAGCTGATTATTAAACTGGCAAGACTGTATAATGTTTCTATTGATTATATTGCCGGCTTGACCGATACCCCAAAATCCTTTAAGTAGTCCGTACCGTTCCGGTTCGGGCTTATTTTTTATAAACACTTGATTGTTATTGAAAAAAAATTTATATGTGATATAATAAAAATGGAATAATTTATGCAGGAGATATTGGCGTGAAAAACGAAAGAGACAACCGCGAAAACAGAGCAAACGACAATTTAGTCATCGGCAGGAATGCCGTGCTGGAGCTGCTGAAAAGCGGCAGAGAAATTGAAAACGTGCTGCTGGCGAAGGGCGAGCGCGAGGGTTCCGTCAACCGTATTATTGCCTTGTGCAAGGAAAAGCACATTGTTATCAAAACAGTAGACCGTAAAAAGCTCGACACACTCTGCGGCGGCGCGAATCATCAGGGGGTGGCAGCGAACACGCCGGCGCACAGCTATGCCACCGTTGACGAGATCCTTGCCCTTGCCGAAGCACGCGGCGAAGCGCCGTTCATCATTATCTGTGACGAGATCGAGGACAGCCATAACCTGGGTGCGATTATCCGCACGGCAGAGGCTTGCGGCGCGCACGGCATCATTATCCCCAAGCGGCGCAACGTCGGGCTGAACTTTATCGTTGCAAAAACCTCCTGCGGTGCGCTGGAATACATGAAGGTGGCGCGTGTGGGTAACCTGGCGCAGACGATCGACGAGCTGAAAAAGAAGAACATCTGGGTCTATGCCGCCGATATGGACGGTCAGCGCTGGGATCAAACCGATTTTTCGGGCGGCGCAGCGCTGGTTGTCGGCAACGAGGGCAGCGGCGTCGGACGGCTGATTAAAGAAAAGTGTGATGTCACCGTCAGCCTGCCGATGCTTGGACGGGTGAATTCCCTGAACGCCTCGGTAGCCGCCGGCATTATTATGTATGAAATAGCAAGACAGCGGTTATAAAGCGGATTAACCGATTGTTGAAAGGATCGAAAATGAGCGAGAATAACAATAATTTATCCATCGATGAAATCATCCGGCGCGCGCAGCAGATCCGCGAGGAGGCAGAGCGCCAACTGCAGGCTGCCGAAAAGCGCGTAGACGACAAGGCAAAGGCGGCACAGCAGGAGGTTTACGTAGATGAACGGGCGGTAGCCGAACGGGTTGCCAAGGCCGTGGACGACGCCGCAGCCGATGAGGACGTCAAAACCTTCGTACCGAAAAAAGTCAAGGCGGACGATGACGTAAAGGTCGTCCAGACGGATGACAAAACCAAGCCGGTATTCCCCGAGCCGGACGATGATGTGAAGGTCGTCCCGACAGATGGCAAAACCAAGCCGGTATTCCCCGAACCGGATGATGACGTGAAGGTCGTCCCGACGGATGACAAAACCAAGCCGGTATTCCCCGAGCCGGACGATGATGTGAAGGTCGTTCCGACGGACGACAAAACCAAACCGGTAGTCACCGGCAAGGCCTCTGAAAAGACGCAGATAGTCACCGGCTCAAAAGAAAAAAAGGCACATAAAGATACGCCGCCTGACGAAAAAACAAAGACGGTATTTGTATCGCGTAACAGCGACGCGCCGGATCCGGATAACGATCTGGAGCAGGTGCCGACCCTGATCGCAAAGGACAAGCTCTACGACGGCTTTACGCAGGAGGACAACGCGTTTGAAGCGGAAACCGGAATACAAATGACCTTTGAAGGCTTTGACGACGCGATTGAAGACGTGCCGAAAATCGACGAGGACGAGGCGGAGCGCGACCTGTACCGCCGCCGCGTTGAAAAGGTGGACAAATTCCGCCTGTTCGGACCGGAGGACACCGACGCCGCCCTGAGCAACGAGACCGCGCTGGCGGACGACTATGTTAACCACAGCGACAAGGAGAGCTTTCTGGATCGCCTCTATGCCGGCAAGCAAAAGACACAGCACCGGCTGATTGCTACGGCCGTACTGTTTGTGCCGTTGTTACTGCTGGCCGTGGGCAAAAACAGCGCCTCCCTGCCGAACTTCCTTGCCGATCCCACCGCCTACTTTATTTGTGCGCTACTGCTGTTCCTCGGCGTTATTGTTGCTAACAGCAACAGCCTGCGTCACGGACTCAGTCTGAAGAAGGGACTGAATTTTGACACGCCGCTGACAGTGGTGACGCTGCTCACGGCGCTCCATACTGCCGTCTGCATTTTTGATTCCGGCCTGTTTATTGATAACGGCGTACTACTCGCCTCTGCCTGCACCTTTTCGCTCTTCCTTTCGCAGCTCGGCAAGCAGCGCATGATGGCGCGTCTGTGCGATAACTTTGCGTTTTTGACGGACGGCGCCGATAAATATACCGTTGAAAACATCGCCAACGCAGTGGACGCCGGCATTATCAGCCGCGGCCTGCTGGACGAGGAAGCGCCGCGCCTGAAATACAGTGTTAAAACGGACTTCCCCACCAATTTTCTTGAGATCTCGTGCAAGCGCGAGCCGGCGGATAAGATCGCTACGCGCCTGTTCGCCGCCACCCTCGTGCTGAGCGCGGCACTGCTGGTAACCGTCGGACTGCTCGATAATTTCAATACCGGCGTTAACGTGTCGCTGAGCGCGCTGGTAATCTCCCTGCCGAGCACCGCCCTGTTCCTGACGAACGCCCTGCTGTGCGACATCTCCGGTCAGCTGTCCGCCTACGGCTCCCGTGTGTGCGGTTATGAGGGCGCCGTGATGGCCGAGGATTCCGACGCCATCGTCATGGAGGCCGCCGACCTGTTCGACAAATCCAGCTGCGATCTTTACGGCTTCAAAACCTTCGGCGGCGCCAAGATCGACGACGCACTGATCTATATTGCCTCGGTCATCGTGCAAACAAAAAGCCCCCTGCGCCACGTCTTTGAAGAGGTGATCATCGGGCAAAGCATTCTTCCCAAGGTAGAGGGCGTACAGTACGAGGAACGGCTCGGCACTTCCGCATGGGTATATAAGCGCAAGGTGCTGGTAGGCACGCGCGAGCTATTGCAGCACCACGGTGTTAACGTGCCGAAAAAAAGCTATGAAGAAAAATATACCGTGAAAGGCAGAAAGGCCGTTTACCTCGCCGTCGGCGGTGAGATCATCGCGATGTTCATCGTTAGCTACAGCGCCGATCCTGACCTGAAGCGCGAGTTAGCTAAACTGGAGAAAACCGGCAAAACCGTGATTGTGAAAAGCGCTGACCCCTATATTAACGAGGAGTCGCTCGCCAAGCTGTTTGACCTGCCCGAGGGCTTTATCCGCGTGATGAATTACTCCGCCGCCAGGGTGTATGATAAATATTCCTCCCCCAGCGTGGAAAAATCACCAGCTTACCTGGCACATAGCGGCAATGCACTCAGCCTGATTTCCGCCATGCGCGGCGCCGGTATGCTCGTCAGCTCTCGCGGACTGATCGCCTTTTTATGCACCTTCGGCAGCATGCTGGGCTTCGCCGTCGTTGCCGCGCTCTCACTGCTGGAGGGCTATGCACAGATCACGCCGTTGAGCATCATTTTGTTCCAGCTGATCTGGCTGGGGTTTTCCGCGGTGGTCACAAAGCTCAAGGGCTCCGGTGTGTAATACCTATCACACGATGCTCCAATGCTCTCCGTAAAGGGGAGCATTTTTGTTTTACGGGACGCGATCTATCCGTTTTGTATTATTCAAACGGCGGCAAAGCGGACGGAAAAATTAGCAAAATTCACAAAAAAAATAACAAAAGTGTAACGTTGAAAACTATGTGTAAAACGTGAAAAATCAGCACGTCGAGGGCGGATTTCGACGTTTTCAACCTCTTAAAAGGACGGTTTTGCGCCGTTTTAGCCCTGTTTTTAAACGTTTTCCACCTGGTTTTCCACCTTTTTAAATGTCGACCGGTTTAATACAAAACGTTATCATGATCGGATGTCAAGAAAAACTTTTTGCTCATTTTTCACAAAAAACAATTTGAAAAAACTGGAATAGAACTTGACAAAAAATCAAACACTAACTGTATAAATTGTTAGGAGATGTTGGTATGCTGAAGGGCGTTAACAAGCAGATTTTAGAGGTAACGAACACGGAGTCGCCGTATTTTGAAAAAATTATCTTTTTTGTACGGCCACAGGGACAACAGCTGAGCGAAAAAGCGCTGCGCGGTGAGGCGGAAAAGCTGGCGCAGGCCGCAGGCAAGCCGCCGCGCGCCCGTATTGCCGCCGGACAGCGGCTGGCCACCGCGGCATTTATCCTGCTGGGGATCGGTGCCGGCATCGCGCTGACGTTTTTAATGAATATGCTTGTATAATTCTGTTAACACGGCGAACACTAAGACGGGTGATAACAATGAAGGAAAAACGAAGTTCTGCAAAAGGCGGACAACCGGTGACCAACGCGCTGGCGCTGTTGATGGCACTGGTGATCCTGGCAGCGGCTGCCGGCGGGGCTGCCGTTTATGCCTCGCTGTATGAGGGAGAAAGCGTCTACGCGCTGTCGCGCCTCGGTTCAACCGGCAGCGAGGTCAAAAGCATTCAGACAAAGCTGCAGTCGCTTGGATTTTATAAGGGAACGGTGGACGGCATTTACGGCACGCAGACGCGCAACGCCGTTTTGGCCTTTCAGCGTAGCTGCGGTATCACGGCGGACGGCATCGCCGGTAAGCAGACGCTGCTGTACCTGGGGCTTGGCGACAGTACCGGCGGCAGCACGGGCGGCGCAAACGGCTTCAGCAGTGCGGACGTAGAACTGCTGGCAAAGGTGATCTCTGCGGAAGCGCGCGGTGAAAGCTACGAGGGTCAGGTCGCTGTCGGCGCCGTGATACTGAACCGTATTGCCTCGCCGTCGTTCCCGGACACGCTCAGCGGTGTGGTATACCAGCGCGGTGCATTTTCGTGTGTGTATGACGCCAACTGGTACCAGCCGGTTGCCGCCTCGGCCAAGCGCGCGGCGCAAGACGCCATGAACGGTTGGGACCCGAGCGGCGGCGCTTTATACTATTATAATCCGGCCAAAACCAGCAACGCCTGGATGCTGTCGCGCACGGTGATCAAAGTCATCGGCAATCACCGCTTTTGTATCTGAACCAAGTAATCAATAAACCCGCTGTGAACAGAACGTTCACAGCGGGTTTGTATTTATCTATTTGTCGCTAGTGTGTTAATCCTCGGCGGTCTCCTGACGAACACGGGTCTTGTGGTGCTTAACGGTAAACACCAGCGGTATCAGGGTAAGCAGGATGATCGCAGCACCAAAGAGGAAAATATTGCCGTTCGGTACATATTCCGTCTGGCCGCTGGCGGCATTGACAAAGGTTTCGCCGCCGGTCTTTACCACCGCCTGGCCGATCAGCGAGCCGCCGATCATCGGGATCAGCACGAAAAACAGGATCCATATTCCCTCAAACTGCCCCTTGGCGTCGCGCGGATACAGCTGCTTAGCCCACACCTTGGTAGTCTGCAGGATACCGATATAGCCGACGCCGACAACAAAAATGCCCAGCCATATACGCCAGTTAAACATCGCCGTCGGATCCACGCTGTCCGCTTTGATCGGATACAGGATAAACAGCCCGATGATATTAATGATTACGGCGGCAATGCAGATATACGGGTGCTTATTACGGTTGATCAGCATACCGATCGGGATCGCCGTCAGCATGGCCAGCACCAGCGGCACCGCCTCAATAATACCCATCATATCCGCAGTATAACCAAGGTAATAGATCAGATAATTGCCGATATAGGCAAAATACACGTTAAAGCCGATGAAAAACACGGCAACCGCTACGTGCACCAGCACCAGCTCCTTCAGCTCAAAGAAGCGGCGGAAATTAAACACGCTCACAAACTGCTTCCAGAAGCTGCCCTGGCGGTTCGGCGTTACGTCGTCATTTTTATTCAGCGTCAGCATCGAGATAATGCCGAACACGATCACAAACACTCCCATCACGATGAACAGACGCATATAGTTATCGCTTTCGCCAACCAGCAGGCCGCCGACCACGGTACCGAGGATCGTACCGAGCACCGGCTGTGTCGCCAGCGCTGCACCGATCTGGCCGCGGTTTTTGTCGGTCATAATATCGTTCGTCCAGGTGTTAAAGCCGGCGTCGTTACCCATGGAGCCGAAAAAGCTCATGACCGTGTCTGCCAGCACCACGCTGACGGCGATCAGCAAGTAATACTCCTTGCTGATAAATTCGGTCAGACCGAAGGTGATCGTAAAAATACCCCACAGGATATAGCCCCACGAGATAAAGGTACGGCGCTTGCCCGTCCGGTCCGCCCACGTACCGAAAAAGAAGGTGGCAAAGGTCGTAGCCGCGGCAGAGCAGATCAGCATACCGGTAATAATAGAAGGATCCTTGCCGATCTTGGCATACACAAAGGTGTTGAACCAGGAGTTTTCCATGTTCCAGCAAATCTGTCCGGCGAGTCCCAGCCCCCACACCAGCACCCACATACTAAAGCCGGAACGCTTTTTTGTCAGTTTGCTTTCGTTTTTCATGCGATCCTCTCCTCTCCTTGATATTTTTATTGTAAACTTTTTCAGCGAATTTGTAAAGACGGTAACCTGCCGGATTAATTTTATATATTTTCGCTTTATTGTTGAAATTTGTCGAAGGATAGAGTAAAATAAAATAGAATTGATTCTGTTAAGGAGGCAGTGGCCATGCTTTTTTCCACGGTCGGCGGCAGCTGCCGACGCCGCGCTGTCGTATTCACGGCGCTTTTATTTTTTGTGCTGACGACCTGCCTCATACCGAGCATGAAGGCGGAGGCGCTGAACGGCGATTACCTCACGGAGGAAAAGTGGCGCAATAACAGCAACGTCACCTGGGAATCGGTGGATACCAGCGCGAACGGGCGCTCGCTTTCCGGCCTGTTCGGCTACTACATGGACGACGAAATGTGCCTATATACCTACTGCTCCCTGACCGGCGACCTGCTGGCGAACAGTCGGGACAGCGCGAAGCTGGTCTTTTCCGTCACCGTCGGGAACGAGACGTACGCCTTCGCCGCCGACAGGGACGGAATGTGCGATAATTTGTCTGACACAGAGGCGCGCCTGTTTCAGGTAGAGACCAATTTTGACGGCGCGGCGCACGGTGTATTTATCTGCGCCATCGCTTATCTTGGCAAAGCGGATAGCTACCGCGCGGACGTTTCCTTTTATGCCAACCGGAGCATACCGCTGCTGCGCGATATTCCGGTTGACCGTCCGGTCACCACCAAGCCCGAAAAGACAACGGCCGCCAAAGCCACAACCGAAAAGACAACAAAGCCGGCCAAGGAGACCACCACGAAGGCCTCGACCACGAAGCGTGCCGCCACGACCAAGTCGTCCGCCGGTAAAACCGCTACAACGGAATCCAGCACAAAATTCGTCCCACAGGGCGATAACTATTTTGAAAACGCTGTGACAGAACCAGCCGGCGACAGTGCAGCAAGCGACGGCACCGCAGCCGAAGCCGGTACAGTACCTCCGGTGAGCACCGCGAAAATGCAGGACGACGCGATCCTCCTGCTGATTATCGGCGTGGCCGCCCTGCTGGTCGGCGGTATCCTGATCGCTGCTTATGGGCTGTCAGACAGCTTCACCCCACGCCCTCGCCGCCGGCGAAAAAAGCCGTCCGGTGAACGGGTAACTGACCGCCTGCGCGCGGAGGAAGAAAGCAAGAAAAAGGCGCCTGACGCCAAAGGAGAAACGCATGAAGGACATTAAAGAAAAAATCAGCGAACGCATCAGTATTTCCTTTGCCAAAAATCCTGGCCGTGTCGTGCTGTTTGGCATTTTTATTCTCAACATCATTTTGGTATTTGGTGCGGCCGTTATCATTGTTGCCATGCATCCGGAGCAGGGCTTCTGGACCACGGTTTACCATGTTTTCACCATGATCCTGGACGCCGGCGGTATCACCAGCATTGTGGACGAATCGAGCCAGATCGACGCGGCGCTGGCCGTGTTCTGTATCGTCGTGATCATCCTCGGCACCCTGATTTTCACCGGCGCCGTCATCGGTTACCTGACCAATATTATTTCCGACCTGATCACCTCCGCCAATTCCGGCGCGCGCCGGCTGCGGCTGTCGGACCATATTGTCTTCATTAACTGGAACAACCGCGCCGCCGAGATCATTAACGACCTGATGTACAGCGATCGCCGTGAAAAGGTCGTTGTGCTGGTCAATGAAAACCGCGAAGCCATTCAACGGGAGATCAACAACCGCATTGCTGACACCGAGGAGCGCGAATGGGCCAAGGCCTTTAAGGAAGCCACCGCCCTGATCAAGGACGGCAAGCTGCATAAATCGCAACGCTTTCGCTATGCGAAGTCGCAGGTGTCGCTTAAGGTGCCGACCATTATCGTCAGAGAGGGCGAAACCTATTCCCTCAAGCAGCTGCACGATATTGCCATCCACAGCGCCAAGACCGTAATCGTGCTCGGCAAGGACGACAGCGCCTCCGTTTGTAAATATGACCTGCAGGTCAAGCAGGAGAAAAACGACAAGGGCAATATCCACACGGTCAAGACATTGGTACAGGTGGCGCAGATCACTGCCTCGGAGGAATCCGCCGACAACCAGAAGGTAGTCGTTGAGGTGGAGGACGACTGGACCGGCGCGCTGGTCGATAAAATTATCAACCACAAGGTCACCCGTATTGAAAACAACCCCGGCACGCGCGACAAATGCAATATTGTCCCGATCCCTGTCAATAAAATACTGGGTCAGATCCTTTCGCAGTTTTCGATCATGCCGGAGCTGAACACGGTTTACAGCGAGCTGTTCTCCAACCGCGGCGCAGCCTTCTATTCCACGCCGTTTAAGGAAACGGACGAGCTGGGCTTTTTCTCGGATTTCCTGAAAACGCACACGGGTGCGATTCCGGTCTCCGTCATGGAAAGCAAAAAAGGGCCGGAGCTGTTTTATGTGGCCGGCACGGCGGATGACATCAACACGGCTTCTGCCGAAGAAGCACCCCTGACAAAGCTGGAACTGGCGGACGAATACCGTTTTGAAAAGCGCCATATTGCGATCCTCGGACACAACTCCAAGAGCATTGACATTCTGGAGGGCTTTGAGGCGTTCATTGCCGAATGGGACAACGGCTGCCGCGAGGGACTGGTGGATATCCTGATCATCGACGACCGCGAGCACCTGGAAAAGGTGAATTACTACCGCACCAAGGACGGCGCAGACCGGCCGTATATCGGCGCGTTTGTGGAAACAGACGTTTACGGCAAGGATTTGATTCAGGACAAGCTGAACACCTATATTGACGCCCATCCGGAGGACACCAGCGTTCTGATCCTGTCCGACGACAACGCCACGGCAGAGGAGCTGGACGCGAACGCCCTGACCTATCTGATTTATGTACAGGATATTATCAATGAGCGCTTACAGCAAAATCCGGACTTCAATGTGGAAAGCATCGATGTCATTGTGGAGCTGCTCAATCCGAAAAACTACGATGTTGCCAGGAGCTACAGCGTTGACAACGTCATTATCTCCAACCGCTATATCAGCAAGATGGTCGCGCAGGTGGGCGAAAAGGACGCGATTTATGACTTCTATAAGGACATCCTCACCTACGATTTAGAAGCGGACGGCGACGCCTTCACCAGCAAGGAGCTGTATATCAAGGTGGCCGGCGCGTTATTTAAGGAGGGAACGGCCTTCCCGCTTTCCGTAACGCCGCGTTCGCTGACGCGCTCTGTTTTTGAAGCGTCACCGAAGAATAATAAAACCATCGTGCTGGGTTATATTCCGCACGGCAAGGAATGTGTGCTGTTTTCGGACTGTGACAACAGCGAGATCAGCATTGACAGCAAAGATAAACTGGTCGTCTTTGCACCGCACTAATGCGCTGCGTATTTTCCGAAAGGTGTTGACACACTCGGCGCCAATCGCTTATAATATGGTTAAACAATATATGTAAAGGATGATGTTTTATGGCATTTTGTAATATCTGCGGCTCTAATGTTCCGGACGGCGCTGCAACCTGTCCGATCTGCGGCAGCGTCATGGCCTCACAGTCACCGCGGCCGGAGGCGGCTCCTAACGGTGCGCCGCAGCCGACGCCCACCGCTGCGCCGGTAAATCCTTATTCGCAGCCGTCGGGTCAGTACGGCAACCAAAATCCGTATTCCCCACAGGGCACCTACACGCAGCCGACCGGTTATGCACAGCCGGTGCAGCCCACGCCCGTTGCGTCCCCGTATCAGGATGTCTCCACCGCAAAAACGCTGGGGATCGTATCCATCGTGATGATATTTGTCTTTCTGCCGGCCTGCTGGATTTGCGGCGGTATCGGTCTTTCCAAGGCAAATGCGGCGATCACGCTGGCGCAATCCTATGGCGATATGATGCTGCTGCAGCAGGCGCAGGAGGCGAAAAAGCTGAATAAGATCGGCTTGATTATCGGCTTGGTTTTAACCGGCATCAGCATTCTCAGCGCAGTGCTGGTTCTTATTATGAGCGCAGCGGCGTATTCTTATTTCTAATCGCTGCGCCAAGCAAGAACGAAAACGCCGAAATTCGCTTATTTACTCGGTTTTAGGCGGTTTCGTATCTGAGGTTAACAATAATGAGAAAGAGGTTGACGCGTAAAAACGTGCGTCAACCTCTTTTTTGTTGCTTATTCTAAATTTCCGGTCAGCAGCATGATGGCTGTCAGCGCGGCGACCGGCGCTGTTTGGGTACGCAAAATCCGCTTACCGAGCGTCGCACAACGCGCGCCGCTTTGCACCAAGAGGTCAACCTCCTCGCGGTCAAAGCCGCCCTCCGGCCCGATATAAATCGAAACGCTTTCCGCCTCTGGCGGTATCAGCGCCCGCAGCGGTTCGCCGCCGCCCTCGTAAAACACCAGTCGCAGCGTACTGTCGTCCTGTGCCAGCGCCTGCTTCAAGGTACACTGCGGCGCGATCTCAGGCACAACGCCCCGTCCGCTCTGCTGCGCTGCCTCCAGCGCAATCTTTTGGTAACGCGCGTTTTTCTTTTGCGCGCCCTTTTCGTCCGGCCGTGACACACAGCGGCGCGTCAGCACCGGTACGATCTTTGCTGCGCCCAGCTCCGTGCATTTCTGTATGATCTCTTCCAGCTTGGCCGCCTTCGGTACGCCCTGGTAAACGGTGACGCGGCAGGAGGGCTCGCTGTCCGACGCCTGCTGATAGCATACCGTCAGCGTGACCGTCTCCTTTGTGATCGCTTCAATCAGGCAGCCGTAATCGTTGCCGCTGCCGTCCGTTACGGTCAGCATATCGCCCACCTTCATGCGCAGGGAGCCGGCGATGTGCCGCGCCTGCTCTCCGTCCAGCACCAGCTGTCTGTCCGGTGTTTCGTTAACAAATAGTTTTTGCATTACTTTTTAATCCTCGCGGCTCTTAACGAATTGAGTATGGCCAGTATCGCGACGCCGATGTCACCGAATTCCGCCAGCCAGATCGGCACCTCCCGATCCATAAACACAGCCAGCACCAATATCACCAGCTTGACCGCCAGCGCAAACACCACGTTTTCACGCGCGATAATCACCGCTTTTTTGGCGGCATTCATCGCGAATTGCAGCTTTGCGCCGTCTCCGTCGGGAATCATAATTTCGTCCGTATAGGCAAATTCGCCTGACCTGCTTTTATGCAGCCGCTCCAGCGCATCGGAGCAGTGTACAAAAATACCGTTTTTCGTACAGGCGCTCATCGCGCAGGAAAATGCCAACGGCACGGAGATCACGATCGCGCAGGGACAGCCGATCACTAGCGCCGACAGGCCGCGGTATACCCATTCCTTCCATTCGCCGCCCAGCAGCAACGGCGGCACCAGCACGATCACCAGCGCCAGCGCACAGATGATCGGCGTGTAAATCTTGGCAAATTTTGAAATAAAGCGCTCCGTATCACTGTTGGCGTGCGGAACGGAAAAGCCATGCTCCTGCGCCAGCGCCTTCAGCGCGCTGCGGCTGCGGTACAGCGCCGCGCCCTGAATATATTCCCCGATCGCAAACAACAGCATCACCGCGCAGTCCTCGCCGTAATCACCGATCACGATCGCGCCGAGCGACGCCACACTGATCAAAAAGCATTCTCCGAAAAGATTGCCGTGGGTAATATCCTCCAGCGCCTCGCGCACGACGGAAAAGCCGACCGCCACGTAGGCAACGAGATAACACAGCAGCGCCAGCACCTCCGGCAGCGCCGTCAGCTCCGACAGCACCCAGCCGGCGGCAAAAAAGACCGCGCTGAGCACGATTTTCGTCCGCTGCGCCTTTTTATGGTGACCGTAGCTTTCGCCGTGATCCGCGCCGCAGCCGCAGTGACAGTTCTCCTCGTGCACATCGGCGTGATGGTGCATTTGGCGGTGCGCCGCCTGCTCGGACGCATGATCGTGGCCGCAGTCGCAGCCGTCATGCGCGTGTAACGGTTCATGTTGATGTTCCATAGCTTACTCCCTTATGTGCTCCGCCGCCGTGTTCATAATAATTTTCACGTGCTCGTCTGCAATCGAATAGATCATGTTTTTGCCGTCGCGGCGGCATTTGACCAGATGCTTTTGCCGCAACGCACGCAGCTGGTGCGAAATGGCGGTCTGCGAGGCGCCGACGCGGCTCACGATCTCACCAACATTATATTCCCCGTCAAACAGACAGAGTAGTATTTTGACCCTGGTAGCGTCCGAAAACATTTTAAAAAGCTCCGCCGCTTCCTGTATCTCTTTTTCCTGCATAATTCACCTCAGTTGTTTATTCCGTTCATGTGAATGATTTCTGCAAGTGTTGATTATAATACAATGGCTTTGATTTGTCAAATCCCGCTTTTTTGCCGCGTCAGGCTGCCAGCGGTAGTATACCGAAAAGGCTGAACCACTATATCTTCCGCTTGCATTTTTCGAACAAACGGTTTATAATGAAATAAAACAAATGTTCTAAGGTGAGCAATATGCAACGAACGGTCCTGCACGTAGACTGCAATAAATTTTATGCGTCGGTAGAATGTCTTTACCGGCCGGAGATCCGGAACAAGCCGGTCGCCGTCGGCGGCTCTGTCGAAAGCCGGCACGGTATTATTTTAACCAAAAATGAAATCGCCTCGCGCTATGGGCTGACGGTCGGTGAACCGCTGTGGAAGGCGCGGCAAAAATGTCCGGAGCTGGTGATCGTACCGCCGAATTATCCGCTGTACCTGCGGTTTTCAGGGCTATGCCGCAAAATTTATGAGGATTACAGCGAATATATTGAGCCGTTTGGGCTGGATGAATGCTGGCTTGATGTTACCGGCAATCAGCAGTCCGGTACCGAAATCGCAGAGGAGATCCGCCGGCGCGTAAAAGAGGAGCTGGGCATTACCGTCAGCGTGGGCGTCAGCTTTAATAAAATTTTTGCAAAGCTCGGCTCAGATTACAAAAAACCGGACGCCGTCACCGTCATCAGCCAAAGCAACTTCCGCGAGCTCGTCTGGCCGCTCCCCTGTGAGGATCTGCTGTTTGTCGGCCGGTCTACCGCGCGGAAGCTGCACTATTACGGCATTCACACCATCGGTGAGCTGGCGACGGCTGACGAGGCGCTGCTAAAGCGCGTGCTCGGCAAAAACGGCCTTACCCTGCACCGCTTTGCCAACGGCCTGGACACGGCGCCGGTGCGCCACAAGGACGACGCAGACGAGGTCAAAAGCGTCGGCAATTCTACCACCACCGTGCGCGACCTGAAGGACGAGGAGGATGTTAAGACCGTGATGCGCGTACTGTGCGAAAGCGTCGCCCGCCGACTGCGCGAGCAGGGACTGAAGGGAAAAACGATTACGATCAGCGTGCGCGATAATGCGCTGTCCTCCTTTACACGACAGTGCAAAATGCCGGCGTGCACCGACGTTTCCGACGAGCTGCTGCACTATGCGATGCAGCTGTTCCGCGAAAATTATGAATGGGAGCGCGGCATCCGTTCGCTGGGCGTTTCCGTGAACGGCTTTGACAGCGACTGTTATGACCAGCTGGACCTGGACGGCACGGTAGAGCGCCGCGATCGGCAGGAGCGGCTGGAGCAGGCCGTTGACCGGCTGCGGGAGCGCTTTGGCAACTTCTGCGTGCAGCGCGCCTTCCAGCTGGAACGGCCGGAGCTTTCCGGCTTTAACCCGCACGACGACCATATTATTCACCCGATAG
Organism: Eubacterium sp.; assembly: GCA_017463985.1. GTDB lineage: Bacteria > Bacillota > Clostridia > Oscillospirales > Acutalibacteraceae > Eubacterium_R. The sequence goes on along the minus strand of JAFUEH010000011.1, from coordinate 68,600 downwards.
GCTACCGCGCCGGATAGGAGGAAAAGCATGATTCAATTTACTGTACCGGAATATCATAATCCCAACAAGCATTATACACAGGTCCACGCCGTTTTTGACGAAGAGGGCAATATCCTGCCGCTCTCGATACAGTATGAGGACGAGGAGCTGGCCGTCGACCGCATTACGGACATCCGGCCGGCAGCGTCGCTCAAATCCGGCGGCGCAGGCATCCGCTATACCTGCTACATCGCCGGCAGGCTGACCTACCTGTTTTTAGAAGAAACCCGTTGGTTTTTTGAACCGGCATAACCAACGGAATTGTAATTTATTATTGATATTTATGAAAGAATAGTTTATAATAGATGCAACCGAACGGGCTCCGTTCAGAATATAACAACAGGAGATTAAGTATTATGCCACTTGTTACTACCAAGGAAATGTTCAAAAAGGCTTATGAAGGCGGCTATGCTATCGGCGCTTTCAATGTCAACAATATGGAAATCGTACAGGGTATCACCCGTGCCGCTAAAAAGCTGGAGGCTCCGGTGATCCTGCAGTGCTCCTCCGGTGCCAGAAAATATGCCTCTCACGACTATCTTGTCGCTATGGTAAAGGCTGCCGCAGAGGAAACCGGCCTGCCGATCGCCCTTCACCTCGACCACGGTCCGGACTTTGAGACCTGCAAGAGCTGCATCGACGGCGGCTTTACCTCCGTTATGATCGACGGCTCCTCGCTTCCTTACGAAGAGAATATCGCCCTGACCAAAAAGGTCGTAGAATACGCACACGCACACGGTGTTGTCGTTGAGGGTGAGCTCGGCACGCTTGCCGGCGTAGAGGACGACGTGCAGGTAGAGGCAGAAAACGCTTCCTACACCCGTCCGGAGGAGGTTTATGACTTCGCTACCCGTACCGGCGTTGACTCGCTGGCGATCGCCATCGGCACCAGCCACGGCGCTTATAAGTTCAAGCCCGGTCAGAAGCCGCAGCTCCGTTTTGACATCCTGGAGGAGGTTGCTAAGCAGCTGCCGGAATTCCCGATCGTACTGCACGGCGCCAGCTCCGTTAACCAAGAGCACATTAAGATGATCAACGAGTTCGGCGGCTCTATGCCGGACGCTATCGGCATTCCGGAGGATATGCTGCGCAAGGCGGCTGAAATGGCAGTCTGCAAAGTCAACGTTGACTCCGATATCCGTATTGCCATGACCGCAGCGCTCAGAAAGCACTTGGCGGAAAATCCGACGCACTTTGATCCCCGTCAGTACCTGACGCCGGCAAGGAACCTGATCGAAGAGGTCGTTGCCCACAAGATCGACAAGGTGTTCGGCTCTACCGGTCACGCTTTTGACTAACCCTTCCGTGCGGCCGCTTTTTAGTGGCCGCATATTTATTATTTTCAGAGGTTTGCTATGACGGAAAAGCAGCGGCAACGCTTTCTGCCGCGCTTATGGCAATTCCTGAACGGCGGCAGAGTCATTTAAAATATTACATATTGTATATTCGTTTTATACAACTAATTATTGACATCCGGTTTGACTTTTTATATAATAAAGGCATACCGGATTCTTTTTACCGCAATAATATAACCGAAAGGAGGAACACTTATGGCAAAAAGAAAAGACGTTATCAAGACCGAACACTTTGGCATTCAGCGCAAGATCGTAGCGAACATGACGACCGAAAGCTGGCAGAACATTCCCCACGTTACCTATACGTATGAGCCTGACGTCACCGAATTCATGACCCAGTATAAGCGGCTGAACGAGGGCGTGGAAAAAGAGAATAAGGTAACCGTTAATACGCTGATGCTCAAGGTCATTGTGGAGGGCTTAAAGGCCTGCCCTGCGATGAACGCGCACATTGATTTTGACAGAAAATATGTTCGCGGCGCGATTCACACCCTCAGCGAAATCAACATCTCCATGCCGATGGTACTGCCTACGGGCGAAATGATGACCATTAATCTGCATAATTTTGAGAGCAAAAGCCTGGACGACATGGTGGACTATATTAAGGACGTTCACCGCCGGATGGAGAACACCGACCTCAACGAGGTCATGTTCGACGTTTCGCTGGATAACACGCTGACCGGCCTGAAGGAGGGCAAATTTGCCCAGACCATCAACCGCCTGATCGGCTCAAAAACAGGTAAGCACAAGGTAAAGACGCTCAAGGGCAAGGCCAAGCGCGAATACGAAGCGATACCCGAAAGCGACCGTCTCACGAAGCACGATATCGAGCAAGGCTCTATTACGATCTCCAACATCGGCTCTGTTTACCGCGAGCAGCGCGGCGCAGCGGCACTGATTGAAATTATTCCGCCGCAGGTAACCGCGATTGCGGTCGGCGCTGTGCAGGATAAGCCAGTCGTCGTTGTGAATGAAAACGACGAAAAGGAAATTGCCATTCGTCAGGTGCTGCCGTTCACCATTGTGTTTGATCACCGTGCGCTTGACTTTGGCGACATTGTGCCGTTTATTAAAAAGCTGGACGAAATTTTTGAAGCGCCGGAGATCATGTTTACCTGGAAGCGCGAGCAAACGGTCACGGAAGCAGAGATAGAAGAAATTAAGACCGAACGCGTGGAACGTGAAACGAAATTTGAGGAAAGCAAAAAGCGTGAACGCGCCAGACGCGAGGCGGAAAAAGACGCCGAGCGTGCCGCAGAAAAGGCCGAGAAGGCGCAGCGTGACGCTGAAAAAGCCTTGAAGGAGGCTGAGGAGCGCGCAGCTAAGGCGGAAAAGGAGCTGGCTGAGGCTACCGAAAAGGCTGACAAAAAAGCCCTGAAGGAAGCGGAAAAGGCAGAAAAGGACGCGCTGGAGGCAGAGGAAAAAGCACAGCGTGAAATTGAAAAGATTAAGCGCGAAGCCGCAGAAAAGGCCGAAAAGGTGAAAAAAGAGGCAGAGGAAAAAAAGGACCGCGCCCTGAAAGAGGCCGAAAAGGCTAAGACCGAAGCATTGGAAAAGGCTGATAAGGCTCGCCGTGAGGCAGAAAAAAAGCGCCGCGAGGCGGAGGAAAAGAAGGCCAAGGCGCTGGCCGAGGCGAATAAGGACAAAAAGGAGGCGCTGGAAAAGGCGCAACAGGCCAAAGAAAAGGCGCAGAAGGAGCTGGAAAAAGCAAAGGCAGAGGCAGAAAAGGCTGCTGAAAAGGCTAAAAAAGCACAGGAAAGCGCCGCGTCCTTTAACACGGAAGAATAAATAAAAAAATGCGTAGTCAAACGACTACGCATTTTTTTATGAAAATAATAACAAGACTAACGGATTCATTTTTTCAAATACTATTAATGCTCAACAGAGCATTGGAGGCAATCAAAATGAAAATCAATACTTCAAAAAACATTATGAAGGGCATCGGCGCCACGCTGGCCGTTTGCTCGGCACTGGCCATGGCCAGCTCCAGTAAGGGGATGGGCATGGGTGCCAAAAAGGCCGTTAAAAAAACGGCCGACAAAGTGGCGGACATGGTTTCTACGCTGTCGTCCTTTATGTAAGCTTATGAGGCACGAACACGGCCAGGCCTAAAAAGAGCCGGATCACGGTCAAGGTGATCCGACTCTTTTTATTCCGTGATAGCAATAGCCACATTCATTTCTTTAATTGCCTGTCCCTTTATGCCAAGCAGGTACTGCTTAAACGCAACGCCGTAGGCAACGCCCTCCGGAAACAGCTCCAGCAGCGGAATCAGCACAAAGCGGCGCTCATGAAAGCGCGGATGCGGCACCGTCAGGTTATCCGTATGAACGGTGCAATCCTCTGCTAAGATCACATCCAGATCCAGTATTCTCGGCCCGTTTTTAAACTCTCTGTGACGGCCGAAGCCGGCCTCGATACCCAAACAAACGCCCAGCATTTCATGCGGTTCTAACACCGATTCTACCTCAAAGCAGGCATTATAAAATTCCTCCTGCGCCGCATAGCCGACCGGCTCTGTCTCATACAGCTTAGAGGTTCTGAGCACTTTTGTTTTCGGCACCAACGAAAACGCCCGGACTGCCTGCCGGATATTCTGTTCTCTGTCACCGATATTGGTGCCGACGCCGATAATATATTTCATACTGTTCTCTCTCTTACGACGGTTACTGCCATATAATCAAAATCCGCGCTGACGGGAGCCTCCGGTTTTTTGACGGTGATCTCAGTTTTCATCACCGAAGGATAAGCCGCCAACAGCGCCTCCGCCACCGCCTGCGCCGCGCGCTCGATCAAATCAAAGCTCTCCGCCGTAAATACGCTGCGTATTGTTTTAACCACCTTCGCATAGCTCACTGTGTCGTCCAGACAGTCGCTGTGACAGGCTTTTTCTAAATCTAAATAATAATCTACATCAATCACAAAGGGCTGACCGTTCTGCTTTTCCTCAGGATTTACGCCATGGTACGCAAACAGTTTTAAGCCTTTTACCGTAATTTTATCCATTTCAGCACCTCGCCGCCTTCAACGCCTCAGCCGTCCTGATGCCCTGAATTTCGTTTTTTACATCGTGTATACGAATCATATCCACACCGCCGCAAATCGCCGCAGAATCGGCTGCCACGTTACCGGGAAGGCGTTTGAAAGGCGTTTGTTCGCCGCCGGCTGCACCGATCACACGCTTTCTGCTGACGCCGAGCAGGAGCGGATAACCGCTGTATTTATATTTTTCAACATTCGCCAGCAGCGCTAAATTTTCCTCCACACTTTTACCGAAGCCGATGCCCATATCAAAGCAGAGCTGTTCCTTGCGGACGCCGAAAGCGGTCGCTGCCGCTGCTGCCTGCGGAAAGAACGCTTTGACCGTTTCAATACCGCCGGCGCCGCTATGCATAATGACCCAGCCGGCACCGTATTGCTGCACGACCTGCGCCATTTCAAGGCTGACGGTACCGCTCACATCATTGATAATATCCGCGCCGGCTGCCAGCGCGTTCGCGGCAACGGACGGAAAATAGGTGTCCACCGACAGCGGCGCTGCTGTTTGCTGACGAAGTGCTGTGATCACCGGCTGTAACCGTTGCCACTCCTCCTCCGGCGTGATTTCCTGATAGCCGGGTCGGGTTGACTGCGCGCCGAGGTCGATGATATCTGCGCCGTCCTGCAGCAGCGTTAACGCGTGTGCAACAGCCGCCTCCGCTGTTACATAACATCCACCGTCCGAAAAGGAATCCGGCGTAACGTTGACGATGCCCATCACTAATACGCGCGTGCCGTATTCTATTGCTTTGTCTCTGCACTGCCAAATCATGACGCTCTCCTATTTTGTCAGCAGCGACAGTGCTTCAGCGCGTGTACGCGGATCTGTCCGCATAGAGCCGCGCAGCGCCGACGTCTGGGTCTGTGAACCAAAGGCTCTTGCGCCGCGGATCGACATACAGCTATGCTCCGCTTCAATAATGACAGCAACGCCCTTTGGCGATAAATTTTCATTTAGAAAATCGGCAATATCATGCGTCAACCGCTCCTGCACCTGCGGTTTTTTTGCAAAATTGTCCACAATGCGCGCCAGCTTAGACAAACCGATAATTTTATTGTCACTCGGAATATAGGCAATATGTGCTTTGCCGACGAACGGCAGCAGATGATGCTCGCACATCGATGAAAACGGAATATCACGTACAATGACCATTTCATCATTTGATTTTTCATTAAATAGCTTGAGGTGCTGTGTTGGATCCTCATTTAATCCGGCAAACAGCTCCTCATACATATTGGCTACGCGGCGCGGTGTTTCAGCTAAACCCTCTCTGTCGGGATTTTCACCGACAGCTATCAAAATATCGCGCACGGCTTTTTCAATGATTTTTTTATTTTCTTCCGCAATCATACGTCTCTCCTATTCTGATCACTCATGGCTGAAATAGCCCTTCAGCGCCTTTAACGTCTCCGCCGTCAGCTCGCCGTCCTGCGCTTCCGCCGTGACGGCATAAACGGTAATATCCGTATTTTTTGTACAGTAGACCATCAGTGCATTTTTTCCGTTTTCAAAATCACGTACGGTGATATCTGTATTGCAGGATTTAACAAACAGACGGTAAAGGCTATCGCTTTTTTCATAATTTTCTGTATTGAAAATACCGCGAAACATTGCCAGAACCAGCTCGTTTTCCGCCGCATAATTCTTTTCCTCCTGCGCATAGTAGCGCAACAGGTTATTAATGTCGCGACCGGACAACCTTTGCTCTCCCTCATTCACACGCAGAGAATAGCTGTCGTCCCCTTCTCCGCCTGAAAAACGGATTTCTCGGTTAGCAGTATAGACGAAAGAGCCGAGCTTATTGACAAATTCCACAAACGAGCTTGCTTTAAACTGTACCTGATAATCAATCGTAAAGCCAAAATATTCTGTCAGCTGCTTTTGCAGTGCGGCACTGCCGCCTTGGGCAAAAATATCGGTGATCGGTACGCCTTCAACGGTCAAATCAAGCGGCAGCGCAGCTGTTTTGTAGGCTAAATTATCCTTATCCGCTTGCAGCAGAAACAGATAGTGCAGCTCTGTTTGCGCGTCGTCCGTTTCCATCACTAAAAAATTGGTCTTACCGGCGATATGCGGCAGCTGTTCTTCATCCGACAACACCGCCTGCTCTGTCGCGGTGACCTCCCCGTCTGCAAAAAATGCCGCTACTGTGTCATATCGCTGTGACAGCAGCACCACAAACACAACGGTAAAGACAACGGTTGCCGCTAACAGCGCATATAGAATTTTTGTCTGCTTTGACGCATTAACGCCGCTTTTGGCAATATAAATATCGCCTCTATTTTTAAACAGCCGCATTGCTTCACCGTCCTTTACTGTCATACAAGATTTTAATAACAAGATTATATAATATTCTTTTGTAAATTACAAGTGTATTTACTTTTCCACGCTTTAAAATATTAATGTTTAAAAACTTTTAAATATTATTGACTTATAGTTAGTATTATTATATAATAATTATTTGTATAAATATAGTTATTACTTTAAGATATAGAATAAAGAGAAAGGAAGCTACTGTGAATAACCTGAATGAATTATGGCAGAACGTGCTGAATTATTTTAAATCCAAAATCAACGACACGGTATATAACGTTTGGTTTTCCAATATTGAGCTGGTAGATTTTTCAGAGGGAACGGCAACCATTCTTTTTCCGTCGCAGTTCAATAAAAATATTGTTATTCATGAATACGAGCAGCTTTTTGAAGAGGCCTTTAACGCCGTGATCGGCTTTCGGATCAAGCTGAATTATACCTCGCCGGAGGATAATATCAGCACCGAGGAAAAAAATCAAAAAAATTTAACGAATCTTTCTAACGATATTTTTACCTTTGATAATTTTATTGCCGGTCCGTCTAATAAATTTGCTTACACCGCCGCAAAAGCTATCGCTGCGAACCCGGGCGGCAAGTTTTCCGGCGGCAATAATGTAGCGAATTATAATCCCCTGTTTATCTACGGCTCCTCCGGTCTCGGTAAAACGCACTTATTGAAGGCGATCTCACACGCGGTAACAGAAAATTTTCCGGATTATAAGATCGTTTATGTCCACGCAGAGGCCTTTACGAATGAATTTATTGCGGCGCTCGGCAATCATACAGTCGATGAATTTCATGAAAAATACAGAAATAATATCGACGTATTTTTAGTGGATGACGTTCAGTTTATCGGCGGTAAAATTCAAACAGAGGAGGAATTTTTCCATACCTTTAACTCCTTGATTGAAAACGGAAAGCAAGTTGTTTTAACCTCTGATCGACCGCCAAAGGAAATCCGCACGCTGACTGAGCGGATGCGCTCTCGGTTTGAGACAGGTCTGCTGGCTGATATTCAGACGCCGGAATTTGAAACGCGCTGTGCAATCATTAAGCGTAAGGCAGAGCTGCTGAATTTTGAGCTGGATAATAACGTGATTGAATTTATTGCTGAGCGCATTAAATCCAATATTCGCCAGCTGGAGGGCAGCACCAATACGATGCACGCGATGTGTACTTACGGCGGCGAACCGCCTACGATCGCGACAGCACAGCAGGCTATTAAGGATGTTGTGAATGTTGTACAGCCGCTGCCAATCACGATCCAGCATATTGTGGAGGAGGTCAGCCGCACGACCGGCGTTTCTATTGAGGATATCTATTCTAAAAAAAGAAATGCCAATATTTCCACCGCACGGAAAATGACATTTTATATTATCCGCAGTGTAACGGATATGAGCTTTAAAGATATCGGCAAGGAATTCAGCAAGGACAGAACTACCGTCATGTATAACTTTGAGGAGATGGAAAAAAAGCTGCTGACCAACACAGCGTTAAACGCGCAGGTCATGGATATTATCAACAATATTAAGGACGAGCAGCAGTAAGCGTTTTCCACTATTTTTTCCTTTTTCACCCGTTTATTTTTCACAGGGCAGGTGAAAAAAATAGTTTTCCTCTTTTTCCGATTTTTTTACACACTTTGACAACGACGTCAGGTGAAAAGAAAAATCAGCGATCACAGGCACTGTAAAAGCTTTTACACCTTTTACACCCCCTATATGACTACAACTGACATACATTGTATTTCTACGAAAAATGCAAAAACGCCGTTTTTGATTTTTAATGAAAGGAAAGGCTGATAGAAATGAAATTTACTTGTAAAACAAAAGAGCTGAATACCGCCTGCAATAACGTGATCAGAGCGGTTAACTCCAAGGTAACGATTCCAACGATCGAAGGTATCCTGATAGAGACCGTGAACAGCAGCGTTTCACTGACAGGCTACGATTTTGAATTTGGTATTAATACCTGTATCAACGCCTATATTGAAGAGGACGGCGACATCGTTATTAACGCAAAGGTGCTTTGCGATATTATCAGAAAACTGGCGGATGAAGAGGTTACCGTTGAAACAAACGGTACATCTGTTTCTATTATCAGCGGTGCAGCGCATTACAGCATTTCCGGTATTGACGCAAACGATTATCCGGAGCTTCCCTCCGTTAACGGCGGTTATCCGCTGGAACTGGAGCAAAAAATGCTGTATTCCATGATCGTACAGACGGTATTTGCGGTAGCGGATACTGAAAGCTCAAAGCCGGTTTATACAGGCTTAAAATTCGATATGAAAAAGGACGAGCTGACGGTGATCGGCGTAGACGGCTATCGTTTAGCGATCCGTAAGGAGGCTGTCAGCTACGAAGGCGACGACTTAACCTTTATCGTGCCGAAAAAAACGATCCGCGAGCTGTTAAAGCTGATGAATACAGAAAGTGAAAATAATATTTTAATTAAGGTCGGCAGACGCCATATCGTATTTGAGGTAGAAAATTATTCGATTATTTCAAGGCTGCTGGACGGTGAATTTTTAGATTATCACACGGCAATTCCAAAGGTGATCAACACCACCGTGTTAATTAATACAAACGATGCGGTTAACTGTATTGAGCGTACGCTGCCAGTGATTGAAAATAATCAGAAAAACCCAATTCGTTGCTTGTTTGATAACGATCAGATGCGTGTTTCTACGGTGTCCAGCTTAGGCCGCGTTGTGGACTATACGCACGCAAATACCTCAGGCGAGCGCGTAGAGATCGGTTTCAATTCTAAATTCATGCTGGACGCGCTCAATGCAGCGGATACCGACGAAGTCAGAATTGAGCTTGGCGGTCCGGTCAGTCCGGTAAAGGTGATGCCGCTCAGCGGGAACAGCTTTTTGTTCCTGGTGCTGCCGATGAGGTTAAAAAATGAAAATTAAAGTAAAAGCAGCGCCGCACCGTCAGGAAACAGTTCCGATCAATACAGATTTTATTCAGCTGCAAGCTTTTTTAAAGCTGATGGCCATTGCTGAAACCGGCGGCCATGCAAAGGAGCTGATTCAGGACGGTATTATCCGTGTGAACGGCGATGTCTGTACGGCACGCGGCAAAAAGCTGCGCGAAGGCGATGTCGTTACCGCCTTTGCAGTAGATTATACGATCGTTTATGAAAATCAATAGTATTCAACTGGAAAATTTCAGGAATTTCAGCAGTTTTCAAACGGATTTTGAAGACGTCAATATTATTTGGGGTGAAAATGCACAAGGCAAAACGAATTTGCTGGAGGCAATCTATCTTTTCACCGGCGCGCGGAGCTTTCGCGGCGCAAAGGAATATCAACTGATCACGCTGGAAAAAGAACAGGCAAAGCTTTCGCTGACCTTTGAAGGCAGCGGCAGAGAGCAGACTGCGGAAATTACGCTGGGCGCCAAAAAAAATATGACGCTCAACGGCGTAGAAAAGCGCAGCCGTTCTCAGCTTGGTGAAGAAATTAAGGCAATTATTTTCAGTCCTGACCACTTAAGCATTATTAAAGACGGACCGGCAGAGCGCAGGAGTTTTATTGATAACGCACTGTGCCAACTGAAAGCGAACTATGCAAAACTGCAGCGCGATTATCAAAAGGCTTTGTCGCAGCGTAATTTTTTACTGAAGGATATTGTACAGCATCCGGATCTGAGCAGTTTATTGAGTCTGTGGAATCATCACGTTGCGCACTACGGTGCAAAAATGGTTTATCAGCGGCTGAAATATATTGAAGCGCTGACGCCGTATGTCAACGAAATATTTGAAGGCCTTAGCAGGCAGTGTGAAAAAATTGAAATTCTGTATTCGCCTGATATTGGTTATACGGCGGATGAAAAGCAAATTGAGGAACGGCTGACCGCACTGTTGGAGGAATGTCAGGAAAAGGATATTCTACTCCAAACCACAACGGAGGGACCGCACCGCGATGAAATTGAGCTGTTGATCAACGGCAAAAACGCACGCAGCTTTGGCTCACAGGGACAACAGCGCTCCTGTGTATTAGCACTAAAGCTGGCGGAAGCGGCACTGCTCAAGGAAATGACCGGTATCCAGCCGGTAGCCCTGCTCGACGATGTGATGAGCGAGCTGGATCAGCAGCGACAGGATTATATTATGAACCATATTGAAGCCAGTCAGGTGTTTATTACCTGCTGCGATAAGGATCAGGTGCTGCGGCTGAAAAAGGGAAAAACGATTCATATTGCAAACGGAACGCTGGTTTAACTATGTTTATTCATCTCGGAGAAAATACGGTCGTAACGGACCGTGAGATCATCGGTATTTTTGATATGGACACCTCTACCGTTAATAAGGCCACGAGAGATTACTTAGCGTTGGCAGAAAAAAACGGCAGGGTGAAATACGTCAATTATGAGCTGCCGAAAAGCTTTGTGGTGACGGACGGCACCGTATATGTCAGTCCTGTCAACACGGCAACATTATATAAAAGAGCAAAATGACATCATTGAAATGAGGTTCAATTATGGCTGAAGAAAGCAAAATCACCAATTTAGAGGAAGAGGATATTGATACCGTCGTAACGGAGGAATATTCGAGTAACAGTATTCAGGTACTGGAAGGCTTGGAGGCTGTCAGAAAGCGTCCCGGTATGTATATTGGTTCTACCGGTCCGCGCGGCTTGCACCACCTGGTATATGAAATTGTGGATAACTCGATCGACGAGGCGCTGGCCGGTGTTTGTACTCATATTGAGACAGAAATCCTGCCAGGTAATATTATCACCGTTCGTGATAACGGCCGCGGTATTCCGACCGGTATTAATGAAAAAACCGGCCTGCCGGCTGTTACCGTCGTTTTAACGGTGCTGCACGCCGGCGGTAAGTTCGGCGGCTCCGGCTATAAGGTTTCCGGCGGTCTGCACGGCGTCGGCTCCTCTGTTGTGAATGCACTGTCCGAATGGCTGGAGGTAGAGGTAACTCAGAACGGTCACATTTATGCCCAGCGCTTTGAGCGCGGTATTCCGGTGGACGAGCTGCATATTATCGGTGACGCAGAGGGTCACGGCACCTTTATCCGGTTTAAAGCAGATCCCGAGATTTTCCAAGAAACAACAAAGTATGATTTTGACATATTAGAAAGACGGCTGCGTGAACAGGCTTTCCTGAACGCCGGTCTTTCCATCAGCTTGACCGACAAGCGTGAAAAACAGGAACGCAGCGCGGACGACCGCTATGACGACGAGGAACATACCGGCGTTTACTGCTACGAGGGAGGTATCCGCTCCTTTGTGGAATACATCAATACGAGCCGCGGCTTTAATCCGGTACAGGATGAGGTCATTCATATTTCCACCACGAAGGGCGACAGAAGCGCCGAGGTAGCGCTCTGCTATACCGATCAATACAGTGAAACACTGTTGAGCTTTGCGAATAATATCAACACCGTGGACGGCGGTACGCACGAAACCGGCTTTAAAACAGCGCTGACCCGTGTATTCAATGACTACGGTAAAAAATTCGGTATATTAAAGGATAGTGACAAAAAGCTGTCCGGTGACGACTGCCGCGAGGGCGTTACCGCGGTCATCTCCGTTAAGCTGACGGAGGCGCAGTTTGAGGGACAGACAAAGGGTAAGCTCGGCAATACGGATATTACCGGCTTAGTCAGCTCGCTGATCTACGATAAGCTGATGACTTACTTTGAAGAGCATCCGCAGACAGCCAAGGCGATCTTAAATAAAGCGCTTGACGCGTCCCGTGCGCGTGAAGCCGCGCGTAAGGCCAGAGAAAATGCACGGCGTAAATCACCGCTGGAAAGTAATTCTCTGCCCGGTAAGCTAGCGGACTGCACCAGTAAGGATCCGACAAAGTGTGAAATTTATATCGTCGAGGGTGATTCCGCCGGCGGCTCTGCAAAAGAAGGCAGAGACAGAGAACACATGGCGATCCTGCCGCTGTGGGGCAAAATGCTGAACGTAGAAAAGGCGCGTGTGGATAAGGTATACAGCAACGAAAAGCTGCTGCCGGTCGTCATGGCGCTCGGTACCGGTATCGGTGACGAATTTGATATTAATAAGTTAAGATATCATAAAATCATTATTATGGCGGATGCCGACGTAGACGGCGCGCATATCCGTACGCTGCTGTTGACGTTCTTCTTCCGCTATATGCCGAAGATCCTGGAAGAGGGCTATGTATACCTGGCACAGCCGCCGCTCTTTAAGATCAGCAAGGGCAAAAAATCACAGTATGCCTTTTCTGATGAACAGCGCGACAGCATTATTGAAGAAATGGGCGGTCAGTGTGACATCCAGCGCTATAAAGGTCTTGGTGAGATGGATCCTGAACAGCTGTGGGAAACCACAATGGACCCCGAATACAGGACCATGCTCCGCGTAACGATCGAGGACGCGCAGCGCGCCAGCGAGAATTTCTCCATTTTAATGGGTGATAATGTTGAGCCGCGCCGTGAGTTCATTGAAAAAAATGCAAAGTTTGTACAAAACTTAGACGTGTGATAGATATAAAAGCGTGACTTAAAACGGTTAACGCCGTAGGCTGATGGCGGTGATGAAAACCGTCAGCGAAAGAAAAAAAGGAGTGAATCCCTTGAACGAAGAAATCCGTTATGATAATCAAAAAATTGTAGACGTTGAGATCAGCGACGAAATCAGAAAAGCGTTTTTGGACTATTCCATGAGCGTTATCGTTTCGCGTGCGCTGCCGGATGTACGTGACGGCTTAAAGCCGGTACACCGTCGTATTTTATACGCAATGTATAAGAATAATCTCTATCCGACAAATCCTTACAGAAAGTGCGCCACCACTGTCGGTGACGTGCTCGGTCACTATCATCCGCATGGCGACGCTTCCGTTTATGACGCCATGGTGCGTTTGGCACAGACGTTTTCCATGCGCCATATCTTAGTGGACGGTCACGGTAACTTCGGTTCCATCGACGGTGATCCGCCGGCCGCTTACCGTTATACCGAAAGCAGGCTGTCAAAGACCGCCATGAAAATGCTAGAGGATATTAAAAAGGACACGATCGACTGGGCGCCTAACTTTGACGACACCGAAAATGAGCCGACCGTGCTGCCGGCACGTTTTCCGAATCTGCTGGTCAACGGCTCCTCCGGTATCGCCGTCGGTATGGCGACGAATATTCCGCCGCACAATATGCGCGAGGTCGTGGAGGGTATGTGCTGTCTGATCGACAATCCGGAGGCAGAGCTGGACGAGCTGATGGAGCATATCAAGGGACCTGACTTCCCGACTGCCGGTATTATCATGGGCGCGCGCGGTATCCGCGAGGCGTATGCCACCGGACGCGGTAAAATTTATGTTCGTGCCCGTGCGGAAATCGTAGAAACAAAGGGCGACCGCTTTAAAATTGTTGTCAGCGAGATCCCCTACGGCGTGAACAAAGCAAGACTGATCACCCGTATTGCCGAGCTGGTGAAGGAAAAGCGCCTCGAGGGTGTCGCGGATATTCAGGATTATTCCGACAGACGCGGTATGCATATTGAAATTGTCGTGAAGCGCGACGCGAACGCACAGGTTGTATTAAACAATCTGTATAAGCTCACCGATATGCAGGTGACCTTCGGCGCGATCATGCTGGCACTCGACGACGGCGTACCGAAGGTAATGACCCTGAAAGATATTTTGGAAAAATATATTGTTTTCCAAAGAGATATTATCAGAAGAAGAACGGCGTACGATCTGAAAAAGGCGCAGGAAAGAGCGCATATCTTAGAGGGTCTTGCCAAGGCGATCGATATTGTGGACGAGGTCATTGCGGCGATCCGCGCCTGCCGCGGCGGTCAAGCGGAAGCAAAACAGGCGATTATGGACCAGTTTGGCTTTGACGACCCACAGGCGAGCGCCATCGTGGCATACCGTTTAGGTCAGCTTGCCGGTCTTGAAATTGAAAAAATCCTGAATGAACTGGACGAGCTTCATGCAAAGATCAAGGATTTTACCGATATTTTGGCAAACGAAAAACGTATTGACGAAATTATCAAGCTCGAGGCAAGAGAAATTGCCGATAAATACGGTGACGCAAGAAGAACGGAAATTTCCGCCTTTACCGGCGACGTAGACGACGAAGATCTGATTCCGGTAGAGGATTGTATCCTTACGTTGACCGAGCGCGGCTATATCAAGCGCCAGACGGTCGACACCTACAAAGCGCAGAACCGCGGCGGAAAGGGTATTTCCGGTATGTCACGGCGTGAAGAGGATTACGCGAAAACGATGTTCGCCTGCTCTACACACGACTTTGTATTTATTTTTACGAACAAGGGCAAGGTATTTAAGCTGAAGGGCTATCAAATTCCCGAATCCTCCCGTACCAGTAAGGGCTTAAACGTGGTGAATCTGCTGCCGCTCGAGCAGGACGAGACCGTTTCTGCAATGGTAAAGATCCCGAAGGAGGAGGACCGTGCGTATCTTTGCATGGTAACAAGAAACGGTATCATTAAGCGTACTGCTATCAGTCAATATGACCATATCCGTAAAAGCGGTATTATTGCGATCAATCTGGACGAAGGCGACGAGCTTTGCTGGGTAGACGTGACTGACGGCGCACGGCAGCTGGTGGTCGCGACACACGACGGTATGGCGATCTGCTTTAACGAAAGCGACGCCCGACTGATCGGCAGAACCGCCCGCGGCGTGAAGGCGATTCAACTGAGCGAGGGCGACTACGTGGTCGGCTTTGCTGTTGCGCTCGAGGGCAAGCAGCTGTTGACCGTCAGCGAAACCGGTTACGGCAGAAAGAGTGAGTTTACCGATTACCGCGTGCAGTCGCGCGCCGGCAAGGGACTGATCAACTACCGTACTGATCAGTTCGGCAAGGTAGCGATGATTGCGCCGGTCGACGACAGTAACGACGTGATCATGATCACCACCGACGGTATCGTGATCCGTACCCACGCGGAGCAGATCTCTGCCTTTAAACGGCCGAGTAAGGGCGTCAAGGTCATGCGCGTGAAGGAAGGCGAACGACTGGCCACGCTCAGTGTTGTGGACAAGGTTGAGGACGAAGCAGAGGAAACGGCGGAGCTTGCCGAGGCTTCAGAGGAAAACGACACCAATTCATAAAATCTTTACAGTTCCGTTAAATAAACGCCATACAGGCGGTATATATTAAAAACCAGCTTGTCAAAGAGGAGAAGAAGATTGGCGAACGAATATAATATTGACGACATTCTCTCTGAAGTGAAAAAAAGAAGAGAAGAAAACGAAAAGCAAATTGCACAAAAATCAATAAAGCCCGAACCGGAGCCAACACCCGAACCGGAGCCGACGCCTGAGCCGGAACCAACGCCCGAACCGGAACCAACGCCCGAACCGGAACCGACAACACCGGCTGTCACAGCGGTGACACCAGTGGAGGAAGAGGGTATGCTCAATATCCTTGATTATGCGCCGCAGACGGAGGAGCCGAAAAGTGCGTCAGCGCCGACTGCTGAGCCGGAGGAGGCGCCTGAACAAAAGGCACACCGCAGAAAGCCGTTAAGCAAAAAGCAAAAGCGGCTCATCATCGCGATCGTGGTTATTTTGGCGGTGCTGATTGTCGCGGCCGGTATTGCCGCCTATACGATCGTCAACGGCTGGATCAACGGTATCGTCAACAACAGCACGGATGAAACGATGCAGGTAACGGAAACCGAATGGCAGGGCATGAAAACGCTGAGCGAAAATTTTGATCCGATCGAGGAAACGGAAGCAACAGAGCTTTCCTCTATGGAGGATATGGTAAAAACGTGGTACTATAACGGTTCTCCCTGCTCCTCCTCTCACGTGCTCAACGTGATGCTGATCGGTGAGGATACGCGTGACGAAGAGATCAGCGAGGAAGATACGCGTGCGGACGCCGCGATCTTGGCCAGTATTAATATCGACACCGAGGAGATCATGCTGACCTCTGTGCTGCGCGACTCATGGGCCTATTACGAAACCGAGCCGGGCAACGAGGAAACCGGTCGATTCAGCAAGCTCAACGAGGCGTTAGCCTACGGCGGTCTGGAGACGTATCTGAACGCGGTAGAGCATCTATATAAGGTACAGATCGACGGCTATGCGATCGTGAATTTCAGCTCCTTTGAAACGATTATTGATACGCTCTATCCAAACGGTATTACGCTGACGCTGACGGCAAAGGAAATCAACGAGGTCAACAACAATCCGGATGTCTACGGCGATGTGTATATTGAAAAAACGTTTGAGGGCTCGGAGGGCGAGCTGCAGCTGACCGGCGAACAGGCGCTGGCCTACTGTCGGATCCGTCATATCGATTCGGATAACGCGCGCGCCGACCGTCAAAAAACCACGCTCATGCAGGTTTATGAGGATATGCAGGACGTCAGCAATACAAAGCTGCTCAGTCTGGTGAATGAGCTGGTGCCGTATCTCAAGACCAGCTTTAACCGTAACGATATTATCAAGATCGGTAAGTATGCCTTGTCGCAGGGCTGGATGAGCTTTGATATTGATACGCAGAATTTCCCGGAATATAACGTCACCGGCGACCAGTATGCGGAATATAATAATCTGTGGATCTGGAAGGCGGACTTCCCGGCAGATGCGTATTATATGCAAACGCGCATCTATCACCGCTCGAGCATCACGCTGGCTCGCCTGCGTGTGGATACTCAAAAGGTAAGGCGTTCCGGCTTTTACAGCAAGGGCGACAGCGCCACGACCGCAACCGTACGCAACGAGCATTACGGCGAGGTGACCAGCGTTCCCTCCCAAAACCCCGACGACGAGGAAGAGGAAACGACAACAAGTAATTAAACTGAACAGCAAAATAAAGCAGAGGCTGCCTCACATTTTCGTGAGACAGCCTCAACTTCTTTATAATATAAGTCAGACATCCGTCTTTTGTTGTATGAAGTATGGAAAAGTGGCGGTTGTTAATCCTCTGAACGCTGCTTTAGGCTTTCCGGTGCGGTATCCACCACCTCTAATTTGTTGGAACGCATCCAAAGCGACGGTGTAATACGCAGCTGATAGCCGTAGCCCGGGTCCATCTGCCAGTGTGCCATCGGTGCTTCCGGCAAGCCGTAGCAGGCAAGGATCGTCATGATCACGCCGGCGTGGGTAACGATCGCAAAATCGGTGATCCCCTCGCTGACGCAGCCGTTGACGACCTTTTCAAAGGCCTCGCACACGCGCTGAACAAATTCGGCGTTGCTTTCTCCAAACGGCGGCCGGACGTACATATCACCGTGTAGCCAGCGCTGAAAGTCCTCGTTGTCCTTCAAATCGTCTGCCGTCAGTTCTTCAAACTCACCGAAATTATATTCAATAAAGTTATTGATTACAATTTTGTTATTTTTCGGGAACAGGATATCTGCGCTCTGCATCGCGCGTTTCAGGGGTGAAACAAATACCGCCTCCACCTCCGGATAGTGGTGCTTCGCCTTGATGGATTTGAGCTGTTCTATACCAAGTGTTGTTAGTGGATAATCCGTATGCCCAATATACTGTGCGTTAAGATTTCCCTTTGTCAACCCGTGGCGAAATAAATACAGCGTGTATGTTTTCATTTTTTAAACCTCCCGAAAATGCGGCTCTGCTGGCGGATTATTACAAAAAAATAACAAAACCGACTTCGATATTTACAATGCGTATAATCCGAATTATAATGAAATGGTGCTTTTTAAGGATAAAAATTCATTACAATTTGTATAGTCTTAAAGGCAAAACGATATTACTGATTGTTAAGATACGGATGATAGAGATGGAAAAAAAGAAGCTTTCAAGGTTTTCAACCGTGCTGTCACAGCTGCGCAAGGAGCGCGGCATCAGCCAAAAGCGTGCGGCAACGGATTTGGGTATATCACAGGCGCTGCTCTCCCATTACGAAAAGGGTATTCGGGAGTGCGGTCTTGATTTTGTGATCAAATGCGCCAGCTATTATGGCGTAACGACCGACTATCTGCTCGGTGTGAGCGAGAGCCGTAATGGGATCGATACCGAATCGCTGTCCGTGATCGGAACAGACGGTCAGGCGCGCTCCGTGCAAAAGCTGGCGAGCGCTACTAAGGATCTGCTCGACTACGCCAACGCCTCGATCAAATCAAACGATAAGAAAAACCTGATATACGATTATTATATGCTGACCCTGTACCGCGGCGCGCAGACGCTCGGCAAGGCCGGTGTGCTGCCGCGCGAGATGTTCCGGCTGGATTATTCCGTGGGCAGAGAGTTAGCGGCCGCCGCGATCGCTGTGCAGGACGCCAAGCTGGTGTTTATTGAGGATAAGTCCCGTACCGGTGAGGGCAGCGCAGAGCGTACGGCGCTGGGCGATTTGATTGCAGAGGCTGAGGAGCATATTCTTTCCACTTACGTGATGGATTGACCGTTCCTATAATATGATACCGTAATGATGATAGGGGTGCTACGGCATCCTTATTTTTGTGCGCGGAGGAAGCGGGTAATAATATCGGTAGAAACGGCCGCTGCAACGGTTTTAAAGGTAGGAAAGTCCATTGCCGCGTCGTCGTCGCCGCCGTCAGAAACCGAGCGCAGCACAGCAAAAGGAACGCCGTTAGCGGTACAGACGTGCCCGATCGCGCCCCCTTCCATTTCACCGCAGACAGCGCCGAAGGTCGCGTTGAGCCATTCTTTTTTCTCCGGTGAGGCGATAAACTGGTCGCCGCTGGCGACGCAGCCGCGGTGTACGGTAATGCCGCCGTCAACAGCCGCCGCATAAAGTGCGTCCGACAGCGTCCGGTCGGTTGGCATTTTGACCATGCCGATACCGTTGATATAGCCGAGCGGATCACCGAGCGGCGTAATATCCATATCGTGCTCACAGACCTCAGTAGCTACCACTACGTTTTTGATCACAATATCCTTTTGCAGCGAGCAGCCGACGCCTACGTTAATAATCCCGTCCGGCGCGTACCGGTCGATCATAATCTGCGTACAGAGCGCGGCGTTTACCTTGCCCTCTGAGCAGCGCGCGACGGTTACGGCAACGCCGTCGAGCGTTCCGCTGACAAAATCACAGCCGCCGAAGCGCTGTGTGACAGGCGCGTCAAGCCGCGCCTTCAGAGCGTCAACCTCTACATCCATGGCACCGATAATTCCGAGCATAGCAATTCCTCCTGTTGTATAAAAGCCTGTCGCTTGTGGCAGGCAAATTTTGATGACACTAGATATAGGTTATTATAATATATTATTTAAACAAATACAAGTTTTAGTTGACAAATTGAAATAATTAAATTATAATACTAAGGCTATTACTATGAGTGCGTCCAGACGTATTCAACGACCAATGGCATTCGCCTGCGCTATACCGCGCAGAGCTTAGATAGATTAAGACGAGTTTAATCTTGAGAAACGGAGTGAAAAAGATGAAAAGAACCTTCCAGCCTAAGAAGAGACACGCTCAGAAAGAGCACGGCTTCAGAAAGAGAATGGCAACTAGAAACGGAAGAAAGGTGCTGGCACGTCGCCGTGCAAAGGGCAGAAAAAGACTTTCTTATTAATTTGAAGCAGCTGCGCGGTGGCGCAGCGCTCAGCTGACGGGGGCGATTTTGTGAAAAGTCAAACCTTAAAAGAAAACAAGGATTTTCGCAGACTGTACTACCGTGGAAAAAGCAAGGCAGCGGACTGCCTTGTAACGTATTCCATGAAAAACAGGGAGAAGCACTGCCGCTATGGCATCACCACTTCAAAAAAAATCGGCAACGCCGTGCAGCGCAACCGCGCCCGGCGTGTGATCCGCGCCGCCTATTCCCTGCTGGAGCCGCGCCTTCAGGGTCATTATGACCTGGTGTTCGTAGCCCGCAGCAAAACGGCGGACGTTAAGATGCAGACGGTGTATGCCCTTATGGAGAAGCAGCTAATAGCGCTTGGGGTAATCCATGAATAAGTTGACGGAATTGGTGAAAAAGGTACTGATATTTTTTATCAGAACATACCAGCTTACCCTTTCGCCGCGCTTTTCGCACGGCGCCTGCCGCTATACCCCGACCTGCTCGCAGTATATGCTGGAGGCCATTCAGATCCACGGCCCGCTCAAGGGCGTCGGGTTAGGTATTTTGCGCATTCTTCGGTGCAATCCCCTTTTCAAAGGCGGCTACGATCCGGTGCCGCCCAAAAAGCAAAAATGATCCTTGTACAATGCAATAAGCCGGGGTATGCCGCCGCGCAGCAGTGCGGCAGCGTGGATTACCCGCATAAAGAGGAACAGAAAAAGTGATAACAAACGGATTTATTACCATGGCATTCAACTGGATGGATGTCTTCACCCCTCTCTATTGGCTGTTCGGCAAAATTATGTACGGGCTGCTGCTTGTGTTCAACAACCAGTATTTCCTTGCCCTGATTGTGTTTACGCTGTTGACGCGACTGGTTTTGTTCCCGCTGAACCTCAGACAGCAAAAAACCATGGCGAAAACGAACCGTATTCAGCCAAAAATTCAAAAAATCCAAAAGAAGTATAATGTGAACGCCATTCAGGACAGCCGGCAGCGCCAAAAGGCGAACCAGCAGATGCAGCAAGAGATTCAGGAGCTGTATGCCCGCGAGGGACACAACCCGATGAACATGGGCTGCGGACCGATGCTGTTCCAGATGGTTTTCCTGATGGGTATTATCGGTATTATCTACTATCCCATTCAGTACATCCTGAACATTAACCTAGGTGACAGAACCGCACAGCAGGCGATTCTGACGGCAGTCGGCCTCGACGGCAGCGGCGGCGCTTACAGCTATCCGCAGCTGCAGATAATTCGTCACATCTCTGATATTAAGGACGCCTTAACGGCCTATAATCCAGAGCTGTTTACCGAGGCCAATATTGCGAAGATCGAGGCGTTTAAAAAGAGCCTGACGATTTTCGGAATCGACATGACAGTGCAGCCCTCGCTGAAGGAGATCAGCGCGGTGATCGTGATCCCGATCCTCTGTCTGTTAAGCTCGCTCGCGTCCAGCCTGGTATCCACTATGATCCAGCGCAAGAATAATCCGGCGCAGGCGCAGCAGAATTCGTCGATGCTGATGATGATGCTGATGATGCCGCTGTTTTCGACGTACATCTCCTTCAAGGTACCTGCTGCTGTAGGCTTCTATTGGATCATTTCTAACCTAATTGCCCTGGTCCAGCAGCTGGTAATGGCCAAGTTCTTCCCGCCGAAGTATAACATTGCCAGAGAAATGGTGGAAAACACGATTGAGAGGCGTTCCAGAGAAGAAAGTATTAAAAAGGTAAAATAATAAGGTAGTATTTATGATTAAAGAATATATTGCAACCGGCAAAACGCTGGAGGAAGCAATGACTCAGGCGAAAGCCGGCTTAAATGCACCTGCCAAATTCCTGCTCGAGGTGAAAACCGAGGTGCTGGAGATGCCGCGGAAAAAGATTTTAGGTCTTTTCGGCGGTGCCGACGCCAAGGTAAGAGCCTGGTATGACGACGGTGTCAAGGAGGGCAAGTCGGGCAAGCAGGGCAAAAAGCAGAAGCAGAATAAAAAGGCACAGGAGCCTGCGAAGCAGCAAAAGAGCCAGCCGCAGAAGCAGGAGCCGAAGAACCAGCCGAAAAAGGAGCCCAAAAAGGAAACCGCTAAGCCAGAGCAGCCAAAGAAGGCCGCCAAGGCAGCACCGGCGCCGAAGGCTCCGAAGGCAGAACCGAAAAAAGAGGTAAAGACAGAAGCCAAGCCGGCACCGGAGAAGGCGGAGACGAAAAAGGATTTCCCGGCCAGTGTAGATTTGGAATATGCCAAGAGCTACTTTACCGCGATCGTCAAGGGTCTGCGCGTAGACGCGTCTGATATTACTGCCGAATACAGCGAGGGCGTGATCAAAATCATGCTCAGCTGTGAGGATTACGGCATTATCATCGGCCGCCGCGGCGAAACGCTGGATTCCATCCAGTACCTGATTTCCCTTGCGATGAAAAAGCATGAAAACGCTTACGTCAGAGTATCGATCGACGTGGGCGATTACAGAGAAAAGCGCAACGAAACGCTGCGTAATCTCGCCAGAAAAAATGCACAGTACGTACTCAGAACCGGCAGACGCTATACGTTCGAGCCGATGAGCCCGTACGACAGAAGAATTATCCACACGACAGTGCAGGAGATCGAGGGTGCTGAATCACGCTCTATCGGTTACAACCAGGAAAGACGCGTTGTGATCGAGCCGGTAGGCGGCGTGAAGAAGCAGTCCCGTGACGGTGGCAGAAGAGACGGCAGACGCGGCGGACGCGGCGGTGCAAAGGGCACCACCAAGGCACCGGAAAACTACGTGCCGAAGGCTGACAGAGCCGATCTTCCGAAATTCGGAAAAATCGAAGTCAATAAAGACTAATTTCAATGGCGGACTTCGTGTTCGCCATTCATTGTAGGCGTACCTGTCCGTCATGGCAGGCACCATGAAAGGAGGAACCGTTATGGCATCAACTGTTGCAGCGATTGCCACCGGCAGTGCGCCGGGGGGCATCGGCGTTATCAGGATCAGCGGCGAGCGCGCTGTTGCGATCGCAGCCGAGGTGTTTTCCCCGATGGACGGCTCCTCGTTGTGTGACATGAAGGGGTATCGCGCAAAATACGGCCATATTGTGCTGGACGGCGAGCAGGCGGATAACGCTGTCGCACTGATCTTCCGCGCGCCAAAAAGCTATACCGGCGAGGACGTGGCAGAGCTTTCGGTGCATGGCGGACTGCTGATGGTGCAAAAAACCTTGGAGGCAGTGCTCAAGGCCGGTGCAGCGCCTGCCGGACCGGGCGAATTTACCAAGCGCGCCTTCCTGAACGGCAAGCTGGATCTGACGCAGGCGGAGTCTGTAGCGGAGCTGATTGCCGCGGAGGGCGAGCAGAGCCTGAAGGCGTCTTACCACGCGCTGCAGGGCGCGCTCAGTCGGGCGGTGAACGGTGTGTTGGAAAAGCTGCTGGACACCAGCGCGCTGATGGCGGCATGGGTAGATTATCCGGACGAAGAGATTCCGGCATTATCTTATGAAGAGCTGACAGCCACCCTGTCCGAATGTCAGACGGCGCTGCAAGCGTTACTGAACCGCTATGACAACGGTCAAACCGTCACAAAGGGCGTGACCACGGCGATCGTCGGCCGGCCGAACGTCGGTAAATCCAGCCTGATGAATATGCTGACTCGTACCGATAAAAGTATCGTAACGCATATTGAGGGTACGACGCGTGATATTGTAGAGGAAAATATCCGGCTCGGCGGCATGGTGCTCCGGCTGATGGATACGGCCGGCCTGCGCGATTCACAGGATTTGGTGGAAGCGATCGGCATACAGAAGGCCTATCAGGCGCTCGAGGAAGCACAGCTGGTACTGGCAGTGTTTGATGCCTCTCAGCCGCTCGATGAATATGACCGTGAGCTGATGGAAAAATGCCGTGGCAAAAAAGCGGTAGCCGTCATTAATAAAACGGACCTGACGCCATTATTGGATACCGCGATCGTAGAGGCCGCCTTTGAGAAAACAGTATCTATCAGCGCGAAATTTGACGAAGGGCTGGACAGTCTGTCGGCAGCCGTCAGCGAGCTGCTGGGTGTGGCGAATTTTGACACCGCCGCTCCCCTGCTGGCAAACGCCAGACAAAAGCAGCACTGCGAGCGCGCTTATGAAAGTCTTTGTGAAGCGCTGGACGGCGCTGCTGCCGGCGTCACCTTTGACGCCCTCAACGTTATGATCGACAGTGCAGCAGATGAGCTGCTGGCATTGACCGGTAAAAAAGCCACCACCGAGGTGGTTGAGAATATTTTTAAGAACTTTTGTGTAGGAAAGTGATAGACATACTGCCAAAACGGCAGGAGCGGGTTATACAAAAATGAGTTATTTTGCAGGACAATATGATGTCATCGTGATCGGTGCAGGGCACGCCGGTATTGAGGCAGCCCTTGCTTCAGCGCGCCTTGGCGCCAGGACCGCCGTGTTCACCGTGAACTTGGATTGGGTGGGCAATATGCCCTGCAACCCGTCGATCGGCGGCACCTCTAAGGGACATCTGGTGCGAGAGATCGACGCGCTCGGCGGCGAGATGGGTAAGGCCGCTGACAAATACTGCCTGCAATCAAGGATGCTGAACCTCGGCAAAGGGCCGGCCGTACATTCCCTGCGTGCGCAGATTGACCGCCGCGCCTATTCCGCCGGCATGAAGCATACGCTCGAGCTGCAGGAGCAGCTGGATATTCGACAGGGCGAGATTGTGGATCTGCAGCAGGATAAAGACGGTCTGTGGCACTGCGTGACGCGCTTAGAGGCTGAATTCATCGCCAAGGCAGTGATCCTGGCCACCGGCACGTTCCTCGGTGGACGGGTCTATATCGGTGACGTGTCTTACGAAAGCGGACCGGACGGTATGTTTCCGGCCAACGCGCTTTCGACAGCGCTCCGTCAACTGAAGGTGCCGCTGCGCCGCTTTAAGACCGGTACGCCGGCGCGCGTCAACCGCCGCAGCGTCAGGCTGGACGGGCTGGAAGTGCAACACGGTGACGCGCACACAGTCCCCTTTTCCTTTGAAACAGAAGTGCCGCCTGAAAACAAGGTGGTTTGCCATATTACGTATACCAATGAACGAACGAAGCAGGTCATTTTGGATAACCTGCACCGCTCTCCGATGTATAGCGGTAAAATTGAGGGTAAAGGTCCGCGCTACTGTCCGAGCTTTGAGGATAAGATCGTCCGCTTTGCCGATAAGGAGCGCCACCAGCTCTTCATTGAGCCGTGCGGACAGGATACGGAGGAGCTGTATTTACAAGGCCTTTCCTCTTCCCTGCCGGAGGAGGTTCAGCTGGCCTTTATTCATACGATCCCAGGGCTGGAGGAGGCGCAGGTGATGCGCACAGCTTATGCCATCGAATATGACTGCGTTGATCCCACAGCACTGAAGGCGACGCTGGAATTTCATGATCTTCCCGGCTTGTACGGCGCCGGTCAGTTTAACGGCTCCAGCGGCTATGAGGAGGCAGCGGCGCAAGGACTGATTGCCGGTATCAATGCGGCGCGCAAGGTGCAGGGTCAAGAGGAATTAGTGCTCGACCGCGGCAGCTCTTATATCGGTACGCTGATTGATGACCTGGTTACGAAGGGCTGTACCGATCCGTATCGGATGATGACCTCCCGCAGTGAATACCGTTTGGTGCTGCGGCAGGATAATGCCGACAGCCGCCTGACGCCGATCGGTTACCGCGTCGGGCTCATCAGTGAAGAACGGTATCAGCGCTTTCTGCAAAAGCAGGCGCTGATCAGCGCGGAACGCGAACGGGTGGAGCAGCTGTCTGTTCCCCTTTCCGAAACGCTGCAAAAAATCTTAGCGGACAACGGCACGGCGCCGCTCCAGCGCGGCTGTAAGCTCGCGGAGCTGCTACGTCGGCCGCAGCTTGGATACGCTGTGCTGACGCCGGTTGACCCGGAACGCCCCGATCTGCCTGCCGCCGTGTTTGAGCAGGTGGAGATCGCCATCAAATATGAAGGCTATATCAAAAAACAGGAGGCGCAGATCAAAGAGCTGCGCCGCATTGAAGCAAAGCAAATACCCGAAAATATCGACTATGCCTCGCTAAAGGGGCTGCGTCTGGAGGCAGTGGAAAAGCTGGCCGCCATCCGGCCGCAGAACCTCGGACAGGCGAGCAGGATCAGCGGCGTGAATCCGGCGGACATTACGGCGCTGAACATCATTTTGGAGTCAAGAAAAGATGGTTAACAGAGAGTTACTACGGCAATACGCCGCCGAGATTGGCGTGGAGCTGGACGATAATGCCCTCAGTCGCTTTTTGGTATACGAGGGTGAGCTGGTCGGTACGAACCGAAAATATAACCTTACGGCAATCACCGATTCCGATGAGGTGCTGGTGAAGCATTTTATTGACAGCCTGATGCTGCTGAAATATTTTGATCTCGATTACGGGATGGATGTTATCGACGTCGGCTCCGGCGCCGGCTTCCCCGGCCTGCCGCTGTTGATTGCGAAAAACAATAAGCTCAATATCGTGTTTTTGGATTCAACGAGGAAGAAAACGCGTTTTATTGAGCACGCCCTGGCGAGCTGCGGCTTAGAGGCGCCGGTGGTTTGTGAGCGTGCGGAGGAATGCGCGCACGATCCGGAGTTCCGCGAAACCTTTGATGTCGCGACAGCACGCGCGGTAGCGCCGCTGAACATATTGGCTGAGTATTGCTTGCCGTATGTTAAGGTGGGCGGTTACTTTATCGCTCTGAAGGGCTCAAAGGACGAGGTGCCGGACGCGCTATGTGCCATTGGCGAGCTTGGCGGCGAGCTGGAGAGCAATGTTTCATATAAACTTCCTAACGGTGATCCGCGGTCAATCGTCATTATCAAAAAAGTATCGCAAACGTCGACAAAATATCCCCGTGTTAATAGCAAAATCGCCAAATCGCCGCTCTGATAACGGCGCAAACTGTCGATACGACTGGATTTCTCACGATGAGAAATCCTTTCTTTTTTGTGTGAGGTGTGGTATGATGGTCACAGATGAGGGAGGACAAGCTAATCAAAGGGCGTGTTCCTGTTGAACAATATTACGCTTATGCCGACCGAAAAGCTGCTTCCCAATCCCTATCAGCCGCGGCATAAATTTGAGAGTGAGGAGTTACTGTCGCTGGCAGATTCCATTAAAGAAAACGGTGTCCTTCAGCCGCTATTGATCCGGCGGATCAACAATTCGGCTTACTTTGAGGTGGTTGCCGGAGAGCGGCGGCTGCGCGCAGCAATCCTGGCGAACGTGGACACGGTCCCCTGCATTGAGCTCGACTGTAGCTACGAACAGAGCGCTGTCTACTCTATCTTAGAAAATGTCCAGCGCGCTGACCTGACCTTTTTTGAGGAGGCAGCGGCCATTGGTCAGCTCATTAACCATTTCGGCATGACGCAGGCGGAATGTGCAAAACGGCTCGGAAAGAGTCAGTCTGCGCTTTCTAATAAGCTGCGTCTGCTCAAGCTGCCGGTGGATGTTCGCTATTTTATTGAAAAGGAAGGCTTGACAGAACGTCATGCACGGGCGCTGCTGCGGCTAGACAACGAAAAAGAGCTTTGGACAGCGCTGAACAAAATCAAGGAAAAAGGACTCAATGTCGAGCAAACTGAACGATTGATCGATGTTATGACGAATAATGTTGTACAGCATAAACAGAATGTGGTCAAAATTTTTAAAGACCTACGGATTTTTGTCAACACCGTTAACCGCGCAATCGAAGCCATGAAGGCCTCCGGCATTGACGCGGAGACGGATAAGACGGAAACAGAAGAATATATTGAATTTAAAGTGAAAATCCCAAAAACCGACGGCTTACGCGAAGCCGGCGTAAAGAAACTTAATTTGGCTTAAAACGGGAAACCGTTTTAAACATATTCTCCTCTTTTCATCACAGCGAAGCAGACGGGCACCCGCTCGTCTGCTTTGCTGTTTTATGTTTCACGTGAAACTTTTTCAAAAAGTTTCACGTGAAACATTGCTATTAACCGCATAATCATGTATAATAACACGTAACGAGGTGAAGTTATGGGTAAAATAGTAACGATCTTTAATCAAAAAGGCGGCGTAGGCAAAACAACGACCTGCGTGAATATGGCGGCTGCTTTGGGATATAAGGGCTATAAAACCCTACTGATTGATGTTGATCCGCAGGGTAACGCTACATCCGGTGTAGGTATTGATAAAAGTACGCTGGATTATTCCACTTACGATATGCTGCTCGGTGAAGTAACCGCGCGTTCTATTCTGACGGAAACGGCGTTTAAGAACCTGTCCGTTCTGCCAGCGAGCATTGATCTTGCCGGTGCTGAAATTGAGCTTTCTAATGTGGAAAACCGTAACCGTATCCTGAAAAAGGCGATCGCTACGCTGGTAGTAGAGTATGACTATATTATTATCGACTGTCCGCCGAGTCTTGGCATCCTGTCGATCAATGCGCTGGTTGCAGCCGATACGTTGATTGTTCCGCTGCAGTGCGAATACTATGCGCTCGAGGGGCTCAGCCAGTTAGTGAACACCGTTAGAACGGTAAAAAAAGAATATAATCCTCATCTGGAGCTGGAGGGCGTGCTTTTTACGATGTATGACAGCCGTTTGAAGCTGACGCAGCAGGTCATCGACGAGGTGAATCAGTTCTTCCCGAAGAAAACCTATAAGACCATGATTCCGCGCAGTGTAAAAATTGCGGAAGCACCGTCGTTCGGAGAGCCGGTCATTTACTATGAAAAGTATTCTAAGGCTTCCTTTGCCTATAAAAAGTTCACCGATGAGTTCTTGAAAAAGCAATAAGGAGGTACAATGAGCTTATTCAGAAAAGCAGAAATTACTGTACTTAAAGACGGAACGGAATCTGATGAGCAGCTTGCTCAACTTAAAGAGCTTGAGAAGCGCGCTACAGGTACCTTAAAAGACGATATAGGAAAGCAAATACAATATCTTGAGTATGGCAATGCAGGAGAAGCCGAAATATTGTATCAACTGCAATATGCCGATTTAGATATGGTTGTTTTACAGGATCTATATATTGAGCATGAGGGTCTGACGGCGCAAATTGACTTTTATGTTATCACCTCTAAGTTAAATTTTATTATTGAATGTAAAAATCTATACGGTAATATCAAAATTAACGATAAGGGCGATTTTATCAGGAGCTATTCCTATAATGGAAAAACTGTAAAAGAGGGCTTTCCGTCGCCAATTACGCAAAACGAACGACATTTGGTTGTGCTCAACAACGCTGATGCTGCCAGATACGGAAAGGTTTTTGGCGCATTGACGAGGTTGGTTAACAAGCGATTTACTAAATCGTTAGTAGTCCTTTCTAATGCCAAAACAATTATTGATGACAGATATGCGCCAGAGGAAATAAAGAACACCGTCATCCGTGCTGACAATCTAGCGACAACTATAAAGGCTTGCACTGCTCAAGTGAAACAGGCGGGTTTTTCAAGGAAGGAAATGCTGACGACAGGACAATCTATATTATCCTTGCACCAGGTCAATAAAAACAGTTTTGTTGAAAGATATCGACCGCTTGTAGAACAACAAGAAGCTGAGCGACGTAAACAAGAGTGGATTTGCCCGGAATGCGGTAAAAGATTAGTGAAACGCAACGGCAAGGCCGGACCTTTTATTGGTTGCACAGGATATCCCCAATGTCACTTTACACGAACGATATACAGATATAAGGAGAATAGAAATGGCTAAAAAGCAATCCGGACTCGGCAAGGGGCTCGGCGCGCTGATGTTTGAAAACAGCGTCAGCGACGGCGTATCTACCAGCACCCTGCCGCTTAACGATATTATCCCCAACCGTGATCAGCCGCGTAAGACGTTTGACGAGACGGCGCTGGAGGAACTGGCGGACTCGATCCGTCAGCATGGCGTATTACAACCGCTGCTGGTTCGCCCATTGCCGGAAGGGAGCTACCAGCTCGTTGCCGGCGAGCGCCGTTGGCGAGCGGCACGGTTGGCAGGCTTGACCGAAGTCCCTGTCGTTGTTAAGGAGCTCAGCGACACAGAGGCAATGGAGCTTGCAATTATCGAGAACCTGCAGCGTGAGGATCTGAACCCGATCGAAGAAGCGGAGGGCTTGCAGGCGCTCGCTGATAAATGCGGTTATACGCAGGAAGAGATTGCGGTCTCTGTCGGAAAGTCGCGGCCGGCGATCGCCAATGCTTTGCGATTGCTACGGTTGCCGGAGGAGGTACGCGAAATGACGAAAAGCGGCGTGATCTCCGCCGGTCATGCGCGTGCGCTGCTTGGGTTTGAAAACGAAGCGATGATGCTCGAGGCGGCAAACCGTATCGTTTCAATGAAACTTACGGTGCGCGACGTGGAAAAAATGGCCCAGTCACCGCGTCGCCGTGCAACGGCTGCACGCCGTAAAACGCGCGATTCGTTTTACGACGAGGTGGCGCTGTCTCTGTCTGAAACACTCGGCAGAAAGGTCAAGGTATCAAACAGCGGCAGCAGGGGCACACTGGAGATAGAATTTTATTCGCAGGACGATCTGAAGGCGTTAGCGAATGCATTATATAAGGAATAGGAGGAAATAACGGTGCTTGACATTAAATTTGTGAGGGAAAATCCCGAAATTGTAAAGGAAAATATCCAAAAGAAGTTCCAGGAGCACAAGCTGCCGCTGGTAGACGAGGTCATTCAGCTGGACGAGGAGCGCCGCGCCGTCATGGTAAAGGCTGACGAGCTGCGCGCTAACCGTAACAAGATCTCTAAACAGATCGGCGCCTTAATGGCACAGGGAAAACGAGAAGAGGGAATGGCACTTAAGGAGCAGGTGACCGCACAGGCAAAGGAGCTGGAGTCGCTTTCCGCCAGAGAGGCGGAACTCAATGAGCGCGTGACAAAGATCATGATGGCGATCCCGAATATCATTGATCCGTCGGTGCCGATCGGCAAGGACGACAGCGAAAATGTAGAGGTACAGCGCTACGGCGAGCCGGCGGTACCGGACTTTCCCATTCCGTATCATACGGACATTATGGAAACCTTCGACGGTATCGATATGGACGCTGCCGGTCGTGTTGCCGGCAACGGGTTCTATTACCTGATGGGCGACATTGCGCGCCTGCACAGCGCCGTGATCAGCTATGCGCGTGACTTTATGATCGACCGCGGCTTTACCTACGTTGTGCCGCCGTTCATGATCCGCTCTAACGTGGTGACCGGCGTCATGAGCTTTGAGGAAATGGACGCCATGATGTACAAGATCGAGGGCGAGGATCTCTACCTGATCGGTACGTCAGAGCATTCCATGATCGGTAAATTTATTGACACGATCACGCCGGAGGAAAAGCTGCCGCTCACGCTGACCTCGTATTCTCCGTGTTTCCGCAAGGAAAAGGGCGCGCACGGTATCGAGGAGCGCGGCGTGTACCGCATCCATCAGTTTGAAAAGCAGGAGATGGTCGTTGTCTGTAAGCCGGAGGAATCGCCTTACTGGTTTGACCAGCTTTGGCAGAATACGGTCGATCTGTTCCGCAGCCTGGATATTCCGGTGCGCACGCTCGAGTGCTGCTCCGGCGACCTGGCGGATCTCAAGGTCAAGAGTGTAGACGTCGAGGCGTGGAGTCCCCGTCAGAAGAAATATTTTGAGGTTGGCTCCTGCTCTAACCTGACGGACGCGCAGGCAAGAAGGTTAAAGATCAGGGTCAAGGGAGAAAAGGGCAATTACCTGGCGCATACGCTGAACAATACCGTTGTGGCGCCGCCGAGAATGCTGATTGCCTTCCTGGAAAACAACCTGAATGCGGACGGCTCTGTCAATATTCCGGAAGCGCTCAGGATGTATATGGGCGGCAAGGACAAGATCCTGCCGAAAAAATAAGCCGACATCAATATAAACAGGGCAACCCATGCACGGGTTGCCCTGTTGCGTTTCGATATGAGAGGCGTCAGTAGTCACTGTGCGGCGGTGAAATCCGTAAAGACGGTTTTGGCAGCGCCGGGCGGTGAATAATACCAGCGGTCAAGGTGACTGCAGCGGACATAATAGCGCAGCGGCAGCGTTTGACTATCGCTTTCGGGAAGCACTTCCACGACGGCGAGCTTGATCTTCATCTTTTCGGGTATGACGGACTTGATAAATACTGCCACGCGCTGCCCGGGCTGTATGCCGTCACAGGGCTCAGCAAGACCGGCAAGATTGGGCGCCAACTCAACGAAAATGCCGTAGGTTTCCACGCTTCGGACGATGCCGGTCACCGTTTCACCGGCGCAGAACGCCGCGGCGTTTTCCTCCCAAGTGCCGAGCAGCTCCTTGAGCGAAAAGGTGAGCTTATGCGGTTCACGGCGCAGGAGCACGGTTTTAATGAGTTGACCGACCTTGACGCGTTCCTCCGGACAGTTGATGCGCGAAACGGACAGCATATCGATCGGAATCAATGAATTAATACCGCAGCCGATGTCAATGAAAGCGCCGAATGGCTCCAGGCGCGTGACCTTGGCCGGAATAATATCGCCGGCGCACAACGGGTCAAGGTATTCCTCCTTACAGGCCAGCTGAACGGCGCGGCGTGACAGCACCGGTACGGTCGTTCCGTCACTGTTTCGGTGAAACCCCATAATGCGAAAGCATACACGCCGACCTACCTTAGAAATCAACGCAATATCCCTGACGGTTCCTTCAAGAATACCAAGTGCGCCTTCGTTTTTCGGCATAAAGCCGGTGGTACAGCCCAAGTCAATATAAAGATTGTGCGCGCTGTCGCAAACGGTGACGGTACCCTCCAGCACGGTTTTGTTGCGGATCGCCGCCTTAATGTCCTGCAGGCTGTGCATCGAACAGCACAGACTGTCGTTCAGTCCCTCCGGATAAAAAGTCATGTTCTCAGTCCTTTACTTTACAGCAGTTCAGCGTTTGGGGATAATCTTACGCTGCTTACAGTGCATTATATGACGGCGCGGCGGGAAATATGAGACGCTGCAGCGGAAAACAACACTACGAAAAGCCGAAAGGCAGTTGCGAAAACGGGCGACAGATGCTATAATATGATGAACTGATAATAGGAGCTGATAGCATGAACGTGAAGGTTGGCGATACACTGCTGATGAAAAAGCCGCATCCCTGCGGCAGCAAGGCGTTTACGGTGCTGCGCGTCGGGATCGACTTTAAAATCAAATGCTGCGGCTGCGGCAGGGAAGTCATGGTGCCGCGCAGTAAAATAGAGAAGAACATTAAACAGGTAACAGCAAAGGACGAAAACGATGTTTGATAAATTACTAGAGGTGGAAAAACGCTTTGAGGAGGTTAACGCGCTGGTGTGTGATCCGGAGGTGATTGCTGATCTGGAGCAGTACACCAAGCTGATGCGTGAGCTCAAGCACCTGACGCCCGTTGTAGAGAAGTTCAGGGAATACAAGGCGGCGAAGGAGACCTTTGAGGAGTCTAAGGAAATGCTGGGCGACAGCTCGCTGGACGAGGACTTTGCCGTCATGGTCAAGGAGGAATTTGAACAGAGCCGTGCGCTGATGGAGCGTTTAGCGGAGGAGCTGAAGGTACTGCTGCTACCGCGTGACCCGAACGACGATAAGAACGTTATCATTGAGATCCGCGGCGGTGCCGGCGGTGAGGAAAGCGCGCTGTTTGCCGGCGTGTTGTACCGTATGTATACGATGTATGCCGAATCCAAGGGCTTTAAAACCGAGGTGCTTTCTGCGAATGAAACCGGTCTTGGCGGTTATAAGGAGATCTCCTTTTCTGTGGAGGGCGACGGGGCTTATTCGCGCTTTAAATTTGAGTCGGGCGTGCACCGTGTTCAGCGTGTGCCGGAAACAGAAAGTCAGGGCAGGATCCATACCTCTACCACCACGGTAGCCGTGCTGCCGGAGGCGGAGGAGGTCGACTTCGAGCTGAACGAGAAGGATCTGCAGATCGACACCTTCCGCTCCAGCGGCGCCGGCGGTCAGCATATTAACAAGACCTCGTCCGCGATACGGATCACGCATATCCCAACCGGTACGGTGGTGGAGTGCCAGGACGAGCGCAGTCAGCATAAAAATAAAGAAAAGGCGCTCAAGGTGCTGCGTGCCAGGCTTTATGACGCAGAAAAAGCAAAGCACGACGCCGAAATTGCCGGCGAGCGCAAGGCGCAGGTCGGTACCGGTGACCGCAGCGAGCGTATCCGTACCTATAACTATCCGCAGGGCCGCGTCAGCGATCACCGTATCAACCTGACGCTGTATAAGCTGGAGCAGATCCTGAACGGCGACCTTGATGAGCTGATCGACGCGTTGATCACAGCCGATACGGCGGAAAAGCTGAAGGCAACGCAGGAGTGATGACGAAGGCGGAAGGAAAGGGCGGTAATAATCGGTAGGGTACCATGAATACAAAAATCTTAACAACATCAAAAGAGGATATCGCTCTGGCCGGTGCGCTCGTGGCGCGCGGTGGGTTGGTGGCCTTCCCGACGGAAACGGTTTACGGACTCGGCGCTAACGCACTGGACGAAGCGGCGGTCAAAAGCATTTATACCGCAAAAGGCCGCCCGAGCGACAATCCGCTGATTGTGCATATTGCAGAAAAAGAGGATATTGTGCCGCTGGTGCAGGCGGTAACGCCGCCGGCGCAGGCGCTGATAGACGCCTTCTTTCCTGCGCCGTTGACGGTTATTCTGAAGAAATCCGATCGGGTGCCTGCGGTGACCAGCGGCGGACTGGATACCGTGGCGGTGCGTATGCCGCAAAACGAGACGGCGCGCGCCTTGATCAGGGCGAGCGGCTGTCCGATCGCTGCTCCCAGCGCAAATACCAGCGGTTTGCCGTCGCCCACCAGGGCGCAGCACGTGATCGACGATATGAGCGGTAAAATTGACGCGATCATCGACGGCGGCGACTGCGCGGTAGGTGTAGAATCCACCGTGATCACCCTTGCCACGGATGTGCCGACGATTCTGCGCCCTGGCGCTGTCACAAAGGAAATGCTGGAGGCGGTGATCGGGCCAGTTAAAGTAGCGCCGGCAGTGCTGGAAGGAATGAAAAACGACGAGGTTGCCGCCTCGCCGGGGATGAAATATAAGCATTATGCGCCGAAGGCGCGCGTCGTGCTGGTTGACGCTGATCAGGCGCTCTACGAACAGTTTGTCAATAGCCGCGACGGTGCGTTTGCCCTTTGTTTTGAGGGCGATCAAGTGACCGTACCGCACCTGTGCTACGGTCGGGAAAGCGACGATCTGAGCCAGGCGCGCGAGCTGTTTGACGCGTTGCGCCGGTTGGATGAAATGGGTGCAGAAAAGGTCTATGCCCGTATGCCGCGCAAGGACGGCGTCGGTATGGCGGTCTATAACCGGCTGATCCGTGCGGCGGCTTTCACAGTGATCGACCTGCGCAAGCCGTTTACGCTCGGGGTGACCGGCCAGACGGGTGCCGGCAAGGGCTATGTCTGCGCATTGCTGGCGGAAAAGGGCTTTACCGTCGTGGACGCGGACGCGTATTCCCATCAGGTTACAGCGGAGGGGTCGCCGGTGTTGCCGGCGCTGCAGGCGGCGTTCGGTGAGGACGTGGCGGAAAACGGTGTGCTTGATCGGAAACGCTTGGCAGAACGGGCGTTTGCCAGCCGAGAAAGCACCGACTGTCTGAACCGCATCCTGCATCCGGCAATCATTGCGTTGTGCCGTGACGCCGCAAAGGGGCTGACCGTCCTCGACGCGCCGCAGCTGCTGGAGGCAAAGATGGAGACCGACTGCTATAAGGTGATCAGTGTGCTGGCGCCGGAGGCAGTGCGTCTGCAGCGGATCATGGCACGTGACAGCCTGACAGAACAGCAGGCTCTGACAAGAATCCGCGCACAGCATTCGGAAAAATACTATACAGACAAAAGCGACTGTGTTATAATAAATGACGGTACCGCCGATGTGCCGTCACAGCTGGCGCGCATATTGGACGCGATATTGTAAAATACTGTGAATAACAGGAGGTAATAGAATGTCTGAAAAAACAAAGCAGCTCAAGGAGATGCTGTTTAATGACAAGAAGAACGGCGTAGATGTATTCAGCGCCGAGGAGCTGGCCGCTTGCGATGAGTTTTGCGAGGGCTATAAGGAGTTCCTGTATGAATGTAAAACAGAGCGCGAGGTTGCCGCGCGGGTAGAGAGTCTGGCGCAGGCAAACGGTTTTGTCCCGTTTGATCCGTACGGCGATCCGCTCAAGGAGGGCGACAAGGTCTATTACGCCAACAGAGGCAAGTCTGTGATCCTTTGCGTGAAGGGTAAGAGAAGCATTAAGGACGGCGTGCGTATTGCTGCTGCGCATATTGACTCGCCGCGCTTGGACTTAAAGCAGTGTCCCGTTTATGAGCAGGAGGGCCTCGGCTACTTCAAGACGCATTACTATGGCGGCATCAAGAAGTTCCAGTGGGTGGCGATCCCGCTGTCGCTGCACGGCAGGATCTGTAAGAGCGACGGTACGTTTGTGGACGTTCGTATCGGTGAAGAGGCCGGCGAGCCGAAGTTCTGTATTACCGATATTCTGCCGCACCTTGGCGGTGAGCAGATGGCGCGTAAGACGAACGAGATCGTCAAGGGCGAGGAGCTCAATGTCGTAATCGGTTCCCGTCCGTTCAAGGACGACGAGGAGAGCGAGCGTATTAAGCTAAATATCCTGTCGCTGCTGTATGAAAAGTACGGCATTGTTGAAAAGGATTTCCTGTCCGCTGAATTAGAGTTGGTACCGGCCTTTACGGTAGACGACATCGGCTTTGACCGCTCCATGATCGGCGGCTACGGTCATGACGACAGGGTTTGCTCTTATCCTGCGCTGCAGGCGATCCTTGACCTGGAGGAGGCGCCGGAATATACGGCGATCACCGTGCTGACGGATAAAGAGGAGATCGGCTCCGACGGCAATACCGGCCTGCACTCCTCCTATATGAAATACTTTATTGCCGATTTGGCACGCATGGAGGGCTATGAGGGCCGTGACGTGCTGCGCAATTCTAAGTGTCTGTCCGCTGACGTTAACGCTGCGTATGATCCGACCTGGTCCACCGTATTTGAAAAGAATAATGCCAGTTTCCTGAACAACGGCGTTTGCGTCACCAAGTTCACCGGTGCGCGCGGTAAGAGCGGCACATCCGACGCTTCCGCAGAGTTTTGCGCATGGGTAAGACGCCTGTTTGACGAAAACGGCGTGCTGTGGCAGACCGGCGAGCTCGGTAAGGTCGACGCAGGCGGCGGCGGAACCGTTGCGATGTATGTGGCGAACCTGGACGTGGATACGATCGACGTCGGCGTGCCGGTGCTTTCCATGCACGCGCCCTATGAAATCGTTTCCAAGATCGATGTTTACAGCGCTTACAAGGGCTTCCTCACCTTCTTTGAGAAATAATAGAGCGAAAGAAACCGACTGACAACTGTCAGTCGGTTTTTTAATAGTAGCAAATGGAAATTATTCGTAGTCATAGCCTGCCTTGATCGCCTTCAGATTGACGTCGATCAGGTGGGCTTTTCTGGCGGAAACGACCTTCTTGAGCGCCTCCTCCATGCCGTCAAAACTGACCACGCCGGCCTCCTTGATCACCTTGCCGAGGATGATCATGTTGGCGAGCGTCGGTACACCGAGCTCCTGCGCCATCTTTGTCGCAGGAATATAGTAAACGTCTACGTCCTCGCGCACGACCTTGCGGCTGATCAGGGTGGAGTCTACAAAAATCTTAGCGCCCTTTACCGCGGCGTTTTCATATTTATCAAGCGACGGGAG
This sequence comes from Eubacterium sp., assembly GCA_017463985.1. Lineage (GTDB taxonomy): Bacteria > Bacillota > Clostridia > Oscillospirales > Acutalibacteraceae > Eubacterium_R. Next base: position 30,686 of record JAFUEH010000011.1, on the reverse strand, counting down.
GTTCATAACGATCAGTACGTTCGGGTCGTCCACGATCGGGGAGCCGACCGGCTCGTCGCTGATGATGACGTTGCAGTTGGCGGTACCGCCGCGCATCTCCGGTCCGTAGGAGGGAAGCCAGCTGAGCTGCTTGCCCTCGACTAAGCCCTTGTAAGCCAGCACCTTGCCGGCAAACAAAATACCCTGTCCGCCGAAGCCGGCGATTAAAATTTTACTGGTCATTTTATTCGCCCTCCTCTGCTGTCTTGTCCTTGTATACGCCGAGCGGATAGTAAGGAATCATTTTTTCGTCGATCCAATCCAGCGCCTGCTGCGGCGTCATGCCCCAGTTGGTCGGACAGGAGGAAACGACCTCGATCAGGGAGAAGCCCTTGCCCTCAACCTGATTTTCAAAGGCCTTTTTGATCGCCTTTTTTGCGTTGCGCACGTTCTTCACGTTGTTCACGGCGACGCGCTGAATATACGCCGGTCCGTCAAGCGCTGCCAGCAGCTCGCTGACCTTGATCGGGAAGCCTGCCGTGGCAACGTCTCTGCCGTAAGGGGAGGTCTGTGTGACCTGACCCGGCAGGGAGGTCGGCGCCATCTGACCGCCGGTCATACCGTAAATGGCGTTGTTGATGAAGATGATCGTGATATTTTCATTCCTGGTGGCGGCGTGAACCGTTTCTGCCATACCGATGGAGGCGAGGTCGCCGTCGCCCTGATAGGTGAAAACAATGTTGTCGGGCAGCGCTCTTTTAATACCGGTTGCAACAGCCGGCGCTCTGCCGTGGGCAGCCTCCACCATGTCGCAGGTGAAGTAATCGTAAGCCATGACGGCGCAGCCAACCGGCGCAACGCCGATCGCCTTGCCCTCGATGCCGAGCTCGTCGATCGCCTCGGCCACTAAACGGTGTACAATGCCGTGCGTGCAGCCCGGGCAGTAGTGAAGCGGCACGTCTGCCAGGGATTTCGGTTTTTCAAATACTACCATTATGCCTTACCTCCTGCCATTTCTTTAATGGATTCGAGCACCTGCTCAGGGCTCGGGATCATGCCGCCGGCACGGTTACACAGCGCCACCGGCACCTTGCACTGACACGCCAGCTGAATGTCCTCGATCATCTGACCCATGGACAGCTCAACGGAAACAAAGCCCTTGCAGTGCGTGGCTGCCGCGGCGACGGCCTTTTTCGGGAACGGCCACAGCGTGATCGGGCGCAGCAGACCGGCCTTGATGCCTTGCTTTCTGGCCGCTACGACGGCGTTCTTGGAAACGCGCGCCGCGATACCGAACGCCATTACGCATACCTCTGCGTCGTCCATCATATATTCCTCGTACATTACCTCGGTCTCTTCTGCCTGACGGTATCTCTCAAAACGCTCAAAGTTTGTGCGCTCCAGCTCCTCCGGCTTGAGGTAAAGAGAATTGACAATATTGTGCTTGCGTTCCATATTGGTGCCGGTGAGCGCCCATGGCTTTTCCACCGTAACGTCGCTTTCCTCGGGGAGCAGCACCGGTTCCATCATCTGACCCATCGTGCCGTCCGCCAGCAGCATGGCCGGCATACGGTATTTGTCAGCCAGCTCAAAACACTTGGCCGTTAAATCTGCCATTTCCTGTACGGAGGCCGGCGCCAGTACAATAAGATGATAGTCGCCGTGTCCGCCGCCCTTTGTTGCCTGAAAATAGTCAGACTGAGAGGGCTGGATACCGCCGAGACCCGGGCCGCCGCGCTGTACATTGACGATCAGCGCCGGCAGGTCGGCGCCTGCGATGTAGGAGATACCCTCCTGCTTCAGCGAAACGCCGGGGCTGGAGGAAGAAGTCATCACGCGCTTGCCGGTGCTGGAAACGCCGTAGACCATGTTGATTGCTGCGATCTCGCTCTCTGCCTGCAGGAAGGTGCCGCCGATTTTCGGCATACGCTTTGCCATATAAGCAGCCAGCTCTGTCTGGGGAGTGATCGGGTAGCCGAAGTAATGACGGCAGCCGGCTCTGATCGCGGCCTCGGCAATGGCTTCGTTACCCTTCATTAATACTTTTTCAGCCATCTGTTCCACCTCATTTCTCAACGGTGATTACACAGTCAGGGCACATTGTGGCGCAGAAGGCGCAGGCAATGCATTTAGCCTGGTCGGTAATCCCGGCAGGAGAATGTCCTTTCTTATTAATAATGTCTTTTTTTATTTCGAGGATCTGCTTGGGACAGGCAGTCACACAGAGTCCGCAGCCCTTGCATAAATCTTCGTTAAAGGTTACTTTCGGCATAATCAAATCTCCTTTAAAAAATTTTTTTCTGAAGCTTGAGCGGCAGCACTGCGCTGTCCTCAAACGCATTCGCTAAATCCTCCTTGACGGCGGTGAACAGTACCGGCAGCTTTGTGAGCGCCGAAAGGCGCTGCGTTTCTGCTGCGGTGGCGGCGATATCGGCCGCTGTCGTTTCCTCACCGAGGTTAGAGTTATTGACAATTGCGGTGAAGGGAATGCCGCCGGCCGCTTCAATTTCGCGCATGACCGTCAACGCCTCTTCGGCGGTACGGGTCAGCGGACGGTAGAAGTTGGCGACAAATACCATCTCGTAACTGTTTTCCTCCAGGATATACGGGCGGTACCGACCCAGCGCTAAAGCGCCGCGTTCGTCGCCGCCGATATCCATTATAGCATAAATGTTGCGATTTTGCACCAGTCCATAAGTTTCCTGCGGCAAAGCAGGCAGATCGACATTGGAATTCGCATAAGCAGGGGAGACCAGGCGAATACCTGCCGCCGCCAGTTCCTCCGCGGAGTCTTTGGTGCGGAAGTAGGGATTCACAATATCCAGATCAGCGATCTGCACCGGCTTTCCCTGCGCGTGCAGGGCGAGCGCATAGTTTACGGCAATGTTGGTTTTGCCGCTGCCGTAGTGACCGGCAAATAAGGTGATTCGTTTCATTATAACTGATTTCTGATGATTTTACCGCTGATCGTTTTCGGGAGCGATTCCTTGAATTCCACAATACGCGGATACTTATACGGAGCGGTATTCTTTTTGACGTAATTCTGAATTTCCTTTTTGAGCGCGTCCGTGCCCTCGGTACCCTTTACGAGCACAACGCTCGCTTTGACGACCTGACCGCGCACCTCATCCGGCGCGGCAGATACGCCGCATTCCAGCACGTAAGGCAGCTCCATGATCACACTTTCGATCTCGAACGGGCCGATACGGTAGCCGGAGGACTTGATCACGTCGTCGATACGGCTGACGTACCAGTAATAGCCGTCCTCATCACGCCAGGCGGTGTCGCCGGTGTGATACATACCGTTGCGGAACGCTTCGTCGGTCTGCTCCTTGCCGCGGTAATAGCCCTTGTAGAGACCGCAGGGCCTGCCGTTGTCAAGGTGAATGACGATCTCACCGACCTCACCTGTCTGGACGCTTTTGCCGTCCGGGTCAACAATATCCACGTCGAACTGCGGGTTCGGTTTGCCCATCGAGCCGACCTTGGTGCGCGAGCCGTAGAGGTTACCGATCAGCAGCGTTGTTTCCGTCTGGCCGAAGCCTTCCATAATCGAAAGGCCTGTCGCCTTTTCAAACTGGCGGAACACCTCCGGATTCAGCGCTTCACCGGCCGTCGTCATGTGGTGAATAGAGGAAAGGTCGTATTTTGACAGATCCTCCTTGATGAACAGGCGCAGCATCGTCGGCGGCGCGCAGAAGGTGGTAATATTATATCGCTTGAACATCGGCATGATATCGTCTGCATGGAATCGGTCAAAGTCATAAACAAAGACAGCGCCTTCGCACAGCCACTGGCCGTACAGCTTGCCCCACAGGGATTTGCCCCAGCCGGTGTCAGAGATCGTAAAGTGCAGGCCGTCGCGCTCACAGCAATGCCAGTACTTGGCGGTCACGAAATGGCCGAGCGCGTATTTGCACGAATGCTCCGCGATCTTGGGATAGCCGGTTGTGCCGGAGGTAAACAGCATGAACATGGTGTCGTCGCCGGCAGGTGAATCAGCGGTCCTCTTGTATCTTGTAGAAAAGATCGCATATTCCTTGTCAAAGTTATGCCAGCCCTCGCGGTCATCACCGACGAGGATCTTCGTTTCCAGCGTCGGGGATTCGCTGAGCGATTCCTCTACCGCCGCCGGAATACCGTCGTCCTGCGTACATACGATCGCTTTGACGCCGGCCGCATTGAAGCGATAGATCAGGTCGTGCGCCTTCAGCTGATTGGTGGCCGGAATGGCGACCGCGCCGATCTTGTGTAAACCGAGAATCGCGAACCAGAATTGATAGTGACGCTTTAAGATCAGCATGACCTTGTCGCCCTTCTTAATGCCGAGTGAGGTGAAGTAGTTAGCGGCCTTGTTGGATTCGTGCTTGATGTCCTTGAAGGTAAAGCGGCGCTCCTGCTTGTTTTTATCGAGGTGCACCATCGCCTCCTTGGTGGGATATTTGTCCGCGATCGCGTCGACGATATCAAACGCAAAGTTAAAGCGCTCGGTGTTTTTGAAGCGGATGTCTGTCAGCTTGCCCTTTTCGTTTTCAACGGTTTCAATGAATTCCTCGCATACCAGCTTTTCGCTCGGTCTGGTGGATACGATGCTCTCTCTGATCTTTTCTTCCTTCGTCTCCTTGCCCGGCAGGACAACGGCTAAAAAGACGCAGTCCTTACCGTCCACGGCGATCATACCGTGAGGGGTGGAGGAGTTGTAGTAAATAGAGTCGCCCTCGTGCAGCACCTCGGTGTTGGCGCCGACCTGTACCTTCAGCGAGCCGCTGACGATAAAGTCAAATTCCTGACCGCTGTGCTTTGTGAGGTGGATCGGCTTATCCTGCAGCTCCGGAGAGTAATCATATTTTACCCAGTACGGCTCTGCGATCTTGTGCTTGAATTCGTAGCCGAGGTTCTTGATCGAAATGCCTTCCTCCTTGGCGGTTTCCCTGCCGGCGCCGGCGCGGGTAACGGTATAGGAGGAAAGGTGCGCGCCCTGTCCCTCCAACAGCTCGGTGATCTCAATACCGAACGCCAGCGCGCATTTGTGGATAAAGGTGAAGGGAAGGTCCTGCTCGCCGCTTTCATAAGCGCGGTAGGTTGCCTCGTCCACCTCGGTTTTCTTCGCCATGCGGGCGGTGGACCAGCCCATGATCTCTCGGGTGCCCCTGATTCTGGCGGCTACCTCTGACAGCTGGGATAATACGGTGTCATTGCTCATTTTCGTTCTCCTTTTCAAATCGTTTTTGATAGATTCGGGAAGTTTTGGAAAACAAAAGCCCGTCCCAAAGCTTCCTTTGAGACGAGCATTGAAAACAAATTCAGCACCCGCGGTACCACTCAAATTGCACTTGCGTGCCACTCAGGCTCTATCAAGCCGTATACTTTAACGCAGTCATACGGGAAATCCTACTGCTTTTCAGATTTCCGGCTCGGAAGGGATAAGCGCTTGAAAACCTTACCTGTCGGGCTTGCACCGTCCCCGACTCGCTTAGAAGCTTAGCTTTCGGCCGTCTTCGTCATTGCCTTTGAATTTTTACTTATTATAGCGCTCTGTCAAAACTTTGTCAACAGTTTTTTTATTTTTTGTGTGGCGGAAAATTTTACACGCCACTTTAACGCATTAGCAAAATAAAATAATTGCGGCAAAAGCTATTGCATTGTCGCCTGCTTTTTGCTATAATCATGGAGAATTTGCGGTAAAGGAGAACTGATATGAAGCTGAGAGAAGAACAGATTTTCGGTATCGCCCGTAAGGTCGTGGCGAATATGACGGGCGAAAGCTTCCGCACGATCGCGCACAGCGTGGTTTCTTATGAGGCGGATGTCACGAAGCTGATGCCGGTGATCAAGGAGATCAACGAGGGCGTGCCAAAGGAAAAGCGCCTTTCGATCAACACCGTGATGCTTGGTATCCTGTGCGAAGCCATTAAGGCGGCGCCGATCGTTAACTCCCACCTGGAGTTTAACAGCCGGCTGGTGCGCGGCAAGCTGAAGGTATATGATACGATCAATATTTCCATGCCGATGGTGCTGCCCTCCGGCGAAATGATGACGATCAATATGCGCGATATGGACAGCAAGACCCTCACCGAAATGGGCGAGGCGATCAACGATACCGTGCGCAAGGTGAAGAACACCGACTTTAATGAGGCGCTCTACAATGTGTCGCTTCACGATACGCTGGAGGGGTTGAAGCACGGCAAGGTCCTGCAGGCGCTGCGCCGCCTCTACGGCTCAAAGATGCCGGGCGAGCATAAGGTCAATCTGCTCAAGGGCGAGGAAAAGAAAAAATATTATGCGATTCCTGAAAGCGACCGCCTGTCGCAAAAGGAGCTGGAGCAGGGAACGATCACGATCTCCAACCTCGGCTCAATCTACCGCGAAGGTACGAACCGCTGTTATCTGCTGGAGATCGTACCGCCGCAGACCTGCGTGATCGCGCTGCTGTCGATCCGTAAGGAGGCGGTCGTTGTGACCGATGAAAACGGTGAGGATAAGATCGAGGTGCGGCAGATCCTGCCCATGACGTTTGCGTTCGATCACCGCGCTTATGATTACTGCGTGCTGATTCCGTTGCTGCGCCGTCTGGACGAGATCTTTGCCGATCCGTCTGTCATCAAGGAATGGCTGTAAACCGACAGCACCAAAAGTAAGCAAGATAGATAAACCGTGGACGGGCAGTGCCCGTCCTTCTTTTCTATATAGGCAATGCGCCATTGATTTATGGACAGATCTGTGCTAAAATAGCTACAACACTGTTGTAAAGGAGATTAATGATGACTGAAATGACCTTAGAACAGGCGCGCACGGCGTTAATGGCGCTGCAGAAAAAGATGGCAGCGTATGAACACGCGATCGGTCTGTTACAGTATGACGGCGCTACCACGGCGCCGAAGGAAACCGCCGATAATCGGGCGGTAACGCTCTCCGTTCTGTCGGAGGAGATCTATTGTCTCGGCACCTCTGAGGAGACCGTAGCTCTGCTGGCGTTTTTGGACGCGCATAAGGACGCGCTGAACGAAAAGGAACAGCGCATGGTATACCTTATGTATAAGGACATCCGCGATATGCAGAAAATTCCGATGGCGGAATACGTTGCTTATCAGGAGCTGCTGGTGAAGGCGGACGATGTGTGGCACCGCGCGAAGGAGGCGTCTGATTTTGAGCTGTTCCGTCCGATCTTAGAGGAAATTTTCGCTACCACGAAGCGCTTTGCGCTCTATATTGAACCGGATAAGGATCCTTATGACCACCAGCTCGGTGAGTTTGAGGAAGGACTGAACAAGGAGACGCTCGACGCATTTTTCGCCAAGCTGCGCGGCAAGCTGGTACCGCTGCTGCAGCAGATCGCCGCGAAAGAGCAGGTGGACGACAGCATCCGCTTCGGCCGCTTTCCGATCGACAAACAGGAGGAGCTTTCTTACTATCTTATGCAGCTGATGGGGCTTGACCTCGGCCATGTCGGCCTGAGCACGACCGAGCACCCGTTTACCACCAGCCTCGGCTCGCACCGTGACGAGCGTATTACGACGCACTATTTTGAGAAGGATTTCGTCAGCTCCATGTACAGCGTTATCCATGAGGGCGGTCATGCGCTGTACGACACAGGCTCTGCCGACGACCTTGCCTACACGGTGCTGGACGGCGGTACCTCTATGAGTATTCACGAAAGCCAAAGCCGTTTTTATGAAAACATTATCGGTAGAAGCCGTGCGTACTGCCGCTTGGTATTTCCGAAGCTGCAGGAGCTGTTCCCTGAGGAGCTGGCAGGACGGACAGCGGAGGAGCTGTACCGCGCGGTGAATAAGGCGGCGCCGTCCCTGATCCGTACGGAAGCGGACGAGGTGACCTACTGCCTGCACGTAATGATCCGCTATGAGCTGGAAAAGCGCGTGTTTGCCGGTGAGCTGGCGGTGAAGGATCTGCCGACGGAATGGAACCGGCTGTATAAAGCCTATCTCGGCGTCGATGTGCCGGACGACAAGCACGGTGTGCTGCAGGACAGTCACTGGTCGGGCGGCATGATCGGATACTTCCCGTCTTATGCGCTCGGCAGCGCTTACGGCGCACAGTTCCTCTCCAAAATGAAGGAAACCGTGGCGGTAGATGCGTGCATTGAGGCAGGCGATTTTGCGCCGATCAACGACTGGAACCGTGAGCATATCTGGCAGTACGGTCGGCTGTACACGCCGGCGCAGATACTGGAGCGTGTGCTCGGTGAGCCGTTTGATGCCGATTACTATATTGACTATCTCACCGAAAAGTGTCGGGATATTTATCATCTATGATAATGTGATGAGCAGAGGAGGCCCTTTGGCGCGGTTGCGTCAAGGGGCCTTTGCTGACGCAAGGGAAAATTTACAAAATATTCAAAGCTTTTTGTGGCGGCTTATGGTATCATCACGGTATGAGTAACCGTGCGGAAGACAATACCTTTAAAAAGGGAATTTTGGATGGAATACCAATTTGTCTGGGCTATTTTTCAGTAGCCTTTGCATTTGGTATTTTTGCCGTTGCTAACGGACTGACCGCAGGGGAGGCGGTCTTGATCTCGATGACGAACGTCACCTCTGCCGGACAGCTGGCGGCGGTGCCGATCATGGTGAGCGGCGGAACGCTGTTTGAGCTGGCGTCCGCGCAGCTGGTCATCAATCTGCGGTATGCGCTGATGAGCATTTCGCTTTCGCAAAGGCTGGACGGCTCCGTGCGTTTGCGCGACCGGCTGCTGATTGCCTTTGTGAATACGGACGAGGTCTTTGCCGTCGCCTCTTCTCAACAGGCGGTCGGGCGAAGCTATATGTGGGGACTGATGCTGACGCCGTATCTTGGCTGGAGCGCCGGAACGGCTGTCGGCGCGCTGGCAGGCAGTATCCTGCCGCCGCTGGTCATATCGGCACTGGGCGTGGCGATTTACGGTATGTTCATTGCGATCGTTGTGCCGGCTGCGCGCGCGGATAAGCACGTGCTGTTTTGCGTAGCGGTAGCGGTGGTGCTGAGCTGTCTGTTCCGGTTCGTACCGCCGCTCTCTGCCGTACCGAGCGGCTTTGTGATTATTATTTGCGCCGTGGCGGCAAGCGCTTTGGCCGCGCTGTTGTTTCCGGTAAAGCCGGAGGGGGAGGTGCCGTCATGAGCTGGAAGGTCTTTTTGCCCTATTTGGTGACGATGGCAGCGGTGACCTATCTGGTGCGTGCGGTGCCGCTTGTGCTGATCAAGAAAAAGATCAAAAACCGTTTTGTGCTGTCGTTTTTGCATTATATGCCTTATGCGGTGCTCAGCGTGATGACCGTTCCGGCGGTGTTTTTTGCGACGGACTCGCCGGTGGCCGCAGCAGTCGGCGTAGCGGTTGCACTGGTGCTGGCGTTCTTAAAGAAAGGCTTGCTGACGGTCGCCATCGGTGCGTCGCTGGGCGTATTCCTGACAGCGCTCATCATGCAGATGTTATAAGAGAGTATAGAAAAACAGCTATCTCGCAGAAGCGAGGTAGCTGTTTTGTTTGTTCAGAGATTATAACTCGTTGATGTAGCGGCAGGCAGCCAGGGCGGCAACGGTGCCGTCTGCTGCTGCGGTCGTCACCTGACGTGTGAACTTGCTGCGACAGTCGCCGGCCACAAAAATACCCGGCGTTTTCGTAAGACATTGCTCGTCCGAATCAAAATAGCCGTAAGCGTTCAGGTCAGCCAAGTCTTTGTAGGGCTCGTTTTCGGGGATCAGTCCGATCGCGACAAACAGGCCGTCTGCGAAGATGCTCTGCACCGCGCCGTCCTTTTCGATCGCAACGCCGGCAAAGGCTTCGCCGTTTTTCAGCAGTTGCGTGATCTTGACGCCGGTGTAAGCGCGGACGTTGCTGTGTGCAAACAGCACCTGCTGCAGCTTTTCCTCGCCGGTGAACCGCGGCAGGTCTTGGAGCATAATGACCTCCTTGCACTTATCGGCCAGCAAAATAGCCTCCTGTAGGGCAGAGTTGCCGCCGCCGGCCACGCAGACCACCTTGTCCTTGTAAAAGTCGCCGTCGCAGACAGCACAGAACGAGATACCTTCGCCTACCAGCTCATCCTCGCCCGCTAACCCCAGCATCCGGTGCTTTACGCCGGTGGCGAGGATCACGGCCTTTCCCTCAAAGGTGCTGCCCTCCTCGGTCTTGACCAGTTTTGTATTGCCGTTCGTTTCAATGCCGCAGACCGTTTCGATCTCAAAATCCGCGCCCTGCTCCAGCATCTGTGAAAAAAGCTTGTCAGCAAATTCATTGCCGCTGACGGAAAGAAAGCCGGGAAGGTTTTCTACCTTCGGGGAGTTGGTGATCTGTCCGCCGAAGCCGGCCTTTTCAATCACGAGGGCGTGCTTGCCATTGCGCTGGGCGTATACCGCAGCCGTCATACCGGCCGGACCGCCGCCCACTATAATAATATCATACATAGTATTGTCTCCATTGAACAAACGGGCAGAGTCTGTCCGCCCGTTTGAAAGTGATGGTTTATCGGTTCATCAGATAGCCCTTGATGTCGGATACGCCGCGGAACTTCTCAAAGCTGTCGCCGGACGGGATCACAAGGGTCGGTGCCTGCTTAATGCCGTACTTAGCAACCAGCTCCGGCTGCTCGTCAGCATTCAGCGCCGTGTAAGCAACGCCGGCCTTGTCAAGGAGCGCTGCTGCCGCCTTGCAGTTCGGGCAGGTCGCGGTCTTGAACAGGATCGCGTCAGCTGCAACCGGTGCTGCGGCTTCTGTTGCCGGTGCGGCTTCAGTCACAGTAGGCTCGTCCACCGGTGCCGGATTTGGGCCGGTGTGCGTCAGATGAGAATGGCCGATGTTGTAAACCTTACGGTCCTTGTACTCCTGTGCCTTACCGTCGTTCCAGTTTTGGATCGGGCGGTAATAACCGGTGATACGGCTGTTGACCTCGGTCTTAGCGCCGCAGATCGGGCAGGTGTACTGTTCGCCGGTCAGGTAACCGTGGTCCTTACATACGGAGTATGTCGGGGACATGGTGTAGTAAGGCAGCTTGTAGTTTTCGGCAATCTTACGAACAAGATTAGCGGCGGCCTTCCAATCAGGCAGCTTTTCACCGAGGAACGCATGGAATACGGTGCCGGAGGTGTAAAGCGTTTGCAGATCGTCCTGGATATCCAGGGCGGAGAAAATATCCTCTGTATAGCCAACCGGCAGGTGAGAGGAGTTGGTGTAGTACGGATCACCGTTCATGTTGGCGGTGATGATGTCCGGGAAGTCCTCCTTATCGTGCTTCGCAAAGCGGTAGGTGGTGGACTCGGCCGGTGTTGCTTCGAGGTTGTAAAGATCGCCGTACTGCTCCTGATAGTCAGACAGTCTCTCGCGCATGTGGTTGAGCACATCGCGGGCAAAGCGCTGTACCTTCGGATCGGTCAGGTCAGCGCGCAGCCACTTCGCGTTCAGACCCACCTCGTTCATACCGATCAGGCCGATCGTGGAGAAGTGGTTAGCAAAGGTGCCAAGATAACGCTTGGTGTACGGATACAGACCTTGATCCAGCAGGGTGGTGATAACGGTTCTCTTTGTTTTTAAGCTGCGGGCAGCGATGTCCATCAGGTGATCAAGACGGGCATAGAAGTCTTTTTCATCAGCGGCCAGGTACGCGATACGCGGCAGGTTGATGGTAACAACGCCAATCGAACCGGTCGATTCGCCGGAGCCGAAGAAGCCGCCGGACTTTTTACGCAGCTCGCGCAGGTCAAGGCGCAGACGGCAGCACATAGAACGTACATCGCTGGGCTCCATATCGGAGTTGATGTAGTTGCTGAAGTAAGGCGTGCCGTACTTAGCGGTCATTTCAAACAGCAGCTTGTTGTTCTCTGACTCGCTCCAGTCAAAGTCGCGCGTGATGGAGTAGGTCGGGATCGGATACTGGAAGCCGCGGCCGTTGGCGTCGCCTTCGATCATGATCTCGATGAACGCCTTGTTGACCATATCCATTTCCTTCTGGCAGTCGCCGTAGGTAAAGTCAACCTCTTTGCCGCCGATGATCGCCGGCAGGTTCTTCAGATCGTTCGGTACGACCCAGTCAAGGGTGATGTTGCTGAACGGCGCCTGAGTACCCCAACGGCTCGGTGTGTTCACACCGTAAACGAAGGACTGGATGCACTGCTTAACCTCTTTTTGAGAGAGATTGTCTATTTTAACAAACGGAGCCAGGTAAGTATCAAAGGAAGAGAATGCCTGCGCGCCGGCCCACTCGTTCTGCATAATGCCGAGGAAGTTAACCATCTGGTTGCAGAGAGTGGAAAGGTGATTAGCCGGTGAGGAGGTGATCTTGCCGGTCACGCCGCCAAGTCCCTCTTGGATCAGCTGCTTGAGGCTCCAGCCTGCGCAGTAGCCGGTCAGCATAGAAAGGTCATGCAGATGAATTTCTGCGTTGCGGTGTGCTTCAGCGACCTCGTCGTCATAGACCTCGCTCAGCCAGTAGTTGGCGGTGATGGCGCCGGAGTTGGAAAGGATCAGACCGCCGACGGAATACGTAACGGTGGCGTTTTCCTTGACGCGCCAGTCGTTGATCTTTAAATAGTTGTCAACGATGTCCTTGTAGTTCAGCAGGGTGGAGTTGATGTTACGCACCTTTTCGCGTTGCTTACGGTAAAGGATGTAAGCCTTTGCAACATCGGCGTAGCCGGATTCGGAAAGCACCTTTTCTACGCTGTCCTGGATTGCCTCTACTGTGATTTTGCCGTCCTTGATCTTGTTCTCAAAATCGGCTGTAACGTGCAGCGCGATTAGGTCGATCACGCTCGGGTGGGACTGACGTCCCTGGGCCTCAAAGGCCTTGGCGATGGCCGCACTGATTTTGCTGATATTAAAATCAACTACACCGCCGTCTCTTTTAATTACCTGATACATACGATAAACCCCTCTTGTTTGCTTTGTAATCATTTTGTCATTTATATCGTGCAAAATGTATTATAGCAACAAGAGGGGTGCTTGTCAATATATTCCGTTATTTTTCTCAAAAAAATTTTTTATCCACAATATGTAGTGGAATTATTCTACTCCGCGTAATTGCGTATCGGTTACAAATTGACACGCAATTTTTGCATATTGCCGCATTTCGTCAAAGCTCGGCGCGGACAAATTGCCGTAAGGAACGGTATCTCTGTCCGTGAAGCGCTGCAAAAAATAGCGCTTGGCGCCTTGGATCATGGCGCCCATCTTTTCAAAATCTGCCGCCTCGTGAAGCTCGTGAATGACCGTGGTACGGAATTCGTAATCGGTGCTGCCATTCATCAGCAGCGCAATACTTTCTGTTATTTTTTCCATGTCCACCGTTTCCAGACCGCAGGTGAGGGCATATTTTTCAGGGCTGTTTTTGATATCCATCGCTACATAATCCGCCAGTCCGGCGTCCAGGATCTCCTTGAGCCGTTCGGGATGGTAGCCGTTTGTATCCAGCTTGACCTTGTAGCCGGCGCTGCGGATGCGTTCCATCAGCTGCGGCAGCTCGCGGTGCAGGCAGGGCTCTCCGCCGGTGATCGCCACGCCGTCCAGCAGTGCCTTGCGGCTTTCCAAAAAGGCGATCAGTTCACTGTCGTCCATCACGGGCTGCGCCGTACCGTCTACCAGCTCAAAGTTATGACAGAACGGACAGCGAAAATCGCAGCCGCCCAAAAAGACCGTACAGGACACGACGCCCGGGAAATCGAGCAGCGTCATTTTTTGTATACCGTGTAATTTCATAATCTAAATCCTTTAATTTAACCTAATCTATTACTATACTGCTGCGAGGATATGCAGGTTGCGCACGGCGCCGTCCTCAATGCCGTCGTTGACCGAGTAGGCGTGTTTTTCAAGATCGCCGCAGATCGCCTTCGTCAACGCCTGCTCCGCCAGCTCGTCGATCACGTCGGCAGCAATCCCCTCGATCGCATAGTATTTTTCTTCTGCAGTGGCAGCGTCGTTGCCGGTGGTGAGCAGGTATTCCATGATCTCTGCCTCCAGCGAGAGCTTCGGCAAGGCGCGCAGCGCACGGAAACTCCACTTATAATAAGGTTTATATTGTTTATTTAATAAAAAGATGGCCGCCGTGGCGCTGTTAACGAATTCAAAGACCGCGAGCTGTGCCGCCGCCTCCTCTCCGTGGTCAAGACAACGCTTGTAATTGTACTGACCGGACTGCGCCATCAGCAGCAGGTTGCCGGCCAGCTTCTTTTTGCGGATGTCCTCCGGGTAAGCGGCAAGCCCCTGACGGATTTGCGTGACCGCGCCGTAGTTGTCAAAAAAGAGGAGACCGTTCGTCGCCTCGGCCAGTGCCTGCTCCGGTACGGAAAGCCACTGCTCCGTAGTTAATATGCCGTCAGCGGCGCCAAGCTTCTCTGCAAAAAATTCGTCGATCCGCAGCACGCCTCTGCGCGCGCCGCCGACCGGACTCAGCCGCGGCCGTTCAAAACCGTTGAATTCGCGCGGCAGCTTTGCGTAGGCGCGCTCCAGCTGAAAGGCTGCGCGGCGGTCTACTACTTCCTCGCCCGGCAGGAACAGACAGAAGCCCGGCTCAAAATCGTGGTCGGTCGATACCGCGTCGTCAAAGCCGAAACATTCCGAGCCGCTGCCGAACAGGCCGGCCGCCAAATAGGGAAGCAGCTCCGGGAACTGCTCCTGCAGCATCGGCAGTCCGTACGCTTCAAAATACGCTTTTGATAACTCAATCCCGTTCATAAATTGCCTCCGCACGCTGTCGCAGCTCGTTCGCCGCCATAAAGTAGCCGTAATAAGAGAACACCGGCGCACATTTTTCGCACACAAAGGCATAGTAGCCGTCGTGCTGCAGCGTCGGCAGCAGCAACAGGTCGTACGCCTTGTCCAGCAGCTCGTTGACCCGATGCTCTGCTTGCTCCGCGCCGTACTGCGCCACGGCGGTATCCGCCATGTTCAGATAGGTAATGGCCTGATCGAGCGCGCCGTTTTCTACTTGTTCCATCATGTCCAGCGCCTGCGCATACAGCGCCAGGGCTTCCTCATATCGGCCGAGCGCCACGTTCGTCAGCGCCATGTTGTTGTACAGTCCGCCGCGCAGTTCCGGGGCGGTGTTGTTCGCCTCGTAGGCCGCCTTTGCTTTTTCAAAAAGCGCGATCGACTGCTCGTTTTCACCGAAGGCGTTGTAGGCCGTGGCAATGTTCACATACGCCGTACCGGCGCTGACAGTGCCGTCCATCTGCAGCTCGTCCACGAGGCGCAGCGCCTCCTGTGCGCTGGCAAACGCCTTTTCCTTTTCACCGGTTTTACGGTAATGACCGACCAGCTCGCCGCGGAGCATCAGCTCGCCGCCCTTGTCGTGCCCCAGCTTGGCTTCCTCCAGCCAGTAGAGCAGGTGGCGCTCTGCGCCGGCATAGTCGCGCCGGCTCATGTAGTCGTTCATTTTTTCAATAATACGTTGCTGCGGTACCGGCTTCACGGCCGGCGCCTTGCCGTAAGGCTCGTCGCACAGCAGGCAGCGCGGCTCGGCGTAATCCTCCGGCTGCAAGATTCCTTTGTTATGGCTCATCGTTTTTTCTCCGTTGTTTTTATTAGCAGCTACATTATAGCATCTGCCGCCGGCTGGCGCAACCTTTATTTGTTGTCAAAAAGTTTAGACGACTGCGCGGTTTTGGATTGAAAAACCGCAGAGGTTCTGTTATACTTATATCAGAATATCACAACTAAAGGGGAGATTTTATGGAAAGCAAAGCAAAAATCATTGCGCTTGCCGGCAAGGGCGGCGTCGGAAAAACCTCGGTTTCTGCGGCGATCGTCCGTGCGCTGGTGAAGCATCATCCTGACAAGAAGATCCTTGCCATCGACGCTGATCCGGCGGTCGGTCTTTCTACGGCGCTGGGGATTGATGTCCGGCTGACGATCGACGATATTCGTAAGGAGATCGTCGCTTCGGTGGAGGACGGTCAGACAAAGGCGGCGATCGAGCTGCTGGGCGATGCGCGCTATAAGCTGTTTGACGCGCTGGTGGAAACAGACGGCTTTGCTTTCATCGCCGTCGGCAGACCGGAAAGCGCCGGCTGCTACTGCAAGATCAATTCTTATCTGAAAGAGGTTATCAGCCTGCTGTCCGGCGAATTTGATTATGTGGTGATCGACGGCGAGGCAGGCATTGAGCAGATCAACCGCCGCGTGATGGAAAAGGTAACGCACCTGCTACTGGTCAGCGACGCCAGCAAGAAGGGTACGCAGGTCATCAACACGATCAAGGGCGTAGCGGACGAGCTGGTAATGTATGAAAAGATCGGCTGTATCATTAACCGTCTGCCGGGCGAGGAAATTATCCCGTATCTTGATACACACGGTATCCCCGTGCTGGCTTATATTGAAAATGACCCGAACCTGGCGATTTACGACATCGAGGGTAAGCGTATCCTTGACCTGCCGGACGACAGCCGGGTGGTGCGCGGTGCTGAGGAGGCGCTGCGCCGGCTGACACTCATTGACTGACGGAGAAGCATTATGAAAGATTTAAAGCATTTATTCTATTTTGAGAATCTGCTGCAGGAGGCGAATAACGAGCTGGTGCAGCAGGCGAAAAGCGAGGGAAAGCTGTGCCTGGCGTATACCTGTTATCATATTCCCGAGGTACTGCTGAATCTGCCCGGCTGCTTTTCAACAAGATTGCGTGCGCCGAGAACCGGTTCGCTGGATATTTCGACGTATTATATGAGCTCTTTCCTGTGCGGCTATTCTAAAGCGCTGGTGGAAAGAGGCATTGAGGGCGGCTATCAGCATTTGGACGCGCTGTTCGGCTCAGAGACCTGTTCACAGATGAACCGTGCTTACGAGCATTTTGAGCTGCTGCAGCTGGTGAATAACGAAAAGTTTTTCGTCACTATTTCCGACGTGCCGTTTAAGATCCAGCCGCACACCGTACGCCATTATGTACAGCAGCTGCAAACCAAGGTGCTCGACAAGCTGCAGGAGGTCTACGGTGTGGACATCAGCGAGGAAGCGCTGCGGAAGGCTGTGGAGGAACACAACGAGGTCTGCCGTCTGATTACGGAGATCGGTGAATACCGCAAGGAGGAAAATCCGCGTATCACGGGCTATGAGTTCCACGTACTGAATCTGATCACCTACTGCTGTCCGAAATACCTGATCCTCGACAAGCTGCGTGAAACAGCAGAGGAGCTCAAAACGCGTGTTCCCGACGCCAAGAAAAATTACCGCGCAAAAATCGTCGTCGTCGGTTCAGAGATGGACGATCCTGATTTTACGAAGCTGATCGAGGAAAGCGGCGCGCTTGTGGTGGCAGACCGTTTTTGCTTTGGCTCGCTGCCGGGCAGAGAAGAGATCCGCCTCACCGACGAGCATAACGTGCTGGAGCAGATCGTGCTTCATTATATGAAAACGTGTCAGTGTCCGCGCTATATGTCGCAGGATAAGGTACAGGGTCGGCGCGACTATGTGCGCCAGCTGGTGAACGACTATCACGCCGACGGCGTGCTGTATGAGCAGCTGAAATTCTGTGAATACTGGGGCTATGAACGCGCTCTTGCCTCACACATTGTTACGAACGATTTCGGTATTCCCTCCGTGTGCGTCGACCGCCAGTATACGGCGAGCGCCTCCGGCCAGCTGCGCACCCGTGTACAGGCCTTTGTGGAAAGCCTTGAAATCAAGAAAATACAGAAAGGAAAGGAGAACGCGCAATGAAGCTGAAGGAAAAGTTAAAGACGCTCTGGAGAAATCAGCCGCATGACCTCGGCCGGTTGCATGAGGACAAGACCGGTCTGCTGAAGCATAGAGAGTGGCGCGGCGTTTCGGACACCCTGTATGATTATTACCGCTGGTTGATCACCTGGAAGGACGTGATCGTCATGGCGGGCAAGGCGCCCGTCTCCACCGTCAAGGGAATTTGGAGCTATCGCTGGATGGCGAGCTATCTCAGCGCGCCGGCCTGGGTAGACCGTCATACGGAGGGCCTGCGCGGTCCGCAGCTGCGTATGACGCATCTGCACATGAATATGCTGGTGAAGCCGACGACGGACCTGATCAATTTCTTGCTGGCGAACGACCGCCATTTTCACAAGCATCCGAAATGGGCGGATAAAACCGTGAACGTGGACGAGATCTTTTCCTCGGAGTTTATCACCGGTTTCCCGAATTTAAGGGACAACCACGTGACGACGATCCCGATCTTCCTTTCCTCGATGGTAGATCAGAATATCACCCCGCCGTACCTTGACATTACCGAGAGCTACGGTGTACCGGCGGATGTTTGTCCGCTGCCGAGCGCCGAGGCAGGCGTAGCGATCAACGACGATTATCCGCTCGTCGGCAAATGCTCGCTGACCTGTAATATGCCGTGCGACGGCTCTATCATGAACTCGTCCTATATCGACCGGCGTTTTAATATTCCTACGCAGACCATTAATGTGCCGCTGCGCTATAACGGTGAGGACGTGCAGGAATATGCGGTTGACGAGGTGAAGTCCGCGATTGCCTTTGTGGAGGAGCAAACCGGCGAAAAATGGGATTGGGACGCGTTCTTTGACGCGATGCGGACGTATAATAAGCAGACAGAATATGAAATTCAGAAATGGGAGGTCAATAAGACCGATTATCCGCAGATGACGGGCGCTACCTTCTGGCTGTACAGACTGTTCTATTTTCACATCTCCGGCGGTAAGGACAAGCGCTTCCTGAAGGTGGATAAAAAAGTAAACCGCATGATGCTCAAGGCTTATGAAAAGCAAGTGCCGTGCTCTAAGGAAATGCGGCATAGAGCGATTGTTTGGTCCTGTCCGGCGAACTATTATACCAGCCTTGCCAACTGGCTGGAAAACTGCTGGGGCATCAACGTGGTCATGGATATGGAAACCATGATCTCCTACTATATGTATGATACAGAGGATAAGGAGGCCGCGCTGGCAACCTTTGCTAAGACGCTTCAGCGTACTACGATGCGTAAGCATACGAAGGGCGGCTACCAAAACGTGGTCGATGAGCTTTGGCGCATTGTGGAGGAGTTCAACGCCGATATGGTCATTATGTATGACCAGATCTCCTGCAAGGGCATGGACGGTCTGAACGGTATTTTTGACGACCAGGCGCGCGAGCACAACGTCAGCTTTATCTGGGTGCCGCAGGACCTGATGGATCCGCGCACGATCTCCAGACGCGATATGCGTGAATGCGTCAATAAATATATGACCACTGTTTTACAGGAAGAGCCGGTCGATCCCACGCTGGTGGATTTTGATGATAGTTTAGCATGGTAGGACTGCGTTTTATCAATCATTTTTGGAATCAATAAGGAGAGTATCTATGAAATATTTTGGAGGCTGTGATGTAGGCTCCACCTACACAAAATGCGTGATCCTTGACGAGGACGGCAAGCTGGTTGCCGACGTGACCAACAGGAGCAAGATCAATCCGGTGCAGTCGGCGGAGATCGCGCTGGACGACGCTGTTGCGCAGGTGCCTGAGCTGAACAGCGCAAAGGATCTGACGTATCTGATCGGTACGGGCTACGGCCGTAACAAGGTGCCGTTTGCCGATGAAAACATCAGCGAGATTTCGTGTCATGCGATGGGCGTACACGTGACGAATCCGCGCGTGAAGGCGATCATTGACATCGGCGGTCAGGACGTAAAGGGTATCGCGATTGATACGGACGGTACTGTTAAGAACTTTGCGATGAACGACAAGTGCGCCGCCGGTACGGGACGCTTTTATGAGGCGATGGCGAATGCGTTTGAAATGACGCTTCCCGAGTTTTCAAAGCTTTCGCTCAAAGCCAAAAACACGATTCCGATCACGGCGCAGTGTACGGTATTTGCCGAAAGCGAGGTCATTTCGCTGGTGGGCGAGGGTAAGCCGATGGACGAGATCGCTGCCGGTATTCAGCTAGCGGTCGCCAAGCGCTGCTTTGTCATGGCGAAGAAGGCCGGCGCCACGGACAGTATTACCTTAACGGGCGGCTGTGCGAAGAACGACGGCCTGAAGCAGGCGATTGAGAAGGTGCTCAAGATCAAGGTGGTTGACCTTGACATTGACCCGCAGCTGATGGGCGCGCTCGGCGCAGCGGAATATGCAAGACAAAAGGGCCTTGCCTGACAGGAGAACAGATATGAAAGTAATGAAGATTTTAGCGGCGATCGCGGTGGTCTTTTCCGCGTTTTTTGCCGTTACCTTTACCGTGTATTGGTTCAATGCCGATATGAAACTTGTGCGCGTCTTTTACGAAAAGATGCAGCCGCACTACGATAATCTTAAAAAGGACAGAAAGCTGTAATGAAGTTTTTTGACAGCCTGATGGATGAAGCGGACGCCCTGCTGGCGCCTTACCGGCAGCGCACCTATCCGCTCGGGAAAAAATGGCGCGATTTAGGCCGCAATACACTGGTGCTGAAGCGTGACGAGGCGTTTGAGCTGACGGGCGTCGGCTTTAATTTAGTGACCGCGCGCCCGATCGAACCAAGCGGCATTACCGTTGTCGGACCGGAGCTGAGCGCCCTGAACGGCGATACGCCCTTTGCGCGTATTTCACTGATTCAGACGGAAGCGGTAGAGGACGAGCAGATGGCCTTCGATACCGTCCGCAAGGTGGAATATCAGAAATACCACTATTTCCCCGAGGGCTTTATGGTGCGGACGGTTTCCTCCTCCCATAAGGAAAACGTGCGCGTGACCAAAAAGGCGCTGCAGGCCGGCATTTCCTTTGAAGCCGTAGGGAATCTGCTGGCGGAAAAGTATTTGGAGCTGCCGGCAGTGAAGAGCGCAAGAATCATCTATGTGACCGACAGCGCTGTGGATTTTGCCGCGCTGGAGGCGCTTGCCGAGAAGAACGACCGGATCACCGAAACGCTCAACCATATTATGCAGAACATTCCGCTGGATTGCTCTGCGTGCCGGCTCAAGCCCGTCTGTGACGAGGTGGAGGGTATGCGTGAGCTGCACTTTAAAACCGCCGGTCAGGGGATGTAGCCGCCGCGCCGGAAAAAGTATGCAAAAAACGGTTGACAAAATCGGCACTTTGTGATAGAATAGCGAAAAATTGTACAGAACCTAAAATGCAGTGAAGGAATTAATTGTTGTCCTCCCTTCGGCACAGAGAGCCGCCGGTCGGTGTAAGGCGGTGCGAACGGATAACAAGCCTCGTTCCGGAGCAGAGGCGCGGAAAACAGTAAGCGCCTACGGCTTGCCCCGTTATCATGGCAGGAGGTTTGCTTGAACCTCGCAGAGCGGATCTGTTTTGCAGATCAATCAGGGTGGTACCACGGTTTATTCGTCCCTGAGGCATGGCCTCAGGGATTTATTTTTTATCAAAACGTACGCAGAAAGAGGGAACAGCTATGAAAAATGTGAAAATTGCAGACACGACCTTGTGCAGAGAAAACAACAGCTTCAGCTTCAAAGAGAAGATTGAAATTGCCCGTCAGCTGGAAAAGCTAAATGTGGACGTGATCGAGCTACCGGCCGTCGCCGTCAGCAGAACCGATATCCTACTGGTGCGTACGATTTCCGCCTTTGTGAAAAACAGCGAGCTTTCCGTCGCCGCCGGCATGACGGCGCAGAGTATTGACGAGGCGGCCGAGGCGCTGTCCGCTGCTAAGCGCGGCACCGTCCGCATTGAGCTGCCGGTATCGCCTGTCGGTATGGAATATACCTGCCACAAAAAGGCGGAGAAAATGCTCGACTGGATCCGGTTCACCGTAACGAAGGCGAAGGAGACAGGCTACGCTGTGGAGTTCTGTGCGACCGACGCTACCAGAGCGGAGGAGGAATTCCTTTACAACGCGATCCGTACCGCTGTGGAAAACGGTGCAGAAAAGATCACCGTCTGCGATACAGCCGGCTCCTTACTGCCGGATGATTTCGCGGCGTTCGTGAAAAAGATTATTGACAATACCGGCGTACCGGTCGGTATTCAGTGCAGCAATAAGGCCGGCCTTGCCGCAGCACAGGCGGTGCTGGCCGTCAAGAGCGGCGCCTCCTGCGTCAAGTGCGCTGTCGGCGGCGATACGGTCAGCCTGGATACCTTCGGTTCGATCATCAAGGATTACGGCAACGATTACGGCATGACCTCCGCAATCCGCTATACGGAGCTGCACCGTATCGTGAACCAGATCAACTGGATCACCGATAACGCCAAAAACGAAAAGACAACGGTTACCGTCAGCACAGATTTTGAAGGCATTAAGCTGGACAAAAACGACTCGCAGGAGGCGGTGTTGACCGCGGTCGCCCAGCTGGGCTACGACCTTTCCGAGGAGGACGCCGTTAAGGTATACGGCGAATTCTTGCGGGTAGCTGCCAAGAAAACCGTCGGCGCAAAGGAGCTGGACGCCATCGTTGCTTCTGCGGCGCTGCAGGTGCCGTCCGCCTATAAGCTGGTCAGCTATGTGATTAACAACGGCAATATCATCACTCCCAGCGCGCACATTGTGCTGGAGCGTGACGGCAACACGACCGAGGGCATCGAGCTGGGAGACGGCCCGATCGACGCGTCCTTTATTGCAATCGACAAGATCATCGGCCACCACTATGAGCTGGACGATTTCCAAATTCAGGCAGTGACCGAGGGCAAGGAGGCCATGGGCTCCGCCGTGGTCAAGCTGCGTTCCGGCGGAAAGCTCTATTCCGGCAACGGTATTTCGACCGACATTATCGGCGCCAGCATCCGCGCCTATCTGAACGCTATCAATAAAATCGTGTATGAGGAGGAGCAGGCATGAAGCTTTCATTTTCAACCAAGGGCTGGCACGGCGTCAGCTTTGATGAATTTTGTGACGCAGCAGAGGAATTAGGCTTTAAGGGCATCGAGCTGCATAATATCCATAACCGCCTGTTCACCGATAAGGACGGCGCTTTTCACGACTATGCCGCGATGGCGACGCGCCGTAAGCTATATGAGCGCAAGCTCGCGCTGGCGTGTATCGACACGGTGTGCGACCTGTCTGATGAAAGCTGCGCGGCGGAGACGCTTGACGAGGTAGCGGCGTGTCTTGCGATTGCCGAAAATCTGCAGATTCCCTATATCAGGGTGCGCGCAGAGGCGGCGGAAAAGACGGAGGAGGGCTTTGCCTTTATTGCCTCCATGCTGGAAAAGATCGTGCCGCAGGCAGAGGAAAAGGGCGTTGTTGTACTGATTGAGACGAAGGGTCTGTTTGCCGATACGGCCGTGCTGCGCGATATGCTGGAAAATTTCGCCAGCGACAGCCTTGCCGCGCTGTGGAACGTCAGCGCCGCCTATCAGACAGTTGGTGAAATGCCGGACAAGATCATTAAAAACCTCGGCGCTTATGTGAAGCACGTGCAGCTGACAGACAGTAAAAAGACGGCGGACGGCGTCGAATACTGCCTGATTGGTGAGGGCGCGCTCCCGCTCAAGGACGTCATGCTGGCGCTGCGCTCCGTCAACTTTGACGGCTATATCTCCCTCGTGTGGGATCCCGTGTGGTGTGAGGAAATTGACGATATGGAGATCATTTTCTCTCACTTTGTGAATTATATGAAGCAGTTTAACGATACTGCCGGCAAGGAAAAAACGCTTTATTATAACAATGCGCACACCGGCCGCTTTGTCTGGAAAAAGGATCTTCTGATCGAAAAGACCTTTTCCGAGGTGCTGGACAGAATGGTGGAGGAATTCCCCGACCAGTATGCTTTTAAATATACAACGCTGGATTATACCCGTACCTATTCGGAATTCCGCGATGACGTGGACGAATTTGCGCGCGTGCTGATCTCTATGGGCGTCAAGCAGGGCAGCCATGTTGCGATCTGGGCGTCGAACGTGCCGCAGTGGTTCATCACCTTTTGGGCGACCGTCAAGCTCGGCGCGGTGCTGGTAACGGTGAATACCGCCTATAAGATCCATGAGGCGGAGTATTTGCTCAAGCAGTCCGATACCCATACCCTGGTCATTACCGAGGGCGCTAAGGACACGCATTACGGCAAGATCGTGGCGGAGCTTTGCCCCGAGCTGGCCGATACAAAGCCGGGAGAGCCGCTGCACAGCAAGCGCCTGCCGTTCCTCAGGAACGTGATCACCGTCGGCTTCCGTCAGAAGGGCTGTCTGGAGTGGAATGAGGCGTTGGAGCGTGCGGCGCAGGTTAACAAGGAGCAGGTTTATGCCATGGCGGCGACGGTCAAGCCTGACGATGTCTGCAATATGCAGTATACCTCCGGTACGACCGGCTTCCCAAAGGGCGTTATGCTCACGCACTATAATATTGTGAATAACGGTAAATGCATCGGTGACAGAATGGACCTTTCTACCGCGGACCGGATGATGATCCAGGTGCCGATGTTCCACTGCTTTGGCATGGTGCTGGCGATGACCTCCACCATGACCCACGGCGGTACGTTGCTCCCGATCCCGTATTTTTCACCCAAGCCGTCGCTTGCGTGTATCCATAACGAGCATATCACCGCCTTCCACGGGGTTCCGACGATGTTTATTGCCCTGCTGGAGCATCCCGATTTCCCGAAAACGGACTTTTCTTATATGCGTACCGGCATCATGGCTGGCAGCCCGTGTCCGATTTCTGCGATGCAGGACGTGGTAAATAAGATGAATATGCGTGAGATCACGATCGTTTACGGTCAGACGGAGGCCTCTCCCGGCTGTACGATGAGCTCAACGGACGATCCGCTCGAGGTGCGTGTGGCCACGGTCGGCAGAGCGATGCCGGAGATCGAATGTAAGATCATCGACCCTGAAACCGGAGAGGACTGTCCGGATAACGTGACCGGCGAATTTGTGGCGCGCGGCTACAATATTATGAAGGGCTATTACAAAATGCCGGAGGCAACGGCGGCCGCGATCGATCAGGACGGCTGGCTGCATACCGGCGACCTTGCCTGCCGCACGCCGGACGGAAACTATAAGATCACCGGCCGATTGAAGGATATGATCATCCGCGGCGGTGAAAATATCTATCCGAAAGAGATCGAGGAATTTATTTATACAAACCCGAAGGTCAGCGACGTACAGGTAATTGGCGTACCCGACGAGCAGTATGGCGAGGAGATCATGGCCTGTGTGATCCTGAAGGAAGGCGAAACCATGACCGAGCAGGAGATGAAGGAATTCGTCGGCGCGAGCATGGCGCGCCACAAGGTACCGCGCTATGTGGATTTTGTGAAGGAATTTCCGATGAACGCCGCCGGTAAGATCCTGAAGTATCAGATGCGCGAGGACGCGGTGAAAAAGCTCGGCCTGCAAAAAGCAGCAGGGGTGGTGACGGCATAATGGTTGGCAACGGCTTTCATGTTATTGACGCGCATTGCCATATCTATCCTGATAAAATTGCGCAGAAGGCAGAGGGCGCAATCGAAAATTTTTACCACGTGCACGGCTTCGGTGACGGTACGCTCGGGATGCTGCTGCGCGAGGGCGACCGCGCCGGTATTGATCAGTACGTGGTGCAGTCCGTCGCGACAAAGCCCTCTCAGGTGAGAGGTATTAACCGCTTTATTGCCAGTGCAGTGGCGGAAAATCACGGCAGGCTGATCGGGCTCGGAACGCTCCATCCGGAATCGGAGGACCTGGAGGGCGATGTGGAAAACCTCCTTTCGCTCGGTCTGCACGGCGTAAAGCTCCATCCGGATATTCAGGGCTTTAAGATCGACGATTACCGCTGTCTGAAGATCTACGAGTTGTGCGAAAGGGAACAGCTCCCGATCCTAATGCATACTGGTGACAGCCGCTACGATAATTCTAATCCCAACCGGCTGCTGCCGGTGATGCGGATCTATACCGGCCTGACCGTGATCGGCGCGCATTTCGGCGGCTGGTCACTGTGGGAGGAGGCGTCGCGCAAGCTCAGCGGACTGCCGAATCTGTATGTGGATTGCTCGTCCAGCTTCCAATGGCTGACAGATACCGCGATCAAGGAGATCATCGCCCGTTACGGCGTCGACCGCGTCCTGTTCGGTACGGATTATCCGATGTGGTCGCCGCACGAGGAGCTGCGCCGTCTGCTGTCGCTGGGTTATTCCGACAGCGAATATCGGCAGCTGCTGTCTGAAAACGCCGTCAAGGCGTATCGGCTGTAAAAATATACAATCACACCGTTCAAGGGGCTTTGTTGCCCCTTGTTTTTTTTGTGAAAAACAGGACGACGGCGAGGCTGAACGGCTAAAAATGAACAATTTGTAAAAACTTTTTAGCAAAATGATGTACAAAATCGCGGAGCTGTCTTGATTTTTCTATTCTATAAATATATAATTATACTGAGTTCAAAGCATTAAAAATATCAGAACGGAGTTTTGTATGATGAGAAAACGAATAGGTCTTCTGTTGACCGCAGCATTGCTGTTACTGTGCTGCTCCTTTGGCAGCCTTGTATACGCCGAGGAAAGCGCGGACCGATCGGCTTTGCTGGCGGTGCTGCAGCATATCGAATGTTATGAGGAAGCGGACTATACGCCGGCCTCTTACAGTGCGCTGCAGGCGGTAGTTCAGCAATATCAGCCGCTGGCGGATACGCTGGAGGAGCAGGCGGCGATCGACGCGGCCACGGCGGCGCTGATGGAAGCGGCGTCGGATCTGCAGCCTTACCTGCGCCTGACCGTTGCGGCCTCCCTGCCGGAGGCGGAGGTGGCCACTGTATTTGAAGACACACAGGCAGGCGTCGGCAATTATACCGTGGTCTCCGGCACAGCGGTGTCGGTCACGGCGCCGACGGTCGAGGGTTATACCTTCCGCGGCTGGCTGGAAACGGTTTCTAAGCGATATTTTGCGGAGGATAGCAGCTATACCTTCCCGATGACAGTGAACACCTCGCTCCGTGCAGTCTATTATACCGATGGTAGCGCGGTGCTGACCTTCTGCAGCGAAAGCGGACAGGTCTTTTCAACCGTAGAAAAAACGGCGGAGGAATGGGCGCAGGTGACGGATTTGGCACCGCTGGCACCGGAAAGCGTGCCGTATCGTTACGGCTATACAGACGGTCGTTGGCAGCTGACGGACGAAGTCCTGGCGCGTCTGCAGACGGGCGAGAGCGTGACCGTAACACCGACCTATACCGACAAACCGGCTATGCAGTTTGACGCGCCGGAAGCAGCGGCGGATACGGCGGTGTTGGCGCTGCATTACCGCCACGATGCGGAAAAGAATGTCGGTTCCTTCGTGATGAAAACTGCGCTTCCCGAGGAGATTACCCCGTATGCCGTCGGTATGCTGTTCTACTATCAAAAGGCAGACGACTTTGCGCCGCAGTCCTTTGATGTGAATATCAATAATAAAATGCTGGCCTCCCAGTTCGATACCTATCGGGACGAGACCTATATCACGAATATGAAAAAGATCGGTCAGTACCGCTGGGCGGTCAAGGGATATGTTACTTATCAGCAAAACGGCAAGACCGTCACCGTTTATTCTAATCAGGTCAATGTGGTAGACGGAGAGGATCTGCATACGCCGTTGCCGTTCTCCGCCGTTGCGGCTACCTGTACGGAAGACGGTCAGACGGGCGGTACCTATTGCCCGATCTGCGGCGAGCAGCTGACAGCACCGGAAACCGTGCCGGCGCTCGGCCATGACTATCGGGAGGAGATTGCTTATCCAACCTGCACCGCGGACGGCTATACAACATATACCTGCACGCGCTGCGATTCACGGTATACCGATAACTATACGCCAGCCCTCGGCCATGATATGGGCGAATGGGAGACCGTTACCGCGCCGGCGGTGAACCGCGAAGGACTACGCCAAAGAAGCTGCAGCCGCTGCGACTATACAGAAACGGAGGTGCTGCCGGCACTGGAGCCGGTTTACAACCTGGCGGTGAAGCTGCCGCATACGGACGCCTATCTCTACCGTGCCGGTAATGCTAACAGCATCGCGCTGTCCAGCCTGTTCACGGCACAGGACGAAAGCGTCGCAATCGATAGCAACGAGGTCAGCCTGACCGTTACAAAGGTGGCGGGAACAGCCAACGGCACCTATACCGCTGATACCGCCGACTGGCGCGCCGGCACCGTGAAATTCACCGGCACCGGTGTGGTGCAGCTGACGGCGCAGCAATACGGCACAGCGGTGGCGACGCTGTATTTGGAAATCGTCAACGGTACAAACTACGCCGAAGGTGCTACGCTGGCGAGCATTACGGCGAATAATGCGGTGCTGCTGGGCGATGTCAATTGCAAAAAGATCACGGTCAATAACGGCAAAACGCTCTACGGCAACGGGTTCAGCGTGACGGATGCGCGGACAGATTTCTCCGGCGCTGCGAATGCCTATATGACGCTCAACGGCGGCGGTGCGCTGGATAACGTGCGCCTGCTCGGAACGGTATATCCGAAGGCCGTTACCTCCGGTCAGGAAAATCAGTACTATGCGCCGGGCGTGTGGATCACCGGCGACGCCAATATTTATAATTCTTATGTTTCCGAAACCAAGAACGCGGTGCAGATCGACAGCGGCACAGTGTATTTTGAGAATACGACCTTTGCCGGCGGCGCGCTTGCCAATATTGACATCGGCGGCGGTGATGTGACGCTGAATAACTGTGTGACGAGCACGTCTGACCGCGGCGGATTAAAGGGTCTTGGTGTGCGTGTAAAAACGGCTAACTGCCAACTGCATCTGCTGGGAACGCTGATGCAGTACAATTACCTGACGAAGTCCGACCTGCCGAGCACCTACAGCTCGGTCATGAGCTCCGTCTATAACGACGCTACTTTCGCTTATACCAACAGCGGCAGCACGTATGTGAATATGGGCATCTTCTTTATCACCGATGCCGGCAGCATTACCGCTGCGCAGGCACAGGCTGCGACCGATGACCGGACCGGCAACAATTACGGCTACCTTGAAAAATCGGTTAGCAGCTATACCGGCACGGTGTACACCTTAAAGGCGGCCGGCGCTTCCGCGTCGTTGCTGACGGCGCCGGTGTATGATGAAACCGTCAACGGGCAGTATCCGATTGCGCCGACGGCGACGTTTGACTACACCGCGAAAAACTATATTGCCAAAACCGAGGGCAGCAACCGTTACTGTTACTACGACAGCACCACAAAGAGTGTTCAGCTGTCCTTCGATAAGGAGACCGACGCTACGTCCTTTACTTGGGATCCGATGATCCTGACACCGGTGAAAAACAGCAATACGCTTCCCTATACGGTGAGCATGAACGGCACCGATTATACCGGTAAAACGATTGCGTTTACGGAGAGCGGCGAGTATACCGTTACTTATACCTATACCGATCCTTACAATTACAGCAAGGACGGCACTGCCTTTGATAAGACATATCAAAAGCAGATCGTCATCAATGTGACGGCAGTAGAACCGGACGATATCACCTATAACGCTGCCTTTAGCTATGACGGCGCTGCCGGCAGCTATGCGGCCAAGAAGGTGATCGGCACCGACAGCAAAACGTATGTGATGCCCGACGTGTCCGCAACGAGTACCACGATCGGTAAAACCACGGTGGCCGGTCAAACGGTTTATTACCCGATCGTGACGGTCAACCCGACAAGCTCCAACGGTAATTCTGCTTATTCCAGCGGTAAGATCTATTACTTTGCACCGGTGTTCAGCGAGCTGCATATCATTGATTATAACCAGGAAACCGGCGAAAAGCAGTACGAATATTCCAAGAGCACAACGACCTGGCCGCACGGCAAGAGCGCTTCGTCCGGACCGGACACGAGCGTCTTTACCTGCGCCAGCGGAGAAAAGACCTGGAGCGGTACCAGCCCGTACGGCCGTAATATGAACACACAATATTACGGCTACGGCAAAAACAACCTCGGCGTTTGCTATACCTCCAACGAAATAGAGAAGGACAACAGCGCTTCTACCCATCTGGTGCAGTATCACTATGTTTCTAACGACGGCACCACCTATTATTACTACGTGCAGTATAAGTTCGGTGCGGCGACGTACAGCTCCTGCGTGACGGACGGTACGCTGGTGACGATGGCGGACGGTACGCAAAAGCCCGTCGAGGAGATCAAGGTGGGCGATATGGTCATGACCTGGAGCCTGTGGAACGGCTGCTATGAGGCTCAGCCGGTTACCCTTTGCTGGTATCACGGTACGCAGGAATGGGAGGTGCTCACCCTGCATTTCAGCGACGGCACAGCGGTACGGACGATCCAGCAGCACGGCTTCTTTAACGCAGACAGGAACACCTATACGTATATTACGCCGTCCAATGCAGCGGAATACCTTGGCGAACGCTTTGTCAAGCAGGCGCCGGACGGAACGAACACAACCGTGACGCTGACGGATTACACGCTCCAAACGGAAACGGTCGGTTCCTATTCGCTTCAGACAGCATATAATGACAACTTCATGGTGGAAAATATGCTGTCCATGACCGGTGAGGATCATGCCGGACGGTTTGAATATTTTGCCGTTGGGGACGGTATGCAGTATGACAGGGAACAGATGCAGGCGGATATAGATCGCTACGGTCTGTATACTTATGAGGACTTTGCCGCATACCTGACGCCGGAGCAGTTTGCGATGTTTAACGGCGCCTATTTCAAGGTGCTGGTCGGCAGAGGCGTTCTGACATACAACGACATTCTGCAGATGATTACCGTCAACCTCTCGGCACAGTCCTAAGACTGCTGAAAAAGCGCATAACCACATAAAGAAAGGGGCTGTCTCACGTTTTGAACCGCCCCAGATTGTGAAGACAGCACAAAAAGGGCCACCAAGATAGAATATTAAGATTTAAGCAACGAACTGACATCTTTGTTCAAGAGGTGTCAGTTTTGTTTTGTATTGAATACGGTAATTGTTGTAGAAATT